>NZ_JAWRYI010000005.1:0-401729 GCF_046534705.1 Pseudomonas sp. SIMBA_068
AGATCAGGCCTAAAGCTGATCATGTCCATAGGTTGCGATTGTGGCTGTGGGATGTCCATAGCCCGTACTAACCTGTGCCCGCCGTCCTTGGGCAAGTCGGCGGGGGCCAGGTTCTGGGTTATGCGCCGCTGTGGATAGTTCAGCCCGGAGTTGACGATGGCACTGCGTACCCGGTCCTTGCTTTCCTTGACCGTGGTTTCTGGCAGGCCAACCAGGGTGAGATGAGGCAGGCCGTTGGCCAGGTGGGTTTCGACGCTGACCGAGGGTGCCTGCACGCCCACCTGGGCGCGGCTGTGGACGATGGCTAGGGACATGGTCGCTCCGTTGTCGCTGAAAAGGGCCGCTTCCTGCGGCTGGGTCAAGGATAGCGATGGTGGCCACGACAGGCGCAACAAGTGTGCGTCGTGGTTTTGCAGAGCAGGTTTTTTCCCTGTGTTTTCTTAAAAATCGGCAAAAAATGGATCCAATAATCTTTGCGCAGGTGCGTGGTATGGCTTAGTGTTGTTGGGCAAATGCCGTTGCCATGGGATGGCACAGCGTCTTCTTTCAAATGGACTTGAGGTATTGCGCCGTGCAAACGCTCACCCACACGCGCCAGGTTATCCGCGAACTGGTGCAGGCCAATTCATTCATTGAACTCACCTGCTTTTTCGACAGCCTTGAGGCGCAATGGCGCCAAGCCCCGCCGGGCGAGTTTCCGGCCTACCTTGTGGCCATCGAAGGGCACATGCTGGTCGAGCCGGAAAACCAGGGTGACAGGGCCCTGAGCCAAGTCATCAAAGCCTGGATTCACGCCTGCCCGAAGGCTTATCACCCACAGGTGGTAATGGGCATGCACTGCTTCCACCGGGCTTGCCAGGTGCAGGACGCTGGCCAGCGCAACGCTGCGCGCTTGCTGGCCGTCGAGCAAATATGTGAAACCGCGACCGCGCACCTGTTGTGTGCAATGGACCGCTGCGCACAACCCGTGGCAGCTGCCATTGGTATGCTGCGTATCAGTGCGCAGCTGCGCGAGCCTGGCTGGTTGATCGAACTGTTTCAGGGGCAGCCTGCGCGGTACAGGCCCAGCGCCCATGCCGATGTGGAAGTGCAGGAAGCCGCGGCGCCCTTACTGGTGAAGCATGGCTTGTTGCCCTTGGCCGAGCTGCCCCAAGCGTTGCCGGCGTGCCTGAGCAGGCGGGTCGATCACGAAAACGAAGCACCACGCTATTACTGGTTGCGCCATGCGCTGGTGGCACGCCCTGGTTGTTTTGAAGCGATCCAGGCCCACGCCGATTACCTGCTGCCCCGTTGGGGCGCCAGCTTCGATGCGTTAGACCTGTTGGCCAATGGGCCATTGTGCGAGGCGTGGGATGAAGCGTTGCGCAATGCGTTGCGCTGGATGGCCGTCGAAGACCGGCTGAAACTGCCACATACCGAACAGTTGCAGGCTGTCGCCGACTGGCAGCAACTGTTCGATGCCTGGTTGCAGCGCCCGCTAAGGCCAAGGGAAAGCGCCGTTGTGCTGGCTTGGCGAGGCGCGCTGCGTAGCAGTGCCTTGCAAGACCATGCCGGCGGTATGCGCGATTTCGCCGCGAGCTTGGCGTGTAACGCCGATCACGGTGCCATCGCTGCCATGGGCGAGCCATTTCGCTGCTTGGTCGGGCTGATACTTCGCGATGGCATGGCAGATGAACACCAACTGTTGCGCACCGCCATCGAGCGCCTGTGTGAAGGCCGCTCGCATGCTGGCGCCTGTGCAATGCGTGCTGCCGGGCATCGCTTCGGCCTATGGGGGCTGCCACGTTCGGCCGAGCAGGCCAGGCTATGGTCGCAGGTGGCGGTAACGCGCCAGCGCGCGGGCCAGGCGCCAGGCTTCGAGGTGCTTGCTGTGGCGCGGCTGCTGTGGGCGGCCAACCGGCATGAGGTGGCGTGTTACCTGTACGAGCGGTGTGCCGAGCTGAGCTTGCCGGGGGCTGCCCTTGGCCTGTACGAGCTGCACAGCGGCGGCCTGGGCAACACCCCGGCGGACTATCTGGATGACGAGGCGGCTGAGTATTGGCTGCAGCGTGCGGTAGAGGCGGGCAGCAGGCAGGCCAAGTACAACCTCGCCTGCCTGCGCATGGATGGCGATGAGGACTTGAATGATCGAAGTGCCATGCTGGCCGTCAGGCGCTTGCTGGTCGATGCGTTGGGTAATCCGCAGACCAATGCTCGCGCGCGCTTGCATCTGGGAATGCTGTTGCGCCAGTTTGGCGAAGCGCAGGAGCGATCCGAGGCGGTTGCCTACCTGTCGAGCCTGGTCGAGCACCCGGACGCGTGGATTGCCGGGCGCGCCAGTGCCGAACTGGGGTTGGCCTGGATGCAGGGGCGCGGCACCCGCAAGCAGAGCCGTTTTGCCGCTATCGAATGGGCCAACCGTGCGGCTGCCTTGCAGCCTGGGGATCCAGCCATCGAAGACATCCAGGCCGAGATCCTCAACTCGCACAACCGGGTGAAGACGCTGGTTACCCAGTGTGGTGCGACCTTGTTTCGCGGCACCTTGCATGCCAGCGAGTTGCCGCCGAAACAGGCAATCCTCGAGGCGGCCCGCATGGGGGCCTCGGCCTGACACCGTGGCACTGACCGCGACGGGCTGAACGTCGGTGACTTTGCCTTCAAAGCATTGCGTGCGCTGCCATTAGTGACAAAAGCGCCTTGTATCGCGAGTTATTCTTGCGCGCCGGGCGTCATGCGTGCTTCCAGCTCGGCAACTTGTTTTTCCAAGGCCTCCAGCCGAGCGCGGGTGCGCGCCAGCACGACCATCTGGCTGTCGAATTCGTCACGGCTGACCAGGTCCAGCTTGCTGAAGGCGCCTTGCATCAGCACCTTGAACTGGCTTTCCAGTTCTGCACGGGGCTGTGCAGTATCGCTGCTGAACAGGCGCGAGGCCTGGTCGCTCAGGGCATCGAGAAGGGCTTTGGGCGCAAGCATGGGGCTGTCCACTGAAACTGAGAAATGGCCGGCAGTGTAGCACGCACAAACCTGACGTTTGAGTGCACGTTTTTCGCGCAATGCGCCCTGCCGCTGCGCACCGAAACTGTGCATGTTTCCCATGCTGGCGACTGGCCAATCCCGACCCTTTCGCATAACTCGCTGTTTTCCGGTGATTTGCCGGAACTGGCAAGGTTTCTGCAAAGACCTGTACGAGCCATGCACTGATGCAGTTCCTTGTGACCAAGCAGTGCGCACGCGGAGCCGGATGCCGACGACGCGTTACAAAGCCAACCGCTGCGCTTAGACTTGAGACGGGTTTGTTTTCCTGGGGCAAGTCCACCAAATCGGGAGAGAGTTTCATGAAGCTAGTCACAGCCATCATCAAGCCGTTCAAGCTGGACGACGTGCGCGAGTCGCTGTCGGAAATCGGCGTGCAGGGCATCACCGTCACCGAAGTCAAAGGCTTCGGTCGGCAAAAGGGCCACACCGAGCTGTACCGAGGTGCTGAATATGTGGTCGATTTCCTGCCCAAGGTGAAGATCGATGTCGCCATCGATGACAAGGACCTTGATCGGGTAATCGAAGCCATCACCAAGGCAGCCAACACCGGCAAGATCGGTGACGGCAAGATTTTCGTGGTGAATCTGGAGCAGGCAATCCGCATCCGTACCGGCGAAACCGATACCGACGCGATCTAAGCAGCAATAAAGCCTCACCAAACCCAACGCCCCAGGAGAAAACAACATGACTCTGCGTAAGATCGCAGGGCTAGGAGCCCTATTGTCCCTCGTAATGCCCGGGCTTGCCCTGGCAGAGGAAGCTGCCCCAGCGCTGAACTCCGGCGACACCGCCTGGATGCTGACCGCAACGGCGCTGGTGCTGTTCATGACCATTCCGGGCCTGGCCCTGTTCTATGGCGGTATGGTGCGTTCCAAGAACGTGCTGTCGGTGATGATGCAGTGCTTTGCAATCACCGGCCTGATGAGCATTCTCTGGGTCGTCTACGGCTACAGCATGGCCTTCGATACCACCGGTATGGAAAAGGGCGTGCTCAACTTCAATTCCTTCGTCGGCGGCTTCTCCAAGGCCTTCCTCAGCGGCGTCACGCCCGAGAACCTGACGTCGGCCACCGCACTGTTCCCTGAAGCGGTCTTCATCACCTTCCAGATGACCTTCGCCATCATCACCCCGGCACTGATCGTGGGTGCTTTCGCCGAGCGCATGAAGTTCTCCGCGATGCTGGTGTTCATGGGCATCTGGTTCACCCTGGTGTATGCGCCGATCGCGCACATGGTGTGGAGCGGTGACGGTGCACTGATGTGGGACTGGGGCGTACTGGACTTCGCTGGCGGCACCGTGGTGCACATCAACGCGGGTATCGCAGGCCTGGTCTGCTGCCTGGTGCTGGGCAAGCGCAAGGGCTACCCGACCACCCCGATGGCCCCGCACAACCTTGGCTATACCCTGATGGGCGCCGCCATGCTGTGGATCGGCTGGTTCGGCTTCAACGCAGGCTCCGCCGCTGCCGCCAACGGCACCGCTGGCATGGCCATGCTGGTCACCCAGATCGCCACCGCTGCTGCTGCACTGGGCTGGATGTTCGCCGAGTGGATCGGTCACGGCAAACCCAGCGCCCTGGGCATCGCTTCGGGCGTGGTTGCCGGCCTGGTTGCCATTACCCCGGCTGCAGGTACCGTGGGCCCGATGGGCGCCCTGGTGATCGGCTTGGCTTCGGGTGTGATCTGCTACTTCTGCGCCACCACCCTCAAGCGCAGGCTCGGCTATGACGACTCGCTGGATGCCTTCGGCGTGCACGGCATCGGCGGCATCATCGGTGCCATCCTTACCGGTGTGTTCGCAGCCCCGGCGCTGGGCGGCTTCGGTACCGTCACCGATATCGGCATGCAGGTCTGGATCCAGGCCAAGGGCGTGATCTTTACCGTGGTCTACACCGCCATCGTCACCTACGTGATCCTCAAGGTGCTGGATGTGGTGATGGGCCTGCGGGTCAACGAAGAAGAAGAGTCGGTCGGCCTCGACCTGGCTCAGCACAACGAACGCGGCTACAACCTGTAACTGCGACGCGGTAAAAACTTGCCCGGCTTGCCGGGCATTTTTTTGCCAGATTTTCAGCATTTCGCGCTTGGCAAACGGTTTATCCGTCACGTTCGCGACGTAGGTAAAAAACTTACAAGTCGTAGGGCGTTTATGGTGCTTTGCTTTTTCCACGGGCGCGCTAGAATGCGCGCCGAAGGGTGTTTGACGTGTAGTCCACACACTTCGCCAGCCTTTGCTAGGCTTGCCAATAGCGTGTGGCCAGCAGGGGCTAGATGGATTTGTCAGGTCCTGCCAGGAGCAGGGCCTGCTGGGTGCCGCCTCCCATCAGGAGCGCCGACCCAAGGGCAGTGGCCTAACCCACGGCCAGTTGAATTTTCACTGGTGGCTGCCGGTCTACGGCTGCACTGGTCTATAACTAACCTGCTTTTCGCAAGTCATGAGGTAGAACATGAGCGACGACGATCTGGAAAACGACGACCTCGAAGTAGGCGATGAAGACGAGGCTGATGAAGGCCTCGAAGCGGCGGCTGACGACGGCGTTGAAGACGCTGGCGATGACGACAGCAGCCCGGCACCTGCTGCCAAGGGCAAATCCAAGGCGGCTGTCTCGGTAGACGAGATGCCGAGCATGGAAGCCAAGCAGAAGGAGCGTGATGCACTGGCCAAGGCGATGGAAGAATTCCTTTCGCGCGGTGGCAAGGTGCAGGAAGTCGAGGCCAACGTGGTCGCCGACCCGCCCAAGAAGCCGGACAACAAATACGGCAGCCGCCCTATCTGAGTGGCTGAACGCAAAAAAGCCCGCCGTCGCTGCGGGCTTTTTTGTGGGCGTTTGCCGATATCTTTTCATTGCCAGTGAGATCGAGCGCAGCTCGCGATGCGCCGCGCGGGCGGCGCTCGATATACGCACCAAGGCAAATTTCGAGGCGGTCTTTTGTCAGCGCCAGCGCGAAAGGACGTCGGGCAGCTGCGAAAGGCGCTGGATCTCGGCATCCGGTGCCTGCTCACCCGTCCACGCCTTGCCCTGGGGGTTGAACCAGACGGCCCGTAGCCCGGCGCGCTGGGCGCCTGCGATGTCATCGCCGGGGTGGTCGCCGATGTGAACGGCGGCGCTGGCGTCCGCCTCGCCGCGGCGCAGGGCTTCCAGGAACGGTGCCGGGTCCGGCTTGCCGATGCCGAGGTCTTCGGCGCACAGGGCAAAGCGAAAGTAGTCCGCCAGCCCCAGCCGGCTCACATCGGCATTGCCGTTGGTGACCACGCCCAGGGTGTAGTGATGGCGCAAGATCTCCAGCACCGGCTGCACCTCGGGGAAGATCTCCACCTGGTGGCGAGCGTGCAGGAACACTTCAAAGCCTTCGTTGGCAAGCGACTGCGCTTGCTTTTCGCTGTAGCCGACCTCTTCCAGGGCATGGAACAGCACCCGTCGGCGCAGGGCGCTGATGCGGTGCTTGAGGCCGGGCTCGGCCTGCACCAGGCGCTCGCGGATGGCGAACAGGTGCTCCACCGGCACGCCGCCCAGGATCGGGGCGTTGGCTTCGAGCCAGTCGCGCAGCACGACTTCGGCGCTGGCGATGACCGGCGCGGTGTCCCACAGGGTGTCGTCGAGGTCGAATGTGATCAGCTTGATGCTCATGAGTCTGTGCCTTTGCTGCGTTTGGCCCGAGGGTGGGCGCTGTCGTACACCGCGGCCAGGTGCTGGAAGTCCAGGTGGGTGTAGATCTGCGTGGTACTGATGTCGGCATGGCCGAGCATCTCTTGCACCGCCCGCAGGTCCTGGGACGATTCCAGCACATGGCTGGCGAAGGAATGGCGAAGCATGTGCGGGTGCAGGTGCTGGCCCAGCTCGCGCTCACCCGCCTTCTTCACCCGTTGCTGCACAGCCCGTGGCGTGATGCGGTTGCCCTGGCGGGTGATGAACACTGCGCGGTCACGCGGGTTGCCGATGCCGCGCAGGCGGTACCAGGCCTGCAGCGCCTCGCGGGCCTTGCGGCCAACCGGCAGGACGCGGGCCTTGCCACCCTTGCCCAGCACCTGCACCAGGCCGGCGGCGAGGTCGATGTGATCGAGGTCGAGGTTGGTCAGCTCGGACAGGCGCAGGCCGGACGAATAAAAGAGCTCAAGAATGGCCTGGTCACGGCGGGCGATGAAGTCGTCGTCGACGCCGCCATCAAGCAGCTGCAGGGCGCGGTCGGTGTCCAGCACCTTGGGCAGCCGGCGCTCACCCTTGGGCGCGCTCAGGCCGGTGGCCGGGTCGTGCTGGCACAGGCCTTCGCGGTTGAGGTAGCGGTACAGGCCGCGCACCGCCGACAGCAGCCGGGCCAGGCTGCGTGAAGACTGACCGTGGTGGTGCAGGCGGGCGATCAGCTGGCGCAGTTGCTGGATCTGCAGCGCCTGCCAACCGGCAATGCCGTGTTCCTTGCAGTAGCCGATGACCTTGTCCAGATCGCGCCGGTAGCCCACCAACGTATGCTCCGACACCTGGCGCTCGTTGCGCAGGTGTGCGCAATAAGCCTCCAGCTGGCGTTCCATCAGCGTACCGAGCGCAGGGTCTGGGTAACGCGCGGTACAACGCGGCCGAGCACTTCGGCGATGTAGCCGAGGAACAGGGTGCCGACGCTGCTCTTGTAGTGTTGCGGGTCGCGGCTGCCGATCGCCAGCACCCCGTGCAGCCCCTGGTATTCGAGGGTGGCCACGGCGCTGGAACCCACCTCCCGGCGCTGTTCTTCACCGAACAGGAACGCCAGCTCGTGTTCACGCAGGTTGCCACTGACCGTCTTGCCGCCGCCCAGCAGGGCACCGATGGCCTGTTGCGCCTCGGCGTTGCTGACCCAGCGCCCGACCGGCGCAACGTTGTCGCCGAACAGGATGAGGCTGACGAAGGGCACCTGGAATTCCTGGCGCAGGCTGTCTTCGACCGCCATCACAACTTCTTCCAGGGTACCGGCGTCGAGCAGGTCGAGGATCAGCCGTCGGGTCTTGTCGAACAGCCGGTCGTTGTCGCGGGCCACGTCCATCAGTTGCGACAGGCGATGGCGCATCTCGATGTTGCGGTCACGCAGCAGCTTGAGCTGGCGTTCCACCAACGACACGCTGTCGCCACGCTGGTGCGGGATGTGCTGTTCGATCAGCAGCTCGTCGTGCTCGGCGAAGAAGGTGGGGTGGGCGCGCAGGTAGGCGACCACCGCTTCGGCATCGAGCTCGGCGGACTGCTGGGGTACAACCTTGGGCTGATCGGTCATGGCGGTTACTCGCTTAGAGACGAACCTGTCCTTCGTAGACGCGCACGGCAGGGCCGGTCATCAACACGGGCTTGCCGGGGCCGGCCCATTCGATGTGCAGGCGGCCACCGGGCAGGTCGAGGGACACCGGGGAATCCATCCAGCCTTGGCTGATCGCTGCCACGGCCGCGGCGCAAGCGCCGGTGCCGCAGGCCTGGGTTTCGCCCGCGCCGCGTTCCCACACGCGCAGGTTGGCGCGGTGGCGGTCGATGACCTGGAGGAAGCCGGCATTCACCCGCTGCGGGAAGCGTGGGTGGTTTTCGATCTTCGGGCCCAGCTCATGCACGGGGGCAGTATGCACGTCGTCGACGCGCAGCACGGCATGCGGGTTCCCCATGGACACGGCGGCAATCGAATGCAGCTGGCCGTCGACTTCCAGTGGGTAGTTCAGCGCCTGCTCGTCAGCGACAAAGGGGATTTCGGCAGGAATGAACCGCGGTGGGCCCATGTCGACACTCACCTGGCCGTCGTTCTGCACGTCCAGCACGATGATGCCGCTTTTGGTTTCCACGCGGATACGCTTTTTCGCGGTCAGGCGCTTGTCCAGCACGAAACGGGCGAAGCAGCGCGCACCGTTGCCGCACTGCTCCACTTCAGAGCCGTCGGCGTTGAAGATGCGGTAGCGGAAGTCCACTTCCGGGTTGTTCGGCGCCTCGACGATCAGCAACTGGTCGAAGCCGATGCCGGTATGGCGGTCACCCCATTGCTTGGCGTGCTTTGGCTGGATATGCGCGTGCTGGCTGACCAGGTCGAGGACCATGAAGTCGTTGCCCAGGCCGTGCATCTTGGTAAAACGCAGCAGCATGGGCTTACTCCGGCAGCAGGCTTTCGCCAGCGTACAGTTCGGCGATGGTCTCGCGGCGGCGTACTTCGAACGCCTGGTCGCCGTCGACCAGGATTTCAGCGCAACGGCCACGGGTGTTGTAGTTGGAGCTCATGACAAAACCATAGGCGCCCGCGGACTGCACGGCCAGCAGGTCGCCTTCGGCCAGGTTCAACACGCGGTCCTTGCCGAGGAAGTCGCCGGTCTCGCAGATCGGGCCGACCAGGTCGTAGGCACGGCCTTCGCCTTCGCGTGGGATGACCGCGCTGACACCCATCCAGGCCTGGTAAAGGGCCGGGCGAATCAGGTCGTTCATTGCCGCATCGATGATGGCGAAGTCCTTGTGTTCGGTGTGCTTGAGGTATTCCACGCGGGTGAGCAGCACGCCGGCGTTGGCCACGATGTAGCGGCCCGGCTCGAACACCAGGGCCAGGTCGCGCTTGCCTACGCGTTCGCGAATAGCCTTGATGTAGTCGGCCACCAGCGGTGGCTCTTCGTCGCGGTAGCGCACGCCAACGCCGCCACCCAGGTCCAGGTGGCGCAGGTGGATGCCGCAGTCGGCGAGGCGATCGACCAGGTCCAGCAGGCGGTCGAGGGCATCGAGGAACGGTTCCACGGTGGTCAGCTGCGAGCCGATGTGGCAGTCGACGCCGACCACTTCCAGGTTCGGAAGCTGCGCAGCACGCACGTAGATGGCCTCGGCGTCGGCGATGGCGATGCCGAACTTGTTTTCTTTAAGGCCGGTGGAAATGTACGGGTGGGTTCCTGCGTCAACGTCCGGGTTGACCCGCAGCGACACCGGGGCAACCTTGCCCATCTCGGCCGCCACGACTTGCAGGCGCTCCAGCTCGTCGGTGGACTCGACGTTGAAGCAGTGCACACCCACTTCCAGGGCGCGGCGCATGTCTTCGCGGGTTTTGCCGACGCCGGAGAACACCACGCGGTCGGCGCGCCCGCCAGAAGCCAGCACGCGCTCCAGCTCACCGCCGGAGACAATGTCGAAACCTGCGCCCAGGCGCGCCAGCACGTTCAGCACGCCAAGGTTGGAGTTGGCCTTGACCGCGAAGCACACCAGGTGCTCGGTGCCTTGCAGGGCGTCGGCGTAGCTGCGGTACTGGGCCTCGATGTGGGCGCGCGAATACACATAGGTGGGGGTGCCGAAACGTTCGGCGACGGCCGACAGGGCCACCCCTTCCGCGAACAGCTGACCGTCGCGGTAGTTGAAAGCGTTCATCTGGTTTCCTTACTGCGCAGGCGACTGCTCGGGCTCGGACTGCAGCTCGGGCTGCTGCGCTGGCGCCGGGGCCGCGGCCGGCTTGGCTTTGGGCTGGTGCTGGTGCGACTTGTGCGCTTTGCCGTTATCGCCGTCTTCAGGCAGGTACAGCGGGCCTTTCTGGCCGCAGGCCGAAACGAGGCAGGCAACAGCGACCAGCGCCGCGAAGGAGGAAATCAGGCGCTTCATGGGTGAAATCCTTAGAAAAATGCAGTATTGCGCCCGAGTATACCGAGCGACCGGCGGCTTGCCTATGCAAGGGCCGGTCCGCCGGGCGGGCGATTCTTGCCGCCTGCAATGGCTAAACTTTGCATTCGGCGCCAAGCGCCCGTATCTTGCCCGGCTTGCCTGTAACGCAGCCAATTTCGAGGTTCCTGCAATGAGTTTGAGTGAAGCGCGTTTCCATGATCTGGTCGACGCGACCCAACAGGCGTTGGAAGACCTGTTCGACGAGAGCGGCTTGGACCTGGACATGGAGAACTCCGCCGGTGTTCTCACCGTCAAGTTCGAAGGTGGCGCCCAGCTGATCTTCAGCCGCCAGGAACCGCTGCGCCAACTGTGGCTGGCCGACCGTTCGGGTGGTTTCCACTTCGACTACGACGAAGAGAGCAAGAAGTGGGTGTGCGAGAAGAGCGACGAACTGCTGGGCGAAATGCTCGAACGCATCGTCTGGGAGCGGGCTGGCGAGAAGCTGGACTTCGACGAGATCTGACATGAGCAGCGTCCAGGCCCGGCCACCCAAGCCGCTCTACAGCAACGTCAGCCCCGCCGTGCCATCGCCGTGCATCAGCGTTTGCCGGCTGGACGAGCAGCGGGTGTGCACCGGCTGCCAGCGGCATGTGGAGCACATTCGCGAATGGCGTTCAGCCGATGACGAACGGCGTCGGCAGATCTGCCGCGAGGCCCAGGCCCTGCGCGACCAAGCTAAGGCACACTGCTAGCAGGGGCTTGAGTATTTGCCCGGCTGTGGTAGTGTCGGGTTCTGCGTCGGTGACGCCAAAGCCTTCACAAACCCCGCCCTTGGGCGGGGTTTTGCTTTATCTGCACGACGAAAATCGCCTGTTCAAAGGAGTCTGACTGGATCATGAGCACCAAGCCTTCCCTCATCCTCACCCGATTGGACGTACAGCGTCTGGAGCGTCTTATCGACAGCCTCGACGAGAGTACGCCGGGTGTGCTCGCCCTGCAGGACGAGCTGGACCGCGCCGAGCAGGTGGTCGGTCACGAGGACGTGCCAGCGGGCGTGGTGACCATGAACTCGCGCGTGCACTGCCGTGAGGAAGCCAGCGGCAAGGACTACCACCTGACGTTGGTCTATCCGAAGGACGCAGGGCCGGAAGGCAATGTCTCGGTCCTGGCACCGATCGGTTGCGCTTTGCTGGGGCTGTCGGTGGGCGAGCAGATCGACTGGCCGGCACCGGGTGGCAAGACCCTCAAGCTGAAGCTGCTGGAAGTGGAATACCAGCCAGAAGCGGCGGGCGATTACGACCTGTAAGGGTCAAGGGGGCCGCACAGCGGCCCTCGGTCATTCCCCCAGCACCTGCTCCAACCCCTCATTCAACGCCTGCTCCAGCACCCGCTTGTAGCTCAGGTACACCTGCGTCGCGCCCAGCCGGTCATCCAGCAGCTCGGACAAATCCAGGTCGGTGATGTAGCACCGGTACTGTCCGGCACCGCGCCGTTGCCCGATGATCTGCCTGGCCACCACTGCATACAGCTGACCACCATGCTCCAGCTCGGAAAACTCTTGCTGGTCGCAGTACAGCGTCACATGCGCCGCACCCGCCACTCCGGCCTGGATGATGGCCTGCACCGCATAGTAAGGCTGGCCGCTGCCTTCGACCGGAGCCTGGCGCGCCTCGATGCTGCGCGCCTTGCCAGCGCCGGAAGGCAACAGTTGCGCGTAGTGGATGTCCAGCGAGGCAGCGCGCTGGGTATCCAGCGGCAGCCGGGCATCACGGCGCATCACCACTGATCGCAGGAAGCGTTGCAGTGGCAGCAGCAGGTGGGCTTCGTCATGCAGGGGAAGGCGCTGCTGCCACAGGGCATTGTATTCATCCAGCACATACAACTCGGCCCAGCCACCCTGCAGGCGGTAGAACACCTGGATGCAAGCCGGGCGGCCCTGTTCCAGCACCAGGCGCAAGTCGTGGTCCAGCAGTGCGTTGCTATCCAGGTACAGCGGGCTGTAGGCGCTACGCTCCTCGCCCAGGTGGGCCAGCAGTGCTTCGTGCTCGGCCAGGGTGGCCAGGCCGACATGCCCGGCCAACAGCTCCAGCACATGGGTGTGTTGGGCCACCTGTAGCAGGTAGCGGTGGTTCAAGCCTTGGTCCAGCAGCAGCTGCACCGTGTCGAAAATTTCCTCCACGCGCTGGCCGATGGCCTGCGCGCGGCTCTGGCAAAAACAGCGCACTCGTACCCGTGGCCGGTGGCCGCGCAGCACCGGGCTGTTGAGGAAGTCCCGCAGGCAGCGCACCAGCGCGTGCTCACCGTCGTAGCGCTGGACCAGCACTTCGTTCCAACTGTTCAGGGTGACCTGGTCCAGGGTCAGCACCAGGTTTTCGCGCACGCCTGCGTAGCTCAACGAATCGGTACGCTCGGTGGTCATCAGGATGTTCAGGTCGCGGTGATGGCGCAGCGGGTCGATGGCGACATTGACCAGCAACAGCACCTCGTCGGCAACGCTGGGCTGCAGCAGGCGCACTTCGCTGACGATTGGCAAGGGCAGGGGAATGCTTTGCTGCAGGCAACCCATCAGGTTGAACAGCTCGAACTCGCTGAGGTCGCTGACGCCCGGGTGCAGCGCCAGGCGCGTGCTGCTGTCGATCACGCCGTTGCGGTGGGCCCAGGCCAGCAGTTCAAGCAGCTCGCGGCAGCGTTTGATCGGGCTGAAGTGCTCCACCTCGTTGGTACTCAGGTTGCCGCTGTACAGCTCCCAGTGGTAGCTGCCTGGCTCCTTGCGGTTGGGCGCCTGGACCAGGGTCAGGGTGCCTTCGGCCAGGTCCGGGGCGATGCCGGGGTTGATTACCTCGACCTTGCCGGCGCGGCGCTCGAAGGCCGCATACAGGCGCCGGCCCAGCACATTGAGGTCGCGCTGGTCGGCGCGGCTGCTGGCGTTCTGGGTGCTGGCAAACTGGCTGAGGAAGCGGTAGCTATGGTTCAGCTCGGCCACCAGTTCGCGGCGCTCGACAGCGACTTGCTGCACTTTCCATTGGCTGCGGCTGTCCAGCAGGGCCAGCTGACGCTCGTCCCAGCCCCACTCGTCTGCCAGGCGCTGCAACAGCCGGCGCTGCCAGCCATTGGCGCGGCCCTGGTCGCTGAGCTTCTTGTTCACCTTCAGGTACAGGCTGCGCCTTACCAGCTCCAGGCGCGCGGGCTCGCCACGTTGCAGCAGGTAACGTTCGATGCGTCGGTACACCATCACATACGGGTCCAGCTCGTCGAGGTCGAGCTGGTTGGCGAACACCGCCTGCTTGTAGTCCAGGCTCAGGCAGCGCACGGTGGGGTGTTCGCTGGCGTAGGCCTCGGTCAGCAGCAGCTTGAGTAGCGACTTGTAGGGCGAATCGATGCCCTTGAACAGTTGCCACAGGCCGGCACCGACGAACTCGCCGGGCGGAACGTGCGCCAGGTTGCCCAGGTCGAGGGCGTCCTGGCTGTGGATGAAGCGCTTGGTCAGCAGGGTCTGGGTGTAGGCGTGGTAATTGTGTTCCTGGTAGATGGGTACCAGCCACCACAGCGGTGTACGCCCTGCCAGCCATAGGGTAGTGCGATAGAACTCGTCCAGCAGCAGGTAGTGTTGGGTGGTGCCGCAGTCGTCGGAGCCCAGCTGGCCATCGCGTTGGCCCTGGGCAAAGCCTTGCGTGTCGATCAGGAAGAAATGCGCCTCGGCGCCCAGGCTTGCCGCCCAATCCTCCAGCAATTGGCACTTGCGGCGCAGTTCTCCCAGCAAGTGCTCGGGCAAGCCGGGCGCATGGCACACCCACAGGTCCATGTCGCTGTGCTCGGCCTGGGCCAGTGAGCCCAGGCTGCCCATCAGGTAGAGGCCATGGATCGGCCGTGGCGGGTTGCCATGGCGGGCCTTGTAGGTGAACGAGCGGGCCAGGCGCTGGGCCTCGACCACCAGCTCGGCACCTGGCTCGTAGCCCGACACGCCAGCCGGTGTGCTACCCGAGACGTAGCCCGGCAACAGCGGATGGTTTACGTGAAACAGCAGCGGCAGTAGCGTCAGTACCTGTTGCTGGCGTGTCGACAGGCCTTCCATTGCCCGCTGCAGCCTCCCCTGGTTCAGCTGCAGGAAACGCGCACGCAATGTCGCCAGGACTTTGCGATCAATGCCTTCGTCCAGGTCAGGGCGGATTTCGTGAGGGTGGTTCATTGTGCGCTCGGGTAGGCCAGTAAAGCTGTGGCGAGTGTAGCCTGAGTGGTGGGGCCGGATAAGCGCTAATTGGGATTTTGGCGCCATTTTTCCAGCGCGCGCCTGCTCCAGCTTTTGCTGCGCTTCAGGCATGATGGGCGCACTGATTTCATGTAGAGAAATTCCGATGCGTGTATGGATCGATGCCGACGCCTGCCCCAAGGCGGCCAAGGATCTGATCGTCAAGTTCGCCCTCAAGCGCAAGTTCGAAGTGGTGATGGTGGCGGGCCAGGCCGTGGCCAAACCAGCGTTCGCGATCGTGCGCCTGATCGTGGTACCCAGCGGCATGGACGCAGCCGACGACTACCTGGTCGAACACGCCGTGCCCGGTGAGTTGGTGATCTGCAGTGATGTGCCGCTGGCTGACCGCCTGGTTAAAAAGGGCGTGACCGTGCTGGACCCGCGCGGGCGTGAGTTCGACGAGCGCAACATGGGCGACCGCCTGGCGGCGCGCAACCTGTTCACCGAGTTGCGTGAGCAGGGCCAGGTGGGGGGAGGGCAGGCGGCTTATGGTGAACGTGAAAAGCAGGCGTTCGCCAATGCGCTGGACCGGATCATTGCCCGGCTGAGTAAAACCTGATGCGGGGCTGCTTTGCAGCCCCAAAGGCTTACTGGTCACCCTCGTGCGTGAGTTCCAGGATTCGGTCCACCAGCTTGTAGATCCCGCCCGCCGCTTCGCTGATCGACTTGGCTTCCATGTAAGCCGGGGTAGTCACAAGCTTGCGCTGGGTGTCTTCGACAATGTCGTGCACATCGCACTCTTCATGGGTGCCGCCCATCTTCTCGACAGCCGCCGCAGTGCCTGCGTCGCTACCGATGGTGCAGACCACGCCCGGCCCGTAGATCTTCGCGGCCAGTGCCGGCGAAATGCAGATCAGGCCAACCGGCTTGCAGGCGTCGGCAAAGGCTTCGGCCAGGGCCAGCACGTCCGGGTTGACGCTGCAGTTGGCGCCTTCCACGGCGAAGTTGGACAGGTTTTTCGCCGCCCCGAAGCCGCCTGGCACGATCAGCGCATCGAAGTCTTCAGCCTTGGCTTCGCGGATGTCCTTGACCTCGCCGCGGGCAATGCGCGCCGACTCCACCAGGACATTGCGCGACTCGGGCATTTCTTCGCCGGTCAGATGGTTGATGACATGCATCTGCGTAATGTTCGGCGCGAAGCACTGCACCTGCGCACCGCGCTGGTCGAGGCGCAGCAGGGTGATCACGCTTTCGTGGATTTCGGCGCCGTCATACACGCCACAGCCGGAAAGAATCACCGCTACTTTTTTTGTCATGCTCATTACTCCAGTGTCGAGGCGCTAAATGTCCTCTAGTTTGGCAGATGTCGCCATAGGGGTTGCCGCAGGTGCGGCCTAATCTTGATGGATACCGCCTGAGGCCGTACCCATGGACCTGATATTGCTGGCCGTGCCGTTCTTCTTCGTGCTCATCGCCCTGGAGCTGGTGGCCGACCGTGTGCGTGGCCAGCGCAACTTTACCCTGGCCGATTCGATCAACAGCCTGAGTACCGGCGTGCTGTCGACCAGCACCGGGTTGCTGACCAAAGGCGCAGGGCTGGTGACCTATGCCCTGGCGTTCGAGCACCTGGCACTTTTGCGCCTGCCGCCCGAAGCCTGGTGGGTATGGCTGCTGGCCTTTGTCCTGTACGACTTCTGCTACTACTGGCTGCACCGACTGGGCCATGAACGCAACGTGCTGTGGGCCGCGCATTCGGTGCATCACCAAAGCGAGGAATACAACCTCACCACCGCGTTGCGCCAGACCAGTAGCGGGTTCATCTTCTCGTGGATCTTCTACCTGCCGCTGGCACTGCTGGGCGTGCCGCCACTGGTGTTCATCACCGTGGCATCGCTCAACCTGCTGTACCAGTTCTGGGTGCATACCCGGCACATTCCCAAGCTTGGCTGGCTTGAGTGGGTGTTGATCACGCCATCCAACCATCGCGTCCACCATGCGCAAAACCCTGTTTACTTGGATCGCAACTACGGCGGTGTGTTCATTCTCTGGGACCGTCTGTTCGGCACCTTCAAAGAGGAGGACCCGGCCGAGCCTGTGGTGTTCGGGGTAACCACGCCGCTGGCCAGCTGGAACCCTCTGTGGGCCAACCTGCAGTTCTATGCCCAGCTCTGGCATGACGCCCGGCGCACTGCCAGCCTGTGGGACAAGCTGCGCATCTGGTTCATGCCCACTGGCTGGCGCCCGGCCGATGTGGCCGCACGTTACCCACAGGCCAAGCAGGACCTGACGCTTTTTCGCAAGTTCGAGGTTGCCCTGGGCCGCCCGCAACAAGCCTACGTGGCGACGCAGTTCGTGGTTTATGTGGCCTTGGGCAGCTACCTGATGGACGTAGCCGAACGCCTGCCGGCCGCCGCGCTGGTGCTCGGCTGGTCGCTCATGGCGTTTGGTCTGTTCGTGCTGGGCGGGTTGCTGGAGAACCGGCCCTGGGCTGCACGCCTGGAACTGGCGCGGCTTGTGGTGAATGCGCCGGCGCTGTACCTGGCCGGCGCACTGGGCCTAGCGGTGGTCGCGCCGCTGGCCTGGTTCCTGCTCGTGGTCTATAGCCTTCTCAGCCTGTGGGGCCTGGGCCTGGTCCGCCGCCTTGCGCTCCGCGCGCAAGGCGCGGAAACGCCGGCGCAGCCACAACAGGACGCCCAGCCCCACCAGGCCTCCAAGTACCCATAGCTCGTAACGCTTCACGTTGCCCAGCAGGCCTTCGAGAATGGCGCCGAAGTGGTACGCAGCCGCGCCCAGGGCTATTGCCCAGATGGCCGCGCCAAGGCCGTTGAGCAGCAGGTAGCGGCGCGGCGGGTAGCCCGACAGGCCAATGGCCACCGGCATGACCGTACGCAGGCCATAAACGAAGCGGAAGCTCAGCACCCAGATGTCGGGGTGGCGGCGGATGTGGTCCAGCGCCCGGTCACCCATCGCTTGCCAGCGTGGTTTGCGCGCCAGGATCCTGCGCCCGTGGCGGCGGCCCATAAAGTACCACAGCTGGTCGCCGGCATAGCTGCCGAAAAACGCCACCAGGCACACCAGCTTGATGTCCATGTACCCACGGAATGCAAGGAAACCCGCAAGCACCAGGATGGTCTCGCCTTCGAAGAAGGTGCCTAGAAAAAGGGCAAAGTAGCCGAAATCCTGCAGGAATTGTTGAAGCATTTTCTGAGGTGCTGGCGAAATGAACGCGCAGCCTACCCCTTCGCGCGCATTCGTGAAAGTGTCCAAATGTGTCTCGACGTGAACAATTCCTACACAGACAATGCCAGAGGCCACGCGCCATGGCTTGCCCTGGTGTGTAACACAGGCGTCATAATGGGCGCTTATCTTGCCGCTCAATTGATGATAGGGCGTTAACGTCCTCAGGAACGCCAGATGAATAATGAAGTGCTCACCCCTGTCGCGATCAAGGATGCCCAGGAGCTCCCGGAAGAGTTGGTGCAGACCCCGCCAGACCTGCCGCCGGCGCCCGAACCGGAGCCTGTAGAGGAACAGGTCGCCGAGCCTGTGGCCGCGGCGCCCGCGCCCGCGCCGGCCCCGGCAATCACCGTCCCCGGCCTGGACGACAGCAGCCTGTACATTCATCGCGAACTCTCGCAGCTGCAGTTCAACATCCGCGTGCTGGAACAGGCCCTGGACGAGAACTACCCACTGCTCGAACGCCTCAAGTTCCTGTTGATCTTCTCCAGCAACCTCGACGAGTTCTTCGAGATCCGCGTCGCCGGCCTGAAGAAGCAGATCAACTTCGCCCGTGAACAGGCCGGTGCCGACGGCCTGCAGCCGCACCAGGCGCTGGCGCGTATCAGTGAGCTGGTGCACATCGAGGTAGAGCGCCAGTACGCGATCCTCAACGACGTGCTGCTGCCGGAGCTGGAAAAGCACCAGATCCGCTTTATCCGCCGCCGTTACTGGACGCCCAAGCTCAAGACCTGGGTGCGCCGCTATTTCCGCGACGAAATCGCCCCGATCATCACCCCGATCGGCCTCGATCCGACCCACCCGTTCCCACTGCTGGTGAACAAGAGCCTCAACTTCATCGTCGAGCTGGAGGGGGTCGATGCCTTCGGCCGCGACTCGGGCCTGGCGATCATCCCGGCCCCGCGCCTGCTGCCCCGGGTTATCCGCGTGCCTGAAGAGGTGGGCGGCCCAGGTGCCAACTACGTGTTCCTGTCGTCGATGATCCACGCGCACGCCGACGACCTGTTCCAGGGCATGAAGGTGAAGGGCTGCTACCAGTTCCGCCTGACCCGTAACGCCGACCTGGCGCTGGACTCCGAAGAAGTCGACGACCTGGCCCGCGCCCTGCGCGGCGAGCTGTTCTCGCGCCGTTACGGCGACGCCGTGCGCCTGGAGGTGGCCGACACCTGCCCGAAACACCTGTCGGACTACCTGCTCAAGCAGTTCAGCCTCAGCGAAAGCGAGCTGTACCAGGTCAATGGCCCGGTCAACCTCACCCGCCTGTTCAGCATTACCGGCCTGGACAGCCACCCGGAGCTTCAGTACACGCCGTTCACCCCGGCGATCCCCAAGCTGCTGGTGAACGCCGACAACATTTTCAGCGTGATCAGCAAGCAGGACATACTGCTGATGCACCCCTTCGAGTCCTTTACCCCGGTGGTCGACCTGCTGCGCCAGGCCGCCAAGGACCCGCACGTGCTCGCCGTGCGCCAGACCCTGTACCGGTCCGGGGCCAACTCGGAAATTGTCGATGCCCTGGTGGACGCTGCGCGTAACGGCAAGGAGGTCACCGCGGTGATCGAACTGCGCGCGCGCTTCGACGAAGAGTCCAACCTGCAGATGGCCAGCCGCCTGCAAGCGGCCGGTGCGGTGGTGATCTACGGCGTGGTCGGTTTCAAGACCCACGCCAAGATGATGTTGATCCTGCGTCGCGAGCAGGGCGAGATCGTGCGTTATGCGCACCTGGGCACCGGTAACTACCACGCCGGCAATGCCCGCCTGTACACCGACTACAGCCTGCTGACCTCAGACGACGCCCTCACCGAGGACGTCGGCAAGCTGTTCAGCCAGCTCATCGGCATGGGCAAGACGCTGCGCATGAAAAAGCTGCTGCACGCGCCGTTCACCCTGAAGAAGGGCATGCTCGACATGATTGCGCGCGAAACCCAGTTTGCCCTCGAAGGCAAGCCGGCGCACATCATTGCCAAGTTCAACTCGCTGACCGACGCCAAGGTCATCAAGGCGCTGTACAAGGCCAGCCAGTCGGGTGTGAAGATCGACCTGGTGGTGCGTGGCATGTGCTGCCTGCGCCCAGGCATTCCGGGGGTTTCACACAATATCCAGGTGCGCTCGATCATCGGCCGCTTCCTTGAGCACACGCGGGTGTTCTACTTCCTCAATGGCGGCGAAGAGCAGATCTACCTGTCCAGTGCCGACTGGATGGAGCGCAACCTCGACAAGCGCGTCGAGACCTGCTTCCCGGTGGAAGGCAAGAAGCTGTTGCTGCGGGTGAAGAAGGAGCTGGAAGGCTACCTGACCGACAACACCCACGCCTGGACCTTGCAGCCAGACGGGCGCTACGTGCGCATCACCCCGACCGGCAACCAGAACCCGCGCAGTGCCCAGGCGACCCTGCTGGAGCGCCTGAGCAACCCGGTCCTCAACGTACGCTGAGGACGAAGCCGACCCGGGCCAGCCACTCCGCCTCGTTGGCGAAGTCGGCCTGGGTCAGCTGGTTCTGTTCCAGCCAGCCTTCAGGGAAGGCCACATCCAGGCTTGCATCGCCAGCGTTGAGCACCACCTTCGGCATCTGCTGGTTGCCACGGATGTGGTGAAACAGAATGGCGAAGCGCAGCAGCACGCACAGGCGCAGCAGCTTGATGCCTTCATCACCCAGCTCGGCGAACTTGTCCTTGGGGATGTTGCGGCGGTGGCCGCGTACCAGCAAGGCCATCATCTGCTGGTCCTCGCGGGAGAAGCCCGAAAGGTCGGAGTGCTCGATCAGGTAGGCGCCGTGCTTGTGGTAGTGATAGTGGGCGATATCGAGGCCTACTTCGTGCACTTTCGCGGCCCAGCCCAGCAGATCGCGCCAATTCCCGTCTTTCAGCCCCCACGCATCAGCCACTTGGTCGAAGGCATGCAGTGCCTTGCGTTCCACGCGCGCAGCCTGGCCCTGGTCCACGTGGTAACGCTCCATCAACGAGTTGAGGGTGCGTTCGCGCACGTCTTCATGGTGGTGGCGGCCGAGCAGGTCGAACAGCACACCTTCGCGCAGGGCGCCGTCACAGTGGTCCATGCGCTGCAGTTCCAGCGCGTCGAAAATCGCTTCGAGAATGGCCATGCCCGCCGGGAAGATCGTGCGGCGGTCCGGCTTGATGCCGTCGAAGTCGATCTTGTCGACTTCCCCCAGCTTGAACAGCTTGCGCTTGACCCAGGCCAGGCCCTCGGCGTTGACCTCACCATTGCCCAGGCCACCGGCCTTGATGGCGGCGCCGATGGCGCGGATGGTGCCGGACGAGCCGATGGCCTCGTCCCAGGTCAGGCGATGCAGGGCATGCTCGATGCTCATCAGTTCCAGGCGCGCGGCCGTGTAGGCCTGGGCGTAGCGGGCCGGGGTGATCTTGCCGTCGCGGAAGTAGCGCTGGGTGAAGCTGACGCAGCCCATCTGCAGGCTTTCGCGCAGCAGCGGCTCGAAGCGCTGGCCGATGATGAACTCGGTACTGCCGCCGCCGATGTCCGCCACCAGGCGCTTGCCGGGGGTGTCGGCCAGGGTGTGCGACACACCCAGGTAGATCAGGCGCGCCTCTTCACGGCCGGAGATGACCTCCACCGGGTGGCCGAGGATGGCTTCGGCGCGCTGGATGAATTCGGTACGGTTGCGCGCTTCGCGCAAGGCGTTGGTACCGACGATACGCACGGAGCCTGCGGGCATGCCGTTGATCAGCTGCGAAAAGCGCTTGAGGCAATCCAGGCCTCGTTCCATTGCCTCTTCACTGAGTTTGCGTTCTTCGTCGATGCCGGCGGCAAGCTGAACCTTCTCGCCGAGCCGCTCGAGAATGCGGATTTCGGTATGGTGGGCCTTGGCCACGACCATGTGAAAACTGTTGGAGCCAAGGTCGATGGCGGCGATCAGGGACAGGTTCTTCGCGATGGTATGCGGCATGATCTGGTTGTTCTCGGTCGTTAACCCGGCAATCGTGCCACGATAGCAGGCTGACGCCAACGCGTGACACGCAGCCGATATGCTCGCCTTGATGCAAGGCAATGTGCCATTCGATTCTATGACGGCTGTATGACAGTTTCGATTCGCGGCGTCTTGCACAACTATAGTTACAGTCAATCGTCCGTGGCTTCCTGTCGGCGGCGGGGGCGGCTATGATGGGCAACGTTTTTTATTGCTTACGACCTTGGAGATTTCCATGAGCGACAAAATCAAACACGTCACCGACGCCAGCTTCGAAGCCGACGTACTGCAGGCTCAAGGCCCGGTGCTGGTCGACTACTGGGCTGAATGGTGCGGCCCATGCAAGATGATCGCTCCGGTTCTGGACGATATCGCTGCTACCTACGAGGGCAAGCTGACCGTCGCCAAGCTGAATATCGACGAGAACCAGGAAACCCCGGCCAAGCACGGCGTGCGTGGTATCCCGACGCTGATGCTGTTCAAGAACGGTAACGTCGAAGCCACCAAGGTTGGCGCGCTTTCCAAGTCGCAGCTGGCCGCGTTCCTCGACGCCCACCTGTGATGTGAAAAAAGCCCCGCAAATGCGGGGTTTTTCTTTTCCAGAGCACTAGACGCAGAAAAAAGCAAGTGTTACATTCGGCCTCGCACTGCTTTTCCAGTGCCCTCTACACGCCGTCGCCGAAGCATCCCTAATTCGAATCAGTACGCGATCCTGTCGCCATCTAGCGGCGCGGCCTCATTAAGCCAGAAGCTTAATTCTCCCTTCTTACATGATTACGTCACTCCCCTTATGAACCTGACTGAACTCAAGCAAAAGCCGATTACCGATCTTTTGGAAATGGCCGAACAGATGGGCATCGAGAACATGGCCCGTTCGCGCAAACAGGACGTGATCTTCGCCCTGCTGAAGAAGCACGCGAAGAGCGGCGAAGAGATTTCGGGTGACGGCGTGCTGGAGATTCTCCAGGATGGTTTCGGTTTCCTGCGCTCGGCTGATGCGTCCTACCTGGCCGGCCCGGACGATATCTACGTCTCGCCCAGCCAGATCCGCCGTTTCAACCTGCGTACCGGCGACACCATCGTCGGCAAGATCCGCCCGCCGAAGGAAGGGGAGCGTTACTTCGCTCTGCTGAAGGTTGATACCATCAACTTCGACCGTCCGGAAAACGCGAAGAACAAGATCCTGTTCGAAAACCTGACGCCGCTGTTCCCGAACAAGCGCCTGAAGATGGAAGCCGGTAACGGCTCCACCGAAGACCTGACCGGTCGCGTCATCGACCTGTGCGCCCCGATCGGCAAAGGCCAGCGTGGCCTGATCGTCGCCCCGCCAAAAGCGGGCAAGACCATCATGCTTCAGAACATCGCGGCCAACATCACCCGTAACAATCCCGAGTGCCACTTGATCGTGCTGCTGATCGACGAGCGCCCGGAAGAAGTGACCGAAATGCAGCGCACCGTGCGCGGCGAAGTGGTTGCTTCCACCTTCGACGAGCCGCCAACCCGCCACGTGCAGGTTGCCGAAATGGTGATCGAGAAGGCCAAGCGCCTGGTCGAGCACAAGAAGGACGTGGTCATCCTGCTGGACTCCATCACCCGTCTGGCGCGTGCCTACAACACCGTGATCCCGAGCTCGGGCAAGGTGCTGACCGGTGGTGTCGACGCCCACGCCCTGGAGAAGCCGAAGCGCTTCTTTGGCGCCGCGCGTAACATCGAGGAAGGCGGTTCGCTGACCATCATCGCCACCGCGCTGGTCGAAACCGGCTCGAAGATGGACGAAGTGATCTACGAAGAGTTCAAGGGCACCGGCAACATGGAGCTGCCGCTGGACCGCCGCATCGCCGAGAAGCGCGTGTTCCCGGCCATCAACATCAACCGTTCCGGTACCCGCCGCGAAGAGCTGCTGACTGCCGACGACGAACTGCAGCGCATGTGGATTTTGCGCAAGCTGCTGCACCCGATGGACGAAATCGCTGCCATCGAGTTCCTGGTCGACAAGCTCAAGCAGACCAAGACCAACGACGAGTTCTTCTTGTCGATGAAGCGCAAGTAAGCTTCGCCAGCAGGAATCGATTGGGGCTGCTTCGCAGCCCATCGCGGCACAAGGCCGCTCCTACAGGATTACGCACTACCTGTAGGAGCGGCCTTGTGCCGCGATGGGGCGCGAAGCGGCCCCAAGTCATTTTTGGCCATTAGGTGCCGAACGGCGCTACACTCTGCACCCCGACCGATACGGCCAACACGAGGCTCATGCATGCAGTATCGCGACTTGCGCGACTTCATCCGTGGCCTGGAGCAGCGCGGCGAACTCAAGCGCATCCAGGTTCCGATCTCCCCAGTCCTGGAAATGACAGAGGTCTGCGACCGCACCCTGCGTGCGAAAGGCCCGGCATTGCTGTTCGAAAAGCCCACCGGCTTTGACATCCCGGTGCTGGGCAACCTGTTCGGCACGCCAGAGCGCGTGGCCATGGGCATGGGCGCCGAGTCGGTCGATGAACTGCGCGAAATCGGCAAGTTGCTGGCCTTCCTCAAGGAGCCCGAGCCACCCAAGGGCCTGAAGGACGCCTGGTCGAAGCTGCCGATCTTCAAGAAAGTCGTGTCGATGGCACCGAAAGTGGTCAAGGACGCGGTATGCCAGGAAGTGGTGGTCGAGGGTGACGACGTCGACCTCGGCGCACTGCCGATCCAGCACTGCTGGCCAGGCGACGTGGCGCCGCTGATCACCTGGGGCCTTACCGTCACCCGCGGCCCGAACAAGGACCGCCAGAATCTGGGCATCTACCGCCAGCAGGTCATTGGCCGCAACAAGGTCATCATGCGCTGGCTGAGCCACCGTGGGGGCGCCCTCGACTATCGTGAGTGGTGCGAGAAAAACCCCGGCCAGTCGTTCCCGGTTGCCGTGGCCCTGGGTGCTGACCCGGCAACCATCCTCGGTGCCGTGACCCCGGTGCCGGACACCCTCTCCGAATATGCCTTCGCCGGCCTGCTGCGCGGCAATCGCACCGAGCTGGTCAAGTGCCGTGGCAGCAACCTGCAGGTACCGGCCACCGCCGAAATCATTCTGGAAGGCGTGATCCACCCGGGCGAAATGGCCCCGGAAGGCCCGTATGGCGACCATACCGGCTACTACAACGAAGTGGACAGCTTCCCGGTGTTCACCGTCGAGCGCATCACCCACCGGCAGAAGCCGATCTATCACAGCACCTACACCGGCCGCCCGCCAGATGAACCGGCGATTCTCGGTGTGGCGCTGAACGAAGTGTTCGTGCCGATTTTGCAGAAGCAGTTCCCGGAAATCACCGACTTCTACCTGCCGCCGGAAGGCTGCTCGTACCGCATGGCGGTGGTCACCATGAAAAAGCAGTACCCGGGCCACGCCAAGCGCGTGATGCTGGGTGTGTGGTCGTTTCTGCGACAGTTCATGTACACCAAGTTCGTTATTGTCACCGATGACGATATCAACGCCCGTGACTGGAACGATGTGATCTGGGCCATCACCACGCGCATGGACCCCAAGCGTGATACGGTGATGATCGACAACACGCCGATCGACTACCTGGACTTCGCGTCGCCGGTATCGGGGCTGGGGTCGAAGATGGGCCTGGACGCCACGCACAAGTGGCCGGGCGAGACTACACGCGAATGGGGGCGGGTCATTGTCAAGGACGAAGCCGTCACCCGCCGTATCGATGAGCTGTGGGATCAGTTGGGAATAGATTGATGCAGGTAACGTTGCAGCCGTCCGGGGCGGTGCTGGCGCTCGAACCCGGGGAACGGATCCTGGATGGAGCGCGGCGGTTGGGCTATGACTGCCCGAATAGCTGCCGCAATGGCAATTGCCATGTCTGCGCCGCGTTGTTGGTCGAAGGGCGGGTACGCCAGGACGGCGAAGTCCGTGACCATGGCGAGCTGTTCACCTGCATTGCCGAGCCGCTGGAGGACTGTGTGTTGCTCTGGGATGGCGTGCTCGCCCTGGGCGAGCTGCCGGTGCGCAAGCTGGCGTGCAGCGTCACTGAATGCGTCGACGTGGGTGGCGACGTCTGGCGGGTGCGCCTGCGTGCGCCAGCCGGCAAGCCACTGCGTTACCACGCCGGGCAGTACCTGATGATCGAGCGCGAAGGCGGCAAGCCGGCCGCGTTTTCGCTGGCCTCCGCACCCCACGCCGGGCGTGAGCTGGAGCTGCACGTGCTGGCGCGTGAGCCCAGTGCATTGCAACTGATCGAGCAGCTCAAGCGTGACGGCCTGGCACGCATCGAAATGCCGTTTGGCGACACCCACCTGGCCGAGCTGCCCGACGGGCCGCTGGTATTGATTGCCGCCGGCACCGGCATGGGCCAGATGCACAGCCTGCTCGAGCATTGCCGAGCCAACGGTTTCAAGTACCCGGTACACCTGTACTGGGGTGTGCGCCGGCCCGAAGACTTCTACCAGATCGAGCACTGGGACGAATGGCAGCGCCTGCCCAACCTGTTCCTGCACCGGGTCGTCAGTGACCTGTGCGGCTGGGAGGGCCGCTGCGGCATGCTGCATGAGGCGGTCTGCGAGGACATCGCCGACCTCAATACGGTGCATGTGTATGCCAGCGGTTCACCGAACATGATCTACGCCACCCTCGACGCCCTGGTCGAAGCCGGCATGGATGCACACCGCATGCGTGCGGATGTGTTTGCCTACGCGCCACGCGGTTAATAACCGAAGTTGCAAAAAGTGGGTATAAGGCGGTAATTGTTACCGCCTTGGCTAATAACTTTAACCGTTGCCGAAACAGTACTTCCCCAGTCGTCGGAACCGCGCATTAAAGTATTGCCACAGGGCTTGAGTATTCCTGCATTTCTAGCCTATGGTTACTGCAAGCGCCCTTGGTACAAGGCTTGGGGCCGCAGTTTGAGCGAATCTCGCTACATCTGTAGTTCACAGGGATAATGGCGGCAGCTTATGTCGGCAATTGAAAGTATGTCTTGGCAAGTTTCATATCCTCCGGCACTCGACTTTGGTCAGCAACATACTCGCGACCAGTTGTTCAACTCCATGAAGACGACCATGTCTCGGCATCAGGGCGGGCCGGTGTGGCTGTTTGCCTATGGTTCGCTGATCTGGCGCCCGGAGTGCAATTCGGTGGAGCGCCAGCGCGCACGGGTACATGGTTATCACCGCGGCTTGTACCTGTGGTCGCACGAACATCGTGGCACCCCGGAAACCCCCGGCCTGGTGTTTGGCCTGGACCGCGGTGGTTCTTGCAGCGGTTTTGCCTACCGGCTGGATGAGAGCAACCTGGACGACTCGCTGATGGCCTTGTGGCAACGCGAGATGCCGTACCCGGCCTATCGGCCGCATTGGCTCAACTGCCGGCTGGGCGATGGCAGCAAGGTACAGGCCTTGGGCTTTGTGCTGGAGCGGCATTTGCCGTGCTACGCGGGCAACCTGCCGGATACCCTGCTCAGCCAGATCCTGGCCAGTGCCAAGGGGCGTTATGGCACCACGCGCGACTATGTCGAGCAGACCTTGAATGCCTTGCGCAGCCACCAGATGCCCGATCGCAACCTGGAGGCGCGGTTCAGGCGTTGCCATAACCTGCGTGAAGTTTGAGTTTCTGGGGCCGCTGTGCGGCCCCAGAAAAATCAATGCATCAGCACCACCAACTTACCCACAGCCTGCCGCTGCCCCAGTTTCTCGATGGCAGCCCCGGCCTCGGCCAGTGGATAAGTCTGCGACACCAGCGGCTTCAACTTACCTTCGGCATGCCAGGCAAACAGCTGCTTGAAGTTGGCCGCGTTATCCTCGGGCTGGCGCTGTGCAAACGCCCCCCAGAACACCCCCAGCACCGCCGCGCCCTTGAGCAGCACCAGGTTGGCCGCCAGCTGTGGAATGCTGCCGCTGGCAAAACCCACCACCAGCAGCCGGCCATTCCAGGCCAGCCCGCGCACTGCCTGCTCGAACAGCTCGCCCCCCACTGGGTCGTAAATGACGTCCACGCCCTGGCCACCGGTCAGCCGCTTGATTTCTTCGCGCAGGCTGGCCTGGGTGTAGTCGATCAGCTCATCTGCCCCGGCCGCCTTGGCCACGGCCAGTTTCTCGGCACTGCTGGCTGCCGCGATCACCCGCGCGCCCATGGCCTTGCCGATTTCCACCGCCGCCAGACCGACCCCACCGGATGCGCCCAGTACCAGCAGCGTCTCGCCTGCTTGCAGTTGGCCGCGCTGGCGCAGGGCGTGCATCGAGGTGCCATAGGTCATGCCGAAGGCGGCAGCGGTGGTGAAGTCCATGCTGGCCGGGATCGGCAGTACGTTGTAGAAAGGCACCGCCACCTGCTCGGCGAAAGCACCCCAGCCGGTGAGCGCCATGACCCGGTCGCCGACCTTCAGCGCGCCGGCTTTTTCCCCGACTGCGGCCACCACGCCTGCGGCTTCGCCGCCGGGTGAGAACGGCAGCGGTGGCTGGAACTGGTATTTGCCTTCGATGATCAGGGTGTCGGGGAAATTGACACCGGCGGCCTGCACATCCAGCAGGATCTCGTTTTTCCTGGGCTGCGGGCTGGCCACGTCTTCCAGTACCAGATCGCGCGCCGGACCCAGGGTTTTGCACAACACAGCTTTCATCGGGGCTATTCCTTTGCGGGTAGTGGCCGATAAGTGTAGGAGGGCCGCTTGCCGGGTCAACGAGCATGGCCCGCCCTGATGGGCCGGCATAAGCCCGGGCTTGGGTTTGAGCGGCGTGCTGGGTAAGCTGGCGCCAACTGTATTGAGGAGCGAATTCGTGAAAGCGTGGATCTTGATGGTACTGGCGCTGCTGCTGCCGGCTGCGGCCATGGCCGAGGAAGCCAAGGAAGGGGCGCCCAAGGTCGCCTACATCAGCCTGAGCCCGCCCTTTGTCGGCAACTATGCCCTCGACGGCGGCCCGCGGCTGCGCGTGTACAAGGCCGACGTGGCCCTGCGCGTGACCGGTGACGAAGCGGCCAAGGCGGTAAAGCATCACGAACCGCTGATCCGCAACCAGCTGGTAGCACTGTTCACCCAGCAGACCGTGGACAACATGAGCAACGTCGAGGCCAAGGAACACCTTCGCCAGGAGGCTTTGAAGCAGGTGCAGCAGGTGCTGGAAGCGGAAGAAGGCAAGCCGATCGTCGAAGACCTGCTGTTCAACAACCTGATCGTGCAGTGATCAATGTGGGAGCGGGCGGCGCGGTGAATGGCACCGGCTTCGCCGGTGTTCGCGGGCTTGCCCGCTCCCACAGTTGCCGATCATAGATCCTGAGGTGTCAGGACGCCAGGCTACGGCGAAACCGCGCCAGGGCGACGCTGAAAAACACCAGGCCAATCAGCGCCAGCGCCAGGATATCCGGCCATACCACCGCCCAGTCGGCATCCCGGAACAGGATCGCAGTACCCAGGCTGACAAAGTGCGTTGACGGTGACCCCTGCATCACCCATTGCAGCCATTGGGGCATGCTGTCCAGGGGTGTGCTGCCGCCAGACAGCAACAGCATCGGGATGATCACCGGGATTGCCAGCAGGCCGAACTGCGGCGTCGAGCGTGCCAGGGTGGCGAGGAAGATGCCCAGCGCGGTACTGGCGAACAGGTACAGCGCGGTCACGGCCAGAAACAGCCCCATCGAGCCGGACAGCGGCACACCCAGCGCGCCTTTCACGACCACCACCAGCGAAACCCACGTGCAGATCACCACCACCAGCGCGTTGCTGCCGATTTTCGCCAGCATGATTTCCAGTGCGGTGAGCGGCAGAACCAGTAGGTGGTCGAGCGTGCCATGCTCACGCTCGCGCAGCAGCGCGGTGCCGGTGAGGATGATCGCCAGGATGGTGATGTTGTTGACGATCTGGATCACCGCCAGGAACCAGCCCCCCTCAAGGTTGGGGTTGAACAGCGCCTTGGGGTTGATCAGCACCGGGCTTTGCACGTTGCCGCGCTGGCTGTAGTCGAGCAGCTCGCGCTCGAAGATGCGGCCAATGTAGCCGGCGCCCATGAACGCCTGGCTCATGGCCGTGGCGTCGACGTTGACCTGCAGCTCCGGCGAGCGCCCGGCCAGCAGGTCGCTCTGGAAGTTCACCGGTACGTTGATCACGAAGGTGTACTCGCCGCTGTCCATGGCCTGGTCCAGGCGTTCTGCGGGCAGCGGCACGGCTGGCTGGAACTCGGGCGGTTGCAGGGCTTCGCTGAGCTTGCGCGAGAGCAGGCTATGGTCTTCATCCACAACCGCCACGCTGGCGTTGTGTACGCCGATCACCGAGCCGGCTGCCGGCATGTAGATCGCCACGCTGAAGGCATATAGCAGGAACAGCAGCAGGACGCTGTCATGGCGCAGGCTGGTCAGTTCTTTCAGGCCCAGGCGCAGGGTGTGGTTCAGGCGCGACATGTCAGGCCTCCTGCTTCTTCAACATGGCCAGGCTCAGGCCCGTGAAGGCAGCGAAGAAGCCCAGCAGGATCAGGCACTGCGGCCACAGCTCACGCAGCCCCAGCGCCTTGGTGAAGGTGCCGACCGCGATATCGAGGAAGTAGCCCGCCGGGAACAGCTGACCCATCACCGCCGCTGCGCCATCCAGCGACGAGCGTGGCACGATCAGCCCGGAAAACTGGATGGTTGGCAGGCTGGTGATGATCATGGTGCCCAGGATGGCCGAGATCTGGGTGCGGGTGAAGGCCGAGATCAACAGCCCCAGGCTGGTGGTAGCCAGCAGGTAGGCCACGCCACCACAGGCCAGGGCCAGCACGCTGCCCTTGAGCGGCACGGCGAACAGCCAGCGGTTCATGGCCACCAGCAGCGCCAGGTTGACCAGGCTCACGGCCAGGTAAGGCATCTGCTTGCCAAGCAGGAACTCCAGGCGAGTGAGGGGGGTGGCGTAGAAGTTGGTGATGGAGCCGAGCTCTTTCTCGCGGACAATGCCCAGCGCGGTGAGCATGGCGGGGATGAAGGCCAGGATCAGCGCCATCACGCCGGGGCCGATGGCATTCACGCTGACCACGTCCTGGTTGTAACGAAAACGTGTTTCCAGGCGTACCAGCTCCTGACGCGGCTGCGGCTCTGGGCTGGCCTTTGCCAGTTGCTCAAGGTTGGCCTGGTGCACGGCTTCCACGTAGTTGCGGCTGGTTTCTGCGCGGAACGGCATGCCGCCGTCGAGCCAGGCCGCCACCACCGGTTGGCGCCCGGCGTACAGGTCGCGGCCAAAGCCGGGCGGAATCTCCAGCGCCAGTTTGATTTCCGAGCGTTGCAAGCGCTGGTGCATCTCGCGGCTGTCACGAATCGGCGCCTGTTCGGCAAAATAGCGTGAGCCACGGAAGGCCTCAAGGTAGGCCCGGCTTTGCGGGCTCTGGTCCTGGTCGTACACGGCGAAGGCAAGGTTTTCTACATCCAGCGAAATGCCGTAGCCGAAGATCACCATCATGAACAGCGCGCCTGCCAGGGCGAAGGCCAGGCGTACCTTGTCGCGCAGCAGTTCCTTGCCCTCACGGCTGGCCACCGCCAGCAGGCGGCGCAGGCTGAAGCCCTGGCGCAGCGGCGGAGCGGGCGTGGCTGCCTGCTCCAGCACGGCGTTGTCCGTGGCTGGCGGCGCGAGCTCCTGGGCCTGCTCCAGGCAACGCACGAACGCGTCCTCCAAAGTGTCACCGTGGTACTGGCGCTGGAGGGCATCGGGGGTGTCGCAGGCCAGTACCCGCCCGGCATGCATCAACGAGATGCGGTCGCAGCGCTGGGCTTCGTTCATGAAGTGGGTGGAGAGGAAAATGGTCACGCCCTGTTCGCGTGACAATTGCACCAGCAGGCGCCAGAAGTCGTCGCGAGCGGCTGGATCGACGCCGGAGGTCGGTTCATCGAGAATCAACACTTCCGGGCGATGCAGTACCGCCACCGCCAATGACAGGCGCTGGCGCAGGCCAAGGGGCAGGGCGCCGGACGGTTGGTCGGCAATAGCGGCGAGGTCGAAGCGCTCGATCAGCTCATCGATGCGTTGGGCGCTCTCGGCTTTGGGCAAGTCGAACAGGCGGGCATGCAAGGCCAGGTTCTGCCGGGTGCTGAGCTCGCCATACAGCGAGAAACTCTGCGACATGAACCCGACCCGCTTGCGCGTGCCCAGGTCACTGGCGTCCACCGGGCGGCCGAGCAGGCTGGCGCTGCCCTCGCTGGCGGGCATCAGCCCGGTGAGCACTTTCATGGTGGTGGTCTTGCCGCAGCCGTTGGAGCCAAGGAAGCCGAAGATCTCGCCACGGCCAATGGCGAAACTGACCTTGTTCACCGCCGTGAAGTCGCCAAAGCGCAGTGTCAGGTCGTGGGCCTCGATGGCGACCGGGCCATCTGTGGCCGGGCGCGGCGGGATGTGCAAGGGTTGATGCTGCGCCTTGCCCGCACCTTGGTAATGGGTGAAGGCGTCGTCCAGCTTGCCGCTGGGGGTGACTGCGGCCAGTTCGTGGCTTGGCCCTGCGGCCAGCAGTCGGCCGCCATCGAGCATCAGGCAATGCTCGAACTGTTCGGCTTCTTCCATGTAGGCGGTAGCCACCAGCAGGGTCAGTTGCGGGCGCTGTGCGCGAACCTGCTCGACCAGCTCCCAGAAGCGCCGCCGCGACAGCGGGTCGACGCCGGTGGTGGGTTCGTCGAGGATCAGCAGGTCCGGCTCGTGGATCAGCGCGCAGCACAGCCCCAGCTTCTGCTTCATGCCACCTGACAGCTTGCCGGCCGGGCGCTCGGCAAAGCGTTGCAGGTCGGTGGCCTGCAGCAGGTTGGCCATGCGCTGTTCGCACTCGCTGCGGCCCAGGCCGAACAGGGTGGCGAAAAAGCGGATGTTCTCGCTGATCGACAGCTCCGGGTACAGGTTATTGCCCAGCCCCTGCGGCATGAACGCTACTTTCGGGTACAGCGCCGCGCGATGACGGCGCTGGCGGATCGAGCCACCCAGCACCTGCAGCTCGCCCTGTTGCAGGCGTTTGACGCCGGCGATCAACCCCAGCAAGGTCGATTTGCCGGCGCCGTCAGGGCCGATCAGCGCGCAGCGGGTGCCCGCAGGCAGGCTGAAGCCGAGGGTGTGCAGGGCCACCAGGTCGCCGTAGCGGTGGCCGATGCCCTCGGCCAGCAGTGCCGGGGCGTTCATTGCAGGTTGGCCGGCCAGTCCACCTCAGCCGTGCGCACATACCCGGCGCCTGGCATACCCGGTTTGGCCTGCGGCACTGCGCCGGGGTCGGTCAGGCGAAGCTTGACGCGGAACACCAGCTTTTGCCGCTCGTCGCGGGTTTCGACCTGCTTGGGGGTGAACTGGGCCTTGGCTGCGACAAAGGCCACCTTGGCCGGCAAAGCGCGCTCGGGCAGAGCGTCGAGTACGATGCGCGCCTGGTCGCCTACGGTCAGCGTGCCGCTGGTGGAAGCCGGCAGGTACAGGTTCATGTACTGGTCGCTGGGGTCGATCAGCATCAGCACGCGGCCGCCGGCACCCAGCACTTCACCGGGCTCGGCCAGGCGCAGCTGGATAATGCCGTTGATGGGCGCACGCAGGCTGCTGTCGTCGATTTCGCTGGTGAGCTGGGCCACCTGGGCTTCGGCTGCGCCGATGGCGGCTTTGATCGCTGCCAGCTGGGCGCGGGCGGCGACCACGGCGGCGTTGGCGGTGTCAAAGCGTGCCTGTTGCTGGTCGAGCAGTTGCTGGCTGGCGTATTTGCGCTGGAAGATTTCGCGCACGCGCTTGAGGTCCTGGCTGGCTAGCAACAGTTCGCTCTGGCGCAGCTGCACGCTGGCCTGGGCCGCGGCGTAGTTTTCCCGCGCGCGCAGCACTTCGGCTTCGGCCTGGGTGCGCTGGGCTTCCATGGTGCGGGTGTCAATGCGCGCCAGTAGCTGGCCGCGGGTGACTTTGTCGCCTTCGTCGACCAGCACTTCGGCCAGGCGGCCGGGGACCTTGCTGGCGATCTGCACTTCGGTGGCTTCGAGGCGGCCGTTGCCCATGCTCAGGCCTTCGGGCAGCTGGTCGTGGAGCGACTTCCAGTACCCCAGCCCTGCGGCTGCAGCGAGCAGGGCGATCAGCGCGGTGGCGAAGATTCTGGGGGCGTATCGGTTCATCGATCTGCATCCTTGCGGTTTTGCACACCACATCATGTCGCGGGGCCATTCGTGGCGTGTTGATATCGGTCAAACCCTTGACCTTAGCCACTGTTTCAAAGCAACGCGACAATCACCGCCCATTGTTCGGGTGTCACGGGCATCACCGACAGGCGGCTGCCTTTCTGCACCAGCGGCAGCTCGGCCAGCCCGGACTGCTGCTTCAACCTGCCCAGTTCCAGCACCCGTGGCAGGGTTTGCACATGGGCCACATCCACCGCACTCCACGGGTTCTTGTCGGCCGTGGCCTTGGCATCGTAGTAGTGGCTTTGGGGGTCCAGCGCGGTGGGGTCGGGGTACGCCGCGCGGGTGACTCTGGCAATACCGGCGATGCCCGGTTGCGGGCAGCTGGAGTGATAGAAGAAGAATTCGTCACCCACATTCATGGCCCGCAGGAAATTACGCGCCTGATAGTTGCGCACGCCGTCCCAGCGCGCTTCGCCAAGGCGGCCGAGGCCCTCGATGGAGAGTTCGTCGGGCTCGGATTTCATCAGCCAGTAGGCCATGGATGCTGCTCCTGAAAAGGTTTGAAATAACCTGTTGCACGAAACCGACAGCCGGTTGGCGTCAAGGTTTGCGTGCGGACGCAGGTTGTCGGAAAATGCGCCCCGTTTAAAGCGCGATGCGCTGGCGATACCCAGAAAATCGCCAAGCACTGAACAGTTTGCCTGGGGGGCAATCTTCAATGAATCAACGCAAAAAGCCGGATCTGCTGTGGATCCTGGTGTTCATTTTTGGCCTGGGTGTGGTCACTACCGGTTATGCGCAGGGTTTGTGGGAGCGCAAGCTGGACAGCGCCTACCAGATGCCGGTCGACGCCAGCCAGCCACAACGTTGATGCCCCCGCTGGCGCCGCTCAACGCGGTGCCAGGTACCAGCCACGGTCCGAGACCGTCCCCTGCAGTGGTACATCCCAGCTGGCCTGCGCCAGCCGCTCGACTTTCTGGCATTCGTGCGCCAGCCCCAGCAGCAATGGTTTTTTCCAGGTTTGCCGACGCGCCTGGTAGGCCAGGCTGCGATCATAAAAGCCGCCGCCCATTCCCAGACGCCCGCCCACTTCGTCAAAACCGACCAGCGGTAGCAGGACCAGGTCCAGCGCCCAGACCGGTCGCTGCCGCTTGCGGTCGGTCACCGGCTCGGGAATACGGAAGCGGTTGGGCTTGAGCTTTTCGCCCTGCTCGAACCGCTGGAATACCATGCGCGTGCGCGGCCAGGCGTGCAGCACCGGCAGGTAGGTACGCTTGCCCCGACGCTGGGCTTCGCGCAGCAGCAGGCAAGGGTCGATTTCGCCGTCGTTGGGCAGGTACAAGGCAATGTGGCGGGCGCGGCGGAACAATGGGTGTTGCGCCAGCTGGCGGTACAGGCCGAGGGTGGCCTTGCGTTGCTGGGCAGGGGTAAGGGCGCGGCGGGCATTGCGAAGCAGGCGACGGAGCTGGGGGCGGGTAAGCGGCGCGGTGTCGGTCATGGCACGGGCGATCCCAGATGTACTGGCCGGCACTGGACGGTCGGCCAAAACGAATTGCCCGCCTGAAGGGCGGGCAAAAAAATTCAGGCTCCCCGATCAGACCGCTGTCGGTGTAGCCCTTGAACCCGAAAGTTCAAGGTGGAGATTGCAGGGGGCGTTAAGGCTTTCCGTCGGGCGGACATGCACACCGGCCCCAGCGTGCAACCCCCGTGGTTGTGCGTATCGGCTCAGGGACATAACCGACTGGCGCATCCACCAGGGAGTGGCGCCAGTATACCAATCTCAGCCGATTTTGGTATCCGTGTCGTCGGACAAAGCCTTGTCTACCCGATCCAGCAGGTCACGCACCTGTTCGCGGTTGGCGCCGCTGGCCGGGGCTTCGGCGCGGTCTTCCTGGCGATGCAGCATTTCGTGGGTAATGTTCAATGCCGCCATGACCGCGATGCGGTCGGCGCCAATCACCTTGCCGCTGCTGCGGATCTCGCGCATCTTGCCGTCCAGGTAGCGCGCGGCGCTGACCAGGTTGTTGCGCTCTTCCGGCGGGCAGATGATCGAGTATTCCTTGTCGAGAATCTGCACGGTGACGCTATTGCTTGAACTCATGAGTCTTGCTCCAGAGCCTTGAGGCGTAAGATCATCGACTCGACCTTGCGCTTGGCGATCTCGTTCTTTTCGATGAGGTGGGCGCGCTCTTCGCGCCAGGATTTTTCCTGAGCTACTAGGAGTGCATTTTGCCGTTTTAGTTGCTCGACGCGTTCGATCAGCAACTCGAATCGGCTCATCAGTGCCTGAAGGTCGTTCTCTTGCGTGGGTTGCACTCGATTCGCTCCGTCGTTGAGTCACCTGGCGATGATGCCTCTCCCTGGGCGGCGACGGCCAGTGCCGATGGTCTTGGCGCGCCTGCCGGTGCTAGGATACAAGGTCTCCATTCTAGTCATTGCGCCGTCTGGCGCCTAGCTGCCCATGCCCAATACCCAATCGCCTTACATCGCCTTCGCCATGCTGCTCTCGAGCAATGGTCATCCTGTCACCCCGGCCGAACTGCACGGCCTGCTGGTCGGCCGCAGCTGCGCCGGCGCCGGCTTCGACGCCGATGCCTGGCTGGCCGATGCCGCCCAGCTGCTGGAAAACGAGCCCGGTGACACCGTGCGCAACGCCCTGATCGGCCTGCAGGAAATGGTCAAGGGCGAGCTGACCAGCGACGACATGGCCATCGTCCTGTTGCTGCCTTCCGACGACGCCGCCCTGAGCGACCGCGCCACCGCGCTGGGCCAGTGGTGCCAAGGCTTCATTACCGGTTTCGGCCTGAATGCCGGCGGCAAGGACTTGTCTGACGAAGCCAAGGATGTGCTGCAGGACCTGGTGGCCATTTCCCAGGTACAGGAAGCCCTCGAAGAGTCCGAGGACGGCGAGAGCGACTACATGGAAGTCATGGAGTACCTGCGCGTGGCGCCTCTGCTGCTGTTCTCCGAGCTGGCCAAGCCGGCCGCACCCGCGCCCAAGCCATCGCTGCACTGATCAACCGGGGGTAGTCTGCCCATGAGCCACATTCCCAAGGGCGAGTATGCCCGTCGGCGCAAGGCGCTGATGGCGCAGATGGTCCCCAACAGCATCGCCATCCTGCCCGCCGCCGCTGTTGCCATCCGCAACCGCGACGTCGAGCACGTGTATCGACAGGACAGCGACTTCCAGTACCTCAGCGGCTTTCCGGAGCCTGAGGCGGTCATTGCGCTGATCCCGGGGCGTGAACATGGCGAGTACGTACTGTTTTGCCGTGAGCGCAACCCGGAGCGCGAACTGTGGGACGGGCTACGGGCCGGCCAGGAAGGCGCGGTGCGCGATTTCGGCGCCGACGATGCCTTCCCCATCACCGACATCGACGAGATCCTGCCGGGCCTGATCGAAGGCCGCGAGCGGGTGTACAGCGCCATGGGCAGCAACCCCGAGTTCGACCGGCGGCTGATGGACTGGATCAACGTGATCCGCTCCAAGGCCCGCCTGGGCGCGCAGCCGCCGAACGAGTTCGTTGCGCTGGATCATCTGCTGCACGACATGCGCCTGTATAAATCGGCAGCGGAAGTGAAGGTGATGCGTGCCGCCGCAGCCATCTCGGCGCGGGCACATGTGCGGGCCATGCAGGCCTGCCGGGCCGGGCTGCACGAATACAGCCTGGAAGCCGAACTGGATTACGAGTTCCGCAAGGGCGGCGCGAAGATGCCGGCCTACGGCTCGATTGTCGCGGCCGGGCGCAATGGCTGCATCCTGCACTATCAGCAGAATGACGCCCCGCTCAAGGATGGCGACCTGGTGCTGATCGACGCCGGTTGCGAAATCGACTGCTACGCCAGCGACATCACCCGCACCTTCCCGGTCAGCGGGCGCTTCTCGCCCGAGCAGAAGGCCATCTACGAGCTGGTGCTCAAGGCCCAGGCCGCGGCGTTTGCCGAAATCGCCCCGGGCAAGCACTGGAACCACGCCCACGAGGCGACCGTGAAGGTCATCACCGAAGGCCTGGTCGAGCTTGGCCTGCTTTCGGGCGAGGTGCAGGCGCTGATCGACAGCGAGGCCTATCGCGCCTTCTACATGCACCGTGCCGGGCATTGGCTGGGCATGGATGTGCACGACGTGGGCGAGTACAAAGTGGGCGGTGAGTGGCGGGTGCTGGAGCCCGGCATGGCGCTGACCGTCGAGCCGGGCATCTACATAGGCGCCGACAATCAGGCCGTGGCCAAGAAATGGCGCGGCATTGGCGTAAGGATCGAGGACGACGTGGTGGTGACCAGGCAAGGTTGTGAAATCCTGACTTCGGGCGTGCCGCGCACGGTTGCCGAGATCGAGACGCTGATGCAGGCCGCCCGCAAGGACGCGGCATGAACCGCGTGAACCTGGCGATCATTGGCGGTGGCCTAGTGGGCGCAAGCCTGGCCTTGACCCTGCAGGCCGGGGCCAAGGCGCGCGGCTGGAAGATCTTGCTGATCGAGCCGTTCGCCCCTGGCGACAGCTTCCAGCCCAGCTACGATGCGCGCTCTTCGGCGTTGTCGTTCGGCACCCAGCAGATCTACCAGCAGCACGGCCTGTGGCAGGCTATCGGCCGCCGTGCCGAGCCGATTCGGCAAATTCACGTTTCCGACCGTGGCCGTTTCGGGGCCACCCGCCTGGATGCCCTGGAAGAAGGCGTACCGGCGCTGGGCTACGTGGTGGAAAACGCCTGGCTTGGCCAGTGCCTGTGGCAAGGGCTGGACAGCGACGTGGTGAGCTGGCGATGCCCGGCGGAAGTGACCTCGATGGAGGCGATCGAAGGCGGTTACCGCCTGGGGTTGAATGACGACACCCAGCTGGAATGCGACCTGGCGGTACTGGCCGACGGTGGCCGTTCCGGCCTGCGCGAGCAGTTGGGGATTCACGTGCGTCACACGCCCTACCAACAGAGCGCGTTGATTGCCAACATCACCCCGGGTGAAGCCCACGGCGGCCAGGCGTTCGAGCGCTTCACCGAAGAAGGCCCCATGGCCCTGCTGCCGTTGCCGGAAAACCGCTGTGCGCTGGTGTGGACCCGCCAGGGCATGGATGCGCGGCGCCTGGCCGACATCGATGAGCGCAGCTTCCTGCGCGAGCTGCAAGGCGTGTTTGGCTATCGCCTGGGCGCGTTGCGCCAGGTCGGCGCCCGGCACCTTTATCCCCTGTCACTGATCGAGGCCCAGGAACAGGTGCGGCCGCACCTGGTGGTACTGGGCAATGCCGCGCACAGCCTGCACCCCATTGCCGGCCAGGGCTTCAACCTGTCGCTGCGTGATGTGCAGGCGCTGGCGGACGCGTTGCTGGCCGGGCCGCAGCAGCCCGGTGACCTGGCCACGCTGCAGGCTTACGCCCAGCGCCAGCGCCTGGACCAAGCGATGACCATCGGCTTTTCCGACCAGGTCACCCGCCTGTTCGGCAGCAACCAGCCGTTGCTGGCCGCCGGGCGCAACCTTGGCCTGCTCGGGCTCGACCTGCTGCCGCCGGCCAAAAGCTGGTTCGCCCGCCAGGCCATGGGCCTGGGCACCCGCCCCGATCCGCGGGGGCAGGCATGAGCAACCCGCGTAAACTGGCACGTCGTGCGCGCATGTTGCGCTGGATGCTGAACCTCTACCCGCCGTACCTGGGGGCGGGCATCCGCGTGCAGTCCATCAGCCCCGACCTGCGCAGCGTCAAGGTGGCGATGAAGCTGACCCGCTGGAACCGCAACTATGTCGGTACCCAGTTTGGCGGCAGCCTGTATTCGATGGTCGATCCTTTCTACATGCTGCTGCTGATCGAGCAGTTGGGCCGCGACTACATCGTCTGGGACAAGGCCGCCAGCATCGATTTCATCTCGCCGGGCAAAGGCCCGGTGTATGCCGAGTTCCACGTCGATGACGCGCTGCTGGACGACATCCGCCAGCAGACCGCCACCGGCAAGAAGTGCCTGCCGCGATTGCAGGTCGATATCCGCGATGGCGCCGGCGAGCTGGTGGCGCGGGTCGATAAAACCCTATACGTGCGGCTCAAGCCGCAAGCGAGGCTGGCGTAAGGCATGGAAATGCGCGCAGATCTGTTGATTGTCGGTGCCGGTATGGTTGGCAGCGCACTGGCCCTGGCGTTGCGCCACAGTGGCTTGCAAATCCTCTTGCTCGATGGCGGCCCGCTAACGGTCAAGCCCTTCGACGCCCAGGCGCCCTTCGAACCGCGTGTCAGCGCGCTGTCGGCGGCCAGCCAGCGCATCCTCGAGCGCCTCGGCGCGTGGGACGGCATCGCCCAGCGGCGTGCTACGCCGTATTCCGACATGCATGTGTGGGATGGCAGCGGCACCGGGCAGATTCACTTCTCGGCCGCCAGCGTGCATGCCCAGGTGCTTGGCCATATCGTCGAGAACCGGGTGGTGCAGGATGGCCTGCTGGAGCGCCTGCACGACAGCGACATCGGCCTGCTGCCCAATGCGCGGCTGGAGCAGTTGCGTCGCTCGGGGGACGAGTGGTTGCTGACCTTGGCTGATGGCCGTCAACTGCGTGCTCCACTGGTGATCGCCGCCGACGGTGCCAATTCGGCGGTACGGCGCCTGGCCGGTTGCGAAACCCGCGAATGGGATTACCTGCACCATGCCATCGTCACTAGCGTGCGCTGCAGTGCCGGGCACCAGGGCACGGCCTGGCAGCGCTTCACCGATGAGGGGCCGTTGGCGTTTCTGCCGTTGACCCGCGATGGCCAGCAGGATTGGTGCTCGATTGTGTGGTCGACCACCCCGGAGCATGCCGAGCAGTTGATGGCACTGGATGAAGCCGCCTTCCTGCAGGCCCTGGAGCGGGCCTTCGAGGGGCGCCTGGGTGACGTGCTGCAGGCCGACCCGCGGGTGTGCGTGCCGCTGCGCCAGCGCCACGCCAAGCGCTATGTGGACGAGGGCCTGGCCTTGATCGGCGATGCTGCGCACACCATCCACCCGCTGGCGGGGCAGGGCGTCAACCTGGGCTTCCTCGATGCTGCGGTGCTGGCCGAAGTGCTGGTCAATGCCTGCGAGCGCGGTGAGCGGCTGGCAGGTGTGAAGGTGTTGAGCCGTTACGAGCGGCGGCGCATGCCGCACAACCTGGCGCTGATGGCGGCAATGGAGGGCTTTGAGCGGTTGTTCCAGGCCAACCCGCTGCCGTTGCGCTGGTTGCGTAACAGCGGGTTGAAACTGGTGGAGCAGATGCCGGAGGCCAAGGCGCTGTTTGTGCGCCAGGCGCTGGGTTTGAGTGGTGATCTGCCGGATCTGGCCAAAGCCTGAAGGCTGTGCGCGATGCTTTGTAGGAGCAGCCTTGTGCTGCGAAGAGGCCAGTGAAACCAGCCAGTTTTGCTCGGTTGGCTGCCGGCCCTTTCGCAGCGCAAGGCTGCTCCTACAATGGGCGGTGCAAGCTCTGCAACATCCGGTAACTGCTAGGTAGATGAGCCAGAAAATGGGATTCACTACCATTCGCACCTCTCATACGATCCGAGGAGTGCTTCCCATGTTGCCACGCAAGCCCCTACTGGCCGCCCTGGCCCTGACCCTGTTCGGCGGCACTGCCCAAGCGGCGGACGAAGTGGTGGTGTACTCCTCGCGCATCGACGAGCTGATCAAGCCGGTGTTCGATGCCTATACCGCCAAGACCGGGGTCAAGATCAAGTTCATCACCGACAAGGAAGCCCCGCTGATGCAACGCATCAAGGCCGAGGGCGACAACGGCGTGGCCGACCTGCTGTTGACCGTCGATGCCGGCAACCTGTGGCAAGCCGAGCAGATGGGCATCCTGCAGCCGATCAAGTCCGACATCATCGACAACAACATTCCGCCGCAGTACCGCGCCTCGTCCCATGACTGGACCGGCCTTAGCCTGCGCGCCCGCACCATCATCTACTCCACCGAGCGGGTCAAACCCGAGGAGTTGAGCACCTACGAAGCCTTGGCCGACAAACAGTGGGAAGGCCGCCTGTGCCTGCGCACGGCCAAGAAGGTGTACAACCAGTCGCTCACCGCGACGCTGATCGAGACCCATGGCGAGGCGAAGACCGAGCAGATCGTCAAAGGCTGGGTCAACAACCTGTCCACCGACGTGTTCTCCGACGACAACGCGGTGATCCAGGCCATCGAGGCCGGCCAGTGCGACGTGGGCGTGGTCAACACTTACTACTACGGCCGCCTGCACAAGCAGAACCCGAACCTGCCGGTGAAGATCTTCTGGCCCAACCAGGGAGACCGTGGCGTGCACGTCAACCTGTCGGGTATTGGCCTGACCAAGCACGCGCCACACCCGGAAGCGGCGAAAAAGCTGGTGGAATGGATGACGGGCGAAGAAGCGCAGAAGCTGTTCGCCGACATCAACCAGGAGTTCCCGGCCAACCCGAAGGTGAAGCCTTCCGAGGAAGTGGCGGCGTGGGGCAGCTTCAAGGCTGACAGCATTCCGGTGGAAATTGCCGGCAAGCGCCAGGCCGAAGCCATCCGCTTGATGGATCGCGCTGGCTACAACTAAGCGCCAGGCCGTATCCTTCCGGGGCCTGCAAGGGCCTCTTCGCGGGCATGCCCGCTCCCATAGGTTTTGCACTGCCTTTGAGGGTTGTGCGGCCCCTTGTGGGAGCGGGCATGCCCGCGAACGACCGCAAAGCGGTCGCACATCAGCCACAGAGACATAGAACTTGCCCCACACCCCCCAACGCCGCTGGTACCTCCCGGTCTCCCTGATCGCCGCCCTGGTGCTGCTGCCCCTGAGCGTCCTGCTGCTGTCCTGGCAGTCGATCGATACGCAGATCTGGTCGCACCTGCTCGACACCCAGATGAGCCGCCTGTTGGGCAATACCCTGACGCTTGTGGTGGGCGTAGGTATCGGCGTCACCGTGCTAGGCGTGAGCCTCGCCTGGCTCACCAGCCTCTGCGAGTTCCCAGGCCGGCGCTGGCTGGACTGGGCGCTGATGCTGCCGTTCGCCATCCCTGCCTATGTGCTGGCGTTTGTCTTCGTCGGCCTGCTGGACTTCGCCGGCCCGGTGCAAAGCGCCCTGCGTGAGGTGTTCGGGCCGATGCGCCTGCCGCGGGTGCGCTCCACCGGCGGGGTGATCATCGTGCTGGTGCTGGTGTTCTACCCCTACGTCTACCTGCTGGCGCGCACGGCCTTCCTGGCCCAGGGCAAAGGCCTGATGGAAGCGGCGCGCGTACTCGGGCTATCGCCCTTGCAAGCGTTCTGGCGCGTGGCCCTGCCCATGGCGCGGCCGGCGATCGGTGCCGGCATTGCCCTGGCCTTGATGGAAACCCTGGCCGACTTCGGCGCGGTGGCCGTGTTCAATTTCGACACCTTCACCACCGCCATCTACAAGACCTGGTACGGCTTCTTCAGCCTGTCCAGCGCCGCCCAGCTGGCCAGCCTGTTGCTGCTGGCGGTGATGCTGGTGCTGTACGGCGAGCGCCGTGCCCGGGGTGCCAGCCGCAGCGGCAACGAGCGACCGCGGGTGCAGGCGTTGTACCACCTGCGTGGGGTGAAGGCGTTGCTGGCCAGTGGCTGGTGCCTGCTGGTGTTTGCTTGCGCCTTCGTCATCCCGCTGCTGCAGCTGCTGGCGTGGTTCTGGCAACGCGGCCGGCATGACCTGGACGAGCGCTATGTCGGTCTGGTGTTGCACACCTTGTACCTGGGCAGCATGGCGGCACTGGTCACGGTGAGCGTGGCGCTGTTGCTGGCCTTTGCCCGGCGGCAGGCGCCGACGGGGGGTATCCGCGCCGGGGTCGGCCTGGCCAATCTGGGCTATGCCTTGCCCGGCTCGGTGCTGGCAGTGTCGATCATGCTGGCCTTCAGTTACCTCGATAACCACTTGGTCATCCCGCTGTCCAGCTGGTTGGGCGGGGCAGGCAAGCCGCTGCTGCTGGGCAGCCTTGCGGCCTTGCTGTTGGCCTATCTGGTGCGTTTCATCGCCGTGGCCTACGGGCCGCTGGAAAGCAGCCTGGAGCGTATCCGCCCGTCACTGCCCGAGGCTTCCCGTAGCCTGGGCGTGAGTGGGCCAAGATTATTTTTCAAGGTGTATCTGCCGCTTCTGGTGCCCGGTGCCCTCAGCGCCGCCCTGCTGGTGTTCGTCGATGTGCTCAAGGAGATGCCGGCCACCTTGCTGATGCGACCGTTCGGCTGGGACACCTTGGCGGTACGGGTGTTCGAGATGACCAGCGAGGGCGAATGGGCACGTGCCTCGCTGCCCGCATTGACGCTGGTGCTGGTGGGTTTGCTGCCGGTCATCGGCCTGATCCGCCGTTCGGCACATCGACCCGGTTACAGTCACTGAGGGTGCCAGCCTGCGTCCTTGCGGCTACAATGCGCGGCATTCGCGTGGTGGGTCCTACAAGAAGAGCTGACGATCAAACGTCATCGACCGCCGCCGCTTCGCCACGCCCGGAAGGAGAAACCCATGGGACAGCGCACGCTTTTGTATGACCTGCACCTGGCGCTTGGCGCCAAAACGGTCGATTTCGGTGGCTGGGACATGCCCCTGCACTATGGCTCGCAGGTCGAGGAGCACCACCAGGTGCGCAGCGATTGCGGGGTTTTCGATGTGTCCCACATGACCGTGGTCGATGTCGATGGCAGCGACGCAACTGCCTGGCTGCAGCGTTTGTTGGCCAACGACGTGGCCCGCCTCGGAGAAACCGGCAAGGCGCTATACAGCCCGCTGCTCCATGAGGAGGGCGGGGTGATCGACGACTTGATCGTCTATCGCACGGAAAACGGCTACCGCCTGGTCACCAACGCCGCCACCCGGGCCAGAGTGCTCGATTGGCTGCAACAGCAGCGGGCCGGTTTTGCCGTGGACTTCCAGGTCCGCCCCGATCTTGCCATTCTCGCCATCCAGGGCCCGCGTGCCCGCGAAAAGGTGGCAGCCCTGCTCAGCCCCACGCGCGCAGCACTGATTCGCGAACTGCGCCCGTTCGAAGGCGTTGCCGAGGGCGACTGGTTTATTGCCCGCACCGGGTATACCGGTGAAGACGGCCTGGAGATCATCTTCCCGGGCGATCAGGCGGTGGCATTCTTCAACGACCTGGTCGGCGCCGGCATCGCCCCCAGTGGCCTCGGCGCCCGCGACACCCTGCGCCTGGAAGCCGGCATGAACCTGTACGGCCAGGATATCGACGAAGCCCACACCCCGCTGACGTCCAACCTCGGCTGGAGCATCGCCTGGGAGCCAGCCGAGCGCGACTTCATCGGCCGCGCCGGCCTGCTGGCGGAAATCGAACAGGGTGTGCAGGAAAAACTGGTCGGCCTGGTACTGGAAGAGCGCGGCGTGCTGCGTGCCCACCAGGTGGTGCGTGTGGCAGGGATTGGCGAAGGGGAGATCACCAGTGGTAGTTTCTCACCTACGCTGAGCAAGTCCATTGCCCTTGCGCGCGTACCCATGGCCACCGGCGACCGGGCCGAGGTGGAAATCCGCGGCAAATGGTACCCGGTGCGGGTGGTCAAACCGACCTTCGTGCGCCACGGCAAGATTCTGATCTGAACAATTTATAACCGGCGGGCGTACCGCTGAGCCAATCGAGGAATTCAAGACATGAGCAATATCCCCGCCGAACTGCGTTTTGCCGAAAGCCATGAGTGGGCTCGCCTGGAAGCCGACGGCAGTGTGACCGTGGGTATCAGCGATCACGCCCAGGAAGCCTTGGGTGATGTGGTGTTCGTCGAGCTGGCTGAAGTCGGCAAAGTGTTTGGCGCTGGCGACGCTGCAGGTGTGGTGGAGTCGGTCAAGGCCGCTTCGGACATCTACGCCCCTATCGGTGGCGAAGTGATCGCAGTCAACGAAGAGCTGGCCGACAGCCCGGAGCAGCTCAACGAAGAACCTTACGGCGCGTGGATCTTCAAACTGAAGCCAAGCAACCCGGCCGAGCTGGACAAGCTGCTGGATGCTGCTGGCTACAAGGCCGCTATCGGCGAGTAAGACCGCGTCGCCTGCTTCGCGGGCGCGCCCGCTCCCACAGGGATAGCGCCCGCCGCTGGCCTTTGATCAACCTGTGGGAGCGGGCATGCCCGCGAAGAGGCCGGTACTGACCAAGCAAGTTTCCCCGCAGAATCTGCAATCCCTTCCTAGACTTGTAAGTCTCCATGAGACCTGGTCTAGGAAGAGAGCGTCGTCATGTCCCAGTCGCCATCCCTGCATCAACTGCAAGAGCTCAACCCTTTCCTGCGTCGCCACCTGGGCCCCGATGCCGCAGAGCAGCAGGCCATGCTCAACGTGTTGGGTGTTGCCAGCCGCAACGAGCTGATCGAGCAGACCGTACCGCCAGACATCCGCCTCAATCGCCCCCTCGACCTGCCAGCGGCGCTGGACGAACAGGCCGCCCTGGCCAAGCTCGCCGGATACGCCGAGCAGAACCAGGTCTGGACCAGCCTCATCGGCATGGGCTACCACGGCACCATCACCCCCACGGTCATCCTGCGTAACGTGCTGGAAAACCCCGGCTGGTACACCGCCTATACGCCGTATCAACCCGAAATCGCCCAAGGCCGGCTGGAGGCGTTGCTGAACTTCCAGCAAATGGTCATCGACCTCACCGGGCTGGCGCTGGCCAATGCCTCGCTGCTCGATGAAGCCACCGCCGCCGCCGAGGCCATGGCCTTGGCCAAGCGGATGGCGCGCAACAAGAGCAACGCCTTCTTTGCCGACCAACACTGCCACCCGCAGACACTGTCGGTGCTGAAGACCCGCGCCGAGGGCTTTGGCTTCGAACTGATCGTCGACGCTGTGGATAACCTTGGCAAACACGCGGTTTTCGGCGCGTTGCTGCAGTACCCCGACACCCACGGCGAGGTGCGCGACCTGCGCCCGCTGATCGACCATCTGCACAGCCAGCAGGCGCTGGCCTGCGTGGCTGCCGACCTGCTCAGCCTGGTGGTGCTGGCGCCCCCCGGCGAGCTGGGCGCCGATGTGGTGCTGGGCTCGACCCAGCGCTTCGGCGTGCCGATGGGCTACGGTGGCCCCCACGCGGCCTACTTCGCCTGCCGCGACGACTACAAGCGTGCCATGCCGGGGCGCATCATTGGCGTGTCCCGCGATGCCCGTGGCAACACGGCGCTGCGCATGGCCCTGCAAACCCGCGAGCAGCATATCCGCCGCGAGAAGGCCAACTCCAACATCTGCACGGCCCAGGTGTTGTTGGCCAACATTGCCGGCTTCTACGCGGTGTATCACGGCCCTGAAGGCCTGCAGCGCATCGCCCAGCGCGTGCACCGGCTGACCTTCATCCTGGCGGCTGGGCTGGAAGCCAAAGGCATCCAGCGGCTCAACCAGCATTTCTTCGACACCCTCACCCTGGATGTAGGCGGTGCCCAGGCGGCCATTATCGAAAGCGCTGAAGCCGCGCACATCAACTTGCGCATTCTTGGCCGGGGGCACCTGGGCGTGAGCCTGGACGAAACCTGTAACGAGCACACGGTGTTGCGCCTGCTCGACATCTTTCTCGGTGTGGACCACGGCCTGCAGATCGCTGCCCTCGATCAGTTGGCCCTGCCCGAAGGCATTCCTGCTGGCCTGGTGCGGCGCACGCGGTTTCTCGCTCACCCGGTGTTCAACCTGCACCACAGCGAAACCGAGATGCTGCGCTACCTCAAGCAGTTGGAGAACAAGGACCTGGCCCTGAACCAGTCGATGATCCCGCTGGGCTCGTGCACCATGAAGCTCAACGCCACCAGTGAGATGATCCCCATCACCTGGCCCGGCTTTGCCCGGATGCACCCCTTTGCCCCGGCGGCCCAGGCCACAGGTTACAAGGCGATGATCGATGAACTCGAACGCTGGCTGTGCGCGATTACTGGCTTCGACGCCATCTGCATGCAGCCCAACTCCGGTGCCCAGGGCGAGTACGCAGGCCTGATGGCCATTACTCGCTACCATCGCAGCCGCCACCAGCCACAGCGCACGCTGTGCCTGATTCCGTCGTCGGCGCACGGCACCAACCCGGCGTCGGCGCAAATGGCGGGCATGGAGGTGGTGATCGTGGATTGCGACGAGCACGGCAACGTCGACCTGGCCGACCTCAAGGCCAAGGCCCACGCGGCCGGGGAGCGCCTGTCATGCCTGATGGTCACGTACCCGTCCACCCACGGGGTGTACGAAGAGGGTATTCGCGAAATTTGCGAAGTGGTCCATCAGCACGGCGGCCAGGTGTACATGGATGGCGCCAACCTCAATGCCCAGGTGGGGCTGACGCGTCCGGCCGACATTGGTGCCGATGTCTCGCACATGAACCTGCACAAGACTTTCTGCATTCCCCACGGCGGGGGTGGCCCCGGCATGGGGCCGATCGGTATCCGCGCGCACCTCACGCCGTTTGTAGCCAGCCACCCGGTGGTACCGGTGCCCGGCCTGGACCCGAACAACAGCGCGGTCAGCGCTGCGCCCTGGGGTAGCGCAAGCATCTTGCCGATCAGCTGGATGTACATTGCCATGATGGGGCCGCAGTTGGCCGATGCCAGCGAGGTGGCGATCCTTTCGGCCAACTACCTGGCCAGCCAGCTGGGCGGCGCCTTCCCGGTGCTCTACCGCGGGCGCAACCAGCGGGTGGCGCATGAATGCATCCTCGACCTGCGGCCGTTGAAGGCACTGACTGGCATCAGCGAGGAGGACGTAGCCAAGCGCCTGATGGACTATGGCTTCCACGCCCCGACCATGTCGTTCCCGGTGCCGGGTACGCTGATGGTAGAGCCAACCGAAAGTGAGTCGAAAGCCGAGCTGGATCGGTTCGTCGAGGCGATGCTGGCGATTCGTGCAGAGATTGGCGAGGTGCAGGAAGGCAACTGGCCAGCGGAGAACAACCCGCTCAAGCACGCGCCGCATACCCTGGCTGATGTACTGGGGGTGTGGGACAGACCGTATAGCCTGGAGCAGGGGGTGGCGCCCAGTGCTCACGTGCGCCAGCACAAGTACTGGCCGGCGGTGAACCGGGTGGACAACGTGTATGGGGACAGGAATCTGTTCTGTGCGTGTGTTCCGGTGGAGGCATATCGCTGAGAACAGGGGCCGCAAAGCGGCCCCAAGGAATTACTCGGCTACCGCATTCTTGGCCAGGATGGCATTGGCCAGCTTCATGTCGGAAGCCTGCATCCCTGGGTGCTCTGCCCGCGCCTGGCGCATGGCCGCTTCCAGGAACGGCCCGCGGATCGCGCCTTCGCTGGCGACGAAGCTGCTAGCGTCATCCTGCGCGGCCACAACCAGTTTGTGATCTCGCGAGGTCAGGTAGCTCGATGCCGTGGTTGCACCGGAAGTCATCACGTTACGCCAGAAGGTATCGGCCATGGCCGAGCCAATGGGCAGCGAAAGCAAGGCAGCGGCAGCGATGGCGGTTTTGAGACGCATGTTGAAACACCTCGAAGGGTGAGGGTTGAAGATGCGCGATTGGATCTTTCCGGGCAAGGCAAGTTCCTTGAATACAAAGGACTTTTCGTCAGCTGCAGACGCGCAGCACTTCCTCCGCTCGGGTCTGCCCGCAAGCCACTTTGGCCTCGCCGCAACGGCGCAGGTCAACCAGGCCATCGTCAAGCGCCTGGCGCCGCAAATGGGTCAGGTCGGCGTTCGGGCCAATCAATGCACGCAGGCTTTCGCTGGGCTGCAGCAGCTCGAACAGGCCCGTACGCCCATGAAAACCGGTGCCACGGCAGGTCGGGCAACTGGCTGATGGATTCGCCACACAGTCTGGGCACACAGTACGCACCAGTCGCTGGGCCATGACCCCGACCAGCGTGGCCTTGATCAGGTAGTCGGCCACACCCAGCTCTTGCAGGCGGGTGATTGCAGCGCAGGCGTCGTTGGTATGCAGGGTCGACAGTACCAGGTGCCCGGTCAGGGCCGCCTGCACCGCCACCAGCGCCGTTTCGCGGTCGCGGATCTCGCCGATCATGATGATGTCCGGGTCCTGGCGCAGCATGGCCCGCACGGCGCTGGCAAAACCCAGGTCTAGCGCGGGCTGTACCTGCAGCTGGTTGAAGGCCGGCTCCAGGCGCTCGATAGGGTCTTCGATGGTGCACAGGTTGACCTGCGGCGTGGCCAGCAGCTTGAGGCTGGCGTACAGCGTGCTGGTCTTGCCGGAACCGGTGGGGCCGGTGACCAGGATGATTCCTTGGCGCTGGCGCAGCAGGCCTTGCCACTGGGCCAGTTGTGGCCCCTCTAGACCGAGGCGCTCGAAGCCCTCGTGCAGTTGGTGCGGGTCGAACAGGCGCAGTACCAGCTTTTCGCCGAACGGGGTCGGCAGGGTCGACAGCCTTAGCTCCACTTCGCCGCCACCTGGTAGCCGGCTTTGCAGGCGGCCGTCCTGCGGGCGGCGCTTTTCTGCAACGTCCAGGCGGCCCAGGTGTTTCAGGCGGCTGACCAGCGCCAGGGTGACCCCGGCGGGGAAGGCATACACGGTGTGCAGCAGGCCATCGATGCGGTAGCGCAACTGGCCCTGTGCGCGTCGGGGTTCCAGGTGGATATCGCTGGCGCGCTGATCAATGGCGTACTGCAGCAGCCAGTCGACGATATGCACGATGTGCGCGTCGTCGGCGCTGGCCTCGGCCTGGCGCTTGCCTAGCTCCAGCCACTGTTCGAGTTCGCCCAGGCTGGTCGATTGCTGGTGCTGCGCGCCCTTTACCGACTGGGCCAGGCGGTGAAACGACTGCCCTGACTGGCGGATCTGCAACGGGTTGGCCAGCACGCGGCGGATCGGCCGACCCAGGCTGCGGGCCAGGTCAGCCTGCCAGTCGTCCTGGTAGGGCTGGGCGCTGGCCACGGTGATGCCGGAGGGGTCGTCGGCGACGATGAGGATACCGTGGCGCTGGGCGAAAGCAGGGGATACCAGGCCGGCGACCTGGGGCAGGTCGAGTTGCATGGGGTCGATACGCAGGTAGGGCTGGCCGACCTTGTTGGCCAGCCATTGGCAAAGGTGGTCCAGCTCCAGCAGTCGGCCAGGTTGCCGGCGGTCTTCCAGGCAGCAGGCGGCGATTTGTTCCAGCGGGTGGCCAGTGGGGTGGGTGGCGGCGTGTTCGAGCACTTGCAGGATGTCGGTGGCGTGCAGGTACTGGTCGGCGAGCAGGGCCTGTAGCATGTGCTTCAGGTCGAGTTCCAGGTTGTCGGGGGTGTGCATGGTTGGCGTCCGTGCCTGATGGGGAGTGCTGATCAAGGCTAGCCGGGCAGCGGAAGAGCATCGGAGGTGAAGGGTTTCAGGAATTTGCTATTTCTGTACCGGCCCCATCGCCGGCAAGCCAGCTCCCACAGGTACTGCGCAATGTTCGAACCTGTGGTGATCCTGTGGGAGCTGGCTTGCCGGCGATGGGGCCGCAAATATTCATACAACCGCCAGCTCCACCCGGTGCATGTTGGTCAGGCTCACCTCACCCACACACACCAAATTACGCAGTTTCTGCGCAATCACTTCGGCCCGGTGCCAGCTCAGGCCGCCGATGCCGACTTCGATATCCAGCCAGTCTTCCTGCTGGCTGACGTGCACGCTTTGCGGGGTCAGGAACTGCAGGGCAAACAGGTTTAGCACGCGGCACAGGCTGTCGGGCTCGGCGTCGGCCTGCAGGCGGTAGTGCACGGTGCTGTGGGCGTTGCTGGCGGCCCAGGCGTCGGTACGGGGTTGTGCGTTCATGCTGGTCTCCGCAAATGTGGGAGAAATTCTTGCACGTCAGTGGCGGCATTTTTTCGCTATGATCTGATCATTTCGCTGTATTGATGAATTGATCAATTCAAATAACGCCGCTCAGGAGATTGAACAATGCATAGCGAGCTGGACGCCTACGACCGCCGCATTCTCGAACTGCTGCAAGAGGATGCTTCGCTGTCCAGCGCGCAGGTCGCCGAACGCGTAGGGCTGTCGCAATCGCCGTGCTGGCGGCGCATACAACGCTTGAAGGAAGAGGGGGTGATTCGCGGGCAGGTGACATTGCTGGACCGCAAGAAGGTCGGCCTGAACACGCAGATTTTCGCCGAAGTAAAGCTCAATGCTCACGGGCGCTCCAACTTTACCGAATTCACCGAGGCGATCCGCGGGTTTCCGGAGGTACTGGAGTGTTATGTGCTGATGGGGGCGGTGGACTTTCTGCTGCGCATCGTCACGTCGGACATCGAGGCCTACGAGCGGTTCTTCTTCGAAAAGCTGTCGAACGTGCCGGGCATTCAGGAAGTGAACTCCATTGTGGCGCTGTCCGAGATCAAGTCCACTACCAGCCTGCCACTTTCGCGGTAGGACACACATTACAAGGCAGATGCGGTAACTGTAGGAGCAGCCTTGTGCTGCGAAGGGGCCGGTCTGACATAAAAAAATCTGTGGCAAAACGGGCCTCTTCGCAGCACAAGGCTGCTCCTACAGGGATTGCGTCCACCTGTAAGCCTTGTGCTGCGAAAAAGGCGATGTGGTATCAAGCCTTGAGCAGGTGCTTCCAGCCGCGGCTCTGGTCTACCGCCCGGGCCTGTTCGATACGCGCTTCCAGCACTTCATCGCTGATCGGCAGTTCGGCCAGCTCGTGCAGCTTCTTCAGGTCGCCATACAGGCGGTCCATCTGCGGCGCTTCCAGCACCTGACGGGCGTGGTGCAGCCAGCCCAGCAGTTGCTCGATACGTGGCAGCTGCTCGGCCAGGTCCTCTGGGCGCTGGGTGTACAGCGGCAGCTTCAACGCACGGCCTTCTTCGCCCAGCAGGTGTGCCAGCCAGCTGGCCAGCTGCGCCTTGCCCTGGCGTTCGCCACGGCCCTTGCGCTCCACGGTCCAGGTACGGGCCAGCAGCCAGCGCGAGGTTTCCAGCGAGAACTGGCCCCAGCGCACGTCTTCCAGCTCTTCGGCAAACTGCTCGGGCGCGGCGCGGCGGATGTCCTCGTCGTCGTTGCCGGCCTGCACCAGCGGGCGCCAGTCTTCCAGCAGGGCATCGAGGCTGCTGCGCAGGTCACGGGTGCTGGCACGCGGCGCGGCTTGGCCCAGGCTGGCGGTGAGTGCGCGCAATTCGCTCAGGCACTCGACCCAGTCCTGCAGCAGGCGCCAGTGGCCGTTGTGGCGGTACTGCTCGGCCAGGCGCTGGCTGCTGCCCAGCAGTTGCCAGGCCAATGCGGCGTAGGCGTCGTCCAGGGCCATTTCGGCTTCCAGCTCGGTGTGCGGCAGGCCCAGCTCGTAGCTGTCCGGCTCCAGCAGGCGGTAGCCACGCTCGGCCTTGCTGATGTCGCAGGGCATCAGCGGCAGGCTGGCGGCCAGCTCGGCGGCCAGCTCCAACAGCGCTTGCGGGTCACCTTCGCGCAGTTCCAGTTCCAGCTCGCAGATCTCTTCCTTACGCTTGCCGGCAATCACGAAGCCCTGGTCCAGCGCGGCCTCGATCACTACTTTGCTCTTGCCACGGCCCCAGGCGATTTCGGCGTATTCACGGCTGAAGTCGGTGGTGAACAGCGGCTTGATGGTTTTCTTGTCCAGGCCTGCCAGTTGCTCGGGCCAGCAGGTGGCGTCCAGCTTCTTCAGGTCGAGCTTGACCTTGTCCAGGTTCCATTCGTACTCGTTGCGCTCGGACAGGCCGGCCACGCTGGTGCCGCGGCACTTGAGGGTCTGGATGACGGCATCGCCATCGCGGCGCAGGCGCAGGGCGACACGGGCAGCGGCCAGCTCACGCTCGGGGGTGTCGAAGTACTGGTTGAGCAGTTCACGGGTCTGCCAGCCGGACTTGTTGCGCTTTTTCAGCAGAGGGTGCTCGCGCAGGGCGGCAAGGGTCTCGCGGCTGGCGCGGAGCTTCAGTTCGGTTTCTTTGTGCATCACAGACTCGAAAGAGGGGCGTGGTTGGCGGAGAGTCTACAGCAGTCAGCCGCCAACGGTTTATTCCAGACGGCGGATAGTCCTATGATGGGCAACGCTTCCGAGGAGTATGTGCATGCCGTTGCCGACGCTGAAAGACCAGTTTGCCGCCTTGATCGCCGCGCCTTCGGTCAGTTGCACCCAGCCCGCGCTGGACCAGTCCAACCGCCAGGTCATCGACCTGCTGGCGGGGTGGCTGGGCGACCTGGGGTTTACATGCGACATCCAGCAGGTCACTGCAGGCAAGTTCAACCTGCTGGCCAGCCGTGGCAGCGGCCCGGGTGGCCTGGTGCTGGCCGGGCACAGCGACACCGTCCCCTATGACGAACAGCTGTGGGCCAGCGACCCGTTGAAGCTGACCGAGGTCGATGGGCGCTGGGTCGGCTTGGGCAGCTGCGACATGAAGGGCTTTTTCGCCTTGGTCATCGAAGCCGTCATCCCGCTGTTGGAGCACGACTTCAAGCAGCCACTGCTGATCCTCGCCACCTGCGACGAAGAAAGCTCCATGTCCGGTGCCCGCGCCCTGGCCGAGGCCGGCCAGCCGCTGGGCCGTGCTGCGGTCATCGGCGAGCCTACCGGGCTGCGGCCAATCCGCATGCACAAGGGCATTCTCATGGACCGCATCGACATCCTCGGGCGCAGCGGCCATTCGTCGGACCCAAGCCTGGGCCGCAGCGCCCTGGAGGCCATGCACACGGTGATGGCCGAGCTGATGGGCTTGCGCCAGCAATGGCAGCACACCTATCGCAACCCACAGTTCACCGTGCCGACCCCGACCATGAACTTTGGCTGCATCCACGGCGGCGACAACCCCAACCGCATCTGCGGCCAGTGTGCGCTTGAATTCGACCTGCGGCCGTTGCCGGGCATGGATGTGGAGCAACTGCGCGCAGCCATTCGGGAGAAGCTGGTGCCCGTGGCCGAGCGCCATGAAGTGCGCATCGACTACGCGCCACTGTTCCCGGAGGTGCCGCCGTTCGAGCAGGCTGCCGATACCGAGCTGGTGCAAGTGGCGGAACGCCTGACCGGCCATCGCGCCGAAGCGGTGGCGTTTGGCACCGAAGCGCCTTATCTTCAGCAGCTGGGCTGCCAGACCATCGTGCTGGGCCCTGGCGACATCGCCTGTGCCCACCAGCCCGGCGAATACCTTGAAATGTCACGAATCGAGCCTACCGTGCGTCTATTGCGTGACCTGATCCGGCACTATTGCCTGCACTAAACGTCAATCGAGTTGATTCGTTCCTGCCTAGAGGAGACCGCGCGTGACCGCAAGCCTGTTCCGACGATGATCTTGAACGCCCCTTGTATCGCCGTTCTCCGTCCACTTATCCACAGGCCCTGTCATGCCCGACTACGTCAACTGGCTGCGTCATGCCTCCCCGTACATCAATGCCCATCGCGACTGCACCTTCGTGGTCATGCTCCCCGGCGATGGGGTGGAACACCCTAATTTCGGCAACATCGTCCACGACCTGGTGTTGCTGCACAGCCTTGGCGTGCGCCTGGTGCTGGTGCATGGCTCGCGCCCGCAGATCGAAAGCCGATTGGCCGAGCGCGGGCTGACCCCGCACTACCACCATGGCCTGCGTATCACCGATGCCGCCACCCTGGACTGCGTGATCGATGCCGTTGGCGCCCTGCGCCTGGCCATCGAGGCGCGCCTGTCGATGGACATCGCCGCTTCGCCGATGCAGGGCTCGCGCCTGCGGGTGGCGTCCGGCAACCTGGTCACCGCGCGGCCGATCGGCGTGCTTGAAGGGGTGGACTACCACCACACCGGTGAAGTGCGCCGGGTCGACCGCAAGGGCATCAGCCGCCTGCTCGACGAGCGCTCCATCGTGCTGCTATCGCCGCTGGGCTACTCGCCCACCGGGGAAATCTTCAACCTGGCCTGCGAAGACGTGGCCACCCGTGCCGCCATTGAGCTGGGGGCCGACAAGTTGCTGCTGTTCGGCGCCGAGCCGGGCCTGCTGGACGCAGACGGCAAGCTGGTGCGGGAACTGCGGCCGCAGCAGGTTGCCCCGCACCTGCAGCGCCTGGGCAGCGACTACCAGGGTGAACTGCTGGACGCCGCCGCCGAGGCCTGCAAGGGCGGCGTGGCACGCAGCCACATTGTCAGTTATGCCGAGGACGGCGCGCTGCTGACCGAGCTGTTCACCCGTGGTGGTGGCGGTACGCTGGTGTCGCAGGAGCAGTTCGAAGTGGTGCGTGAGGCGACCATCGAGGATGTAGGCGGCTTGCTGGAGCTGATCAGCCCGCTGGAAGAACAGGGCATCCTGGTGCGCCGCTCGCGTGAAGTGCTGGAGCGGGAGATCGAGCAGTTCAGCGTGGTGGAGCGCGAGGGCATGATCATCGCCTGTGCGGCGCTGTACCCGATTGCCGAATCCGAAGCAGGGGAGTTGGCGTGCCTGGCGGTGAACCCGGAATACCGCCACGGCGGGCGCGGGGATGAATTGCTGGAGCGCATCGAGAGCCGGGCGCGACAGATGGGTTTGAATACCCTGTTTGTGCTGACGACGCGTACTGCGCACTGGTTCCGTGAGCGCGGTTTTGCACCCAGCGGCGTGGAGCGCCTGCCATCGGCGCGGGCATCGCTGTACAACTACCAGCGCAACTCCAAGATTTTCGAGAAGCCCCTGTAAGCCTGTGCCGGCCTCTTCGCGGGCTCGCCCGCGAAGCAGGCGACACCGGTCTCAAGCAAAAACGCCGCCCTTGTGGGCGGCGTTTTGTTTACACGGTGTGCAGGTACCAGTTGTACTCGAGGTCGGAGATCGAGTGCTCGAACTCCTCCAGCTCGCTTTCCTTGCACGCGACAAAGATGTCGATGTACTTCGGATCGATGTACTTGTTGAGGATCTCGCTGTCGTCCAGCTCGCGCAGGGCATCGCGCAGGTTGTTCGGCAGGCTCTGCTCCAGCTGTTCGTACGAGTTGCCTTCGATCGGCTTGCCCGGCTCGATCTTGTTGGTCAGGCCATGGTGCACGCCAGCCAGCACGGCCGCCATCATCAGGTACGGGTTGGCATCGGCGCCGGCTACCCGGTGCTCGAGGCGCACGGCATCGGCAGAGCCTGTTGGCACACGCAGCGCTACGGTGCGGTTGTCCAGGCCCCAGCTTGGCGCGTTCGGTACATAGAACTGCGCGCCAAAGCGGCGGTACGAGTTGACGTTCGGGCAAAGGAACGCCATGGACGCGGGCAGGGTCTCGAGCACACCGCCGACAGCGTGACGTAGCGCGGCGTTCTGCTCGGGATCCTCGCTGGTGAAGATGTTGTGGCCATCTTTGTCCAGCACGGAAATGTGTACATGCAGGCCGTTGCCTGCCTGGCCCGGGTAGGGCTTGGCCATGAAGGTGGTATCCATTTCATGGTCGTAGGCGATGTTCTTGATCAACCGCTTGAGCAGTACTGCGTAGTCACAGGCCTTGAGCGGGTCGGGCACGTGGTGCAGGTTGACTTCGAACTGCGCCGGGGCGCTTTCCTTGACGATGGCGTCGGCCGGGATGCCTTGTTCTTTCGCGCCTTCAAGGATGTCCTGCAGGCAGTCGGCATATTCGTCGAGGTCGTCGATCAGGTACACCTGGGTCGACTGCGGGCGTTTACCTGAAATTGGCGAGCGCGGCGGCTGTGGGCGGCCGTTCACGTTCTCCTGGTCGATCAGGTAGAACTCCAGCTCGAATGCAGCGCAGATGGTAAGGCCCAGTTCGTCGAACTTGCTCACTACCTGACGCAGCACTTCACGAGGGTCGGCGAAGAACGGCTCGCCTTCGATCTCGTGCATGGTCATCAGCAGTTGGGCAGTGGGGCGCTTTTGCCACGGCTCATTACAGAGCGTGTCGGGGATCGGGTAGCAGATGCGGTCAGCATCGCCGATGTCCAGGCCAAGCCCGGTGCTTTCGACGGTGGAACCGTTGATGTCCAGGGCGAAGAGGGAGGCCGGCAGGTTGATGCCTTTCTCGTAAACCTTGTGGAGGCTGGTGCGCTCAATGCGCTTGCCACGCACCACACCATTCATATCTGCAATCAGAAGGTCAACGTAGAGAACCTCAGGATGTTCCTTAAGGAACGCGTTCGCTTCGTTAAGCTGAACGGCACGCGGGGGTACCGACATGATGCAACACCTTTGTTGTTAAAAATATCAATCAAGGGGGGCTTGCAGGACCAGTCAATCGAAAAGCCATACTGATGTCAAGCCAACCCCATGATGCCCTGAAATGGCACATCTACGGCAGATTTGCTGCAAATCGGGGCGTGCCATTATCCGCTATTTCTCGTGTGAAGGGCTATCTCAAGCGTACCGTCTTTTATTTTTTACGCGGGTGTTGTGTAAAAAAATGAACAAGGCTAAGCTCGGTCACAACCCAGAACACAATAATACGAGGGTCACATGGTCCGCTTGCCGCGACCTGAAAGCACTGCCTGCGCAGTGCCAACGGGTACTTCTGTCGTTTTTGCAAGCTTCGTCGATGGCGTGGTCGCCCTGGCCGCAATAATTGACGTTTGGCGTTTTCGGGCCCGCCCTCGTAGCGGCTTGCCGCCCTTCGCTTCGTCTTCCTGCCCTTCGAACTCATTACGGACACACTTGTTTTCAGTGTATCCACTGCGGCGCTGCGCGGGGGTTTTTGCTTTAGCAATCTACTCCATCCAGAATCAATGCGCGGCCCACCTTACCTCCTGAGGTATTTATGAGTAACAACCTCGACCAGCTCACCGATTGGTTGAAAGAGCACAAGATCACCGAAGTCGAATGCATGATCAGTGACCTGACCGGCATCACGCGCGGCAAGATTTCGCCCACCAACAAATTCATCGCCGAAAAAGGCATGCGCCTGCCCGAGAGCGTGCTGCTGCAGACCGTGACCGGCGACTACGTCGACGACGACATCTATTACGAACTGCTCGACCCGGCCGACATCGACATGATCTGCCGCCCCGACGAGAATGCCGTGTTCCTTGTACCGTGGGCCATCGAGCCGACTGCGCAGGTGATCCACGACACCTACGACAAGAAGGGCAACCCGGTCGAACTGTCGCCACGCAACGTCTTGAAGAAAGTCCTCAAGCTCTACGCCGACAAGGGCTGGCAGCCGATTGTCGCGCCTGAGATGGAGTTCTACCTGACCAAGCGCAGCGAAGACCCGGACTTCCCGTTACAGCCTCCGGTAGGCCGTTCGGGCCGCCCGGAAACCGGCCGCCAGTCGTTCTCGATCGAAGCCGCCAACGAATTCGACCCGCTGTTCGAAGACGTCTACGACTGGTGCGAACTGCAGCAGCTGGACCTGGACACGCTGATCCACGAAGACGGCACGGCGCAGATGGAAATCAACTTCCGTCACGGCGACGCCCTGCACCTGGCCGACCAGATCCTGGTGTTCAAGCGCACCATGCGCGAGGCGGCGCTCAAGCACAACGTGGCTGCAACCTTCATGGCCAAGCCGATGACCGGCGAGCCGGGCAGTGCCATGCACCTGCACCAGAGCGTGGTCGACGTGGCCACCGGCAAGAACATCTTCAGCAATGAAGACGGCAGCATGAGCGAGCTGTTCCTCCACCACATCGGTGGCCTGCAGAAGTTCATCCCCGAGGCGCTGCCGCTGTTCGCCCCCAACGTCAACTCGTTCCGCCGCTTCCTGCCCGACACTTCGGCGCCGGTGAACGTGGAGTGGGGCGAAGAAAACCGCACTGTCGGCCTGCGCGTACCGGATGCCGGCCCGCAAAGCCGCCGGGTCGAGAACCGCCTGCCGGGCGCCGACGCCAACCCATACCTGGCCATTGCTGCCAGCCTGCTGTGTGGCTACATCGGCATGGTCGAAGGCATTCAGGCCAGCGCGCCGGTACAGGGCCGTGGCTACGAACGCCGCAACCTGCGCTTGCCGCTGACCATCGAAGACGCCCTGGAGCGCATGGAAAACAGCCGTGCGCTGGTGCAGTACCTGGGCAAGAAGTTCATCACCGGCTACGTCGCAACCAAGCGCGCCGAACACGAAAACTTCAAGCGTGTCATCAGTTCCTGGGAGCGAGAGTTCCTGCTGTTCGCTGTCTGATAAACCCTGGGGCCGCTGGAGCGCGGCTGTCGAACAACGGAGAAGCACATGAGCACCAACAACCCGCAAACCCGTGAATGGCAAACCCTGAGCGGGGAGCACCATCTCGCACCTTTCAGTGACTACAAGCAGCTGAAGGAGAAGGGGCCGCGCATCATCACCAAGGCCCAGGGGGTGCATTTGTGGGACAGCGAGGGGCACAAGATCCTCGACGGCATGGCGGGCCTGTGGTGCGTGGCGGTCGGTTACGGCCGTGAAGAGCTGGTGCAGGCAGCAGAAAAGCAGATGCGCGAGCTGCCGTACTACAACCTGTTCTTCCAGACGGCCCACCCGCCTGCACTGGAACTGGCCAAGGCCATTACCGATGTGGCGCCCGAGGGCATGACCCATGTGTTCTTCACCGGCTCCGGCTCCGAAGGCAACGACACCGTGCTGCGTATGGTGCGCCACTACTGGGCGTTGAAGGGCAAGCCGCACAAGCAGACGATCATCGGCCGTATCAACGGCTACCACGGCTCCACCTTTGCTGGTGCTTGCCTGGGCGGCATGAGCGGCATGCACGAGCAGGGCGGCTTGCCGATCCCGGGCATCGTGCACATCCCGCAGCCGTACTGGTTCGGCGAAGGCGGTGACATGACCCCGGATGCGTTCGGTATCTGGGCGGCCGAACAGCTGGAGAAGAAAATCCTCGAAGTCGGCGAAGACAACGTCGCCGCCTTCATTGCCGAGCCTATCCAGGGTGCAGGCGGCGTGATCATCCCGCCAGAAACCTACTGGCCGAAGGTGAAGGAGATTCTCGCCAAGTACGACATCCTGTTCGTTGCCGACGAAGTCATCTGTGGTTTCGGCCGTACCGGCGAGTGGTTCGGCTCTGACTACTACGACCTCAAGCCCGACCTGATGACCATCGCCAAGGGCCTGACCTCCGGTTACATCCCCATGGGCGGTGTGATCGTGCGTGACAAAGTGGCCAAGGTGATCAGCGAAGGCGGTGACTTCAACCACGGCTTCACCTATTCGGGCCACCCGGTAGCGGCCGCGGTGGGCCTGGAAAACCTGCGCATCCTGCGCGACGAGAAAATTGTCGAGAAGGCGCGTACTGAAGCGGCACCGTATTTGCAAAAGCGTTTGCGTGAGCTGCAGGACCACCCGTTGGTGGGGGAAGTGCGCGGCCTTGGCATGCTTGGCGCGATCGAACTGGTGAAAGACAAGGCCACCCGCAGCCGTTACGAGGGCAAGGGCGTGGGCATGATCTGCCGCACCTTCTGCTTCGAAAACGGCCTGATCATGCGTGCGGTGGGTGACACCATGATCATCGCGCCGCCGCTGGTCATCAGCCATGCGGAAATCGACGAACTCGTGGAAAAGGCACGCAAATGCCTCGACTTGACCCTTGAGGCGATTCGGTAGGCATTTGCTAGGCTAGCGATGTGACATTAAGTCGTTACAAGGCTCTGCTTTCCTTGAAACAGAGCCTCGTAACTTGCCAGACTAGCGACTGATTCAGTCGCCGCGCGCTCTGCACCGTAGGTCCTGGCTGCTGAACAGATGGCTAAATAAAAATTCTGGAGCATGACGCATGAATAAAATGGGCAAGACGTTGCTGGCTGCAGCCCTGATGGGGGCCATGGCTACTGCTGCACAGGCTGACGACAAGGTGTTGAACGTCTACAACTGGTCGGACTACATCGCGCCGGACACCATCGCCAAGTTCGAGAAGCAGACCGGTATCAAGGTCAAGTACGACGTATTCGACAGCAACGAAACCCTCGAAGCCAAGCTGCTGGCAGGCAAGTCGGGCTACGACATCGTGGTGCCGTCCAACAACTTCCTGGCCAAGCAGATCAAGGCGGGGGTTTACGAGGAACTGGACCGTTCCAAGCTGGCTAACTGGAAAAACCTCGATCCGGACCTGCTCAAAGCCGTTGGCGATGCCAGCGACAAGGACAACAAGCACGCCTTCCCGTACATGTGGGGCTCGATCGGCATCGGCTACAACCCGGAGAAGGTCAAGGCCGCGCTGGGCGTGGACAAGATCGACTCGTGGGACGTCGTGTTCAAGCCTGAGAACATTGCCAAGCTCAAAAGCTGCGGTGTGAGCTTCCTGGATGCACCGACCGAAATGATCCCGGCCGCGCTGCACTACCTGGGCCTGCCGAGCGACAGCACCAAGAAAGAAGACCTGAAGGCCGCCGAGGACCTGTTCCTCAAGATTCGTCCTTCGATCACCTATTTCCACTCCTCCAAGTACATCGGCGACATGGCCAACGGCAACATCTGTGTAGCCGTCGGTTACTCGGGTGACCTGGAGCAGTCCAAGGCCCGTGCCCACGAAGCCGGAGACAAGGTCAAAGTGGACTACGTCATTCCGAAAGAAGGCGCCGGTACTTTCTACGACATGGTCGCCATCCCGAAAGATGCCGAGCACAAGGATGAGGCCTACCAGTTCATGAACTTCCTGCTGCAGCCGGAAATCATGGCCGAGATCACCAACGCCGTGCGCTTCCCGAACGGCAACCAGGCTGCCACTGCGCTGGTGGATAAAGACATCAGCGGTGACCCGAGCATTTACCCGCCTGCCGAAGTGAAGAAGCAGCTGTACGCAATCGCTGCGCCTGACGCTTCTGTGCAGCGTGTGATCACCCGCAGCTGGACCAAGATCAAATCGGGCAAATAAGCCCGATGCGACACCTCTGGGCCGGGCTTTACCGGCCCAGAGCCAGTGAAAGGCAATTGTTGATTGCGGCATCGAAGCTGCGAAGGTAAGTTGCGCGCCGGTTTTGCGTGTGCGGCAGCATTGTCGCGACCCAGGCACTGATTGTGAGGAGCACCCACTTGTCTATTTCTGTATTCCGCAAGGCCTTGATGGCCGGTGCGGGCCTGACGCTGGCATGCAGCGTCCAAGCGGCGCCTACGGTGCACTTTTACAACTGGTCCGACTATATCGGCCCGACCACACTCGCGGACTTCGAGAAAGCAACGGGCATCAAGCCCGTGCAGGACGTGTTCGACTCCAACGAAACCCTGGAAGGCAAGCTGCTGGCCGGTAACACCGGCTATGACGTGGTAGTGCCGTCCAACCATTTCCTCGGCAAGCAGATCAAGGCGGGCGCGTTCCAGAAGCTCGACAAGAGCCTGCTGCCCAATTATGCCAACCTGGACCCGGCGTTGATGAAACGCCTGGAAAAGAACGACCCAGGCAACCAGTACGCCGTGCCTTACCTGTGGGGCACCAACGGCATCGGTTACAACGTCGACAAGGTGAAGGCCGCGCTGGGCGTGGACACCATCGACTCCTGGGCCGTGCTGTTCGAACCCGAGAACATGAAGAAACTCTCCAAGTGCGGCGTGGCGTTCCTCGACTCGGCGGACGAAATGCTGCCGGCGGTGCTCAACTACATGGGCCTCAACCCCAACAGCACCGACCCCAAGGACTATGCAAAAGCCGAGCAGAAGCTGCTGGCCGTGCGCCCGTACGTGACCTACTTCCACTCGTCCAAATACATCACCGACCTGGCCAACGGCGACATCTGCGTCGCGGCAGGCTTCTCGGGCGATATCTTCCAGGCCAAGGCCCGCGCTGAAGAAGCGAAGAAGGGCGTGAACCTGGCCTACGCCATTCCCAAGGAAGGCGGCAACCTCTGGTTCGACGTGCTGGCGATCCCCGCCGACGCCAAGAACGTCAAAGAGGCCCACGCCTTCATCAACTATTTGCTGAAACCTGAGGTTATCGCCCAGGTCAGTGATTACGTCGGTTACGCCAACCCGAACCCCAAGGCTGGCGACCTGATGGACCAGGCCGTGAGGACTGACGCTGCGGTTTACCCACCGCAGGAAGTGCTGGACAAGATGTTCGTGAATTCAGAGTTGCCGCCCAAGGTGCAACGCTTGATGACCCGTAGCTGGACCAAGGTCAAGTCGGGCAAGTAACAATCCAGGCCCGCCGCCCAAGCAGGGGCGGGCACACAAATCTTGTTGGGAGTTTCACTCATGGCAGTTGCCTCCGGTGCCTATAAGAAAGCCCTCGAGGGTGGCCAGCAACCCAAGCAGGTGCTGGTCAAAATCGACCGGGTCACGAAGAAGTTCGACGAAACCATCGCCGTAGACGATGTGTCACTGGAAATCCGCAAAGGCGAGATCTTCGCCCTGCTGGGTGGCTCCGGTTCCGGCAAATCGACCCTGCTGCGCATGCTGGCCGGCTTCGAGCGCCCTACCGAAGGGCGGATCCTGCTCGACGGCGTCGACATCACCGACATGCCGCCCTACGAGCGGCCGATCAACATGATGTTCCAGTCCTACGCCCTGTTCCCACACATGACCGTGGCGCAGAACATCGCCTTCGGCCTGCAGCAGGACAAGCTGCCCAAGGCTGACATCGACGCCCGCGTGGCCGAGATGCTCAAGCTGGTGCACATGACCCAGTACGCCAAGCGCAAGCCGCACCAGCTGTCCGGTGGACAGCGTCAGCGCGTAGCCTTGGCCCGCTCCCTGGCCAAGCGCCCCAAGCTGCTGCTGCTCGACGAGCCGATGGGTGCGCTGGACAAGAAACTGCGTTCGCAGATGCAGCTGGAACTGGTGGAGATCATCGAGCGCGTGGGCGTGACCTGCGTGATGGTGACCCACGACCAGGAAGAGGCCATGACCATGGCCCAGCGTATCGCCATCATGCACTTGGGCTGGATCGCCCAGATCGGCTCGCCTGTGGATATCTACGAAACGCCAACCAGCCGCCTGGTGTGCGAGTTCATCGGCAACGTCAACCTGTTCGAAGGTGAAGTGGTGGACGACGCCGAAGGCCACGCGATCATTGCCAGCCCGGAGCTGGAGCGCAAGATCTACGTCGGCCACGGCATCACCACCTCGGTGGAAGACAAGCACATCACCTACGCCCTGCGCCCGGAAAAGATGCTGGTCACTACCCAGCAGCCGACCTGCGAGCACAACTGGTCGCGCGGCAAGGTACACGACATCGCCTACCTGGGCGGCCACTCGGTGTTCTACGTCGAGCTGCCGAGCGGCAAGGTGGTGCAGTCGTTCGTCGCCAACGCCGAGCGCCAGGGCACCCGCCCGACCTGGGGCGATGAAGTGTACGTGTGGTGGGAAGACGACAGCGGCGTGGTACTGCGGTCATGAAACTGCGCAAGCTCAAGCGAGCCTTCCAGCGCCTGACCCCGAAGGGGCGGCACGTGGTGATCGGCGTGCCGTTCATCTGGCTGTTCCTGTTCTTCATGCTGCCGTTCTTCATCGTGCTGAAGATCAGTTTCGCCGAAGCCGACGTGGCGATCCCGCCGTACACCGAGATCTACAGCTACGTCGAAGACAAGATCCAGTTGGTACTCAACCTGGCCAACTATGGCTTGTTGACCGAGGATGAACTGTACCTTTCGGCTTATCTGGGCTCGTTGAAGATGGCCTTCTTCAGCACCCTGATGTGCCTGCTGATCGGCTTCCCGATGGCCTACGCCATTGCCAACGCCAAGAAGGAAACCCAGACCGTCCTGCTGCTGCTGATCATGATGCCGACCTGGACCGCGATCCTGATTCGCGTCTACGCCTGGATGGGCATCCTCAGCAACAACGGGCTGCTGAACGGCTTCCTGCTGTGGACCGGGTTGATCGACCAGCCGCTGCAAATCCTCAACACCAACCTGGCGGTGTACATCGGCGTGGTCTATTCGTACCTGCCGTTCATGATCCTGCCGCTGTTCGCCAACCTGGTGAAGCATGACCAGAGCCTGCTGGAAGCGGCATCGGACCTGGGTTCGAGCACCTTCAACAGCTTCTGGAAAATCACCGTGCCGCTGTCGAAAAACGGCATCATCGCCGGCTGCATGCTGGTGTTCATCCCGGTGGTGGGCGAGTTCGTGATCCCTGAACTGCTCGGCGGCCCGGAAACCCTGATGATCGGTAAAGTGCTGTGGCAGGAGTTCTTCAACAACCGTGACTGGCCGGTAGCCTCTGCGCTTGCGGTAGTGATGCTGGCGATCCTGATTGTGCCGATCCTGCTGTTCAACCGCAGCCAGGCCAAAGAAATGGAGGGCCGCGCATGAAACGCTTCAGTTTCTCCAAGCTGATGCTGGTGCTCGGCTTGCTGTTCATCTACCTGCCGATGCTGATCCTGGTGATCTACTCGTTCAACGCCTCCAAACTGGTGACGGTGTGGGGTGGCTGGTCGATCAAGTGGTACGTCGGCCTGCTCGACAACACCCAGTTGATGGGGTCGGTGATGCGCTCGCTGGAAATCGCCTGCTACACGGCGGTGGCGGCGGTGGCGCTGGGTACGCTGGCGGCCTTCGTGCTGACCCGGGTCACCCGCTTCAAGGGCCGTACGCTGTTCGGTGGCCTGGTCACCGCGCCGCTGGTAATGCCTGAAGTGATCACCGGTCTGTCGCTGTTGCTGCTGTTCGTGGCCATGGCGCAGATGATCGGCTGGCCGCAGGAGCGCGGTATCGTCACTATCTGGATCGCCCACACCACGTTCTGTGCGGCGTATGTGGCGGTGGTTGTATCGGCGCGGCTGCGTGAGCTGGACCTGTCGATCGAAGAAGCGGCAATGGACCTGGGTGCCAAGCCGTGGAAGGTGTTCTTCCTGATCACCATCCCGATGATCGCGCCGTCGCTGGCGGCGGGCGGCATGATGTCGTTCGCGCTGTCGCTGGACGACCTGGTACTGGCCAGCTTCGTGTCTGGCCCGGGTTCGACCACCTTGCCGATGGAAGTGTTCTCGGCAGTGCGCCTGGGCGTGAAGCCGGAGATCAACGCCGTGGCCAGCCTGATCCTGCTGTCGGTGTCGCTGGTGACCTTCTTTGTCTGGTACTTCAGCCGCCGCAGCGAAGAGCGTCGTCGCAAGGCGATTCAGCAGGCGATCGAGGAAGGCGCTGCGGCCAATGCTTCGCAGCCGCAGGTCAAGCGCCCGACACAGGTAGCTGCGTCGGCCTGACCCGGCCCTTTCGCGGGCATGCCCGCTCCCACAGGGACACCACAGTTTTCAGCTTGTGGTGGGCCCTGTAGGGGGGGGAAACTACAGTCATCAGGTTTGTGATGAACCCTGTGGGAGCGGGCAAGCCCGCGAATGCCCCAGCACCCATTCAAAGCCATACGGCGTCCCAGTGGGGATAGTCCCTGACACTCCTGACCAATCCAGCCCTCAATGGATTGGCAACAATGTACCGGGCTACATGCACCACATTCTCTTCTCTGCGCAGCGCATGGTCCTGGTAACCCGGCTGCCATATCCGTTTGTGCCTGACACCTGCCTTGCGCAACGCAATGGCTGTGCGTGATTTGAATTTTGAACGGTAGCGGCTCAACTGGCACTGCCGGGTAGCTGTTGGTTTCTGGATATGGCAGAAGCTCAGGTGTGCCGTGCGGGCCTCTTCGCGGGCACGCCCGCTCCCACAGGTACTGCACAGGTCCCAAGGGTGGCGCGAAGAGGCCGGCACAGGCTGTGAAAATACCGAACTGATCCGCGTCAGTGATGTTTATCGAACCCTGAACTACGCTCACAGTCGCATTCCACAATCATTTGTGCACAAGCAAGGAGCCAGCATGGCGTTGATGCGTCCGCTGTCGGTCGTCTGCCTGGGGCTGCTTTACATGCTCACCGGCTGTAGCAAGGAAGAGGTCCCCGAGACGTTGCCTCGGGTAGGTGTGCAACAGGTCCAGCCCACCGATTTCGCTGCCAGGGTCACCCTGACCGGCGACGTACAGGCGCGGGTGCAGACCGATTTGTCGTTCCGCGTCGGCGGCAAGATCATTGCGCGCAGTGTGGATGTGGGCGATCACGTCAAGGCCAACCAGGTGCTGGCCCGGCTCGACCCAAAAGACCTGCAGAACAACGTCGACTCGGCCAAGGCCGAAGTATTCGCCGCGCAGGCGCGGGTCACCCAGACCAGCGCCGCCTTCGTGCGCCAGCAAAAACTGCTGCCCAAGGGCTACACCAGCCAGAGCGAATACGATGCTGCCGAGGCCGCGCTGCGCAGCAATCAGAGCGCGCTCAAGGCCGCCCAGGCGCAACTGGCCAATGCCAACGAGCAACTCAGCTACACCGCACTGGTCTCCGAGGCCGCCGGGGTGATCACCGAGCGCCAGGCCGAAGTCGGCCAGGTGGTGCAGGCGACCATGCCGATCTTCAGCCTGGCCACCGATGGCGACCGCGATGCAGTGTTCAACGTCTACGAATCGCTGCTGGTAGCCCCCCCCAGCGATGCAGGGGTGATCGTCAGCCTGCTGGACGACCCCAAGGTCCAGGCCCATGGCTTCGTGCGCGAAATCACCCCGACGGTGTCGGCGCAAAGCGGCACGGTGCAGGTCAAGGTCGGCCTGAAAGACGTGCCTGCAGGTATGCAACTGGGTGCACCGGTGACCGCCACCACCAATGCCCAGGGCCGGCCCAGCATCGAACTGCCGTGGTCGGCGCTGACCAAGGCCCTGCATGAGCCCGCTGTGTGGGTGGTGGGCGAGGGCGACAAGGTGGAATTGCGCAAAGTCGACGTCAGCCGTTACCTCACCGGCAAGATTGTGGTCGCCAGCGGCCTGAAGGGCGGCGAAACCGTGGTGGTCACTGGCGGGCAGTTGCTGCACCCCGGCATGCAGGTGCAGAAGGTGGACGCCAAAGCCCAAGGGGGTGAGCTATGAAACGCCTGCTGCTGATGCTGTCGGCCGGCGTATTGCTGGCTGGCTGCAGTAGCGACGAAGAAGCACCAGAGCCGATTCGGCCGGTGCTGTCGGTGAAGGTCGAACCCCAGGTGCAGTCACAGCTGGGCCGCTTCGCCGGCAGTATCCAGGCGCGTTTCGAAAGTACCCTGGGCTTTCGGGTTTCCGGGCGCATTGCCCGGCGTTGGCTGGATGTGGGCGCCCAGGTGAAGCCGGGCGACACCTTGGCCACCCTCGACCCGACCGACCAGCAGAACCAGCTGCGCGCAGCCGAAGGCGACCTGGCCAAGGTGCAGGCGCAGTGGATCAACGCCCAGGCCGATGCCCGTCGTCAGCAACAGCTGTATGACCGCGGCGTTGGCGCCCAGGCCCAGCTGGATATCGCCCAGACCAACCTGAAAACCACCAGCGCGGCGCTGGAGCAGGCGCGCTCTACGCTCAGCCAGGCACGTGACCAGCTTGACTACAGCACCCTGCGCTCCGACCACGCCGCCGTGATTACCGCCTGGCAGGCCGAAGCCGGGCAAACGGTAACGGCCGGGCAGGCCGTGGTGACCCTGGCCCGACCGGATGTGAAGGAAGCGGTCATCGACCTGCCAATCGGCCTGGCCGAGCAGATGAGCAAAAACCTGACGTTCACCGTGGCCTCGCAACTGGACCCGACCATCAGCACCACGGCAAGCCTGCGCGAACTGGAGCCCCAGGCCGATGCCACCACCCGTACCCGCCGCGCTCGCCTGACCCTGGCCAGCACGCCGGCGGCCTTTCACCTCGGCACCGCCATCAGTGTGACCCTCAGTTCGCAAGTGTCCCCGCGCAGCGAATTGCCCTTGAGTGCCTTGCTCGAGCGCGATGGCAAGACCCAAGTATGGGTGATCGATACCCAGCAGAAGACTGTGGCCACCCGTGACGTGACGCTGATCGGCCGCACCGCGGACAGCGTCGTGCTGAGCGCCGGCGTGCAGCCTGGTGAGCGCGTGGTCACCGCCGGCGTCAACAGCCTCAAGCCTGGCCAGAAGGTCACCTTCGACGAGGATGCGCAATGAAAGGAAGCTTCAACCTGTCCGACTGGGCACTCAAGCATCAATCGTTCGTCTGGTACCTGATGTTCGTTGGCTTGTTGATGGGGATTTTCTCCTACTTCAACCTGGGCCGAGAGGAAGACCCGTCGTTCACCATCAAGACCATGGTCATCCAGACCCGCTGGCCCGGCGCGACCCAGGACGAAACCCTGTACCAGGTCACCGACCGCATCGAGAAGAAGCTCGAGGAGCTGGACTCTCTCGACTACACCAAAAGCTACACCCGACCGGGTGAGTCCACCGTCTACGTGTACCTGCGCGACACCACCAAAGCCAAGGACATCCCGGATATCTGGTACCAGGTGCGCAAGAAGATCCAGGATATTCGTGGCGAATTCCCGGCGGGCATCCAGGGCCCGGGCTTCAACGACGAATTCGGTGATGTATTCGGCTCGATCTATGCCTTTACCGCCGACGGCCTGACCTTGCGCCAGCTGCGTGACTACGTGGAACAGGCGCGGGCGGAGGTCCGCGATGTACCCAACATCGGCAAGATCGAGCTGGTCGGCACCCAGGACGAAGTGCTGTACCTGAACTTCTCCACCCGCAAGCTGGCTGCCCTGGGCATTGACCAGCGCCAGGTGATGCAGGCACTGCAAGCGCAGAACGCGGTGACGCCGGCCGGCATGATCGAGGCCGGGCCGGAGCGTATTTCGGTGCGAACGTCCGGGCAGTTTGCCTCGGAAAAGGACCTGCAAACCGTCAACTTGAGGATCAACGATCGCTTCTTCCGCCTGGCCGATATCGCCGACATCGAGCGTGGCTACGTCGACCCGCCTTCGCCCATGTTCCGCTACAACGGCCAGACGGCCCTTGGCCTGGCCATCGGCATGAAGGCCGGCGGCAATATCCAGGTGTTTGGTGCGGCACTGAAAAAGCGCATGGACCAGGTAATCGAAGACCTGCCGGTAGGTGTCGGGGTACACACCGTCTCCGACCAGTCAGTGGTGGTCAAGGAGGCGGTCGGCGGCTTCACCAGCGCGCTGTTCGAGGCGGTGGTGATCGTGCTGGCCGTGAGTTTCGTCAGCCTTGGCGTACGCGCCGGCCTGGTGGTTGCCTGCTCGATTCCGCTGGTGCTGGCCATGGTGTTCGTGTTCATGGAGTACAGCGGCATCACCATGCAGCGGATTTCGCTGGGTGCGCTGATCATTGCGCTTGGCCTGCTTGTGGACGATGCGATGATTACCGTGGAGGTGATGGTCACGCGGCTGGAAATGGGCGAAAGCAAGGAGCAGGCGGCGACGTTCGCCTACACCTCTACAGCCTTCCCCATGCTTACCGGCACCTTGGTGACCGTGGCTGGGTTCGTGCCCATTGGCCTCAACGCCAGCTCTGCGGGTGAATACACCTTCACCCTGTTCGCGGTGATCGCCGTGGCGCTGATCGTGTCCTGGGTGGTGGCGGTGTTCTTCGCGCCAGTGCTCGGGGTGCATATCCTCAAAAGCGACAAGCTCAAGGCCCATGAGGCCGAGCCTGGCCGGGTCGGACGGGCATTTGAGGGCGGGTTGCTGTGGTGCATGCGCAACCGCTGGTTGACCATCATCGGCACCGTAGTGCTGTTTGCCCTGTCGATCTTCTGCATGCGTTTTGTGCAGAACCAGTTCTTCCCGTCCTCGGACCGCCCGGAAATTCTCGTCGACCTCAACCTGCCGCAGAACGCCTCGATCGAGGAAACGCGCAAGGTGGTCGACCGCCTCGAGGCGCGGATCAAGGACGACCCGGACCTGGTGCGCTGGAGCACCTATATCGGGCAAGGCGCGATTCGCTTCTACCTGCCCCTCGACCAGCAGCTGCAGAACCCGTACTACGCGCAATTGGTGATCGTCAGCAAGGGCTTCGAAGAGCGCCAGGGCATGATCGACCGCCTGCAGAAGATCCTGCACGAAGACTTCGTCGGCATCGGTACCAACGTGCAGTCGCTGGAGATGGGCCCGCCGGTGGGCCGGCCGATCCAGTACCGGGTCAGCGGTGCCAACATCGACCAGGTGCGCAAGCACGCCATCGAGCTGGCCACCTTGCTCGACCAGAACGAACACATCGGCGAGATGATCTACGACTGGAACGAGCCGGGTAAGGTGCTGCGCGTGGAAATCGCCCAGGACAAGGCCCGCCAGCTGGGGCTGTCGTCCGAAGACGTGGCCAATGTGATGAACAGCATCGTCAGTGGCGTGCAGATCACCCAGGTCAACGACAACATCTACCTGGTGGACGTGGTCGCACGCGCCGAAGACAGCGAGCGCGGCTCGCCCGATACGCTGCAGAACCTGCAGATTCTGACCCCCAACGGCACCTCGATCCCGCTGCTGTCGTTCGCCACCGTGCGTTACGAGCTGGAGCAACCGCTGGTGTGGCGCCGTGACCGCAAGCCGACCATCACCATCAAGGCTTCGGTCAATGGCGAGATCCAGCCCACTGACCTGGTGGCGCAGCTCAAGCCGAAGATCGATGAGTTCGCCAGCCAGTTGCCGGTCGGTTACGAAGTGGCCACGGGCGGTACGGTGGAGGAGAGCAGCAAGGCCCAGGGCCCCATCGCCAAGGTCATTCCGCTGATGCTGTTCCTTATGGCGACCTTCCTGATGATCCAGCTGCACAGCGTGCAGAAGTTGTTCCTGGTGGTCAGCGTGGCGCCGCTGGGGTTGATCGGCGTGGTACTGGCGCTGGTGCCCACGGGCACGCCGATGGGCTTCGTGGCGATCCTCGGCATCCTGGCGCTGGCAGGTATCATCATTCGTAACTCGGTGATCCTGGTAACCCAGATCGACGAGTTCGAAGCCCAGGGCTTCTCGCCGTGGGATGCGGTGGTGGAGGCCACCAACCATCGTCGTCGGCCGATCCTGCTGACCGCAGCGGCGGCGAGCCTGGGCATGATCCCGATTGCCCGCGAGGTGTTCTGGGGGCCGATGGCCTACGCCATGATTGGCGGGATCATCGTTGCCACCTTGCTGACGCTGCTGTTCCTGCCGGCGCTGTATGTGGCCTGGTACAAGATCCGCGAGCCTGAAAACAGTACCAAAACCCAGCACTAAACCCTGTGGGAGCGGGCATGCCCGCTCCCACAGAGGTACTTTCGTCGCCTGTAATACTGCGATTTTAATTTGGTTATATAAACATTCTTAAACAGTATTTTTAAGAATAACTCCGCCTCACTACTATTGCCCTCAGGCCAGGCGCAAATCCCCTTCTAACCTCTGCCCGGCACCCTCACTCCAAGGAGAACGAGCATGAGTGCATCTCTGCGTAGCATCGACGGTCAGGACGAAGCCACCATTCTGCGTGAAATCCAGAGCGCCTTGCGCGACCTGCGGTTTGGTGCGGTGGAGATCACTGTGCACAACGCTCAGGTCGTACAGATCGAGCGCAAGGAGAAGTTCCGCCTGCAACAGCCCGGCAACAAGTCCGGCTGATCGCGCCACACCTCCAAAATTAGAAAAATGCCAATCGGGAGCTTCACCATGTCCATTCGCCGTTATGCGCTTGCCGCTCTGGCCAGTGCTGTTTTTGCCGGTTCCGCCATCGCCAAGGACTACGAACTGCTGAACGTGTCCTACGACCCGACCCGCGAGCTGTACCAGCAGTACAACGCCGAGTTCATCAAGCACTGGCAGCAGGCCCACCCGGGCGACAAGGTGAAGATCCAGCAATCCCATGGTGGCTCGGGCAAGCAGGCCCGTGCGGTGATCGACGGCCTGCGCGCCGACGTGGTGACCCTGGCCCTGGCCGGCGACATCGACGAAGTGGCCAAGCTCGGCAAGACCCTGCCGGACAACTGGCAGACCCGCCTGCCGGATGCCAGCACCCCGTATACCTCGACCATCGTGTTCCTGGTGCGCAAGGGCAACCCGAAAGGCATCAAGGACTGGGGCGACCTGATCAAGAAGGACGTCTCGGTCATCACCCCCAACCCGAAAACCTCCGGCGGTGCACGCTGGAACTTCCTGGCGGCCTGGGCCTATGGCCTGAAGGCCGGTGGTAGCGAAGACAAGGCCAAGGCCTACGTGCAGGAGCTGTTCAAGCACGTACCGGTGCTGGATACCGGCGCCCGTGGCTCGACCATCACCTTCGTCAACAACGGCCAAGGCGACGTGTTGCTGGCCTGGGAAAACGAAGCCTTCCTGGCGCTGAAGGAAGACGGTGGCGCCGACAAGTTCGACATCGTCGTACCGTCGCTGTCGATCCTGGCCGAACCGCCCGTGGCGGTGGTGGACAAGAACGCCGAGAAGAAGGGCAATACCGACATTGCCACCGAATACCTCAAGCACTTGTACAGCCCGGCCGGGCAGAAGATTGCCGCCGAGAACTTCTACCGCCCGCGTGACGAGAAGGTCGCCGCCGAATTCGGCAAGCAATTCCCGAAACTGGACCTGGTAACCATCGACAAGGACTTCGGTGGCTGGAAAACTGCACAACCCAAATTCTTCAATGATGGCGGTGTGTTCGACCAGATCTATCAGGCACAGTAAACGCCAGGGAAAAGCGGGGGCCGCCTTGCGGCCCATTCGCGGCACAAGGCCGCTCCCACAAGGAATCGCAACCCCCTGTAGGAGCGGCCTTGTGCCGCGAATGGGCTGCAACGCAGCCCCAGGATTCAAAAGCTTGCACCGGCCCGGGATTGTTCCCGGGCTTAGTGCGTTCAACCAGGGATACTTATGTCGCGTCGTATTTCCCCCGTCATACCCGGCTTCGGGCTGACGCTGGGCTACACCTTGGTGTACCTCAGCCTGATCGTGCTGATACCGCTGGCAGCCATGTTCATTCATGCCTCGCAGCTGACCTGGGAGCAGTTCTGGAACATCATCAGTGCGCCGCGGGTGATCGCCGCGCTCAAGCTGAGTTTCGGCACCGCCCTGTTCGCCGCCATCATCAACGGGGTGATCGGCACCCTGCTGGCCTGGGTGCTGGTGCGCTACACGTTCCCTGGGCGCAAGATCATCGACGCGATGATCGACCTGCCGTTCGCCCTGCCCACCGCCGTTGCCGGTATCGCCCTGACTGCCCTGTACGCGCCTGCGGGCTGGGTTGGCCAGTTCGCCACCGACCTTGGCTTCAAGATTGCCTACACCCCGCTGGGCATCACCCTGGCCCTGACCTTCGTCACCTTGCCGTTCGTGGTGCGCACGGTGCAGCCGGTACTGGCCGATATCCCGCGTGAAGTGGAAGAGGCCGCGGCCTGCCTGGGGGCCAAGCCGCTGCAGGTGTTCCGCCATATACTGGCGCCAGCCCTGCTGCCGGCCTGGCTCACCGGCTTTGCCCTGGCCTTCGCCCGCGGCGTGGGCGAGTATGGTTCGGTGATCTTCATTGCCGGCAACATGCCGATGAAGACCGAGATCCTGCCGCTGCTGATCATGGTCAAGCTTGACCAGTACGACTACACCGGCGCGACCGCCATCGGCGTGCTGATGCTGGTGGTTTCCTTCATCCTGCTGCTGCTGATCAACCTGCTGCAGCGCCGCATCGAAACCCCTTGAAGGAGGCCGGCATGTCCAGTTCATCCCTGAGTGCAAGCGCCGCCGCCAACGCAGCCCGCCGTGGCAGTGCTACCTCGCGGCGTATTCTCATCGGCCTTGGCTGGCTGGTGTTCGCCCTGTTCCTGCTGCTGCCGCTGGTGATCGTGGTGTCGCAGGCGCTGAAGAACGGTTTTGGCACCTTCTTCGAGGCGATCTTCGAGCCTGATGCCTTGTCGGCGCTGAAGCTGACCCTGCTCGCCGTAGCCATTTCGGTACCGTTGAACCTGGTGTTCGGTGTCAGCGCCGCCTGGTGCGTGAGCAAGTACACCTTCCGTGGCAAAAGTATCCTGGTCACCCTGATCGACCTGCCGTTCTCGGTATCGCCGGTAATCGCCGGCCTGGTCTACGTGCTGATGTTCGGCGCGCAGGGGCTGTTCGGGCCCTGGCTGCAGGACCATGACATCCAGATCGTCTTCGCCCTGCCGGGCATCGTCCTGGCGACCATTTTCGTCACCGTGCCATTCGTGGCCCGTGAGCTGATCCCGCTGATGCAGGAGCAGGGCACGCAAGAAGAGGAGGCCGCGCGCCTGCTCGGCGCCAATGGCTGGCAAATGTTCTGGCACGTGACCTTGCCCAACATCAAATGGGGCCTGATCTATGGCGTGGTGCTGTGTACTGCACGGGCCATGGGCGAGTTTGGCGCAGTGTCGGTGGTGTCGGGCCACATTCGTGGCGTGACCAACACCTTGCCGCTGCACGTAGAGATCCTCTACAACGAGTACAACCACGTCGCAGCCTTCAGCGTGGCCAGCCTGTTGCTGATCCTGGCGCTCTTCATCCTGCTGCTCAAGCAGTGGAGCGAGAACCGTATTAACCGCCTGCGCCACAGCGCCGCGGAGGAATGATTCATGTCGATCGAAGTTCGTAATGTCAGCAAGCGCTTCAACAGCTTCCAGGCCCTGAACAACATCAACCTGGACATCAATAGCGGCGAGCTGGTGGCGCTGCTGGGCCCGTCCGGCTGTGGCAAGACCACGCTGCTGCGCATCATCGCCGGCCTGGAAACCCCGGACCAGGGCAACATCGTGTTCCATGGCGAGGATGTGTCCGGCCACGACGTGCGTGACCGCAACGTCGGGTTCGTGTTCCAGCACTACGCGCTGTTCCGCCACATGAGCGTGTTCGACAACGTCGCCTTCGGCCTGCGCATGAAGCCCAAGGGCGAGCGCCCGAGCGAGAGCAAGATTGCCGAGAAAGTGCACGAGCTGCTGAACATGGTGCAGCTGGACTGGTTGTCCGACCGCTACCCGGAGCAGCTGTCCGGCGGCCAGCGGCAGCGTATCGCCCTGGCCCGCGCCCTGGCCGTGGAGCCCAAGGTGCTGCTGCTGGACGAGCCGTTCGGTGCGCTGGACGCCAAGGTGCGCAAGGAGCTGCGCCGTTGGCTGGCGCGGCTGCACGAAGACATCAACCTGACGTCGGTGTTCGTCACCCACGACCAGGAAGAGGCCATGGAAGTGGCTGACCGCATCGTGGTCATGAACAAGGGCGTGATCGAGCAGATCGGCTCGCCGGGCGAGGTGTACGAAAAACCCGCCAACGATTTCGTCTACCACTTCCTGGGCGATTCGAACCGCCTGGCGGTGAGCGAAGGGCACCATGTGCTGTTCCGCCCGCACGAGGTGTCGCTGTCGCGGCATGAGACCGAAGGGCACCATGCTGCCGAGGTGCGGGATATCCGGCCGCTGGGCGCTACCACGCGAGTGACCTTGAAGGTGGAAGGGCAGAGCGAGTTGATCGAGGCCGAGGTGGTCAAGGACCATGACAGCCTGACCGGGCTGGCGCGGGGCGAGACGTTGTTCTTCCGGCCGAAGGTTTGGCAGAAGGTGGCGGATATCTGAGCCGCACTTGATGAGAAAAAGCCCGGGCTTGGTTCCGGGCTTTTTTTTGCCTGACGGATTGCCGGGGCTGTGTGCCGCGGCCGAAGTGGGAGCTGGCTTGCCGGCGATCGAGGGCGCAGCCCTCGCGGCATTCTCATGCCTTGCGCGAATATTTTGCATGCCGACAATGCATCGCACTTACCCCTGAAAGCCGTAGGCCGCGCAATTCGTGGGTTTCACGCTCCCCCGCAAAAACGATATTCAATTCAGTTCTAACCATAATTTTAAACATTACTTTAAGAGATAAGCCTCTGGCCCCGATGATTCAGCCACACACCTGAATCGAGACCCCAGGAGTTTGATCAATGGGTAATGTCCAGTCGGCCGTCAGGGCCTACGACCAGCCATGGCGCCCGGCCCCGGGTGACCTGGTCGAGCTTGGACGCACGCTTCGCCTCCCGCTTGGCCAGCTGCGCCTGCAACGCACGCCCGTCAGCGGGCTCAAGCGCCGCGACAAGCTGGTGTTGGGCCTGCTGGTGCTGGTGCTGCATGGCGCTGCAGCGTACTGGGTCAGCCAGGCGCCAACGCCCGAGCTGCCAGTGGTGCCGCCACAGGTGCCGCCCATGACCATCGAGTTCGCAGCGCCAGCGCCGCCCGTGGTCGAACCACCGCCGCCAGCGCCCGCGCCGCCTGTGGTCGAGCCGCCACCGCCACCACCGGTAGTCGACGAACTGGCCGCCAAGCCCAAACCCAAGCCAAAGCCCGTGCCCAAGCCTGTGGTCAAGCAAGCGCCCAAGCCACAGCCCAAGCCAGTCGAGGCACCACCGCCAGCGCCGGTGGCCGCCCCCGCACCGCCTGCGCCAGCGCCACCCGCGCCGGCCCCGATAACCCCGGCATCGGCCAACGCCGCGTACCTGAAGAACCCGGCACCGGAATACCCGCAAATGGCCCAGCGCCGTGGTTGGGAAGGCACCGTGCTGTTGCGCGTAGAGGTGCTGCCAAGCGGCAAGCCCGGGCAGATCCAGGTACAGAAAAGCAGTGGCCGTGACGCCCTCGACGCTGCCGCGCTGGCCGCGGTCAAGCGCTGGAGCTTCGTACCCGCCAAGCAGGGCGATGTGGCCCAGACCGGCTGGGTAAGCGTGCCGATCGATTTCAAGCTTCGCTAACTATTTCGCAGAACACAGGAAGACACCATCATGAGCCTGCTGGCATCCCCCCTCGAATCCGTTGAAAGCGCAGTCATCTGGCTGCTGGTCGGTTTCTCTGTCGTCACCTGGGGCCTGGCCCTGGTCAAGGTCGCGCAGTTCGTGCGGCTGAAAAACCAGGACAAGCGCTTCCACCAGCAGTTCTGGGCTGCCTCCAGCCTGGACTCGGCTGCCGAACTCAGCCATGAGCTGCCCGGCCCGGCGGCCCGCGTTGCCCAGTCCGGCTATGCCGCGATTGCCGTTGGTGATACCCAGGCCAATGACCTGAGCCACGCCATCAACCACCAGGACCGCCTGGAGCGTGCCCTGCGTCAGCAGATCGTGCGTGAGCGCCGCTCGCTGGAAACTGGCCTGGCGGTGGTCGCCAGTATTGGCAGTACCTCGCCTTTCATCGGCCTGTTCGGCACCGTGTGGGGCATCATGGAAGCGCTCAAGGGCATCAGTGCGGCCGGCTCCGCCAGCCTGGAAACTGTTGCTGGGCCCATCGGTGCGGCACTGGTGGCTACTGGTGTGGGTATCGCCGTCGCGGTGCCGGCAGTGCTGGTGTACAACTACTTCCTGCGTCGCCTCAAGCTGACTGCTGCCGACCTGGATGACTTCGCCCACGACTTCTACAGCCTGGCGCAGAAGAGTGCCTTCCGTGTGCTGGTGCACCCTGCTGTGCAAAAAGCCCAGCCTGGTTTCACCCAACCCGTGAAGGAGGCGTCCTGATATGGCCTTTTCGACCCAGGACAGCGACGAAGTCCTCAGTGAAATCAACGTCACGCCTTTGGTAGACGTCATGCTGGTGCTGCTGGTGGTGTTTATCGTCACCGCGCCGCTGCTGACCAACGCCATCCCTATCAACCTGCCCAAGACCGAGGCCGTGGCCCCGGTGGAGCAGAAGGACCCGCTGGTGGTCAGCATCGACGGTGAAGGCAAGCTGTTCATCAACAAGGACCAGATCCAGCCCGACCTTCTGGAAACCAACCTCAAGGCTGCCAAGGACAAGGACGCGGACGTGCGCGTGCAACTGCAGGCCGATGACGGCGTGAACTACGGCGAAGTGGCGCGGGCCATGGCAGCCATCGAACGTGCGGGGATCAGCAAACTGGCGGTGATAACCGCGCGCTGACTTTTACCAAACCTCTTCAGGCAAATGCTTATGGGCCACATCTCTTGGCAGGGGTTGGCCCTTTTTTTTTTGCCCGCTCCCACAGGGATCGCACAAGCTATTGGTGTTTTGGTTATTAATAAATAGCTTCTTATTCCTTTACGAATATAACTCCCTCCCTATACTTGTCTCCAAGCACGCAAACTTACTGGAGGCGTCCCCATGCGCAATGAGTCGATTCGTTACCTGATTGTGCCGGGCTGGCAAGGATCGCCAGACAACCATTGGCAAAGTCACTGGCAGCGCACCCTGCCCAACAGTGCGCGGGTCGAGCAGCAAGACTGGCTCACCCCGCAACGGCAGGACTGGGTGCAGGCGCTGGAGCAGGCGATTGCCGCCGAGCGCTCGCCGGTGATCCTGATTGCCCACAGCCTTGGCTGCGTCACTGTCGCCCATTGGGCTGCGCAGGCCAGTCCGGCCTTGCGGCGGCAGGTGCGGGGTGCACTGCTGGTGGCTCCGGCAGACGTCGAACGGCCGACCTGCGCGCCGGCCCTGCGCAACTTCGCGCCGATCCCGACCGAAGCCTTGCCATTCCCCAGCCAGGTCGTCAGCTCTGACAACGACCCTGCCGTAAGCGTGCCGCGGGCGCTTTACCTAGCCCAGGCGTGGGGCGCCGAAGCGGGGTTGCTGAGCAATGCCGGGCACATCAACGTCAAGTCCGGCCATGAGCGCTGGGAACAAGGCTTCGCCTACTTGTATCGCTTGCAGAGCCGGGTCGAGCAGCGCGCACTGCGTCGCGCCTGATAGGCCTTAGCGTTTTCCGTTTACCTGACGCCCGGCCAATGAAGGCCTGGGGCGGGAGTTCGTCATGACGTTTCAAAACCCGTTTGGCCAGCCACTGCTGACCTTCCCCGAGCTGGACAAGAGCCCGCTGAGCATCCGTGCCAAGGCCCTGGTGTTTATCGACCCGCGTTCGCAGCAGTTGCGCGAAGACCTCGAGCGCTTGGCGCCGCAACCTTTGCCTGTGCTGATCCGTGGCGAAACCGGCACCGGCAAGGAGCTGCTGGCCCGGCAGATCCACCGTGCCAGTGACCGTGGAGGGCTGTTCGTGTCGGTCAACTGCGCGGCCATCAGCCCCACTTACGCCGATGCCGAGCTGTTCGGCTACAGCGCCGGCAGCCATGGCGGTACGGCCAGCAGCCGCGCCGGCTGGTTCGGTTCGGCCAACGGCGGCACGCTGTACCTGGACGAAATTGCCGACTTGCCGCTGGCCATCCAGGGCAAGCTGCTGTCGGCCCTGGAAAACCGCGAGGTCACCCGGGTGGGCGCGCAGCAGCCACAGCCGGTGGATGTGCGCCTGGTCGCCGCCACCAGCATTGACCTGGCGCGGGTGGTACGTGCGGGGCGCTTCAACGAGCGCCTGTACCAGTACCTGCGCGAGGGCGCGCTGGAACTGCCGCCACTGCGCGAGCGGCCGGGCGATATCCTGCCGCTGGCCGAGTACTTCGTGGGCATCTACAGCGTACGCCTGCAGCGGCCTGTGCCGTTGGTAAGCGAGGCGGCGCAGCAGGTACTGGAGGCGCATTTCTGGCCTGGCAATACCCGCGAACTGGAGAACGTCATTCACTTTGCCTTGCTGGTGAATGACAGCGAAGAGATCCAGCCAGAGGACCTCGACTTGCCCAACACCGCACGCTAGATACCGCTCATAAGCAAAGTGGCTGGTGGCAGTTTGCTTTTGGAATAAGCAGCTAAGTAAAAGATATTGTTACGGAATAAAAAATCTAGGTATTGTCCGTTTCACGCCCGCTGGTGAACCGGTTGGGCAACCGATTCGCCATCGCCGATGGCCCAGATTCAGAACAAGGACCACCATGAAGAAGACCCTGCTGACCACCGCCCTGGCCGCTGCCCTGTCGTTCTCCGGCCTGGCCGCCGCTGCCGAGAAACTGGTGGTTGCCGCTACCCCGGTACCGCACGCCGAAATCCTTGAGCTGATCAAACCGACCTTGGCCAAAGAGGGCGTGGACCTGCAGATCAAGGTCTTTACCGACTACGTGCAGCCGAACGTGCAGGTGGACCAGAAGCGTCTGGACGCCAACTACTTCCAGACCCTGCCGTACCTGAAGAGCTTCAACGAAGGTAAAGGCACCCACCTGGAAACGGTCATTGGCGTACACGTCGAACCCTTCGGTGGCTACTCGAAGAAGATCAAGAACCTGTCCGAGCTGAAGGAAGGCGCTACCGTTGCCATCCCTAACGAAGGCAGCAACAGCGGCCGCGCCCTGATCCTGCTGCAGAAGGCTGGCCTGATCACCCTGAAAGACCCGAAGAATGCCCTGGCCACCCCCAAGGACATCGCCGAGAACCCGAAAAAGCTGAAGTTCCGCGAGCTTGAGTCGGCCATGCTGCCGCGTGTGCTGGACCAGGTCGACCTGGACATGATCAACACCAACTACGCCCTGGAAGCCGGCCTGAACCCGGCCAAGGATGCGCTGGTGATCGAAGGTGCCGACTCGCCGTACGTGAACTTCCTGGTTGCCCGCCCGGACAACAAGGACAGCGAAGCCATCCAGAAACTGGCCAAGGCCCTGACCAGCCCGGAGGTGAAGGAATTCATCGCCAAGAAGTATCAGGGCGCTGTGCTGCCGGCGTTCTGATTCGGTTCCAGATTGTTGCATGACTAACGCCGACACCCTTGTGTCGGCGTTTTTGATTCTGTTTCAGGGGCTGCAAAGCAGCCCCAGGATGTATGCCCCGGTGAAAAATGCTTGGTGATATGCATATGCAATAAAGATATTTATTAAAAATTTTTTAGATCATTACAGTCTAGCAATCGTGCCCCCGCGCACCCCGCAGACTTGCTTTACCCATGACCCTCGACACCGCATTCATCCTCAGCACGCTACCCGCCTTCCTCAAGGCCGTGGGCGTGACCTTGCAGGTAGGCCTGATCGCCATCGCCACCTCGCTACTGGTAGCCCTGGTCAATGCCACCCTGCTGGTACTACGCACCCCCTACCTGTGGCGTCTGGTCAAAGCCTACGTGGAGCTGGCCCGCAACACGCCGCTGCTGATCCAGTTGTTCTTCGTCTACTTCGCACTGCCGAGCCTGGGCCTGAAGATTTCCGGTTTTTCCGCTGCGATCATCACCATGACCTTCATGGGCGGTGCCTACCTCACCGAAGTGTTGCGGGCAGGCATCGAGGCCGTGCCCCGTGCCCAGCTTGAGTCCGGGCGTTCCATCGGCCTTTCCGAGGGGCAACTGTTGCGCCATGTGGTGCTGCCCCAGGCCGGTATCCTCAGCCTGCCGGCACTGTTCGCCAATTTCATCTTCCTGCTCAAGGAAACCACTGTGGTGTCGGCGGTGGCCGTGCCGGAAATCCTCTACACCACCAAGAACTACATCGCGCTGTACTACAAGACCTACGAAATGCTCACCGTGCTGACCCTGCTCTGCGTGCTGCTGTTCCTGCCGCTGTCGTTACTGCTGCGCTATGTGGAAAGGAGGCTGCAACATGGCCAGTTCGGGATTTGACCTGTTGCTGCAGGCGTTGCCGCAGCTCGCCGGCGGCGCCGCGCAGACCTTGGCCATCTCGGCGCTGGGTATTCTGTTCGCAACGCTGGGTGGCGTGCTGTACGGCGTGCTGGCGACCCTGGGCAACCGTGCCCTGAACATCGCCTTGCAGGTGTACCTGGAGCTGTTCCGCGCCATCCCGGTGCTGGTCTGGCTGTACCTGGTGTTCTTCGGCCTGCCGATCTTCTTTGCCCTGAGCATCCCCAGCTTCTGGTGCGCCGTACTGGTACTGGCCCTGTGGGGCGCCAGCGAGGTAGGCGAGGTGGTGCGCGGTGCACTGGCCTCGCTGCCGCGGGGCCAGCGCGAGGCCGGGTTGTCGATCGGCCTGGCCGGCTGGCAGCTGTATGGCTACGTGCTGCTGCCGCAAGCGCTCAAGCGCATGACCCCACCGACTATCAACATCTACACGCGGATCATCAAGACCAGCTCGCTGGCGGTGCTGATCGGCGTGGTCGAGGTGATCAAGGCCGGCCAGCAGATCATCGAACGCACCTACGAATCGGTGCTGATCTATGGCGCCTTGTTCCTGTTCTTCTTCATCGTCTGTTATCCGCTGTCCGCCGCTTCACGCGTGCTGGAACGCCGTTGGGCACACTCATGAGCGCATTGATCGAATTCCAGGGTTTCAACAAGTTTTTTGGCGAGCAACAGGTGCTCAAGGACGTCGACCTCAAGGTGGCGGCCGGCGAAGTGGTGGTCATCCTCGGCCCCAGCGGTTGCGGCAAAAGCACGCTGCTGCGCTGCCTCAACGGCCTGGAGCAAGCCCATGGCGGCCACCTGCGCCTGGCCGGGCAAGAGCTGCTTGACCCGCGCACCGACTGGCGCGACGTTCGCCAGCGGGTTGGCATGGTGTTCCAGAGCTACCACCTGTTCGGCCACATGAGCGTGATCGACAACCTGCTGCTCGGCCCGCTCAAGGTGCAAAAACGCGAACGAGCCGAAGCGCAGGCCCAGGCCGAGGCGCTGCTGGCGCGGGTCGGCCTGCTGGACAAACGCGACGCCTTCCCCCGGCAATTGTCCGGCGGCCAGCAACAGCGCATCGCCATCGTGCGCTCGCTGTGCATGAACCCCGAGGTGATGCTGTTCGACGAGGTTACCGCCGCACTCGACCCGGAAATGGTCAAGGAAGTGCTGCAGGTGATCCAGGGCCTGGCCCGCGACGGCATGACCTTGCTCATCGTTACCCACGAAATGGCCTTCGCTCGCGCGGTGGCCGACCGCATCGTGTTCATGGAGGCCGGCAGGATCCTTGAACAGGGCGACCCCGAGAGCTTCTTCACCCGACCGCAGACCGCACGCGCGCAGCAGTTCCTGGAGAAATTCTCCTTCGTAGAAAGCCTGCCAAAGACACTGCACAAGGAACTGTCATGAAAACTGCCAACCTCACCAAACTGCTGGCGCCGTTGTTTGGCCTGGCCCTGCTGGCCGGCTGCAACAAGGCCGAAGAACCGCCCAAGCCGGCAGCGGCATCGCCAGCCACCAGCTACCTGGAAACCATCAAGGCCCGTGACAAGCTGATTGTCGGGGTGTTCACCGACAAGCCACCGTTCGGCTTCGTCGATGAAAAAGGCCGCTATGTGGGCTTTGACACCGACATTGGCCGGCGCCTGGCCAAGGACCTGCTGGGTGATGAAAACAAGGTCGAGTTCGTTGCCGTGGAACCGGCCAGCCGCATTCCGTTCCTGCAGAGCGACAAGGTCGACCTGATCCTCGCCAACATGACCGTGACCCCGGAGCGCAAGGAAGCGGTGGACTTCACCAACCCCAACCTGCGCGTTGCCGTGCAGGCCATCGTGGCTGATGGCAGCTCGGTACAGAAGCTCGACGACCTGGCCGACAAGACCATCATCGTCACCACCGGCACCACGGCAGATATCTGGCTGACCAAAAATCACCCTGACTGGAAACTGCTCAAGTTCGAAAAGAACAGCGAGTCGCTGCAGGCCCTGGCCACCGGCCGTGGCGATGCCTATGCCCAGGACAACCTGATCCTGTTCAGCTGGGCCAAGCAGAACCCGGGCTACCGCGTGCTGCCGCAGCTGCTGGGTGAAGAAGCACCGATTGCGCCGGCGGTGAAGAAGGGCAACACCGAGCTGCGTGACTGGGTGAATGCCGAGCTGGCCAAGCTGGGGGAAGAAAAGTTTCTGCTGAAGCTGTATGACCAGTATGTGCGCAAGGAACTGAGCGATGACACCAAGCCGGAAAGCGTGATCGTCGAAGGCGGCAAGTGGCAGGGCTGACCGTGTGATTGGGGCCGCTTTGCGGCCCATTCGCAGCACAAGGCTGCTCCTACAGTTGTGTAGGAGCAGCCTTGTGCTGCGAATGGGCTGCAAAGCAGCCCCATCGATCACCCACCCGGTACCAGCCTCAGGGTACTTTGCGCCGGAATCACCCCCATCTGCGCCCGCTGATACTCCCCCTGCACATACCCCTCGGCCTGGTCCGCATAATACTTGTCGAACGGCACGCCACTCTGGCCGACCGGGTTGATGGTCAGTGCCTGCCCGGCATCGGCAAAGTCGATCAGCCGCCGGGTCGACGGCCCATAGGTGACCGGCCACGGCGCCGGGCCGATCTTCGCCGAGAGGTTGTTCGGCACTTCGTGGGTACCGGGTGCGGCGAACGGCCCGACGTTGAACAGCAGGTTCAGCGGCTTTTTCACCCCCAGCGGGTGGTTGTGCGTCAGGGTATGCGCCTTGCCCCATTGCCAGCTGGCCGGGTCACTGCCCAGGGTGTCGCGCAGATGCTTCAAACTGCTCTGCCAAGCCGTGCGCACGACTGCGGTACGGTCGGTGCGCAGGTTGCCTCCGCGGGTGTTCCACCAGGGTGAATCGGCATCCGCCGCCAGGCGCGGCAAGGCGGCATCGATGGCGCGGGTGCTGATCAGTACCGGGAACCACGTGTCACCCAGTTCGTCATGCAGGGCAGCAAATGCCAGTTCGTAGAGGAACTGGTTGAACAGCGTGGCGCTGGTCGAGTCCAGCGGGTAGTCGCCGCGCCAGGCAGCCAGTTGCTCGACCAGTTCCTTTTCTTCGTCACCTTCGGCCACCGCGCGCAGCGTGGCCAGCAGCGGGGCTAGGGTGCGCGGGCCATGGTCGCTGGCGGTGTCCAGCTGCAGTGCCTGGCTGTTCTGCGTGTCCCATTTCACCTCAGGGTTGGCCAGCTGGCGGTCGAGCTGGCGGCCACGGTCGGGCAGGTTGTAGTAACCCGGTATCGGCACCGCTGCCGGCGGTTGGTAGTTGGCAGAGACGATGTAGCCGCGCGCCGGGTTTTCCTGTTGTGGGTTGGCGTTGAAGGGATAGAACCCGAGCTTGTCGGCCTGCGCGCTGGCACCGTCGAGGATGAACGCCGGGTCGACGCCGTCTGGGCGGATTGGCAGCTTTGCCGCGGCCCACCAGCCGATATCGCCACGGGCATTGGCCCAGACAAAGTTCAGCCCCGGCGCGTGAACCTTGGCAGCGGCTTCGCGCATCTTGCCCAGCGTATCGGCTCGGTTGAGCTGGTAAAAGCCTTCGAGGATCGGATTTTCGGATTCCAGAAATGCCCACCACATGGCGATTGGCGTGGGCCCGGCCGTGGCGCCCAGCACGTCGTTGACGATCGGGCCATGGGGCGAGCGGCGCAGGCTGAGAGTGACCGGCGCTTCGCCTTTCACCGCAATCTGCTGTTCGGTCTTTTCCAGCGTCTGCCATTTGCCGTCGACCATGACCTGGTTGGCGTCGGCCGGGTTGGTGCGCTCGGCGATCAGGTCGACGTCGTCGTTCTGGAACATGGTCAGGCTCCAGCCGAAGTCGCGGTTATGGCCCAGCAAGGCGAACGGGTTGAGCGCCTGGAAGTAGCCATACAGGTTGAAGCCGGGCGCCGACAGTTCGGCCTCGTACCACACCGCCGGCACCGCGAAGCCGATATGCGGGTCGCCGGCCAGCAGCGGCTTGCCGCTGCGGGTATGGCTGCCGGCCACCGCCCAGGCGTTACTGCCTTCGAACTGCGGGATACCGGCGTCGCCCAGTGCTTCATGGCTGAGCCGGGCAAGGGCCTCCAGGCTTTGCCAGTCGGCAGCCGCCAGTGGCGTGCCCAAGGCGCCTTCGGGCTGCCAGCCGAGGTCGAAGATGTTCAGGTATTCAGGCCCTAGCTGGTCGCGGATGTAGGTAAGCGCGGGCTCGGTGCGAAACGCGGCCGCGAAGCTGTAGGCCAGGTAACCGGCGATACTCAGGGTGTCTTCGGCGGTGAACGGGCGCGGGGTGATGCCGAGCAGGTCGAACTCCATGGGCTTGGCATGGCTGGCCTGCCAGCTGTTGACCCCGTCGAGGTAGGCTTGCAGGGCCTGCCAGGCAGGGGATTGCGGGTCCTGACGCTTGGCCATCAGTGCGGCCTGATCGCGAATGCGCAGGCTGCGGAACAGGGTGTCGGTGGGCAGCAGCTTGTCGCCCAGCACCTCGGCCAGTTCACCACGGGCCAGCCGGCGCAGGATCTCCATCTGGAACAGCCGGTCCTGGGCATGCACATAGCCCAGGGCGCGATACAGGTCTGGTTCGCTCTGCGCCTGCAGGTGCGGCACGCCGCGGCGGTCGTAGCGCACGCTGACCGGCGCTTGCAGGCCGGCCATGGCCACCTCGCCCTCGCGTTGTGGCAGTTTGCCCTGCACGTACCAGTAACCGGCGCCAGCGGCCACGGCCACAACCACGGCCAACAGGGTCAGGCTGCGCTTCATGCAGACTCCTTGTGCGTTCAAGCGGAAAATGTGGTCCGATCATCGGCGGATTCGCGAACAGAGCATAGCCCCAGGAAGGAGTTTCCATGTCCCTCAGCGAAAAACAGAAAATGCTCGCCGGCCAGCTTTACCACGCTGGCTGCCCCGAGCTACAGGCCGAGCAAATCGCCAACAAGCACTGGATGCACCGTTACAACAGCAGCGTAGAACTGCTCAACGATGCCCGTCACGGGCTGTTGGCCGAACACTTCAATGAAGTTGGCGAAGGCGCGGTGATCCGCCCGCCGTTCTATTGCGACTACGGCTACAACATCAGCGTCGGTCGCAATACCTTCATGAACTTCAACTGCGTGATCCTTGACGTGGTACAGGTGCATATCGGCGACGATTGCCAGATTGGCCCCAACGTGCAGATCTACACCGCCGATCATCCGCTCGACCCCGAGGTGCGACGCAGCGGGCTGGAGAGTGGGCGGCCGGTGACCATTGGCAACAACGTGTGGATTGGCGGTGCGGCGATCATCCTGCCGGGGGTGACCATTGGCGACAACGCCGTGGTGGGCGCCGGCAGTGTGGTGACGCGGGATGTGCCGGCGGGTGCGACGGTAGTGGGTAACCCGGCGCGGGTGCGTCAGCCCGCCCAAGGGCAGTAGCAGCCCACTGCCAGGGTATTGGAGGCGCTGACCTGGCGACCGTCGAGCAAGGCCTTGAGGATTGGCTCGATGAAGCTGTTGCTGGCGTTGCACACGGCGCCTTCGCTGTACGGGCCAAAGTAGGCTAGGCGGCCTTGCCGGTCCCAGATGGCCACGGCCGGGGAGGCCGGCAGGTCTTCGCTGCCCGGCAGGTTGGCGATGGGTTTGAGGGCGGCGAGGTTGGCGGGCAGTTGGCCGTGGCTGCCGGGCTTTTGCAGCACGTGGAAGGTAACGCCGTGGCCTGCGAACTGGTTTACCAGGTCGCCCAGGTGTTGCTGGTTTCCGACATTGCACGGGCACGCCGGGTCCCAGAAATGCACCACCCGGACCGGGCCGGGGCCGGCCAGCTCGGCAGGCAGTTGCAGCTGCCTGCCGTCGAACAGCGTGGCCTGGTTGTCGAACGGGCGTAGGTAGCGGGCCTGGAAGGTGGTATAGGCCTGCCAGGCCAGAGCGGTGCAGAGTGGCAGGGCAAGGGCAATCAAGATTGGTTTGACGAGTCGCGTCTGCATGGATGTCTGCGGATATGTTGTGGTGGGTTCACTGGCCCTATCGCCGGCAAGCCAGCTCAGGTGACACATACCCCAAGCTTGCCATGGCGCCTGCCAGAGCTGAAGATTCCAGATCAATACATTGCATCAACGTGGATGTGCTCGATGCCCGCTGCTTTTCACCCCGACCACCTGCGCCACAGCCTTTTGCCGTTAACTGCTCGCCAGCCGTTGTCGGTCGAGGCACAGGACTACCAGCGCTTCTATGGGCTGAACCTGTCGGTACACAGCTGGCTGGGCGGTTTCCAGGCGGCGGGCTTCGACCTGGTCGGGCAGGCCTGGTTGCCTGACCAGCCAACCGCGACGCTGTTCCTGCTGCACGGCTACTACGACCACATGGGCCTCTACCGGCATGTGATCGAGTGGGCACTCAAGCAGGGTTTCGCCGTAATCAGCTGCGACCTGCCCGGCCACGGCCTGTCCAGCGGCGAGCGGGCCAGCATCAGCGATTTCGCCGTGTACCAGCAGGTGCTGGAGGCGCTGTTCGAACAGGTGCGCACGCTGCAACTGCCGCGCCCGTGGCACCTGTGCGGGCAGAGCACGGGCGGCGCCATCGCGGTGGATCACTTGCTGCACCAAGGCGCGCGCAGCCCCATCGATGGCCAGGTCATCCTGTTGGCACCGCTGGTGCGGCCGTGTTCCTGGCGTTGGTCGAAGTTCAGCTACCGGGTGCTGCGGCATTTCGTCAACGGCATCGAACGGCGCTTCAGCGAGAACACCAACGACCCGGCCTTCCTGCCGTTTCTGGAGGCCGACCCGCTGCAACCCCGTCGCCTGCCAACTGCCTGGGTGGGCGCACTGATCGCCTGGGTCAAACGCATCGAGGCCGCGCCCCGCAGCTCGCGGCGGCCGTTGATCGTGCAGGGGGAGGCCGATGGCACGGTGGATTGGCCCTACAACCTTGAAGTACTCAAGGCCAAGTTTGCCGAGCCGCAGATCCTGATGCTGCCCCAAGCCCGCCACCACCTGGCCAACGAGCTACCGGGCATCCGCCAGCGCTACTTCGACTTCATCGACCAGCGCCTGGGCTGATCACTTCAGGTCGTTGGTGCTCTGGCCAACTGCCAGGCCGGCACGCACAGCGGCCAGGGCCGCCTGGTAGTAGGCCTTGCCGTCGGGCGACTCGGCGAAGGTGGCGAACTCTTCCAGCTCGGCATCGGACAGGTCGCGGTAGACGTACAGCAGCGTGTTGTTGAGGTCTTCGCCAATCTGCCCCATCAACCGCTGGCGCTGGCCGTCGAGCAGGCCCTGGGCTTGGCCGCCGCCGAACAGGCCGGGGATCATCGAACTGAGGCTATCGGCTGCCACGCCGGCGATGGCCAGGCTCACTTCGGCACCGGCTTCACGCGCCGGCAGGGCCTGGGCCAGGTGGCCAATGACCAGCAGGCGGTCGTCGCTGGCCTGGATCTTCGGCAGCCCCTTGGCGTTCTTGGACAGCTCATCCTTGCGGGTGGCCTTGAGCTCCGCCGCCACCACCTTGCGCCCCAGCGGTGACTGGAAGAACGCCAGGGCCGGGGCCGGGTTGGCCAGGGTGGCGCGCAGCTTTGCCTGGGCACGACGGTCCACCGCCTGGGCCTGGAAGCGCTGGTTGCTGTTGTTGACCAGCGCCTGGTACACGGCGGGTGGCAAACTGTTGCGGTAGCGTTCCTGGGCGGCGCTCAGGGCATCGTTGAAGTGGGCACGCTGGTCGGGCCAGCCGGCGGCCTTGTACAGTTGATCCAGGTTGTCTGCCCAGACAGGCATGGTGCAGATCATCAGCAGAATCAGGGAAAACAGACGGCGCATTCAGGACTCCTGTCGGCAGGTGGCTATTGTCCTTGGCCCGGCGCCGGTTTGTCGAGTTATCCGCGTGTTTCTCGGCCAAGTGGCGCTGTGCGCCGGCATGGCTAATGGATATGATGCGCGCCATGCACATCTCCCCTGAACACCCGATGCTTGCGGCCGTCGTCGACGATCTGGCCACCCATGGCTGGTCCCGGCAGGCACTCTTTCTGCCTGGCGAACTGGTGCGCGCGCTGGCGGCCGAATGCCGGCGGCGTGATGCCGAAGGCGAGCTCAACCCTGCGGGAGTGGGGCGCGGTGTTACCCAGGAGGTGCGCGAAGCCATTCGCGGCGACCAGATCCAGTGGATCGATCCGGGGCAAGCCGAGGCCTGCGACCAGTATCTGTCGGCCATGGACCAACTGCGCCTGGCCATCAACCAGGGCCTGTTCCTGGGCCTGGAAGACTTCGAATGCCATTTTGCCCTGTACCCACCGGGGGCGTTTTATCGCCGGCACCTGGACCGCTTTCGCGACGATGACCGGCGCATGGTCTCGGCCGTGCTGTACCTGAATGAAGGCTGGCAGCCGCAGGACGGTGGCCAGTTGCGCATGTTCCTGGCAGACGACGTGGCGCTCGACGTCGAGCCTGTGGCGGGTTGCCTGGTGGTGTTTCTGTCGGGTGAAGTGCCCCACGAAGTGCTGCCGGCCGGCCGTGAACGGTTGTCGTTGACGGGTTGGTTCAGGCGACGTGGCAATGACCCGTTCTGATTTGCCCAAGGTGCTGGTCAGCGCCTGCCTGCTGGGGCAGCCGGTGCGCTATGACGGCCGGGCCAGCGGGCACCCGGACCTGTTGCAGCAATGGCAGGCCGAAGGGCGCGTGGTGCCGTTGTGCCCCGAGGTGGCCGGTGGCTTGCCCACCCCGCGCCCGCCAGCGGAGATACCGGGCGGGCAGGGCGGCGAGGTGCTTGATGGCACGGCACAGGTGCTGACGGTGACGGGCGAAGATGTCAGTGCCGAATTTCTGGCCGGGGCGCAGCTGGCGCTGGATCTGGTGCGTCGGCATGGCATCCGTGTGGCGGTACTGAAGTCTGGCAGCCCCTCGTGTGGTAACCGGCTGACCTACGACGGCACGTTCAGTGGGGTGAAGGTGGCGGGGGAAGGGGTGACCACGGCGCTGTTGCGGCGGGCTGGGGTGCAGGTGTTCAGCGAGCTGGAGCTGGAACAGGCGCAGCGGGCTTTGGGGTAAACCTGTACCGACCTCTTCGCAGCACAAGGCTGCTCCTACAGGGATCGCGTACCCTTGCAGGAGCAGCCTTGTGCGGCGAAGAGGCCGGTACAGGCAATACAAATCTTATTGCCCGGCTGCAGTCTCCTGCACACCCTTGAACCACTTCTGCTCAAGCTCGGCCGTGCGGCCACTGTCTTTCAAGCGTTGCAGCGCATTGTTCACCGCACTTTCGAACGCCGGGTTGCCTTTCTGGAACGGGATCACCAGTTTCTTCTCGGCAAATGGCAGGCTCACATCAAGCGGGCCGTCGCCCTTGGGCGCCTCACTCGATGGCGTGAGTGCAATGTCGTACTTGCCACTCTCGACACCTGTCAGTACTTCATCAGCCGGGGCTTCTACGAACTCGGCGCGCAAGTCCAGTTCCCTGGCCAGTTCCTGGCCAAATTCGATGTCGAAACCCGTCAGGTGGTCGTCTTGTTTGAACGCGTACGGCGACTTGTCAGCCTGTACGGCAATGCGCAGTTCGCCCCGGTCGGCGATTTCGTCGATCAGCTCCGCCTGGGCCAATGGACTGATCAGTACTGCCAGCAGTACCCCTATGGTCGAACGCATGATTGCCCCTTTTCTTTTAGCAGATGAATAACTTTCGCCACGGCTTTCTTCCTCGCCGTGATCGAGCGCAGCCTATGACCTTGAAGCCTCGGCATTGTTTAACCCTGACCGAAATATTTCTGTCAGGCAATGTGAACACCTTGGCGATTATTTCAACTAAGGTGAACTACCGTCGCCGCCGGATGAAGGGCGGCGGTCAATAAGTGAATCACAGGAGAAGTGAATGAACAGCCTATTTTCGCGCGCTGCCGTTGCCGGTCTGCTGATGGGAGCGTCGGTTTTCGCCGTTGCTGCGGACGCCCTCAAGAGCCAGGAGCCGCCCAAGGATGCCAAGGTCTTCATCGTTTCCCCCGCCGATGGTGCCACGGTCGACAAGACCTTCACCGTCAAGTTCGGCATCGAGGGTATGGCACTCAAGCCAGCGGGTGACCAGACTCCGCACAGCGGCCATCACCACCTGCTGGTGGACGTGGATAAAGAACCCGTCGCCGATATGCCGCTGCCGACCAGCCTGATGCCAGAGGCCGGCACCGCACTGCCGGCGGGCCCGCAAGTGCTGCACTTCGGCAAGGCGCAGACCGAAACCAGCATCACCCTTACGCCGGGCAAGCACACTCTGCAACTGATTCTGGGTGACCAGTATCACGTGCCGTTCAAGCCAAGCGTAGAGTCGAAGAAGATCACTGTTGACGTGAAATAAAAAAAGGGAGGCCACCATGGCCTCCCTTTTTCATGCTGCAAGCAAACTTAGAACAGGACGCGGGAACGGATGGTGCCCTTGACCTGTTGCAGCTTCTCTTGCGCCAGGTCCGAGTACTCGGCGTCGACGTCGATCACCACGTAACCGACCTTCTCGTTGGTCTGCAGGAACTGACCAGAGATGTTGATGCCGTTCTCGGCGAAGACTTTGTTGATCTCGCTGAGCACGCCTGGGATGTTTTCGTGGATGTGCAGCAGGCGGTGCTTGCCTGGGTGGGCCGGCAGGGCTACTTCCGGGAAGTTGACCGAGGACACCGAGGTCCCGTTGTCGCTGTACTTGACCAGCTTCTCGGCCACTTCCAGGCCGATGTTGGCCTGGGCTTCGGCAGTAGAACCACCGATGTGCGGGGTCAGGATCACGTTGTCCAGGCCGCGCAGCGGGCTCTCGAACTCTTCGTCGTTGGAGCGTGGCTCGACCGGGAACACGTCGATGGCGGCGCCGATCAGGTGCTTGTCCTTGATGGCGGCGGCCAGGTGGTCCAGCTCGACCACGGTGCCACGGGCGGCGTTGATCAGGATCGCGCCCTTCTTCATCGCGCGGATTTCCTTCTCGCCGATCATCCACTGGGTGGATGGCAGCTCAGGCACGTGCAGCGAGACGATGTCGGCCAGGCCCAGCAGCTCGTTCAGGCTGGTGACCTGCACGGCGTTGCCCAGTGGCAGCTTGGTCAGCGGGTCGTAGAAGTACACCTGCATGCCGAGGTTCTCGGCCAGGACCGACAGCTGGGTGCCGATCGAGCCGTAGCCGACGATGCCCAGTTTTTTACCGCGGATTTCGAACGAGTTGGCCGCGCTCTTGATCCAGCCGCCACGGTGGCAGGAGGCGTTCTTCTCAGGGATGCCGCGCAGCAGCAGGATGGCCTCGGCCAGCACCAGCTCGGCTACCGAACGGGTGTTGGAGTATGGCGCGTTGAACACGGCGATACCGCGCTCGCGGGCAGCTTCCAGGTCGACCTGGTTGGTGCCGATGCAGAAGCAGCCAACGGCTACCAGTTTCTTGGCGCAGTCGAAGATCTCTTCGGTGAGCTGGGTGCGCGAACGGATGCCGATGAAGTGGGCATCAGCGATCTTTTCCTTCAGCTCGGCTTCCGGCAACGAACCAGTGAGGTATTCGATGTTGGTGTAGCCGGCGGCCTTGAGGGTATCGACCGCGTTCTGGTGCACACCTTCAAGAAGAAGGAACCGGATCTTGCTCTTGTCGAGAGAAGTCTTGCTCATCTGCGTAAACCTGTATCCCGGAGAAAAAATGGCGAGGGGTGATGCCAGGCGCGAGGGCAGCCTTAGCATGAACAGCGGGAGGGCTATGCTAGCATACGCGACACAATCTGAGCTTATCCCGACAGGTGAAGAGTGCTCAGGGTGACTATGAATAAGTCGAGAGTTCCAGCGATGACCCACCCCGCTGTTATTGAAGAACTGATGACCCTTGTCGACCCTGGCAAGGTCCTGACCGACGCGGCTTCCCTCGAAGCGTATGGCAAGGACTGGACCAAGCATTACCCCCCGGCGCCCAGTGCCATCGTCTTCCCCAAGACAGTAGAACAGGTGCAGGCCATTGTGCGCTGGGCCAATGCGCACAAGGTGGCCCTGGTGCCATCGGGTGGGCGCACCGGGCTTTCTGCCGGCGCCGTGGCGGCCAATGGCGAGGTTGTCGTTTCCTTCGACTACATGAACCAGATTCTCGGCTTCAATGCCTTCGACCGCACCGTGGTCTGCCAGCCGGGGGTAATCACCCGGCAGCTGCAAACCTACGCCGAAGAGCAGGGCCTGTATTACCCGGTGGACTTCGCTTCCAGCGGCTCCAGCCAGATTGGCGGCAACATCGGCACCAACGCGGGCGGCATCAAGGTGATTCGCTACGGCATGACCCGCAACTGGGTGGCCGGGCTGAAAGTGGTCACCGGCAAGGGCGAGTTGCTGGAACTGAACAAAGACCTGATCAAGAACGCCACCGGCTATGACCTGCGCCAGCTGTTCATTGGCGCCGAAGGCACGCTGGGCTTCGTGGTCGAGGCCACCATGCGCCTGGACCGCGCCCCGCGCAACCTCACTGCCATGGTGCTTGGCACGCCGGACTTCGACTCGATCATGCCGGTGCTGCACGCCTTCCAGGGCAAGCTGGACCTTACAGCCTTCGAGTTCTTCTCCGACAAGGGCCTGGCCAAGATCCTCGCGCGCGGCGATGTACCCGCCCCGTTCGCGACCGACTGCCCGTTCTATGCTCTGCTGGAGTTCGAAGCCAGCACTGAAGAGGTCGCCAATGAAGCGTTGGCCACCTTCGAGCATTGCGTCGAGCAGGGTTGGGTGCTGGACGGGGTGATGAGCCAGAGCGACACCCAGCTTAAAAACCTGTGGAAGCTGCGCGAGTACCTGTCGGAAACCATCTCGCACTGGACGCCCTACAAGAACGACATTTCCGTCACCGTGTCGAAAGTGCCCGCGTTCCTGCGTGATATCGACGCCATCGTCGCGGAGCACTACCCGGATTACGAAGTCGTGTGGTACGGCCACATCGGCGATGGCAACCTGCACTTGAACATCCTCAAGCCCGAACACATGAGCAAGGACGACTTCTTTGCCTCGTGCACCAAGGTCAACAAGTGGGTGTTCGATATCGTCAAGCACTACAACGGCTCGATCTCGGCCGAGCACGGTGTGGGCATGACCAAGCGCGACTATTTAGGCTACAGCCGCTCGCCGGAAGAAATCGCCTGCATGAAGGCAATAAAGGCCGTCTTCGACCCTAACGGCATCATGAATCCGGGTAAGATCTTTTCACCTGAATAAAAAGCAGTATCCAGAGGAGTCGGCCATGAGTTACCAGCACCAGTACGTAGACGGCACGCGCATTCACTTCCCGCTGGGCAAGGTGGTGTGTATTGGCCGTAACTATGCCGAGCATGCCAAGGAACTGGACAACCCGATCCCCACCGAGCCGCTGCTGTTCATCAAGCCGGGCAGCTGCGTGGTGCCGGCCGAGGGCGGCTTCAAGATCCCGGCCGAGCGCGGTGCGGTGCACTATGAGGCCGAAATTGCCGTGCTGCTGGGCAAGCCGCTGTCGACCCATCCGAGCGAGGAGGAGGTGCTGGACGCCATTTCCGGTTATGCCCCGGCGCTGGACCTGACCCTGCGCGACGTGCAGGCCAAGCTTAAAGAGAAGGGCCTGCCGTGGGAACTGGCCAAGTGTTTTGATGGCGCTTGCGTGCTGCCGCCGTTCGTCTCCGCTGCCAGCTTTGAGGACGTGACCGACATCCCGGTGCGCCTCACCGTCAACGGCGAAGTGCGCCAGGACGGCAACAGCGCGATGATGCTGAACCCGATCGTGCCGATGATCCAGTACATGGCGGCGCAGTTCTCGCTGCAGGCCGGGGATGTGATCCTCACCGGCACCCCGGCAGGTGTGGGGCCGTTCAATGTCGGTGACGAACTGGTGCTGGAGCTGCCGGGCGTGAGCCGCTTCGAAAGCCGGGTGCTTTAACCCGAAACCGCGTCGCCCTCTTCGCGGGCGAGCCCGCGAAGAGGCCGGCCCTGTTTACCCTTTTTTCACACCCTATCCGGATAATGCGCGGACCTACGCCCATTCCCCAGGACACCCGCATGCCATCACCCTCCAGCGCCCCTGCAACTCCCAAGCGTCGCTTCTACCTGCGCTGGCCCTTCGGCCTGGCCGTGGCGGCGGTGATCGGTTATGGCGTTGCGGTGGCCATGCACTGGGATGACCGCGGTGCGCTGTGGCTGAAGGAAAGCTTTGAAAGCACCGCCGAGCGCAGCGAAAGCGTGTGGCTGCCGGACTATCAGGTTGATATCGATGCCAAGCCGCTACCGGGTATGGACGATGACGAAGCCTCGGACCTGGCCTTCAACCCGCATACCCGCACTCTGTTCGCGGTCATGGGCAAGAACCCCATCCTGGTGGAGCTGAGCCTGGAGGGCGATGTACTGCGCAAGATCCCGCTCAACGGCTGGAACAACCCGGAAGGCGTCGCCGTGCTGGAGGATGGCTACCTGGCCATCACCGACGAGCGCCTGCATGACCTGACCGTGGTCAAGGTAGATGCGCAGACCACGGCGTTGAACCACGCCGATTTCCAGAGCCACGACCTGGGCCCGTCAGTGAAGAGCAACAAGGGCTTCGAGGCTATCGCCTGGGACCCGTTGCGTCAGCGCCTGGTCATCGGCGAGGAGCGCCCGCCCAAGTTGTACACCTGGAACACCGATGGCCGCAGCCCCCTCAAGGGCCAGAAACAGCCGTTGCCTAGCGAAGAGCTCGACCTGCGCAACCTGTCTGCACTGGGTGTCGACCCGCGTACGGGCCACCTGCTGGTGCTCTCGGCCGACTCCAACATGCTGCTGGAGCTGGACGAGCAGGGCCAGCAAGTCAGCTTCATGACCTTGCTGGGCGGCTTCAACGGGCTTGAAGACACCATTCCGCGCGCTGAAGGTGTAGCCATGGACGACAAGGGCAACCTGTACATGGTCAGCGAGCCGGCACTGTTTTATCGCTTCAGAAAGAACTGACCCCAACATCCGAAGTTTCTGATGCTGGCATTAAGCTTTATTTCAGTTGTACATGGTTAGATTCGCCACCCCCACGTCGAGTCTGCCCCATGCGTCTTCTTATTCGCCTGCTTCTTGCCCTGGCCGTTATCGGTCTGCTCCTGCTCGGCTGGGCCGGGCAGGAGTTTCGCCTGTTCGAGCGTGGCTGGTTCAATCTGAAGACCTGGTGGCAGCCCGCCGAGCAGAGCATCGGCCTGAACCGCTACCGAGTGGTGGTGGAGGCGCAGCCGGTCGAGGGGCTGGATGACGATATCTCCGCGCTGACCTACGACCCTGACCGCAAGACCCTGTTCACCGTCACCAACGCCCGCTCGGAACTGATCGAACTGTCGCTGGAGGGCCGTATTCTGCGCCGCATACCGCTGACTGGCTTCGGCGACCCGGAAGCGGTGGAGTATGTAGGGCCCAACAGCTACGTGATCACCGACGAGCGTCAACAACGGCTGATTCGTGTACGGCTGGAAGACGACACGATGTTCCTCGATGCCGGTGATGCCGAACAGCTCAGCCTGGGCATTGGCCTGAACGGCAACAAGGGCTTCGAGGGCCTGGCCTACGATTCGGCGGGCAAGCGCCTGTTCGTGGCGAAGGAGCGTGACCCGATGCTGATCTATGAGGTGCATGGCTTCCCGCATGACAACCCGGCAAAGCCCTACGCCGTGCATGTGGTGCAAGACCGCAAGCGTGATTCACGGCTGTTTGTGCGGGACCTGTCGAGCTTGCAATTCGATGAGCGCAGTGGGCATTTGCTGGCGCTGTCGGACGAGTCGCGCCTGGTGCTGGAGCTGGATGTTGAAGGTCGGCCGCTGAGCACCTTGTCGTTGCGCAAGGGCTTTCAGGGGTTGCGGGCAACGGTGCCGCAGGCGGAGGGGATTGCGATGGACGAGGCGGGGACCATCTATCTGGTCAGTGAGCCTAACCTGTTCTATGTGTTCAAGCAGGCGGCGGAGTGAGGAGGTGGGGCTGCTTTGCAGCCCATTCGCAGCACAAGGCTGCTCCTACAGGAAATCGCGTACCCCTGTAGGAGCAGCCTTGTGCTGCGAATCGGGGGCAAAGCCCTCGCCGAAGATTACTCGGCCTTCAGGCTCTTCACACCTTCAGCGGTACCCAGCAGCAGCAAGTCCGCCGGCCGCGCCGCGAACAGGCCGTTGGTCACCACGCCGACGATGGCGTTGATCTGCGCTTCCAGTTCCACCGGGTTGGTGATCTGCAGGTTGTGCACATCGAGGATTACATTGCCGTTGTCGGTGACCACACCTTCGCGGTACACCGGGTCGCCGCCCAGCTTGACCAGCTGACGGGCCACATGGCTGCGCGCCATCGGGATCACTTCGACCGGCAGCGGGAAAGCGCCCAGTACCGGCACCAGTTTGCTGCCGTCGGCGATGCAGATGAAGGTCTTGGCCACAGCGGCGACGATCTTCTCGCGGGTCAGGGCCGCGCCGCCGCCCTTGATCAGGTTCAGGTGTGCGTCGCTCTCGTCGGCGCCGTCCACGTAGAATTCCAGCTCGCTGACACTGTTCAGCTCGTAGACCGGGATGCCATGGCCCTTCAGACGCTGGGCGGTGGCTTCGGAGCTGGCGACTGCGCCGTCGAAGGCAGTCTTGTGCTGAGCCAGGGCGTCGATGAAGAAGTTGGCAGTCGAACCGGTACCGACGCCGACGACGCTCTTTTCATCCAGCTTGGGCAGAATGAAGTCGACAGCGGCCTGGGCGACGGCCTGTTTGAGTTGGTCCTGGGTCATGCGGGCTCCGAAAAGGGGCAGGGCGGTTTTCAAAGTTGCCTAGTATAACGGCTTGGGCAGCTTTGCTGTGGTCGCCCGACGTAGCGCTGGGGTAGACTCGCAGCCCTCGTCCCGCGGCCCAGTGATGCTTTCCCGATGCTCGAACAGTACGTCAAGAAGATCCTCACCTCGCGCGTCTATGACGTTGCCGTCGAAACCCCGCTGCAGAGCGCCGGGCAGCTGAGCAAGCGCCTGGGCAACCAGATTTTGCTCAAGCGTGAAGACCTGCAGCCGGTGTTCTCGTTCAAGATTCGAGGGGCGTACAACAAACTGGCCCAACTGACCCCGGAAGAGCTGGCCCGTGGTGTGGTCACCGCCTCGGCCGGCAACCACGCCCAGGGCCTGGCCCTGGCTGCGCGCGAGATGGGCATCAAGGCCACTATCGTGATGCCCAAGACCACCCCGGAGATCAAGATCGAAGGCGTGCGCTCGCGCGGTGGCAAGGTAGTGCTGCATGGCGACTCGTTTCCAGAGGCGCTGGCTTATTCGCTGAAACTGGTCGACGAGAAGGGCTTTGTCTATGTCCACCCTTATGACGACCCGCACACCATTGCCGGGCAGGGCACCGTGGCCATGGAAATCCTGCGCCAGCACCCTGGCCAGCTGAACGCGATCTTCGTGCCCGTTGGCGGTGGTGGCCTGATCGCCGGCATTGCCGCCTATGTGAAGTACCTGCGCCCGGAAATCAAGGTGATTGGTGTCGAGCCCGACGACTCCAACTGCCTGCAGGCGGCCATGGCAGCCGGTGAGCGCGTGGTGCTGCCACAGGTCGGGTTGTTCGCCGACGGCGTGGCGGTGGCGCAGATCGGCCAGCACACCTTCGATATCTGCCGCCACCATGTGGATGAAGTGGTGACGGTCAGCACCGACGAGATCTGTGCAGCTATCAAAGATATCTACGACGATACCCGCTCGATAACCGAACCTGCCGGCGCCTTGGGTGTTGCGGGCATCAAGAAGTACGTCGAGCTGTACGGCGTGACCGGGCAAACCCTGGTGGCGATCGACTCCGGCGCCAACGTCAACTTCGACCGCCTGCGCCATGTGGCCGAGCGTGCCGAGCTGGGTGAGAAGCGCGAAGCGATCATCGCCGTGACCATCCCGGAACGCCCAGGCAGCTTCAAGGCCTTCTGCGAGGCTATCGGCAAGCGGCAGATCACCGAATTCAACTACCGCAAGCACACCTCCGACGAGGCGCACATCTTCGTTGGCGTGCAGACCCACCCGGAAAACGACCCACGTGCGGCGCTGGTGCAGCATCTGACCGAGCAGGGCTTCCCGGTTACCGACCTGACCGACAACGAGCTGGCCAAACTGCACATTCGTCACATGGTTGGCGGCCATTCGGCCGGCGCCAGCGATGAAATGGTGTTGCGCTTCGAATTCCCCGAGCGGCCAGGGGCGTTGTTCAACTTCCTCAATAAGCTGGGCGGGCGCTGGAACATCTCGATGTTCCATTACCGCAACCATGGCGCGGCTGACGGGCGCGTGGTGGCGGGCTTGCAGGTGCCGGAGGACGAGCGCCACCTGGTGCCAGCCGCGTTGGCCAAGATCGGCTACCCCTACTGGGACGAAACCGAAAACCCGGCGTACAAGCTGTTCCTGGGCTGAGCGGCTAAGCTTGGCTTATCGCTCAAGGATGTGAAGACATGGAACACCTGACCACCCTCAAGACCCTGCACATCATTGCCACCGCACTGCTGTTTCTGGGCGCCCTGGGCCTGGCGGCGTGGACGGTGCGCGCTCGCCGCCAAGGCGATGCCGAAGCATACGCCAAGCTGTTGCGCCGGCCGCTGGTGTTCATCTGGCTGGTGATGGGCCTGTGCCTGGTAAGCATGCCGTTCACCGGCTGGTGGCTGGTGCACCTGGTGGGCTGGCCACTGGGGCAGACCTGGGTGCTGGCGTCCAGCGTCATCTATACCTTCGGCGCCTTTGCCGTGTGGTGGCTGCTGGTACGGCTGAACCGGCTGCGCAAGGCCGAAGAGGTGGGGCTGCGGTTTACCCTGGCGCTGGCGGTGTTCAGCGGGGTCTGCTTCCTGTCCATTGCCGGGCTGATGGGCGCCAAGCCAGTCTGACAGTCCTCTTCGCGGGCACGCTCGCTCCCACAGGTACAGCGCAGCCCTTAAGGCCTGTGGTGATTCCTGTGGGAGCGGGCGTGCCCGCGAAGAGGCCGGCGCAGGAAACCCTCAATCCCTGAGTGAAACCACCGGCCACCCGCGCTTCTCGGCCTCGGCCCGCAGGTTCGGGTCCGGGTCCACCGCCACCGCATGCGCCACCCGTTGCAGCAGCGGCAGGTCGTTCATCGAGTCGCTATAGAAGTAGCTGTCTTCCAGGTCGAAGCCGTTTTCCAGCATCCAGCGTTCCAGCCGTGTCACCTTGCCTTCACGGAAACACGGTATATCGGTACTGCGGCCTGTATAGCGGCCGTCGTGCATCTCGCATTCGGTTGCCAGCAGTACCCGAACCCCGAGGCGCCGGGCAATCGGGGCGGTCACGAATCGGTTGGTGGCGGTGATGATCACCAACTGGTCGCCCGCCTCGCGGTGCTGCTGCAGCAAGGCCAGGGCCTTGGGCAGGATGATCGGCTCGATGCAGTCGCGCATGAAGTCGCGGTGCCATTCGTCGAGCTGGGCCACAGGCGTTGCCGCCAGGATCTCCATGGAAAAAGCCAGGTAGGCCTGCAGGTCCAGGGTGCCGTTGAGGTAGTCCTGGTAGAAGCCATCGTTGCGTTGCTTGTAGGCGACCGGGTCGAGAATGCCGCGCTCGCAAAGGTAATCACCCCAGGCATGGTCGCTGTCGCCACCGAGGAGGGTATTGTCCAGGTCGAATAAAGCCAGGCGCATTGCGGTCACTCGCATCAGCTACAGGTAGGCCCGCAGAATACGGAGTTTTCACCCGGCTGCACATAAGCTTGGCGGGCGCGTTGCTGCGCTCGCAAGCTTTGTGGAACAATGCGGTGACATGCGTTTGCGAGGTTGCTGCCGTGATCGACCCGGATGGTTTTCGCCCCAATGTCGGGATCATTCTCACGAATGATGCCGGGCAGGTGCTATGGGCTCGCCGGATCAACCAGGATGCCTGGCAGTTTCCCCAGGGGGGTATCAACCCTGACGAGACGCCGGAAGATGCCCTGTACCGCGAGCTGAACGAAGAAGTTGGCCTTGAACGCGATGATGTGGAAATTCTTGCCTGCACCCGCGGTTGGTTGCGTTATCGTTTACCCCAGCGACTGGTACGTACCCACAGCCAGCCGCTGTGCATCGGCCAGAAGCAGAAGTGGTTCCTGCTACGGCTGGTCAGCAATGAACAGCGGGTGCGGATGGACCTGACCGGCAAGCCGGAATTCGACGGCTGGCGCTGGGTGAGCTATTGGTATCCGCTGGGCCAGGTTGTGACATTCAAGCGCGAGGTGTACCGACGCGCCCTGAAAGAGCTAGCACCGCGTCTGCTGACGCGCGACTGACGACGGAGTTCGACCCCGAGCCATGCTCAATACGCTGCGCAAGATCGTCCAGGAAGTAAACTCCGCCAAAGATCTCAAGTCGGCGTTGGGGATCATTGTCTTGCGCGTCAAGGAGGCCATGGGCAGCCAGGTCTGCTCGGTCTACCTGCTCGACCCGGAAACCAACCGCTTCGTGCTGATGGCTTCCGAAGGCCTGAACAAGCGCTCCATCGGCAAGGTCAGCATGGCCCCCAACGAAGGCCTGGTTGGCCTGGTCGGTACCCGGGAAGAGCCGCTGAACCTGGAAAACGCCGCCGACCACCCGCGTTATCGATACTTTGCCGAAACCGGTGAAGAAAAATTCGCCTCCTTCCTGGGTGCACCGATCATTCACCACCGCCGCGTGGTCGGGGTGTTGGTCATTCAGCAAAAGGAGCGCCGCCAGTTCGACGAGGGCGAAGAAGCCTTCCTGGTCACCATGAGCGCCCAGCTTGCCGGGGTAATTGCCCACGCCGAAGCCACTGGCTCGATCCGTGGCCTTGGCCGCCAGGGCAAGGGTATCCAGGAAGCCCGCTTCGTCGGTGTCCCTGGCTCGCCTGGCGCTGCCGTGGGGCGTGCGGTGGTGATGCTGCCGCCGGCCGACCTGGAAGTGGTGCCGGACAAGGCCGTCGATGACATCGACGCCGAACTCAAGCTGTTCCAGAACGCCCTTGAAGGCGTGCGCGACGACATGCGCAAGCTGTCGGCCAAGCTGGCCACCCAGCTGCGCCCTGAAGAGCGCGCGTTGTTCGATGTGTACCTGATGATGCTCGAAGATGCAGCCCTGGGCGGCGAGGTGACCGAAGTCATCAAGACCGGCCAGTGGGCGCAGGGCGCCCTGCGCCAGGTGGTTGGCGAGCACGTCAGCCGCTTCGAGCTGATGGACGATGACTACCTGCGCGAGCGCGCCTCCGACGTCAAGGACCTTGGCCGGCGCCTGCTGGCCTACCTGCAGGAAGCCCGCTCGCAGTCGTTGGTGTATGCCGACAACACCATTCTGGTCAGTGAAGAGCTGACACCGGCCATGCTCGGCGAGGTGCCGGAAGGCAAGCTGGTGGGCCTGGTCTCGGTACTGGGTTCGGGCAACTCCCACGTCGCCATCCTCGCTCGCGCCATGGGCATCCCCACGGTGATGGGCCTGGTCGACCTGCCGTACTCCAAGGTCGACGGTATCGAGCTGATTGTCGACGGGTACAAGGGCGAGGTGTTCACCAACCCCAGCGAAGTGCTGCGCAAGCAGTACAGCGAAGTGGTCGAGGAAGAGCGCCAGCTGGCCCAGGGCCTGGATGCCCTGCGCGAACTGCCATGCGTCACCCCCGATGGCCACCGCATGCCGCTGTGGGTCAACACCGGCTTGCTGGCCGACGTGGCCCGTGCCCAGCAGCGCGGCGCTGAAGGGGTAGGCCTGTACCGCACCGAAGTGCCGTTCATGATCAACCAGCGCTTCCCCAGCGAGAAAGAGCAGTTGGCCATCTACCGTGAGCAGTTGGCGGCCTTCCACCCGCTGCCGGTAACCATGCGTACCCTCGACATCGGCGGTGACAAGGCGCTTTCGTACTTCCCGATCAAGGAAGAGAACCCCTTCCTGGGCTGGCGCGGCATCCGCGTCACCCTCGACCACCCGGAAATCTTCCTGGTGCAGACCCGCGCCATGCTCAAGGCCAGCGAGGGCCTGAACAACCTGCGTATCCTGCTGCCGATGATTTCCGGCATCCACGAGCTGGAAGAAGCGCTGCACCTGATCCACCGCGCCTGGGGCGAGGTGCGTGACGAAGGCACCGACGTGCCGATGCCTCCAGTGGGCGTGATGGTGGAAATCCCTGCCGCGGTGTACCAGACCAAGGAGCTGGCGCGGCAGGTGGACTTCCTGTCGGTCGGCTCCAACGACCTGACCCAGTACCTGCTGGCGGTGGACCGCAACAACCCGCGGGTTGCCGACCTGTACGACTACCTGCACCCGGCGGTGCTGCAAGCCTTGAGCGCGGTGGTGCGCGATGCCCATGGTGAAGGCAAGCCAGTGAGCATCTGCGGTGAGATGGCCGGTGACCCGGCGGCGGCGATCCTGCTGATGGCCATGGGCTTCGACAGCTTGTCGATGAACGCCACCAACCTGCCGAAGGTGAAGTGGATGCTGCGCCAGGTGAACATGAGCAAGGCCAAGGAACTGCTGGCCGAGGCCCTGAGCCATGACAACCCGCAAGTTATCCACAGCTCGTTGCAGCTGGCCCTTAAAAACCTCGGGTTGGCGCGGATGATCGGCCCAGGGGCCAACAAAACCCTCTGATTTTTCGGAGCCGCTTGCGGCCCTTGCGCGGCGCAAGGCCGCTCCTACAGGAGATCGCGTAGCCCTGTAGGAGCGGCCTTGTGCCGCGATGGGCTGCGCAGCAGCCCCATGGCCCTCAAACCTTTAACTCAACCTCCCCCAAATGCCCGCCAAAGGGCCCGAAACTGCGCTCGATCAGCCGCCTTCGTCCCTGATCATCCACGATCAGCACCGTACTCGCCCGGGTCCCGTAGTTCTGGCTGGCGATGAATACGCTCGACAGCAGTTTCTCGGTCGCCACCCCCACGCCTGTCTCGGGCAGGTCACCATCAGCTGCCGGCTCGTTATCGGCCAGCAAATCCAGCAACCGGCGCGGTTCTGGCGTTTCCAGCAGGCCCTCCAGCCCGCTACGTGCCTTCACCAGCTTCGGCCACGGCGTATCCAGCCCGGCGTTGGATAACCCGTACACCCCGGCGTCCAGCAGGCAGGGCGTAGCGTCACGGGCATGCAGATAACCCAGCTGCCGCGCATCACCCACCAGCAGGTTAAACCCCGAATACTGCCCGCTGCGGCTGGCCACCTGGTCCAGGTAAGCCTCGACCCCAAGCTTACCCTGCAGGTACGCTGCCACCAGTTCACCCCGCGAGCGCGGCCCCAGTGCCTGGTCCGGGTCGCGGATATTGGTCAGCGCCGCAAACCGCCCCTGCGGCCCCACGCCCAGCCATGTGCCACCGGCCTCCAGGTCGCGCCCGGCATGCACCCCAGGCGCATCGTCCCAGGCCGCCAGGGGTTGAGTGGGGCGGGCATAGAACTCGTCGCGGTTGGCCGCGACGATCAGCGGCAGGGCATGCCCCGGCCGCCAGGCAAATACGATCAGGCACATCGGTTTGGCCTCTGTGTTTTCTGCCACTGTACCCACAGCGGCGTGGCGGATCCATCCTGACACAGAGTTCACTAGAGCCCCGAGCCCGGCTTCCGTTACCATGCCGGATTGTTTTCCTGGGGAAGCCGAATGGAATTCGTGCTCTATCTGCTGTTGGGCGCCTGTGCCGGTGTGCTGGCGGGGCTGTTCGGCGTGGGCGGTGGCATCATCATCGTGCCGGTGCTGGTGTTCAGCTTCACCTTGCAGGGCTTCGACGCCTCGGTGCTGACCCACCTGGCGGTCGGCACATCGCTGGCAACCATCGTGTTCACTTCGATCAACGCCGTGCTTGAGCACCACCGCAAGGGCGCGGTGCAATGGCCGATCTTCGCCTGGATGACCCTCGGCATCCTGCTGGGGGCCGGTGTCGGTGCCAAGACCGCCTCGCTGATCCAGGGCCCGCTGCTGCAGAAGATCATCGGCGTGTTCGCCCTGGTCATCGCCGCGCAGATGGCCCTGGACCTCAAACCCAAGGCAAGCCGCGGCATCCCCGGCAAACCCGCCTTGATCGGAGCCGGTGGGGTGATTGGCTGGGCGTCGGCCATTTTCGGCATCGGCGGTGGTTCGCTGACTGTGCCGTTCCTGACCTGGCGCAGCCTGCCCATGCAGCAGGCGGTGGCCACGTCCTCGGCCTGTGGCCTGCCGATTGCCGTGGCCAGTGCCCTGAGCTTCATGCTGCTGGGTTGGCACGAGGAGCACCTGCCGGCCCACAGCCTGGGTTACGTCTACCTGCCGGCGATGGTCGGCATTGCCGTGACCAGCATGTTTTTCGCCCGCTTTGGCGCGCGTCTGGCGCACAAGCTGTCGCCCCGTTTGTTGAAACGCCTGTTCGCAGCGCTGCTGTTCTGTGTCGGCCTCAGCTTTTTGATTTGAATCGAGAGGAAGTTCCATGCTGCCTTACCCGCAGATAGACCCCGTGGCCCTGGCCATCGGGCCGCTGAAAATCCATTGGTACGGGCTGATGTACCTGATCGGCATCGGCGGCGCCTGGCTGCTGGCTTCGCGCCGGCTGCACCGCTTCGACCCCACCTGGAGCCGCGAGAAGCTGTCCGACCTGGTGTTCTGGCTGTCGATGGGGGTGATCGTCGGTGGCCGCCTGGGTTACGTGCTGTTCTACGACCTGCATGCCTACCTGGCCAACCCGACGCTGATCTTCGAGGTGTGGAAGGGCGGCATGTCGTTCCACGGCGGCTTCATCGGCGTGATGCTGGCGGCCTTGTGGTTCGGCAAGCGCAACAACAAGTCGTTCTTCGAGCTGATGGACTTCGTTGCCCCGCTGGTGCCGATCGGCCTGGGTGCCGGGCGTATCGGCAACTTTATCAACGCCGAGCTGTGGGGCAAGGCGACCGACGTGCCGTGGGCGATGGTGTTCCCGCCGTTCAGCGACCCTGCCCAGTTGCCCCGTCATCCGTCGCAGCTGTACCAGTTTGCCCTGGAAGGTGTGGCATTATTCGTGATTCTCTGGTTGTACTCGCGCAAACCGCGCCCGACCATGGCCGTTTCCGGCATGTTTGCGCTGTTCTACGGCATTTTCCGCTTTATCGTGGAGTTTGTGCGGGTGCCTGATGCCCAGCTTGGCTACATTGCCTTCGGCTGGTTGACCATGGGTCAGTTGCTTTGCTTGCCGATGATCGTCGGCGGCATCTTCTTGATCTGGTTGGCCTACAACCGCAAACCTACGGCAAATCCAGCCGTATGATTTTCACGGCAGGGGCGGTCCCCCTGCCGTTCTTGTTACAGGAAAGTCATGAAACAGTATCTAGATCTGGTCCGTGAAGTCATCGAGAACGGTACGTTGCAAGGCAATCGCACCGGCATCCGTACCATCAGCATGCCGGGCGCCATGCTGCGCTTCGACCTGCAGAAGGGCTTCCCGGCCATCACCACGCGCAAGCTGGCGTTCAAGTCGGCGATCGGCGAGATGGTCGGCTTCCTGCGGGGCGTGAAAAACGCCGGTGAATTCCGTGAGCTGGGCTGCAAGGTCTGGGACCAGAACGCCAACGAGAACGCCCAGTGGCTGGCCAACCCGTTCCGCCAGGGCCATGACGACCTGGGCGAGATCTACGGCGTGCAATGGCGTCAGTGGCCAGGCTACAAGCGCATCCCGCTTAGCAACCCGGCCGCTATCGAAATGGCCGAGAAGGCAGGCTTTCGCCGAATCGCCCAGGACGAAGAGGACGGCGTCGCCTTCGTCATTCTGTACAAGGCCATCGACCAGGTGCGCCAGTGCCTGGACACCATCGCCAACGACCCGGGCAGCCGCCGCATCCTGTTCCACGGCTGGAACTGCGCGCAGCTGGACGAAATGGCCCTGCCGCCGTGTCACCTGCTGTACCAGTTCCACCCGAATGTAGAGACCAAGGAAATTTCCCTGACCCTTTACATCCGCTCAAACGACCTGGGCCTGGGCACACCGTTCAACCTCACCGAAGGCGCGGCGCTGCTGTCGCTGTTCGGCCGTCTGACCGGTTACACCCCGCGCTGGTTCACCTACTTCATCGGCGATGCCCATGTGTACGAAAACCACCTGGACATGCTGAACGAGCAGCTCAAGCGCGAGCCGCTGGAAGCGCCGAAGCTGGTGATCAGCGACCGCGTGCCGGCGTTTGCCGAGACGGGCAAGTATGAGCCGGAGTGGCTGGAGAAGATCGAGCCGAGTGATTTCTGGCTGGAAGGCTATGAGCACCATGCGCCGATGACAGCGCCGATGGCGGTCTGATAGATCTCCATTGTTTGAACTGGCCTCTTCGCGGGTTCACCCGCGAAGCTTTTGGCTCAATGCCCGTGACTGCGCCCTACATGCGAATGCTCGGTGTCCGGCACCGATACCGCCCCGTTCGTCTCCAGTTGCTGCAAGATCGCGCATTCATTCCCCTGCACATTGCAGCGCCGCCGCAGCTCCACCAGCTGCTCTTGCAACGCCACCAAGCCATCGATCCGCGCCTGCACATGCTCGATATGTTCGTCGATCAGCGCATTGACGCTGCCGCACGAGTCGGCGGGGCTGTCGCGCAGGCGTAGCAGGCTGCGGATTTCTTCCAGGGTCATGTCCAGGGTGCGGCAGTTGCGGATGAAGGTCAGCCGTTCCACGTGGGCCTGGGTATACAGCCGGTAGTTGCCTTCTGTACGGGCAGGCTCGGGCAGCAGGTTTTCACGCTCGTAGTAGCGGATGGTTTCCACCGCGCAGTCGGTGGCTTTGGCCAGTTCTCCGATCTTCATCACGAAATCTCCAGCAAGTGGCTTGACCCTATAGTGGCTACAGGGTGTTCACTTGGCAACAGGCTCACTTTAAGGACGACCCCATGAACCAGCCTGTCAGCCACGAACACAAGCATCCGCACGATCACGCCCATGGCGATGACGACCATGGGCACGCCGCCCACGGCCACAGCTGCTGCGGGGCCAAAGCCGCGCCGGCGCTGGTGCAGCTGACTGAAACGGCCAGTGCCCAGGCACAGCTCAGCCGCTTCCGCATCGACGCCATGGACTGCCCGACCGAGCAGACCCTGATCCAGGACAAGCTGGGCAAGCTGGCCGGTATCGAGCAGCTGGAATTCAACCTGATCAACCGCGTACTTGGCGTACGCCACACGCTGGACGGCACTGGCGACATCGAGCGTGCCATCGACAGCCTGGGGATGAAGGCCGAGCCGCTGGGTGCCGAAGGCGACAGTACCGCCGCCGCGCCCCAACCGGCCAAGACCCGCTGGTGGCCGCTGGCATTGTCGGGTGTTGCCGCCATCGCCGCCGAAATCGTGCACTTTGCCGCGCTGGCGCCGGAATGGCTGGTGGCGGCATTGGCGCTGGCAGCCATTCTTGGTTGCGGCCTGGGCACCTACAAGAAGGGCTGGATTGCCCTGAAAAACCGCAACCTCAACATCAACGCGCTGATGAGCATCGCCGTGACCGGTGCTGTGCTGATCGGCCAGTGGCCGGAAGCGGCCATGGTGATGGTGCTGTTTACCGTTGCCGAGCTGATCGAAGCCCGCTCGCTGGACCGCGCACGCAATGCCATCAGCGGGCTGATGCAGCTGACCCCGGAAATGGCCACGGTGCAGCAGGCAGATGGCCAATGGCGCGAAGTGGAAGTGCGCGAAGTGGCCACCGGCGCGCTGGTGCGGGTGCGCCCCGGCGAGCGCATTGGCCTGGATGGCGAAGTGACCAGTGGGCAATCCAGCGTCGATCAGGCGCCGATCACCGGCGAAAGCTTGCCTGTGGAGAAGGCCGTAGGCGACAAACTGTTCGCCGGCACCATCAACCAGGCGGGTGCGCTGGAGTTTCGCGTTACCGCTGGCGCGGGGCAATCGACCCTGGCGCGGATCATCAAGGCCGTGGAGGAAGCGCAAGGCGCGCGGGCGCCTACTCAGCGCTTCGTCGACCAGTTTTCCCGTATCTATACCCCGGTGGTGTTTGCCATCGCCCTGGCCGTGGCGGTGATCCCGCCGCTGTTCATGGCCGCAAGCTGGTTCGACTGGGTGTACCGCGCTTTGGTGCTGCTGGTGGTCGCGTGCCCGTGCGCCCTGGTCATCTCGACCCCGGTGACCATCGTCAGCGGGCTGGCCGCTGCTGCGCGCAAAGGCATCCTGATCAAGGGCGGTGTGTACCTGGAAGGCGGCCGCCACCTGGATTACCTGGCCCTGGACAAGACCGGCACCATCACCCACGGCAAGCCGGTACAGACCGACGCCAAAGTACTAGAGCCGGTGTTCGAAGGCCGTGCGCAAGCCCTGGCTGCCAGCTTGGGCGAACGTTCGGACCACCCGGTTTCCCGCGCCATTGCCCAGTTCGGCAAGGAGCAACGCCTGGCCTTGAGCGAGGTCGATGACTTCGCTGCCCTGGCCGGGCGCGGGGTGCGTGGCACCATCGCTGGCGAGGTCTACCACCTGGGCAACCACCGCCTGGTGGAAGAACTGGGGCTGTGCTCACCCGAGCTGGAAGCCCAGCTGGATGCGCTGGAGCGCCAGGGCAAGACCGTGGTCCTGCTGCTTGACCGCAGTGGCCCGCTGGCCCTTTTCGCAGTGGCCGATACGGTCAAGGACAGCAGCCGGCAGGCCATTGCCGAGCTGCATGAGCTGGGCATCAAGACTGTCATGCTGACCGGTGACAATCCGCATACCGCGCAGGCCATCGCCGCCGTGGTGGGTATCGACCGCGCCGAGGGCAACCTGCTGCCAGGCGACAAGCTGAAAACCATCGAAACCTTGTACGCACAGGGCCATCGTGTGGGCATGGTGGGTGACGGCATCAACGACGCCCCGGCCCTGGCCCGCGCCGAGATCGGTTTTGCCATGGCCGCCGCTGGTACCGACACCGCCATCGAAACGGCCGATGTGGCGCTGATGGACGACGACTTGCGGAAAATCCCGGCCTTCGTCAGGCTGTCGCGCCAAAGTGCGGCGATCCTCCTGCAGAACATCGTTCTGGCGTTGGGCGTCAAGGCGATATTCCTGGCGATTACCTTTGCCGGCATGGCCACCCTGTGGATGGCGGTGTTCGCCGACATGGGCGTTAGCCTGCTGGTGGTATTCAACGGCTTGCGCCTTTTGCGCAAATAGAGGACGTGCATGCTGAGTTCGGAGCTTAAAGCCTTTTACATGGTGGCCCGCCTGGGCAGCATCACCCTGGCGGCGAAGAAGCTCGGGCTCAGCCAGCCCACGGTGACCACGCAGATCCGCAACCTGGAAAGCCAGTACGCGGTGGAGCTTTTCTACCGCGGCGGGCGGCGGCTGGTGCTGAGCGAAGAGGGCGTGCGACTGCTGCCGATGGTCAAGGCGCTGTTGCAACAGGAGGCCGACATCGAGTTCGAGCTGCGCAACAGCGGCCAGGCCCAAGGCAGCTTGCGCATCGCCGCCACGGCGCCTTACTACATTCTCGACCTGGTGAAAATCTACCGCGAGCGCTTGCCGCAGGTGGATGTAGCGGTGGAGATCGGCAACTCGCAGCAGGTGCTGGAAATGCTCGAAGACTACCGGGTGGATATCGCCGCTTCGTCGCAGCTGCTGGAGGACGCCCGGCTGGTGCGGCGGGTGCTGGGCACCGATCCGCTGGTGGTGGCGGTGCACCGCCACCACCCGTTGGCCCACCGCCAGACGGTGTCCATCGATGTGGTGGCCGGGCATTGCCTGTTGATGCGGGAGAAGGGCTCGACCACGCGCAAGCTGACCGAGCAGATGATGCAGGAGGCCGGGGTGACGGCCGGGGCCTTGCTGGAAATCGGCAGCCGCGAGTCGATCCGTGAGGCGGTGCTGCGCAACATCGGCATCAGCGTGATTGCCCGGCACGAGGTGCCGCACAACCCGGAGCTGCGGGTGCTGGCGCTGGAGAATGCGCCGGTGATGCATGAATACCTGTATTGCCTGAAGGAACGGCGCCAGGCCCGATTGCCGGCTGCCTTTCTTGGGGTGGCGCAGGAAGTGGCCGGCTCGCACTTCTGATTCAGGCGTACACAGCCGTTGTAGGGGCAGCCTTGTGCTGCGAAGAGGCCCTGACAGGCGCTGCAAATGCATGTGCTGTACCGGCCTCTTCGCAGCACAAGGCTGCTCCTACAAGTAGGGTGACGGCCTGTCAGGCCATTACCAAATTTGCCTATACGACTATCACCCGCTTTTGCCTTAACGCCACAGAACCTTCGCACAGCCTTCCTAGCATGGCCCCATCTCTTCGATGAGGCCCAGCCATGAACCACACCACCCCCGGCGCACAGATGAAAGTGCGCAACATCCACAAGCGCTTCGGTGCCTTCACGGCACTCAACGATGTCTCGCTGGACATCGCCGCCGGCGAACTGGTGTGCCTGCTCGGCCCGTCCGGCTGTGGCAAGACCACGCTGCTGCGCTGCATCGCCGGCCTGGAGCGCCAGGACCGCGGCACGCTGTATATCGGCGAGCGCGATATCTCCGAGCTGCCGCCCCAGGCCCGTGACTACGGCATCCTGTTCCAGTCCTACGCGCTGTTCCCCAACCTTACCGTCGAAGCCAACATCGCCTACGGCCTGACCTGCAGTGGCCGCGAGCCGGCCCGCCAGCGGGTGGCTGAAATGCTCGAACTGGTAGGCCTTTCTGGCAGCGAGAAGAAATACCCAGGCCAGCTCTCCGGTGGCCAGCAGCAACGTGTGGCCCTGGCCCGCGCGCTGGCCCCGTCGCCATCCCTGCTACTGCTCGACGAGCCGATGTCGGCGCTGGACGCCCGGGTCCGCGAGCACCTGTGCACCGAGCTGCGCCAGCTGCAACGCCAGCTGGGCATCACCACCCTGATGGTGACCCACAACCAGGACGAAGCCATGCTGATGGCCGACCGCATTGCGGTGATGAACAACGGCCAGGTCGAGCAGTACGCCACCCCGCAGGAAATCTACGACCAACCGGCCACGCCGTTCGTTGCCGAGTTCGTCGGCCAGGGCAACTGGCTGCCGTTCCAGCGCAGCGGCGACAGCCATGCCCAGGTTGGCGGCATGAACATGCGACTGGCCCCGGGTTCGGCCCAGGCCAGCAGCGGCCGGCTGTTCTGCCGCCCGGAGGCGATCACGGTCAACCCGGTGGTACACGAAGAAAACCTGTTCCCGGCCATGGTCCGCGAAATCACCTTCCTCGGTAACCGCTGCCGCATGAGTTTTGAACTCAAGGCTCTGCCAGGCCATGCCCTGCTGGCCGAGGTGGCCCCCGAGGCCATGCCGCGCCTGGGTTCGCAGGACATCTGGGTGGCATTGCCGCCGCAGAGCCTGCAGGTGTTTGCCTGAGATGGCCGCGCCAATGTCTCTGCCGCTGAGCCAGGCCAAAGCCGCGCCGCGTGCTGGCGTTGCCCTGGGCGATCGGTTGTTCGTCGTCGGCGGCAAGAGCCTGCTGCTGATCCTGTTGGTACTGGCCGTGCTGATGCCGCTGCTGGCGATCTTCTGGCGTGGCTTCAGCGCGGACGCGGGCCAGGGTGGCGGCTTGCTGGCAGCCCGGGAGCTGTTCGCCAGCGACAACTTCCACTGGTTGCTGGGCAACAGCCTGTCGGTGGCGTTCACCGTCGCGGCCATCGTGGTGCCGTTGGCCTACCTGTTTGCCTATGCCCTGCAACGTACGCTGATCCCGGCCAAGGGCCTGTGGCGGGGGATTTCGCTGCTGCCGCTGCTGGCGCCGTCGATGCTGCCGGCCATTGCCCTGGTCTATCTGTTCGGTAACCAGGGGCTGCTGCGCGGGTTGCTCAGCGACAACATTTACGGCTTCTGGGGCATCGTGCTGGGCGAGGCGATCTACACCTTCCCGCATGCGCTGATGATTGTGCTGTCGGCGCTGTCGCTGGCCGATGCCCGCCTGTTCGATGCCGCCTCCAGCATGGGCGCCGGCCCATTGCGGGCGTTTGCCAGCATCACCTGGCCGGCCACGCGTCAGGCGGTGTTCGCGGCGTTCTGCCTGGTGTTCACCCTGACCATCACCGACTTCGGTGTGCCGGTGGTGGTCGGTGGCGACTATCAGGTGCTGGCGTTGGAGGCCTACAAGGCGGTGGTCGGCCAGCAACAGTTCGGCCGGGGTGCGCTGATCGGTATGGTGCTGCTGTTGCCGGCCCTGTTCAGCTTCAGCGTCGACGCCTGGCTGCGCCGGCGCCAGGGCGAGGCCATGAGCGGCCGCGCCCAGGTGTTCGAGCCCAAGCCATCGCGTGGTCGCGATGCCTGCTTCCTGGCCATTGTGCTGCTGGTGTGCGCGGCGTTGTTGCTGGTGACCGGCATGGCGGTGTATTCGTCGCTGGTCACGTTCTGGCCGTACAACCTGTCATTGTCGCTGCGGCACTACATGTTCGAAGACACCGCCGGTGGCGGCTGGCTGGCCTACCGCAACAGCGTGAGCATGGCCATCGGCACCGCGCTGATCGGCAGCATGGTGATCTTCACCGGTGCCTACCTGATGGAGAAGACCCAGGGCCAGCGGCTGCTCAACCAGGTGCTGCGCCTGCTCAGCTTCATCCCCATGGCGGTGCCGGGCCTGGTGCTGGGCCTGGGTTACGTCTTCTTCTTCAACCTGAACGGCAACCCGCTGCATGTGCTGTACGGCAGCATGGGGCTGTTGGTGGTGTGCACCATCGCCCATTACCTGACCACTGCGCAGATGACCGCAACCACCGCGCTGCGCCAGCTTGATGGGGAGTTCGAGGCCGCCGCGCTGTCACTGAAGGCGCCGCTGTACAAGCACTTCCTGCGCGTGACCGTGCCGATCTGCCTGCCGGCGCTGCTGGACATCATCCGCTACCTGTTCGTTTCGGCCATGACCACGGTGTCGGCGGTGATCTTCCTGTACAGCCCCGACACCATCCTGGCGGCCGTTGCCGTGCTGAACATGGACGACGCCGGCAACGTTGGCGGTGCTGCTGCCATGTCCACCTTGATCCTGCTGACCAGTGCCAGCGCTTCATTGCTGCTGGCTGCAGCCTCACGCGGCCTGCTGCGCCGCTCCCAAGCCTGGCGCCAACGCGCCGCGACCGTCTGACCTGTAAGGAACCTACCCATGTACAAGCACCTTGCACTTACCGCTGCCGTTTGCGCCGTGTTCAGCCTGCAGGCTTCAGCCGCCGGTACCCAGCTGACGGTCTACACCGCGCTGGAAGCCGAGCAGCTGAAGAGCTACAAACAGGCCTTCGAAAAAGCCAACCCGGACATCGAGATCAAGTGGGTTCGCGATTCCACCGGCATCATCACCGCCAAGCTGCTGGCCGAAAAAAACCGCCCGCAAGCCGACGCGGTGTGGGGCTTGGCGGCGTCCAGCCTGGCCATTCTCGACCAGAACGGCATGCTTGAAGCCTATGCACCCAAGGACCTGGGCAAGATTGCCGGCAACTACCGGGACGCCGCCAACCCACCGGCCTGGGTGGGTATGGATGTGTGGGCCGCGACCATCTGCTTCAATACCATCGAGGCCGAGAAGCAGGGCCTGAGCAAGCCGGTGAGCTGGCAGGACCTGACCAAGCCTGAGTACAAGGGCAAGATCGTCATGCCGAACCCGGCCTCGTCGGGTACCGGCTTTCTCGATGTGAGCGCCTGGCTGCAGACCTTTGGTGAGCCGCAAGGCTGGGCCTACATGGACGCGCTGCACCAGAACATCGGCCAGTACGTTCATTCTGGCTCAAAGCCGTGCAAGCTGGCGGCTGCGGGCGAATTCCCGATCGGTATCTCGTTCGAGTACCCGGCCGTGCAGCTCAAGCGCCAGGGCGCGCCGCTGGACATCGTGCTGCCCAAGGAAGGCCTGGGCTGGGAGATCGAGGCGACTGCGGTGATCAAGGGCTCGCCCAAGGCGGAGGCGGCCAAGCGCCTGGCTGATTTCTCGGCCAGCCCGGCTGCCATGGAGCTGTACAAGGAAAACTTCGCCGTGCTGGCCGCGCCGGGTATTGCCAAGCCACAGACCGAGCTGCCGGCGGACTATGAGCAGCGCCTGATCAAGAACGACTTTGCCTGGGCATCGAAGAACCGTGACCAGATTCTGGCCGAGTGGCGCAAGCGCTACGACGGCAAGTCGGAGAAGGTGGCCCAGCAGTAACCTGTACCGGCCTCTTCGCAGCACAAGGCTGCTCCTACAGGTATCGCGTCCGCCTGTAGGAGCAGCCTTGTGCTGCGAAGAGGCCAGGCCTGCTGATTCAAAATTGTGAAACCAGTGCCTCCAGTTGTTCCTGCCGCTCAGCCTGATTCAGTTTCGCCCCTGGGTTGAGGGTGGACCATTGTGGGTGCGCCCGCGCCTTCACCAGTGCCTCTGGCAACTTGCCCTCGCGCCAGGCCTTCTCATCCAGCTCACCCAGCCTGATGCTGTCTTGCGCCGCATGCCCGCGGTTATCCAGCGCCACCATCAACTGCTGCTGACGCAACGCCAGCAAGCGCAATACCGTGTCGTCCACGGTCAGCTCGCGTTTGCCCTTGAGTTTGCCCATCAAGCGTGAGCCATAGTTACGCGCCGTCTGCAACGCACCGCCGGCAATCGCGCCGGCCAGCGCTGCCGCGCCGAGGGTAAGCCCGCCGACCAGCAGATCGACCCCGGCCCCGGCTGCAGCGCCGGCCGCCACGCCGCTGCCCAGGCGCACGCCCAGCAGCTTCAGGGTTTCAGGATTGAACAGGTCATCGCCCCAGCGGCCATCCAGCAACGGCAGGTCGCTGGCATGGGCATCCTCGCGGCGGAAGGCATACAGCTTGAGCAGGGCTTCGACGCAACGCTGTTCACGTTGGCGTATGTCCTGGCGCAGCGCCTCTATGGCCTTGGCTTCCGCCGCTGGCTCGGCCTCGACGCTACGCCGGCAGGCGGCGCAGTCCAGCAGCAACTCGGCAATCAGCCGCTTGCCACTGTGCTGGCGGGCCAGGCGCTGTGCCTGCTGGTCGTCGATCAGCCGCTGCAGGGCCGGGCGGGCGTCCTCCAGCAGCAGGGCCAGGCTTTCATACAAGCGGCGCTCGCCATCCTCGGGCGGGGCCACGCTGTCGAACCGCACCAACGCGTGAAGCCCAAGCCGGGCAAGGGCTTCACGCCATTGCGGCTCGCGGTGCTGGTGGCTGGCGACGAAGTTGAGCACCGGCAGCAACGGCTTGCCGCAGCTGGCCAGCACTTCCAGTTCATCGCGGTACTTGGCCAGCACCGGCTCGCGCGCATCGATTACATACAGGCCGGCATCGCTGGCCAGCAACTGGCGCAGCACCTTGGCTTCCTGCTCGAAACGCTGGCGCGCTTCGCTGCCTTGCAGAAAGCGCTCCAGGCGGGCCGGGCCGTCCAGGCGCTCGCCCGGGCGTTCCAGCCGCTCGAGGTAGTCGAGCAGGGCAATAGCGTCCTCCAGGCCCGGGGTGTCGTACAGCTCCAGCAAGGCTTCGCCGTCCACCGACAAGCGCGCACCTTCTACATGGCGGGTGGTGCTGGGGCGGTGGGACACTTCGCCAAAGCCGACGTCACGGGTCAGCGTGCGCAGCAGCGAGGTCTTGCCAACGTTGGTGTGGCCGACCACGGCCAGTTTCAGTGGCTCAGTCATGGCCATGCTCCAGCCAGGTCAGCGGTGAGGTGTCGGCATGCTGCAGGCCAAGGCGGTCAAGGGCTTCGTGCCAATCGCCGAGGCGCTGGGCATCGACGGCCTGGCCCGGTGCAGCCTGCAGCAGCCAGATACGGGTTGCGCCGGCATTGCGCGCCAGTTCGGCGAGCAACGCCAGGCTGCCGCGGTCGGGCGAGCGCCGGGGGTCGCAGGCGATGGCCAGGCGTGCCGGGGGGAAACGGCTGAGTTGTTCGAGCAGCCTGTTGCGCGATTCGCGGCTGTCGAGCACGCCGGCATCGATTACGCTTTTCGGCAGGGCGGGCGGCCAGGGGCGTTGGTCGTCCAGTTCCAGGCCCACCAGCAGGGCACCGCTGCTGCCGCTTTCCAGCTGGCCGGCGGCAAACTGTGGCAGGGCCTCGGGCGCGGCATCCTGCACGCCGATGCGTTCGCTGCGCGGCATCAGTGCATCACGCAGTTGCGCGTAGCCGGGCAGGCTCAAGTCCAGTGCCAGGCGCTCGCGGCCCTGGCGCCAGCGCCACAGGCACAATGCAGCCAGTACCAGGCGTGGTAACAGGCCATACACCAGCACCACCCCCAGCAACCAGCTGGCCCAGGCCTGCCGGGCTTGCTCCAGGGCCGGCAAGGTGTCGCCGCTGGCGCGGATCATGGCTTGGTCGGGCACGGCAAAACCCAGCAGCGAAGGCAGGGCGCCCAGGGCTTGGGTCAGGTGGATGAACGGGTCGGCGGCAAGCAGCGTGGTTTCCCAGACAAAGCCATAGCGCCGGGTCGCCAGCAAGGCCAGCAGCATGCCCAGGGCGGTGAGCATGGCCAGCAGCCACAGGCCATGCACCAGCAGGCCGAGCAGCCAGCGGTTCAGGCGTTGGCGTTGCAGCAGCACCAGCAGCGCAGGTGCCAGGTGTGCGGCCTTGGCATCGCGGGCAAAGCGTTCACTCAGCCATAGCCACAAGCGGCCCAGCCCTGCGCCATGCTCGCCGCTTACGGCAAAACCGATGGCCCAGCCCAGCAGCGTCAGCAGGTTCAGCCCGAGCAGGCTGCCCAGGGCCCAGAACACGTTCACCGGCCGCTGCCCGTCGCCCAGGGCGGCCAGGGCCAAGCCCGCGCCGCTGAGCACGGCCATCAGCAGCAAGGCCAGCAGCGCCAGGCGCGCGCCTTGCTTCCAGTGGCGCAGGGCGGTGCTCATGCCATCGCGTTCGGCCAGGAACAGTGCACGGGTTTCGATGCGGGCCGCCAGGTCGCCGCCCAACTGGCGGGCGCGACGGTTGGCTTCCTGGTCTTCCAGGGGGCCGGCGTGTTCCTCGCGCAGGCGTACCGCTTCGGTGAGCCAGCGCTTGTCCAGTGGAGTCGGTTCAGTCACATGGTCTTCCATTGCACAGGTCAGGGCAGAAGCATAACCCACACGCCCGGTGCTATCCTCGCTGGCATGAATACATCACTCCCCCTCAGCCTGATCGCGGCTTATGCCGAGAACCGCGTGATCGGCATCGACAATTCCATGCCCTGGCATTTGCCCGGGGATTTCAAATACTTCAAGGCCACCACCCTGGGCAAGCCGATCATCATGGGGCGCAAGACCTGGGATTCGCTGGGGCGGCCGCTGCCGGGGCGGTTGAATATCGTCGTCAGCCGCCAGCCGGGGCTTGAACTGGCGGGTGCCGAGGTGTTTGCGTCGCTTGAAGATGCGCTGGTGCGGGCCGAGCAGTGGGCGCGCGAGCAGGGCGTTGAAGAGCTGATGCTGATTGGCGGGGCGCAGCTGTATGGCCAGGCGCTGGAGAAGGGGCTGGTCAGCCGCATGTACCTGACGCGGGTGGAGCTGTCACCGCAGGGGGATGCCTGGTTCCCCGAGTTTGACCAGGCGGTTTGGAAACTGGCGTCCAGCGAGGCGCAGGCGGAAGAGGGTAAGCCTGCGTATCACTTCGAGGTTTGGGACCAGATTTGAGAAAGCCGGGGCTGCTTTGCAGCCCTTTCCGACCGGGCCGGCGCCCCGGTAAGGCCGCTCTTGCGGTGGGGCGGTGCTCAGGTGAGCAACTTGATGATCAATGCGGTAACCGTCGCCACCGTCGTGACAAAACCTACGGCGATGGCAACCGGATACCAGAATGTTTCGCGGGTCATTTTGACCGCCTCGGCATTCAGCTTGCGCGTCTCGGCCATCAGTTTGTCGACTTCGACGCGAATCTTGGCTACCTCGATGCGGATTTTTTCGGCTTCGGCCTGGGTCATGTCGTACTGGTGCATGTTGGCTCCTTTCCCTCGGCGTATGCGCTACGCCCGGCTAGCAGTATAGCGACGCCTGCAGCGACCAGTTGCTGGCTTCCCTTGCCATTGCGTTACTGGATATTGGGGCGCACTGCGCCCCGGCAAACAGTCAGGTATGGCTCAGATCGGCATGCTCATCGCCCGCCAGCACATCCTTGTCAGTCTCTTTCAGCAACTGGCTGGTCACCACGCCCGCCGTCATCGAACCGTTCACGTTAAGCGCCGTACGCCCCATGTCAATCAGCGGCTCCACCGAAATCAGCAACGCCACCAGCTCCACCGGCAAGCCCATGGCCGGCAGCACGATCAGCGCGGCAAAGGTGGCCCCGCCACCCACGCCGGCAACCCCTGCAGAACTCAGCGTGACTATGGCCACCAGGGTCGCGATCCACAGCGGGTCGAACGTATCGATGCCCACTGCCGGTGCCACCATCACCGCCAGCATGGCGGGATAGAGGCCAGCGCAGCCGTTTTGGCCAATGGTGGTGCCGAACGATGCGCTGAAGCTGGCAATAGACTGCGGCACACCCAGGCGGCGGGTTTGCGCTTCGATGTTCAGCGGAATGCTGGCGGCGCTGGAGCGGCTGGTGAAGGCGAAGGTCAGCACCGGCCACACCTTGCGGAAGAAGCGCAGCGGGCTCACACCCGTCGCCGCCAGGATGAGGGCGTGCACCACGAACATCAACCCCAGGCCCAGGTACGACACCACCACGAAGCTGCCCAGCTTGAGGATGTCTTCCATGTTCGAGCTGGCAACCACCTTGGTCATCAACGCCAGCACGCCATACGGGGTCAGTTTCATTACCACCCGCACCAGGCGCATCACCCAGGCTTGCAGGGTGTCGATGGCCGACAGGGCGCGCTCGCCTTTCTCGGCATCGTCCTTGATCAGCTGCAGCGCGGCCAGGCCGACGAACACGGCGAAGATCACCACGCTGATGATCGACGTCGGCTTGGCCCGCGCCAGGTCACCCACCGGGTTGCTGGGGATGAACGACAGCAGCAGCTGCGGGATGTTGAGGTCGGCGACCTTGCCGGCGTAGTCGCTGTGGATAACCTGCATGCGGGCGCTTTCCTGCACACCGGCCACCAGGCCTTCTGCACTCAGGCCGAACAGGTTGGTCAGCACGATGCCGATCAGCGCGGCAATGGCGGTGGTCAGCAGCAGGGTGCCGATGCTCAGCACGCTGATGCGGCCCAGCGACGAGGCATTGTGCAGGCGCGCCACGGCACTGAGGATCGAGGCGAAGATCAGCGGCATGACAATCATCTGCAACAAGCCGACATAGCCGTTGCCGACCAGGTCGAGCCAGGCGATGGTGGCCTTGAGCACGGGGTGGCCAGCGCCGTAGATCGTGTGCAGGGCCAGGCCGAAGACTACGCCCAGCACCAGGCCCAGCAGTACCTTCTTGGCCAGGCTCCAGTCGGTGCGGCGGGTTTGTGCCAGGCCCAGCAACAGGGCCAGGAACGCCAGCAGGTTAAGTGACAGCGGCAGGTTCATTGAAGCTCCAGCAGAAAAAAGCAGAAGTGGCATCGCCTCTGTGAGCGATTGCGAACGGAAATGCTAACAGCCTGAAAACAAACGAATTTATACCCAAATGGAATTTGCATAGTCGTTTATGGAATAACGAAGTGTCGCAGATTGCAATGAACGCGGCGTTTGCGGCTGCATTGAGGTCGTTATCGAAGGTTGGCAGTGGGGATTGTTGCACTAGCGTTTCTGGGTCATTTCAGGAGATTCGTACATGAAAGTCGCTGTGAAAGCCGCCGCCATCGGCCTGTCCCTGCTGTTCAGTATCGAAACCTTCGCCACCGAGCTCAAGCATTGGCCCGCCGAGGCGGCCAGGCAGCTCGACAGCATGATCGCTGCCAATGCCAACAAGGGTAACTACGCGGTGTTCGACATGGACAACACCAGCTACCGCTATGACCTGGAAGAAGCCCTGCTGCCGTTCATGGAAAACAAGGGCCTGCTGAGCCGCGACAAGCTTGACCCGTCGCTGAAGCTGATGCCGTTCAAGGACACTGCCGAGCACAAGGAAAGCCTGTTCAGCTACTACTACCGGTTGTGCGAAGTCGACGACATGGTCTGCTACCCGTGGGTGGCCCAGGTGTTCTCGGGTTTTACCCTGAAGGAGTTGAAGGTGCAGGTGGATGAGCTGATGGCTTCTACCAAGCCGATCCCCAGTACTTATTACGAAGGCGACCAGGTCAAGGCCATCGAGGTACAGCCGCCCAAGGTCTTCAAGGGCCAAGCCGAGCTCTACAACAAGTTGATGGAGAATGGCATCGAGGTGTACGTGATTTCGGCGGCCTCCGAAGAGCTGGTGCGCATGGTCGCCTCGGACCCCAGGTACGGCTACAACGTGAAACCGCAGAACGTGATCGGCGTGAGCCTGCTGCTAAAGGACCGCAGCAATGGGCAACTGACCACGGCACGCAAGCAAATCAGTGCTGGCCACTATGATGCCAAAGCCAACGAAGGGCTGGAGCTGACACCGTACCTGTGGACCCCCGCTACCTGGATGGCGGGCAAGCAGGCGGCCATCCTGACCTACATCGATGAATGGAAGAAACCGGTGCTGGTGGGCGGCGACACGCCGACCAGCGATGGCTACATGCAGTTCCACGGGGTGGATGTGGGCAAAGGTGGCATCCACCTGTGGATAAACCGCAAGGCCAAGTACATGGACCAGCTCAACGGCATGATTACCAGGAATGCGGCGGCGCAGGCCAAGGAAGGGTTGCCGGTGACGGCGGACAAGAACTGGGTGATCGTGACGCCGGAGCAAATCCAGTAGTTGTTGCGTTGTCTGTTCCGGCCTCTTCGCGGGTTCACCCGCGAAGAGGCCGGAACAGGCATAAAAAACCGGCACCCAGGGCGCCGGTTCTTCTTTCACGCTAGAAAAGCCTCAGAGCCCTTCCAGCATCGCCTTGTTGCGCACCGCACCTTTGTCGGCACTGGTCGCCAGCAGGGCGTAGGCCTTCAGCGCGGTGGTCACTTTGCGTGGGCGTACTTCAGCGGGTTTCCAGCCCTTCTTGTCCTGCTCGATGCGGCGCTCGGCCAGTTCTTCGTCGCTGACCAGCAGGTTGATCGAACGGTTAGGGATGTCGATCAATACCTTGTCGCCGTCGCGCACCAGGCCGATGGCGCCGCCGGCAGCCGCTTCCGGCGAGGCGTGGCCGATCGACAGGCCCGAGGTACCGCCCGAGAAGCGGCCGTCGGTGAGCAGGGCGCAAGCCTTGCCCAGGCCTTTGGACTTCAGGTACGAGGTCGGGTACAGCATTTCCTGCATGCCCGGGCCGCCTTTCGGGCCTTCGTAGCGGATGATCACGATGTCGCCGGCCTTCACTTCGTCGGCGAGGATGCCGCGCACGGCGCTGTCCTGGCTCTCGAAGATCTTGGCATTGCCTTCGAACACGTGGATCGATTCGTCGACACCGGCGGTTTTCACCACGCAACCGTCGAGGGCGATGTTGCCGTACAGCACGGCCAGGCCGCCTTCTTGCGAGTAGGCGTGCTCGAAGCTACGGATGCAGCCGTTTTCGCGGTCGTCGTCGAGGGTTTCCCAACGGGTCGACTGGCTGAACGCAGTCTGGGTCGGGATACCGGCAGGGCCGGCCTTGAAGAAGGTGTGCACGGCTTCGTCATCGGTCTGGGTGATATCCCATTTGGCGATGGCTTCTTCCATGCTGGCGCTGTGCACGGTCGGCAGGTCGGTGTGCAGCAGGCCGCCACGGGCCAGCGAACCGAGGATGCTGAAGATGCCGCCGGCGCGGTGCACGTCTTCCATGTGGTACTTCTGGATGTTCGGCGCCACTTTGCACAGCTGCGGCACTTTGCGCGACAGGCGGTCGATGTCACGCAGGTCGAACGCGACTTCGCCTTCCTGGGCTGCGGCCAGCAGGTGCAGGATGGTGTTGGTCGAGCCGCCCATGGCGATGTCGAGCATCATGGCGTTTTCGAACGCCTTGAAGTTGGCAATGTTGCGCGGCAGTACCGACTGATCGTTGTCGCCGTAGTAGCGCTTGCACAGCTCGACGATGGTGCGGCCGGCGGTGAGGAACAGCTGCTCGCGGTCGGCGTGGGTGGCCAGGGTCGAGCCGTTGCCCGGCAGGGCCAGGCCCAGGGCCTCGGTCAGGCAGTTCATCGAGTTGGCGGTGAACATGCCAGAGCACGAACCGCAGGTCGGGCAGGCGCTGCGCTCGTATTCGGCGACTTTTTCGTCGGAAGCGGTGGAATCGGCGGCGATGACCATGGCGTCGACCAGGTCCAGGCCGTGGCTGGCCAGCTTGGTCTTGCCGGCTTCCATCGGGCCGCCGGAAACGAAGATCACCGGGATGTTCAGGCGCAGGGCGGCCATCAGCATGCCGGGGGTGATCTTGTCGCAGTTGGAGATGCACACGATGGCGTCGGCGCAGTGGGCGTTGACCATGTATTCCACGGCGTCGGCGATGATCTCGCGGCTTGGCAGCGAGTACAGCATGCCGTCGTGGCCCATGGCGATGCCGTCATCGACCGCGATGGTGTTGAATTCCTTGGCCACGCCACCGGCGCGCTCGATCTCGCGGGCAACCAGCTGGCCCAGGTCCTTCAGGTGCACGTGGCCCGGGACGAACTGGGTGAACGAGTTGGCGATGGCAATGATCGGTTTCTTGAAATCTTCGTCCTTCATCCCGGTTGCGCGCCACAGGGCACGGGCGCCGGCCATGTTGCGGCCATGGGTGGAAGTCTTGGAACGATAATCAGGCATGAAACACTCCTGGCGGCTTAATCAGGTCACATAAAGGGGAGTGAGCTTCTCTTGTCCTTTGTGCCGCAGGCCTGTTGCCACTGGCACGGATGGGGCCGAAGACACCACGGGATCGCCGCGTGCTTGGCCAGAGCTCATAAACCCGCCGGGGATGACTGGCGATGAATAGGCCGATTCTACACCGCTGGCGCGGTGAGGGAATGCAGATGTGGATGGTTGGCGGGGAGATTGCAGCAGGAAAGGGCCGCCAGGCGGCCCTTTGCAGCAGATTTCAGCTGTTTGGCAGCAAGCGGCAGGTGATGCTCTTGATGTAGCGGGTCTCGGCGATGGCTGGGTGTACCGGGTGGTCTGGGCCCTGGCCGCCGCGCTCGAGCAGCTGCATGTTGCGGTCCAGGTGGCGGGCGCTGGTCAGCAGGATGTTGTTCAGGTCGTCCTCGGGCAGGTGCATCGAGCACGAGGCGCTGACCAGGATGCCATCCTTGTTCAGCATGCGCATGGCCTGTTCGTTCAGGCGGCGGTAGGCCGCTTCGCCGTTTTTCAGGTCTTTCTTGCGCTTGATGAAGGCGGGTGGGTCGGCAATGATCACGTCGAAGCGTTCTTCTGCAGCCTTGAGCTCGCGCAGGGCTTCGAACACGTCGCCTTCGATGCAGGTCAGCTTCTCGCCGATGCCGTTCAGGGCAGCGTTACGCTCCACGCCATCCAGGGCAAAGCCCGAGGCATCGACGCAGAATACTTCGCTGGCGCCGAACGCGCCGGCCTGCACGCCCCAGCCACCGATGTAGCTGAACAGGTCGAGTACACGCTTGCCCTTCACGTACGGCGCCAGGCGCGCGCGGTTCATGCGGTGGTCGTAGAACCAGCCGGTCTTCTGGCCTTCACGCACTGGGGCTTCGAACTTGACGCCGTTCTCTTCCAGCGCCACCCAGTCCGGCACTTCGCCGTAGACGGTCTCGACATAGCGCTGCAGGCCTTCGGCGTCACGCGCGGCGGAGTCGTTCTTGAACAGGATGCCGCTGGGCTTGAGCACCTGCACCAAGGCAGCGATCACGTCGTCCTTGTGCGCTTCCATGGTGGCCGAGGCCAGCTGCACCACGAGGATGTCGAAGAAGCGGTCGACCACCAGGCCCGGCAGCAGGTCGGAATCGCCGTAGACCAGGCGATAGCACGGCTTGTCGAACAGGCGCTCGCGCAGCGACAGGGCGACGTTCAGGCGGTGTACCAGCAGCGACTTGTCCAGCGGCAGCTTGATGTCCCGCGACAGCAGGCGGGCGCAGATCAGGTTGTTCGGGCTGAGTGCGACGATGCCCAGCGGCTTGCCGTTGGCTGCCTCGAGAACGGCCTGCTGGCCGGCCTGGAAGCCTTGCAGCGGGGTCGCGGTGACGTCGACTTCGTTGCTGTAGACCCACAGGTGGCCGGCGCGCAGGCGGCGGTCGGCATTGGCTTTGAGGCGAAGGCTGGGCAGGGACATGACGTCGCTCCGGAAAAAAGAGCGGGAGTATAACGTGTCTGCGGTGCTTTCGCCTTTAGAGGTGCAGCGCCTGGGAGATCGAGCGCCGCCCGCGCGGCGCTTCGCAGCGCAAGGCTGCTCCTACATCTGTTTCGGGCCAGTCACGCCTGTGCCAATGCACGCGATCGCTTTGTTTGTCCGACGCGATATTGAGGTGAACGGCAAAGGCCCGCGCGCCTTTGCTGCAGGAATAACAGGCCCGAAACAGATGTAGGAGCAGCCTTGTGCTGCGAAGCGCCGCGTGGGCGGCGCTCGATTTCCCAGGCGCTGCACCTGTCACGGCGAGCGCTTAGAGGGTTAAAATCGCCGGTCCTAAACGAGTGTGCACGTATGTCCCAAGAACTCAGCGCCGAACAGATCCAGCAAGCCTTGCAAGGCATCACCATTCCGCCGCAACCGCAGATCATGGTCGACCTGCAGTTCGAGCAGTACATGCCTGACCCGGACCTGGAAACCATCGCCAAGCTGATTTCCCAGGACCCGGGCCTCTCAGGCGCCTTGCTCAAGCTGGTCAACTCCCCGCACTTCGGCCTGTCCAACAAGATCGGCTCGATCCAGCGCGCGGTAAATTTGCTGGGCAGCCGTTCGATCATCAACCTGATCAACGCCCAGTCGATCAAGGGCGAGATGAGCGACGAGACCATCGTCACCCTCAACCGTTTCTGGGATACCGCCCAGGACGTGGCGAACACCTGTCTGATGCTGGCCAAGCGCACCGGGATCCAGGCCGCGGACGAGGCTTACACCCTGGGCCTGTTCCATGACTGTGGGGTGCCGCTGATGCTCAAGCGCTTCCCGGACTACATGGATGTGCTGGTGCAGGCCTATGCCCAGGCCGATGAAGAAACGCGCGTGGTCGACACCGAAAACCGCGTGTTCAACACCAACCATTCGGTGGTCGGCTATTTCACCGCCAAGTCCTGGCGCCTGCCCGAGCACCTCACCGCAGCCATCGCCAACCACCACAACGCCCTGGCCGTGTTCCGGGACGAGAGCGCGCGCAATACCCAGAGCCAGCTGAAAAACCTGCTGGCGGTGCTGAAGATGGCCGAGCACATCTGCGCGTCCTACCGGGTGCTGGGCAGCCAGGCGGTGGACCACGAATGGAACGTGGTCGGCCCGCTGGTGCTCGATTACATTGGCTTGTCGGAATACGATTTCGAAAACCTCAAGCAGAACATTCGCGAGCTGAGCGGGCACTGACACATGCCGGAATTGCCAGAAGTAGAAACCACCCGGCGCGGTATTGCGCCCCACCTCGAAGGCCAGCGCGTCAGCCGCGTGGTGGTGCGCGACCGGCGCTTGCGCTGGCCGATCCCGGAGGACCTGGATGTGCGCCTGTCGGGGCAGCGCATTGTCAGTGTCGAGCGGCGCGCCAAGTACCTGTTGATCAATGCCGAGGTCGGTACGCTGATCAGCCACCTGGGCATGTCGGGCAACTTGCGGCTGGTCGAGCTGGGTTTGCCGGCGGCCAGGCATGAACATGTCGACATCGAGCTGGAGTCGGGGCTGATGCTGCGCTACACCGACCCGCGCCGCTTTGGTGCCATGCTGTGGAGCCTGGACCCGCTGAACCACGAGCTGCTGCTGCGCCTCGGGCCTGAGCCGCTGACGGACCTGTTTGACGGTGAGCGCCTGTTCCAGCTGTCCCGCGGGCGGTCGATGGCGGTCAAACCGTTCATCATGGACAACGCGGTGGTGGTGGGGGTGGGCAACATCTACGCTACCGAAGCGCTGTTTGCCGCAGGCATCGACCCTCGGCGCGAGGCGGGCGGGATTTCACGGGCGCGCTACCTGAAGCTGGCAATCGAGATCAAGCGGGTGCTGGCGGCGGCGATCGAGCGCGGTGGTACCACCCTGCGCGACTTCATCGGTGGCGATGGGCAGCCGGGGTACTTCCAGCAGGAATTGTTCGTCTACGGGCGAGGCGGGCAGCCGTGCAAGGTGTGCGGCACGGAGTTACGCGAGGTGAAGCTGGGGCAAAGGGCGAGCGTGTATTGCCCGCGCTGCCAGCGCTGACCTGAAGCTGGCGCGATCACTGTGGGAGCGGGCAAGCCCGCGAAGCAGGCGACGCGATGGATGGCACCGGCTGCGCCGGTGTTCGCGGGCATGCCCGCTCCCACAGTGACCAGTGATCAGGCCTTGCCGGTAATCCGGCGGTACTTGGCCATCAGCTGTTCTTCGCTTTCCGGGTGCGCTTCATCCAGCGGGATGCAGTCGACCGGGCAGACCTGTTGGCACTGCGGCTCGTCGTAGTGGCCCACGCACTGGGTGCACAGGTTAGGGTCGATCACGTAGATCTCTTCGCCTTGGGAGATGGCCTCGTTCGGGCACTCGGGTTCGCAGACGTCGCAGTTGATGCAATCGTCGGTGATGATCAGGGACATGGGGACTCCGGCCGGGGCTCATGGCCCGGGCATGTTCAACGCAGTGGGCACAATTGTGCCGCATTCGCGCCCGCAGTGCACGCGGGCGCGATAATCAGGCGATCAGGCTTACTTCTTGAAGCGTTCAGTCAGCGCTTCGGCCACCACCGGGTGGACGAATTTGCTGATATCGCCGCCCAGTGCAGCGATTTCCCGGACCAAAGTCGAGGAAATGAACGAATAACGTTCCGAAGGGGTCAGGAACAGGCTCTCGACATCGGGGGCCAGTTGCCGGTTCATGTTCGCCAGCTGGAACTCGTACTCGAAGTCGGACACCGCACGCAGGCCACGCAGGAAGACGTTGGCGCCCTGTTCCTTGGCGAAATGCGCCAACAGGGAGGAGAAGCCGATGACTTCGACATTCGGCAGGTGCTTGGTGACCTCACGGGCTAGCGCCACCCGCTGCTCCAGGGGGAACAGGGGGTTTTTCTTCGGGCTGGCCGCCACCGCGATGATCACGTGGTCGAACAAGCGCGAGGCGCGCTCGACCAGGTCTCCATGGCCTTTGGTAATGGGGTCGAAAGTACCCGGGTACAACACTCGGTTCATCGCGTCATCCTGGCTGGAGTGCGTTGGGGAGTCGGATGGTAGCGCAGCGATTGCGCCCGGCCAAGTCATGCGGCCAGCTGATGGCACTATAGACAGGCGCCGTATTCGTTGTCATGCGCTGTGTGCCACGGGGCGGTGCACGGGCAGCTGCTTAGCGGATGAACAGCTTGTAGACCAGGCGCTGCAAGGCTTTGCCATAAGGCGGGTAGATCAGCCGTGCGGCGTTGAAACGTTGCTTGGCAAGTACGGCCTTGGCCTTGCTGAAGGTCAGGAAACCGTCGTGGCCATGGTAGTGGCCCATGCCCGAAGGGCCGATGCCGCCGAAGGGCAGGTCGTCCTGGGCCACATGCAGCAGGGTGTCGTTCAGACATACCCCGCCGGAGTGGGTGTGGCGCAGCACATGCTCTTGGCCGGCCCGGTCATAACCGAAGTAGTACAGCGCCAGCGGGCGCGGGCGCTGGTTGATGTAGGCCAGCGCCTGGTCGAGGCTGTCGTAGGGCACCAGCGGCAGCAGCGGGCCGAAGATTTCGTCCTGCATTACCTGCATGCTGTCGTTCACGTCCAGCAGCAGGTGGGGTGGCAGGCGCCGGCCCTGGCGGGTTTCACCAGGGTACAGGTCAAGCACCTGCGCACCTTTGTCGCGGGCATCGTCCAGCAGGTGCTGCAAGCGCTGCAGCTGGCGGGGGTTGATGATGGCGGTGTAGTCGGGGTTGTCGGCAATGCGTGGGTACAGGCGGCGCACGGCGCGCTGGTAGGCGTCGCTGAAGGCCGCCAGCCGTTCGCGCGGCACCAGCACATAGTCGGGGGCTACGCAGGTTTGCCCGGCGTTGAGGGTTTTGCCGAAGGCGATGCGCTCGGCGGCGCTGTCCAGTGGCACGTCGGCCGACACGATGGCCGGTGACTTGCCGCCCAGCTCCAGGGTAACCGGGGTCAGGTTCTGCGCCGCCGCCAGCATGACTTGCCGGCCCACGCTGGTGGCACCGGTGAACAGCAGGTGGTCGAAGGGCAAGTGGGCGAAGGCCTGGCCCACCGCTACCTCACCCAGCACCACGCTGACCAGATCGGAGGGAAACACCTGCTCCAAGAGTTGTTTCAAGGCCTGGGCGCTGGCGGGCGTGGCTTCGCTGAGCTTGAGCATGACCCGGTTGCCTGCGGCCAGGGCGCAGGTCAGCGGGCCGATGGCGAGAAACAGCGGGTAGTTCCACGGCACGATGATGCCCACCACCCCCAGCGGCTGATAACGTACCTGCGCGCTGGCCGGCTGGAAGGCCAAACCGACCCGTCGCCGGCCGGCGCGCATCCAGCGATGCAGGTGCCTTTCGGCGTGGCGCAGGCCCTGTACCGAGGGCAGCAGCTCGGCCAGCAGGGTCTCGTCGGCGCTGCGCCCGGAAAAATCCTCGCTGATGGCCTCGATCAGCCCAGCCTGGTTGGCCAGCAAGGCTTCGCGCAGGGTTCTCAGCCATTGCAGTCGCTGGGCCGCCGGCGGCAGGGGGTTGCCGGCGAAGGCCTGGCGCTGGGCAGCGAACATCGCCGCAAGGTCGAGGTCTGATTGCACAGGGGTCACGGCACTGGGCGCGTTCATGGCAGCGTTTGATCCGGGCAGGAAATGTCTAGAGCCTATACTCTAATCGGGACGATGGTGCGAATTTTTCCCCGCCGCCGAACGGTGCATTCCACCTGTAATACGCCGTAAGATGACCCTTTGATGAAAGCCCGCAGACTGGGAGCTGAGCATGGCCCCGCGCATGAAGACCCGAGAGCGCATCGTGCAGAACAGCCTGGAGCTGTTCAACCAGCAGGGCGAACGCAGCGTCAGTACCAACCACATTGCCGCGCACATGGAAATCTCGCCCGGCAACCTGTATTACCACTTCCCCAACAAGCAGGCGATCATTGCCCTGTTGTTCAGCCAGTATGAAGAACTGGTAGACAGCTTCCTGCGCCCGCCGCAAGGCCGCCAGGCAACCGTGGAGGACAAGCGGTTCTACCTCAAGGCCTTGCTCGCGGCGATGTGGAACTACCGCTTCCTGCACCGCGACCTGGAGCACCTGCTGGACAGCGACGCGGAGCTGGCCGCCCGTTACCGGCGTTTTTCCGAGCGCTGCCTGCGCCAGGGCCAGGCGATCTACCGCGGCTTTGTCGAGGCGGGCATCCTGACCATGGCGCCGGCGCAGATCGAATCGCTGACCATCAATGCCTGGATCGTGCTGACGTCCTGGGTCCGTTTCCTCAGCACTACGCGTGAACATTCCGCGCACCTGGGTGAAGAAGCCTTCAAGCGGGGCGTCTATCAGGTGCTGGTGCTGGAACTCGGCTACGTCACCGAGGGTGCGCGCAGTGCTGTGGACGCCCTGTGCAAGGAATTCCATGTACCGTTCAACCAGGCTCTGGAACATTGACCCAGGGCCCTAGTGCCATCGATCAGGAGATTGTCATGCCCCTTGCGCAATTGATCACCCCGCAGCAGTTGGCCGAGCGTCTGGGCTCGCCCAAGTTGGTGATCCTCGACTGTCGCTTTGCCCTCGAGGATGTGGACTACGGCCAACGCAGCTATGCCCAGGGGCATATTGCCGGGGCGCATTTTGCCGACCTGGACCGCGACCTCAGCGGGCCGGTGAGCAAGGGGCACACCGGGCGCCATCCGCTGCCCGATGCGCGCCGGCTGGTGGAGCGCCTGCGCGAGTGGGGCCTGGACAACGACAGCGAGGTGGTGCTGTACGACGACGGCCCTGGCGCCTTTGCCGCCCGGGCCTGGTGGCTGCTGGCCTGGCTTGGCAAGCGCAACGGCGTGGCGATCCTCGATGGTGGCCTGAAGGCTTGGCATGCGGCGCACCTGCCGTTGAGCCTGGACTCACCGTCCAAACGTGAAGGCACCTTCAGTGGTGAGCCGGATGCCAAGCTGCTGATCGATGCCGAACACCTGGGCAAGCGCCTGGGCAGCACTGACCTGACCTTGATCGATGCGCGTGCCTTGCCGCGTTTTCGCGGTGAAGTAGAGCCGATCGACCCGGTGGCGGGGCATATTCCCGGGGCCCAGTGCGCGGCGTTTACCGACAACCTGGGGGCTGATGGTCGCTTCTTGCCTGTGGATCAACTCAAGCAGCGCTTTGCCGAAAAGCTGGCCGGGCGGGCACCGGAGCAATTGGTGTCTTACTGCGGGTCTGGGGTGACGGCTTGCCATAACCTGTTTGCGATGGCGCTGGCAGGGTATCCGCTGGGCAAGCTGTACGCCGGGTCGTGGAGCGAGTGGATCAACAACCCGCAGCATGCCGTAGCTACCGGCGAGTAAGCAGGTCCGGCCTCATCGCCGGCAAGCCAGCTCCCACAGGTACGTCACTGCCCATCAGGGCTGTGCCCTACCTGTGGGAGCTATTGCCTTGCTCACATTCCAAAGCTTGCGCGATCCCTGTGGGAGCTGGCTTGCCGGCGATGAGGCCGGTACTGCCAATGAAAACTGCGGTTCTTACTGGCCTTCGACCAGCCACTGCGGAATCCGCCGCTCCAGGTAGTACCCCGGGTTGCGCAGGCTGCCATCGACAAACCCCACATGGCCACCGCGGCGGTGCAGTTCGAAGCGGGTCTGGGGTGCCAGTTCACGGGCCGTAGGCAGGCTCTGGCCGGCCACGAACGGGTCATCGCTGGAATGGATGATCAGCGTCGGGGTGCGGTTATGGCCGAGGAAGAAGTGGCTCGATGAGCGGCGATAGTAGTCGTGCACATCGCGAAAGCCATTGAGCGGTGCCGTGACTTTGCCGTCGAAGTCCCAGAACGTGCGCAAGTTGGTCAGTTGCCCCAGGCGCTCCAGCGCCGCCAGCCGTTCATGCTCGCCCTGCTCGTGGAAGTGCCGCTGCTTGAGCTGAACATACGCCAGCATCTCGCGCATGAAATGCGCCTGGTACACCTTGGAAAAGCCCTGGCCGATACGGTCGGCGCAGTGGTCCAGGCGAAAGGGCACCGACACGGCAACTGCCGCCTCCAGCTGGCTGGCAACGCCGCTCTCTCCCAGGTATTTCAACAGCACATTGCCACCCAGCGAGTAACCCACCGCATACAGCGGCGCCAACGGTCGCTGGGCGTGCAGGTGGCTGACAATTTCTGCCAGGTCTTCGCTGGCTCCGGAATGGTAGCTGCGCGGCAGCAGGTTGGGTTCGCCTGAGCAACCACGCCAGTTCACCGCCACGCTGGCCCAGCCGCGGTTTTGCAGCGCTTGCTGCAACCCTTTGACGTAGGGTGAATGGGACGAGCCGGTCAGCCCATGTAGCACGAGCACCAGTGGCGCCTGTGCCTGATGCGGGCCATGCCAGTCGAGATCGATGAAATCGCCGTCGGCCAGCCACAGGCGCTCGCGGTTGCGCTGCAGCTCAGGCAGCTTGCGCCACAAGGGGCCCCACAGCGTCTGCAGGTGGGGGTTGGACAGGCCGATGGCCGGACGGAAGGTGGCGCTTGGGCTGGGCATGCTGGGCAACTCATGATGTGCTTGCCTAGAGTGCCATGAAAAAGCGCCACAGTACCTGCGCTATTGGTCGGTGGCCGGCAGTGGTTGTTGCGCGGTGGGTGGGCCGACACTGACGCGTACCGCCTGGCTCAAATCGAGCTGACGCTGCATGACGGCGCGGACATCTGCCGGTGTCAGCCTGGCGAGGCGCTCGATGCAGCTGTCGAGAAAGTCGGCGGGCTGGCGTTGATGGGTAATTTGTGTGAGCAAGGCTGCCAGCAGCTTGTTCTGTGCCACATCGCGCAGCAGTTGCCCTGCCAGTTGCTTGCGCGCCACTTGCAGCTCGGCCTGGGTTGGCCCTTGTTCGATGAACTCGCGCAGCAACGTTTCAACCAGTACTTGAGAGCCTTCGACGTATTCTGGCGCGATATCCCATTCGGCGCTGAACAGGCCACCTGCGCTCAAAGCATTTACCCGAGTGTAGATGCCATACGTCAACCCGCGGCGGTGCCGCAGTTCATTCATCAAGCGTGACGCAATTCCCGACCCCAATACTTCACTCGCCAACACCAGGGCCGGATATTGCGGATGATTGGCGGGCACGCTCATGGGTAATGCAATCAGGACGGCACTGCTTGCGCCAGGCTGTTCGACGCTGAGCGTGGTGCCGGTTGCTGGAGCAGCGGCCGGCAGCTCGATTGCGGACCAGCCTTGGGGCAGCGCCTGACTGATCTGTTGTGAAACGGCCTGAGCCTGTGCAAGGGAAAGGTCCCCTACTACTACGATGTCCAGGTTACTGGCGCAGTAGGCACGTTGGTGGAAGCGCCTCAGATCCTCCGGGGTAACCTGGTCTATCCCTTGCGGAGTGCTGCCCGATGGGTTGCCATATGGATGACCACTGAACATATGACGAAAAGCTTCGCTACGCGCTCTCAGGCGAGGGTGCTTCTCGCGAGATGCATCGTGCCGCAGCAGTTGGCTTTTTATCTTGGCTAGCGCGTCAGCGGTGAAGGCAGGGCGTGCCACAAGGTCGATGAAAAGCGCCAGTGCCGGTTCGAACAGTGCTTCGGTGCTCAGGCTTCGCAAGCTCAGGGTTGCGTGCTCCAGGCGGATCTGCTTTTCCATGACAGCGCCCAGGCGCTCCAGTTGCTCTGCTTGCTGAGTGGCGGTGTGCTGCTGGCTGCCCTCTTCGAGCATGTAGAACGCCAGGGATGCCAGGCCGGGGAGTACGGTGTCCTGGGTTGTACCGGCCCTGAATTGCAGCACGATATCGACTATTGGCAGCCCTCGGGCTTCGACGAACTTCACCGCTGTGCCGCTATCCGTTGTCCACGCCTGGACGTGGGTATCAATGGGTTCGAAGAGGTCCAGATCAACCCCTTGGGCCGACACCAGACCACCATGAACAGGGCTATCTGCAGTGGGGTATGAATTCGAGTCATTCATCAGCGCTTTCCTTGTGATGCGTAAAGGTGATGGTGGTCCGGGATTCGGTCAGGAAGTCATAAGCGGCCAGGCCTACCTGCTCGGCTGTCACGGCTCCGATGGCTTGCCGTTCATCCTCCAGTGCAACAGGGTCCAGGCCGCAGGCGGCCTGCTTGCCGATGGCTTCTGCCTGCTTGCCGATATCGTCCCTGTCGAATAATCGCTCGGCCAGAAGCCGTGCCTTGGCGCGCTGGAGGTCTTCTTTGCTGGGCGCTGACTGTCGGAACGCTTCGATTTCCATCAGCAGCCGTTCTGCCGCCGCCTCGGGTGCAACCTGCGGGCTGCAGAACGCGTAAAACGTCAGCAGGCTGTCCCCTCGTTGCCAGGGTTCATAGTCCGACCACACACCTTGCAGGACCGGTTCATCAAGCACGAGCAGGCGCTGGAGGAGGCTGGCCTGGCCTTGGGCAAGAATCTGGGGCAGCAGGCGCAGTGCATACGCTTGTGAGTCAGACCGGGCGGTGCATTGACTGGGTAGGTTGAAACTGATGATCACGCCCGTGTGCAGGCCGTGCTGGCGCAAGGTTTGAACGCGCCGAACCAGGCTGGAGGGCTCTACAGGTATTTGCCGGGCCGGCAGGCGATGAGCGGGGATCGCTGCGAAGTGTCGCGTTACCAGCGTTTGCAGTTGCGCCAAGGTAATGTCGCCGGCCACTGCCAGCGTCGCGTTGTTGGGGTGGTACCAGGTCCGGTACCACGTGCGTGCCGCGGCGGGTGTCATGTGGCCGAGGTCAGTCTTGTAGCCGATCGCGGGCGTGCCATAGCCGCGGTTGTCATAGGCCAGCAGCAGGTGATGTTCCAGGGCCTGCGACCATGGGTCGTTATCAACGTCTTCGCGTCGTTCAGCCATGACAACCGCCAGTTCGCGGGCAAAATGTGCATCGCTGAGGGTGGCGCTGGCCATGATATCGGCCATGGCTTCCAGGGCGATCTCCAGGCGGCTGGCGGGCAACGTCAGCGGAAAGGCCTTGGCATCGGGGAGGGTGAATGCATTTGCCTCACCACCCAAGTGGGTCATGAGGGAGGAGTATTGCCCCCCAGCCAGTTTGCTGCTGCCTTCGAACAGCAAATGCTCAAGGGCATGCGAAAGGCCGGTATGGCCTTCGGGCTCGTAGCTGGAACCCACGTGATACCACAGCTGTGCGCTGACCAGCGGGGCGCGGTGGTCTTCGCGCAGAAAGACGCGCAAGCCATTGGCGAGGGTAAAAGCACTTACCCGGCTAGCCGGTGTGGGCGGGGAGGGGCGGTCGGTCATGGTTGAAGTGCTCCTTCAAGAAACAAAGGAGCAGCTTCAGCCACGCAGGCGGCGGGAATGCGGTAACTAAGTAAGCCAAACCCGGCTTACCGGGTCATCCTCGCTGCCAGAGCGCGTAATGCACCTGGCCGGTTTTCTTCTCGCGGTGCAGGCGCCAGTTGCCGGGCATCGGCAGTGTTGACGGCGCCGCTTCGCTTTCGGTGTAGATCAGCGCCTGTTCGCCCAGCCACTGGTTTTGCTCCAGCAGGTTGCAGGTGTTGGCCAGCAGGTCCTGGTGGAACGGCGGGTCGAGGAACACCACGTCGAACTGTTGCTTGGCCGGGCCTTGCAAGTAGCGCAGGGCATCGGTTTGCAGGATTTGCCCGCGCGGGCAACGCAGGATTTCGAGGTTGTTCTTCAGGTTGCCGATCGCCGCCGGGTTGCTGTCCAGTGCCACGGCATCCTTGGCGCCGCGAGACAGGGCTTCGAGCACCAGGGCACCGCTGCCGGTGAAGGCATCCAGAACGCGGGCACCCTCGATGTGCGGCGCCAGCCAGTTGAACAGGGTTTCGCGCACGCGGTCAGGCGTTGGCCGCAGGCCTTCGCCTTCCGGTACCGCCAGGCGGCGGCTACGCCACTCGCCGGCGATGATGCGCAGGTGGCCCTGGCCCTTGCTTTGGCCCGATTGCGGGCGGGCGGGAGGGGTGGATCTTGGCATTAGTGCTCCGGTACCCCGAGCGCTTGCTCGGAGGGCTTGTCAGTGGGGGCTGGCAGCGGTTTTTGTGGCACTTTCGGGCCTACGGTGACGATCACCAGTTTATCGGCTGACAGGTGTTTGTTCATGGCCGCCTTGACCTGCTCGACGGTGAGGGCCTGGGACTGCTGCATGAAGTCCTCCAGCCAGGTCAGCGGCAGATTGTAGAAGCCGATTGCGCCCAACTGGCCGACGATGCTGGCGTTGCTTGCATTGGACAGCGGGAAGCTGCCGGCCAGTTCGCGCTTGGCATCGTCCAGCTCTTGCTGGGTGGGGCCTGTCTTCAGGTAGTCGGCAAGAATATCCTGTACCAGCTTGAGCGTGCCTTCACTGAGCTCGGCACGGGTCTGCAGGTTGATCATGAACGGGCCGCGCACCTGCATGGGGCTGAACACCGAGTACACGCCGTAGGTCAGGCCACGCTTTTCACGCACTTCGCTCATCAGCCGGGTACCGAAGGCGCCACCACCGAGGATCTGGTTACCCAGCGACAAGGCTGGCCAATCCGGGTCCTGGCGGTCGATACCAAGCTCAGCCAGCATGAGGTGAGTCTGTTTGGACGGGAAGTCGATGTGGGTCAGGCCGGCCTTGGCTTCGCTGGGCTGGGCTGGCGCGGCAAGCGCCGGGCCTTTGGGCAGGCCCGCCGAAACCTGGGCGGCAATGGCTTCGGCCTCGGCACGGCTGAGGTCGCCGACCAGAGCGATTACTGCGTTGCCGCCGGTATAAGCCTTGGCGTGGAAGGCGCGCAGTTGTGCCAGGGTAATGCCGGTGATGGTCTCTGCGGTGCCATCGCTTGGGTGGGCGTAGGGGTGGTCGCCATAGAGGTTGCCGAACAGCGCTTTGCCCGCGATCTTGCCGGGGTTCTGCTTCTCGTATTCGAAGCCGGCCAGCATCTGGTTCTTGATGCGCTTGAGGGCGTCCTCGGGGAAGGTCGGCTTGCCGGCCACTTCGGTGAACAGCTTGAGCGCAGGTTCGCGCTTGTCCTTGATGCTTAGGCTGCGCAGCGACGCCACGGCCATGTCACGGTAGGAGCCGTTGCCAAAGTCTGCGCCCAGGCCTTCGAAACCTTCGGCGATGGCGGTGACGTCCTTGCCGGCCACACCCTCGTTGAGCATGGCGTTGGTCAGCGCCGCCAAACCAGGTGTTCCGGCGTCCTGGCTGCTGCCGGCGGCAAAGGTGACGCGCAGGTCGAACATCGGCAGTTCACGGGCTTCCACGAACAGCACACGGGCGCCTTCAGCGGTGCTCCAGTGCTGGATGTTCAGCTGGCGCCGGCTGGGTGCCTTGCCATCCAGCTCGGCCAGCGACTGCAAGGTGTTGGCCGGGCGGGCGGCGCTGGTGTCCGCCTTGGCGGCGTTGTCGGCCATGGCCGGGGCGGCCAGCACTGCCGCCAGCGCCAGGGCGCGGATGCCCGTGGCCAGGAGGGTTGGGCGCGGTGCGCGACGATCACTCATGAGCGGACTCCTCGGGCAGTACATGGGCAACGCTCAGGCGTTCGCGGGTGAAGTAGGTGCGCGCGGCGTCCTGGATGTCCTGCGGGGTGACGCGCTTGAGCTCGTCCAGCTCGCTGTCGATCAGTTTCCAGGACAGGCCGACGGTTTCCAGCTGGCCGATGGTGGTGGCCTGGCTGCTGATGGAGTCGCGGTCGTAGACCAGGCCGGCAATGACCTGGGCGCGTACGCGTTCGAGCTCTTCGGCGCTGGGCGGGGTGGTCTTGAGTTCTTCAAGCAACTGCCAGATGCCTTTCTCCACATCGTCGAGGGTTTTCTGCTTTTGCACGTTCGGCGTGGCCGAGATCAGGAACAGGCTGTCGCCGCGGGTGAAGGCGTTGTAGCTGGACGAGGCGCCGGCCACCAACTCCTGGCCACGCTCCAGGCGTGCCGGCATGCGGGCGCTGTAGCCGCCGTCGAGCAGTGCCGAGATCAGGCGCAGGGCATGCACGGTGCGCGGGTCCTTGGCGGTGGGCAGGCCGGGCACGTTGAAGCCATAGATCAGGCTGGGCAGCTGGGTGCGTACGTGCAGGGTCAGCTGGCGCTGGCCAGGCTCGGCCAGCTCCAGTGGCAGCTTGGCCGGCGGTACGGCGCGCTTTGGAATGCTGCCGAAATACTTCTGTGCCAGGCCCTTGACCTCGTCGGCGGTGACATCGCCGACCACCACCAGGGTGGCATTGTTGGGGGCGTACCAGGACTCGTACCAGTGGCGCAGTTCTTCGACCTTCATGCGCTCCAGGTCCGCCATCCAGCCGATGGTCGGCGTGTGGTAGCCGCTGGCCGGGTAGGCCATGGCGCGGAACAGCTCGAACGCCTTGGAGTTGGGCTGATCGTCGGTGCGCAGGCGGCGTTCTTCCTTGATTACCTCGATTTCGCGGCTGAACTCGTCGGCCGGCAGGCGCAGGCTGGCCAGGCGGTCGGCCTCCAGCTCCAGGGCGACCGGCAGGCGGTCGCGGGCCAGCACCTGGTAATAGGCGGTGTAGTCGTCGCTGGTGAAGGCGTTTTCTTCGGCACCCAAGTCACGCAGGATGCGCGAAGCTTCGCCGGGGCCGACCTTGGCGCTGCCCTTGAACATCATGTGTTCCAGCGCATGGGACAAACCGGTCTGGCCCGGGGTTTCGTAGCTGGAACCGACCTTGTACCAGATCTGCGAGACCACCACCGGGGCGCGATGGTCTTCGCGCACGACCACCTTCAGGCCATTGTCGAGGATGAATTCGTGGGTGGGTTGCACATCGGCGGCGAAGGCCACGAGCGGCAGGCAGAGCGTGCCGAGCAACAGGCCAGCGGCGCGGCGGGCTAGAGCATTCATAAGGTGTTTAACCTGTTCGGCGGCCCGCTGGGTTTAGCGTCGGCGGGCCAGGAGGTGCTAGGATACTGATCCGGTTGCCTGGCGACCATGCCTGTCGCCGTTCTGGCCCGCAGGACACTAAGACAAAACGTTGCGCATGAACCAGCAGGCTTCAAGATAGTCTGTTCTGCGTAGAGAGAATTCCCGATGGGCCATTGCTGGCTCATCGCTACCCTGAGATAGCCGTCCTCCATGTTTGGTTCCAACGACGACAAGAAAGCGCCGGCCGAGGCTGGCGAGAAGAAAGGCCTGTTCAGCTGGTTTCGCAAGAAGCCGCAGCAACCTGTCGCCGAACAGCCACAAGCCCCAGAGCCGCAGGCTGCAGAGCCTGTAGCGCCGCAGCCCGCCGTCGAGCGCCCTGAAGCTGCTCCGGTCGAGCCGGTGGTTGCACAAACCCCCGTACCTGCAACCGAGGCGCCTCGGGCCGCCGAGCCGGCAACTGCCCCAGTGGTTACCCCGGTCCTTGAGCCCGCGCCCACCCCAGTGGCCGCCCCGGTCTTCGAGCCTGCACCCGCCCCAGTCCCGGCCCCCGAGCCTGCGCCGGCTGCAGAGGTTGTCCCGACCCTTCAGCCTGCCCCGGCCCCTGTGGGAGCGGGCGTGCCCGCGAATGCGCAGCCTGCGGCTCCGCAGGTCGAAACCCCTGCGCCGGTAGCTGCTCAAGCCGTTGAACCCCCTGTCAGCAACCTGGTCCTGCCCGTTGCCGAGGAACCTGTCGCTCTCGTCCCAGACCTGGAGCCAAAGGCCCCCCCAGCGATCCCCGAGCGTCAGGTGGCAGAGCCCGTCGCACCAGAGCCCGAGCCAGCTCCCGCAGCCGTCGCAACCGTTACCGAACAAGCCAAACCCGGCTTCTTCGCCCGCCTCAAGCAGGGCCTCTCGAAGACCAGCGCCAGTATCGGCGAGGGCATGGCCAGCCTGTTCCTCGGCAAGAAGGTCATCGACGACGACCTGCTCGACGAAATCGAGACGCGCCTGCTGACCGCCGACGTCGGTGTGGAAGCCACCTCGGCCATCGTCCAGAACCTGACCCAAAAGGTTGCCCGCAAGCAGCTGGCCGACGCCGACGCGCTTTACAAATCGCTGCAGGAAGAACTGGCCGCGCTGCTGCGCCCGGTCGAGCAACCGCTGAAAGTGCAGGCGCAGAACAAGCCCTATGTGATCCTGGTGGTTGGCGTGAACGGCGCCGGCAAGACCACCACCATCGGCAAGCTGGCGAAAAAGCTGCAGCTGGAAGGCAAGAAAGTCATGCTGGCTGCCGGTGACACCTTCCGTGCCGCCGCGGTCGAGCAGCTGCAGGTGTGGGGCGAGCGTAACCAGATTCCGGTGATCGCCCAGCACACCGGCGCCGACTCCGCGTCGGTGATCTTCGACGCCGTGCAGGCCGCCAAGGCCCGTGGCGCCGACGTGCTGATCGCCGACACTGCCGGCCGCCTGCACACCAAAGACAACTTGATGGAAGAGCTGAAGAAGGTCCGTCGGGTGATCGGCAAGCTCGACGCCGATGCGCCACACGAGGTGCTGCTGGTACTCGACGCCGGCACCGGCCAGAACGCCATCAGCCAGGCCAAGTACTTCAACCAGAGTGTCGAACTGACCGGCCTGGCCCTGACCAAGCTGGACGGCACCGCCAAAGGCGGGGTGATCTTTGCCCTGGCCAAGCAGTTCAACATCCCGATCCGCTTCATCGGTGTTGGTGAAGGCATCGACGACCTGCGTACCTTCGAAGCCGAGCCGTTCGTCAAGGCTCTGTTCGCCGAGCGAGACTGACCATGATCCGATTCGAACAGGTTGCCAAGCGCTATCCCAATGGTCATGTGGGTTTGCATGAGCTGAGTTTCCGGGCGCGCCGGGGCGAATTCCTGTTCGTCACCGGCCATTCGGGCGCCGGCAAGAGCACCTTGCTGCGCTTGTTGCTGGCCATGGAACGCCCGACCAGCGGCAAGCTCATGCTGGCCGGTCAGGACCTGGGCCAGATCAGCAACGCGCAGATCCCGTTCCTGCGTCGGCAGATCGGCGTGGTGTTCCAGAACCACCAGCTGTTGTTCGACCGCACGGTGTTCAACAACATCGCCTTGCCACTGCAGATTCTCGGCTTGTCCAAGGCCGAGATCGCCAAGCGCGTGGATTCGGCGCTGGAGCGTGTGTCGCTGTCCGACAAGGGCGAACTGTTCCCGGCCGACCTGTCCACCGGGCAGCAGCAGCGGGTGGGTATCGCCCGCGCCATCGTGCACCAGCCGGCCCTGCTGCTGGCCGACGAACCCACCGGTAACCTCGACCCGCGCCTGGCAGCTGAGATCATGGGCGTGTTCGAGGACATCAACCGCCTGGGCACCACGGTATTGATCGCCAGCCATGACCTGGCACTGATTGCGCGCATGCGCCACCGCATGCTGACCTTGCAGCGCGGCCGCTTGATCGGCGATGGGGAGGCCGGGCAATGAGCACTATACGTACGCCGAAGGTTTCCGAGCGGGTTGCGCCAAAGCCGGCCGACCCGCAACCGGAGAAGAAAAAGCGCGGCGAGGACGATGACGGCCCGGATTTCCGCACACTGCTGCATGCCTGGCTGGAAAGCCACCGTGCCAGCATGGCCGACAGCCTGCGCCGCCTGGGCAAGCAGCCGATCGGCAGCTTTTTCACCTGCCTGGTGATGGCGGTGGCGCTGAGCATGCCCATGGGCCTGTCGTTGCTGCTGAAGAACGTCGAGCAGCTGGGCGGTTCGTGGCAGCGCGCTGCGCAGATTTCGCTGTACCTCAAGCTCGATGCCGGCAGCCGCGATGGTGAAGCGCTGCGCGACGAGATCAAGGGCATGCCTGGGGTGGCGGACGCGCAATTTGTCAGCCGCGAGCAGGCGCTGGAGGAATTCCAGCAGCAGTCCGGGCTGGGCGAGGCCCTGCGCGAACTGCCCGACAACCCGCTGCCTGGCGTGGTGGTAGTGACCCCGACCGAGGTCGACAAGCCGGCCCTGGACGCCTTGCGTCAGCGCCTGTCGGAGCTGCCACGGGTGGAAGTGGCGCAACTGGACCTGGTGTGGGTCGAGCGCCTGGCGGCCATCCTCAAACTGGGTGACCGCTTCGTCTTCGGCCTGGCCGTGATGCTGATTTCTGCCCTGCTGTTAGTAATCGGTAACACAATTCGTCTACACATTGAAAACCGCCGTGTCGAGATCGAAGTGATCAAGCTGGTAGGCGGCACTGACGCCTACGTGCGCCGGCCTTTCCTGTACATGGGCGCCCTGTATGGCCTGGGTGCGGGCTTGCTGGCGTGGGGTATCCTGGCGTTTGGCCTGAACTGGCTCAACGACGCGGTGGTAGGGCTTTCCGGGCTGTACGGCAGTGACTTCGCCCTGGGCGGGGTGCCGGCGTCCGATGGTCTGTCGCTCTTGATCGGAGCGGTGCTGTTGGGGTATATCGGTGCATGGATTGCCGTCGCTCGTCATCTGAACGAGCTGGCGCCGCGATAGTTTTTACGTGCCAGCATTGACATTTTCTTCACTGCGGAACTTGTACCGTCGTCCCAGGTCAATGTTGGCAGCGCCCACAAGGCGCGAGTTTAGTAAGTCGGAGGTTCTTGAATGACCACATCGTTGCAACCTGCCTATGCCCTGGTACCCGGTGCAAACCTGGAAGCCTATGTGCACACGGTCAACAGCATCCCGCTGCTGACGGTCGAGCAGGAGCGTGATCTGGGCGAGCGTCTCTATTATGAGCAGGATGTCGAGGCCGCTCGTCAAATGGTGATGGCCCACCTGCGTTTCGTCGTACATATCGCCCGCAGCTATGCCGGCTACGGGCTGGCCCAGGCTGACCTGATCCAGGAAGGCAACGTCGGCCTGATGAAGGCCGTCAAGCGCTTCAACCCGGAAATGGGCGTGCGCCTGGTGTCGTTCGCCGTACACTGGATCAAGGCAGAGATCCACGAGTTCATTCTGCGCAACTGGCGCATCGTCAAGGTGGCCACCACCAAGGCCCAGCGCAAGCTGTTCTTCAACCTGCGCAGCCAGAAGAAGCGCTTGGCGTGGCTGAACAACGACGAAGTGCATCGCGTGGCAGAAAGCCTTGGCGTCGAACCGCGTGAAGTGCGTGAGATGGAAAGCCGTCTGAGTGGCCAAGACATGGCCTTCGACCCGGCAGCGGAAGCTGACGACGACAGCGCCTTCCAGTCGCCTGCGCATTATCTGGAAGACCACCGTTACGACCCGGCGGTGCAGTTGGAGGATGCCGACTGGAGCGATAACTCCACCAGCAACCTGCACGAAGCGCTGCAAGGGCTGGACGAGCGTAGCCGCGATATTCTCTATCAGCGCTGGTTGGCGGAAGAGAAGGCCACGCTGCATGAGCTGGCAGACAAGTACAGCGTATCGGCTGAGCGGATTCGCCAGCTGGAGAAAAATGCGATGAACAAGGTCAAGGCATTGATCGCAGCCTGATCGAGCCTTGGTTGTAGAGAAGCCGCTGGCCCCGACGGGGCGAGCGGCTTTTTTGTGCACGGCGTGAATGTTGTGACGCCCGAGAGATCGAGCGCCGCCCGCGCGGCGCTCGATTTGCGCATCACCGCAAAATTCAAAGCTTGTTGCGCGAAGTATCGAGCTGCATCAGGTAACCGGGCCCACCCAACTGGCTCATCTGCCGGCGAATCCACCCCGCCCGGCTAGCCACATAGGCACTTGGCCGGCTGGCACTCCACTTGATCGGGCTTGGCAGCACTGCGGCCAGTTGTGCGGCCTGCTGGCGGCTGAGCCGACTGGCATCGACACCAAAGTGATAACGCGCCGCTGCCTGGGCGCCAAATACGCCTTTGCCCCATTCGGCACTGTTCAGGTAAACCTCAAGAATCCGCTCCTTGGACCAGAACAGCTCGATCAGGGCCGTGAACCAGGCCTCCAGCCCTTTACGGAACCAGCTGCGCCCGGACCACAGGAACAGGTTCTTGGCCACTTGCTGGGTCAGGGTGCTGGCACCGCGAACATTGCCGCCGCGCTCGTTGTAGGCCAGCGCCGCCTGGATAGCCGGGATGTCGAACCCCCAGTGGCTGGCGAACTTCTGGTCCTCGCCGGCGATGACGGCAACCTTCAGCTCATCGGAGATGTTCTCCCACGGCTCCCAGTCGCGCTGCAGATCGATGGATTCTCCATTCACCCAAGACTGCACCTTGCGCTCGACCATCAGGGCCGTGCCGGGTGGTGGCACCCAGCGGAACACCAGTACCAGCACAATGCTGCCGGCAGCAAACCATAGCAGGGCACGGGAGAGGCGGCGGAGAAGGGTTGGCAGCATGGCGATGGCTTGGCCGTACGGGTGGAAGGGGCCATTATACAGACCCGATACAAGGAGTCGTCCCATGCTTCGCAGCTTCCTGATGCTTGCCGCCTTTTTCGGCTTTACCGGGGTCGCCCTGGGTGCCTTCGCTGCCCACGGCCTGAAAAGCCGGCTGACGGCAGACTACCTGGCGATCTTCCACACGGGCGTGACCTACCAGCTGGTGCATGCCTTGGCGATCTTCGCCGTCGCCGTGCTCTCGGTACACCTGCCCGGGCGCCTGGTCGGCTGGGCTGGCGGCCTGTTTGCCTTAGGCATCGTGCTGTTCTCCGGCAGCCTGTACCTGCTGACCCTCAGCGGCCTCGGCAAGCTGGGCATCATCACGCCGATCGGCGGCCTGTGCTTCCTGGCCGGCTGGCTGTGCCTGGGCCTGGCAGCCTGGCGGCTGGGCTGACCGAGTGGTCCACAATCGCGACTAATGGCGTGCACCGGCCTTGGGTTGCAGGTGGGTTCGGCGCTAGAATGCGGGCCCCAAAGAACAATGGTGGCCGTGCGCATGCGCATTCAACTGAACGGTGAACCTTACGAACTGCCTGCTGGCGAAAGCGTTGCAGCCCTGCTGACGCGCCTGGAACTGACCGGGCGCCGTGTGGCAGTAGAGCTGAACCTGGATATCGTGCCGCGTAGCCAGCACGACAGCACGCTGCTGAACGACGGCGACCAGGTCGAAGTGGTCCACGCCATCGGTGGTGGCTGACAGCAGCCCGGCGGTTTACAAGCAAGCCCAGCAACCTATTCCCGAGGAACAACGATGAGCAACGTTCGTAGCGACAAGCCCTTCACCCTGGCCGGGCGTACTTTCCAGTCGCGCCTGCTGGTCGGCACCGGCAAGTACCGTGACATGGAAGAAACCCGCCTGGCCACCGAGGCCTCGGGTGCCGAAATCGTCACCGTCGCCGTACGCCGCACCAACCTTGGCCAGAATGCGGGCGAGCCGAACCTGCTCGACGTACTGTCGCCCGACAAGTACACCATCCTGCCGAACACCGCAGGCTGCTTTGACGCGGTGGAAGCGGTGCGCACCTGCCGTCTGGCTCGTGAACTGCTGGACGGGCGCAAGTCGCACGAATCCCGCACGCTGGTGAAACTGGAAGTGCTGGCCGACCAGAAAACCCTGTTCCCCAACGTGATCGAAACCCTCAAGGCCGCCGAAGTGCTGGTCAAGGAAGGTTTCGACGTAATGGTGTACACCAGCGACGACCCGATCATCGCCCGTCAGCTGGCCGAAGCCGGCTGCATCGCGGTCATGCCGCTGGCTGGCCTGATTGGCACCGGCCTGGGCATCTGCAACCCCTACAACCTGCAGATCATCCTGGAAGAATCCAAGGTGCCGGTGCTGGTCGATGCCGGCGTAGGTACCGCTTCTGACGCCACCATCGCCATGGAAATGGGCTGCGAGGCAGTGCTGATGAACTCGGCCATCGCCCACGCCCAGCAGCCGGTGCTGATGGCCGAAGCCATGAAGCACGCCATCGTCGCCGGTCGCATGGCCTACCTGGCCGGCCGTATGCCGAAGAAACTCTATGCCAGCGCCTCTTCGCCGCTGGATGGTCTGATCAAGTAAGAGCTCCTGATGACTGAATCGCACGATACGCCGATCACCCCCGACGGCGAAGCCCGCCCACACCGCCGCATCAAGAGCTTCGTGATGCGCGCCGGGCGCATGACCGAAGGCCAGCAACGCGGCCTGGACCAGGGCGGCCCGCTATACATCCTGCCGCTGGCCGACAGCCCGGTGGACTACGACCAGGTGTTCGGCCGTTCGGCGCCGCGCACCCTGGAGATCGGCTTCGGCATGGGCCATTCCCTGCTGGAAATGGCGGCTGCCGCGCCTGAGCAGGACTTCATCGGTGTGGAAGTTCACCGCCCGGGTGTCGGCGCGCTGCTCAACGGCGTACTGACTCAGGGCCTGAAGAACCTGCGGGTGTACGACTGCGATGCCATCGAAGTGCTGAACCGCTGTGTGGCGGACAACAGCCTCGACCGCCTGATGCTGTTCTTCCCAGACCCTTGGCACAAGGCGCGCCACCACAAGCGCCGCATCGTCCAGCTGGAGTTTGCCGAGCTGGTACGTCGCAAGCTCAAGCCCGGTGGCGTGTTCCACATGGCCACCGACTGGGAGCCGTATGCCGAGTACATGCTGGAAGTGATGAGCGCCGCCCCGGGCTATCGCAACCGTGCAGCCGACGGCACCTACGTGCCACGCCCGGAAGAGCGCCCGATCACCAAGTTCGAACGCCGCGGCGAGCGGCTGGGGCATGGGGTATGGGACTTGAAGTTCGAGAAGGCGGATTGATCGGCTGATCTGGCCTTTCGATGTGCTGGTGCTTGCAGAAATGCGGGCGAAAAAAACCGCCTTGAGAAAGGCGGTTTTTTTGTGAGCGACAGGACTGAGTATCCTTCGCTCTGGGACTTCACCGAAAACGTCCCCACAGTCAGGGGATCATAAGCAGCCAAAAAGGGCGCGTCAACGATCAGAAATATCCAGCATCACGTGTGTCTGCGCGGTTAACAGCTTTGATTGCGCATCCCAATTATCATCGTGTTGCTCCTGTGGGGAAAAATTCGGTGATGGGTCGGGTGGGAGAAGAATTCTGCTTTCCGGCCCCTTCGACACGGCCTGAGAACCGTGCCGGTAACTGACTTCGAAGGGCCATTAACCTGGCCACTTCACCGAACACGTCCCCAGAGTTTTCGAAGGCATCGAAGTGCCGGTTAGATGCTGGAAGATTGGCCCGCCAACACGGAGGCCAAGGCATATGAAGCGTTTGCTTGATGCGCTGAGCCGCGTCTGGAAGCTCATTCGGATCTTGATTGTGCTCAAGACCGTTCGGGACTTCATGCGTGACCACTTCGATGATGCCCGTTAAGGGCTAGTCAGGTGGTAGGGCTGCCCTGGTTTCCCGGGGCAGCTTTTTGCAACCCTTACCCTCGGCGATCAGCCACCACACCAATCAACACCAGCACCACCAGCAACACCGGCGCCAGCGCGTAGTTGTTGAACTGGCCCAGCCCCTTCACCACCCACGGCGTGGCGTAGATCAGTGCCGCACCGCTGCCCACCATCACCATCAGCGCCATGAACGGCACCCGCAGTGCACCCGCCAGGCCACCGAGGCGTTGTTCGGCCCAGGCTTTGACATCGCTGCCGAACAGCACCAGCAGGCAGCCTACCAAGGCCAGGGAAATCTCCGACAGATTGCCGCGGCTCCAGCGGGAAACCGTCGCGAGTAGATCAAGTACCAGATCCATGGGTCATCCTTAGGTCAAGAAATACTGCAGCAGGTCGTTGAGGAACAACTGGCCCCTTGGCGTGGCTACCAGTCGATCCGGTTCGACCTGTAAAAGGCCTTTTTGTTCGGCGGCGCGGCGTGCCTCGCGCAGTTGTGCAAGCGGCAAACCAGTGCGCTGGGTGAACAGTTCGGCTTCCACGCCATCGGTCAGGCGCAAGGCGTTCATCAGGAACTCGAACGGCAGCTCGTCGACCGGCAGCAGCTTCTCGCCGGCCTTGAACGGCTTGGCCAGGTTCAGGTAGTCCTTGGGCAGGCGGGTTTTCCAGGTGCGCAGGATGCGGCCGTCGGCGAAGGTCAGCTTGCCGTGTGCACCGGCACCAATGCCGATGAAGTCGCCAAAGCGCCAGTAGTTGAGGTTGTGCTGGGCTGCACGGCCCGCCTGGGCATAGGCCGAGACCTCGTATTGGCGATAGCCGTGCTCGGCCATCACTGCCTGGCCGGCCTCCTGGATGTCCCAGAGGATGTCGTCCTCGGGCAGCTCTGGCGGCTGGTTCCAGAACACCGTGTTCGGTTCCACTGTCAGCTGGTACCACGACAGGTGCGTCGGCCCCAGGTCGATGGCCTGGCGCAGGTCACCCAGCGCGTCATCCAGCGACTGGTCGGGCAGGCCGTGCATCAGGTCCATGTTGAAGTTGTCGAAGCCGGCAGCACGCGCCATGCCGGCAGCACGGACCGCTTCGTCACCATTGTGGATGCGTCCCAGCGCCTCCAGCTTGGCTGGCTGGAAGCTCTGTACGCCGATGGACAGGCGGTTGATGCCGGTTTGCCGGTAGGCCTTGAACTTGTCCTGCTCGAAGGTACCCGGGTTGGCCTCCAGGGTGATTTCGATGTCTGGCGCGAACGGGATGCGTTGTTCCACGCCGCGCAGCAGCCGCCCCAGGGCGTTGGCACTAAACAGGCTGGGTGTACCGCCACCAAAGAAGATCGAGCTGATCGGGCGGCCCTGTACGGCGGCCAGCTCCTGGTCAAGGTCGTCCAGCAGGGCCGAGACGTAGGCGTCTTCCGGCAGTTCAGGCCCGGCAGCGTGGGAGTTGAAGTCGCAGTAAGGGCATTTGCGTACGCACCACGGGATGTGGATGTACAGCGCCAGCGGCGGCAGGCTGGTAAAGGCCGCCGCGCCGGGAGAGGACAGCATTTCGATCATGCCAGGCCCAGACGTTGGCGCAGCAGGGCCATGGCACGGGCGCGGTGGCTGAGCTGGTTTTTATCTGCCGGGGCCAGGTCGGCGCTGGAGCAGTTGCGCTCCGGTACCCAGAACAGCGGGTCGTAGCCGAAACCGTGCTCGCCGCTGGCTTCGAACAGGATGCTGCCGTGCCACAGGCCTTCGCACAGGATCGGCAACGGGTCGTCGGCATGGCGCACCAGCGCCAGGACGCAGACGAACTGCGCGCCGCGCTCGCCTTCGGGCACGTCTTTCAGGGCCTCGAGCAGCTTGGCGTTGTTCGCTGCGTCACCCTTGCCGTCGGCATAGCGTGCCGAGTAGATACCCGGCGCACCACCGAGGAAGTCCACGGCCAGGCCAGAATCGTCGGCCAGGGCCGGCAGGCCGGAAATACGCGCGGCGTTGCGTGCCTTGAGGATGGCGTTCTCGACAAACGACAGGCCGGTTTCTTCCGGCTCGACCTGGCTGAACTCGCCAATCGAGCGCAGCTGCACGGACTGGCCGAGCATGGCCTGGAGTTCCTTGAGTTTGCCGGCGTTATGGCTGGCCAATACGAGTTGCTGGAAATTCATCATTCGCCTGGGAACACTTCCTGGTTGAAGCTGAGGGAGTTACTGATGCCGCCTGTTTCGATGTTCAGGTCGAAGGTGACGGTTTCTGGCTGGTCGATCTTGAACTGGGCGATGTAGTACACCGCGCCCTGTTCGTTAACCTGCTTGAACGACAGCGGGCTGCTGCGCCCGGTCAGGTCCTTGACGGTGCCGCTGACCACCGCCATGGCAGGTTTGTCGGCCTTGAGCACGGTAATGTTGAGCACGCCCTGATTCTTGCTGCGTATCAGCCCGGTGGCTGCGGCCACCTTGGGTGTAAGCATGCTCGACGTGAATGCGCTGTAATGCACCGTCACGTCGCCAAACACTTCCTTGCGCTCGGGCCGGGCGGCATCGGCAGCCAGTACCGGCAATGCCAGGCACAGGCTGATCAGGAACAGGGCTAGGCGACGCATGGGGCAATTCCTCCGGTGGGCGTCAGACAGCGAGCTGGTGCTCTGGCAGGCCCGGGCTGCTGACGCGGTAGATGCCGATCTCACCTAGAAGATTAGGCCAAAGCCGGCCACCCCACCCGTTGCGGTGCAAGTGGTCGACGGCCAGGCGGTCAAGCACCTTGGCCCTGCGTTCGTGCACCAGCTCCTCGAAGTCGGCGAAGGTGCAGAAGTGGATGTTCGGCGTGTTGTACCAGGTATACGGCATGAAGTCCGATACTGGCATGCGGCCTTTGGTCGCCAGGTACCAGCGGCAGCGCCAGTGGCCGAAGTTGGGGAAGGTGATGATGCACTGGCGGCCCACACGCAGCATCTCGTCGAGGATGCGGTCGGGGTACTCCACGGCCTGCAGGGCCTGGGTCATGATCACTACGTCGAAACTGTTGCTGGCGAAGTTGCCCAGGCCCTTGTCCAGGTCCTGCTCGATGACGTTGACGCCCTTGGCCACGCAGGCGGCGATGTTGTCGGCGTCGATCTCCAGGCCATAGCCGGTGACCTGCTTGCGGTCACGCAGCGAGGCCAGCAGTTCGCCGCTGCCGCAGCCCAGGTCGAGTACCCGGCTGCCGGCGGGGATCCAGTCGTGGATGATTTCCAGATCGGCTCTCATGCTGTCCTCAGATGGCAATGCGGTTCATGTAGTTCGAGAAACCCTGGATGTAGCGAGGCGTGGGGATCAGGAAGGCATCGTGCCCGTAAGGCGATTCGATCTCCAGGTAGCAGACGTTCTTGCGCGCAGCCATCAGGGCGTCGACGATCTCGCGCGAGCGGGCCGGCGAGAAGCGCCAGTCGGTGGTGAACGACATGATGCAGTAATCCGCCTTCACGTGAGCCAGGGTGGCAGCCAGGTCACCGCCTTGAGCTGCGGCCGGGTCGAAGTAGTCCAGCGCCTTGGTCATCAGCAAGTAGGTGTTGGCGTCGAAACGGCCAGAAAACTCCTCGCCCTGGTAGCGCAGGTAGCTTTCGACCTGGAACTCGACGCTGTGGAAGTCGTAGTTGAGCTTGTCGCTTTTCAGTTCACGGCCAAATTTCTCACCCATCGAGTCGTCGGACAGGTAGGTGATGTGACCGACCATGCGTGCCAGCATCAGGCCGCGCTTGGGAATCACACCCTGATCCTGGAACGAACCCCCATGGAATTCGGGGTCGGTGAGGATTGCCTGGCGAGCTACTTCGTTGAAGGCGATGTTCTGCGCCGACAGCTTGGGTGCCGAGGCGATGTCGACGCAATGGCGCACACGCTCCGGGTAGCTGATGGTCCATTGCAGGGCCTGCATGCCGCCCAGGCTGCCGCCGACGACAGCGGCCCATTGCTGGATGCCCAGGCGCTCGCCCAGGCGCACTTGGCTGTGTACCCAGTCCTCTACGGTCAACACCGGGAAGTCGGCGCCATAAGGCTTGCCGGTGGCCGGGTTCACGCTGCTGGGGCCGGTGCTGCCGTTGCAGCCGCCGAGGTTGTTCAGGCTGACCACGAAGAAGCGGTTGGTGTCGATCGGTTTGCCAGGGCCGATGCAGCTGTCCCACCATCCCGGTTTGCGGTCGGTGGCGGCATGGTAGCCGGCGGCATGGTGGTGGCCGGACAGGGCATGGCAGATCAGCACGGCGTTGCTCGCGCTGGCGTTCAGGGTGCCATAGGTCTCGTAGACCAGCTCGTAACTGGCCAGGGAGCGGCCACAAGCCAGTGCCAGCGGTTCATCGAACCGGGCGGTTTGCGGTACTACCAGACCGACGGAATCTTCGGGAAAGACAGTGGACATCGACCCTGCTCACGCTTGACGGAGGCGTAAGTCTAAAGAGCGCTACCCCCAGCGGCAAGCAAAGGCTTGCCGCTGGAAGCAACCAGGGTCAGATCATGCGCCACAGTTCTTGTGGCATGCCTGCGTAGGCGGCCAGCGGGGGCATGACGAACGATTGGATCACCTGGATCGCCAGGAAGGCGAAGATCGGCGAGATGTCCATGCCGCCCAGGTTGGGCACGAGGCGGCGGAACGGTGCCAGCACCGGCTCGCTGATCTGATAGGCCAGCTCGGCGGCCGGGTTGTGGCTGTTGGGGGCAACCCAGGAGACGATGACCATGACAATCATCGCCACCCAGAAAATCTTCAGGAACAGCGAGGTGATGCCGATGATCGCCCACATCAGCAGGTGCAGGACGTCACCGAAGGTGCCGTAGGTGACCATCAGCACGAAGCCCATCAGCAGGGCCTGGATGATGACCGCCAGCAGCAGCGACGAGGTGTCCAGCCCACCGATGCTGGGGATGATCCGGCGGATTGGCTTGAGCAGCGGCTGCGTGGCGCGCACTGCGAACTGGCACAGCGGGTTATAGAAGTTGGCTTTGACCAGTTGCAGGACAAAACGCAGCAGGACGATCACCAGGTAGAGGCTGACCAGGGTTTGCACCACGAAGATCGCGGCGCCGGACAGTGCATTCATCTAAAGCTCCTTATTTGCCCAGTTGTTCGGCCAGTTCGGCGGAGCGCGTGGCCGCAGCCTGCAGCGCCTGCTCGACGATGGCTTCGAAGCCGCTGGCCTGGAACGATTTGATCGCAGCTTCGGTGGTGCCGGCGGGCGAGGTGACGCGGCGGCGCAGCTCGGCGGCATCGACATCGCTGGCAACCGCCATGCGGGCAGCGCCAAGGGCGGTCTGCAAGGTCAGCCGGGAAGCGGTTTCACGTGGCAGGCCGAGCTTTTCGCCTGTTGCGGTCATGGCCTCGATCAGCAGGAAGAAGTACGCAGGGCCGCTGCCGGACACTGCGGTCACGGCGTCCAGTTGTTGTTCCTGATCCAGCCACAGGGCCGTGCCGACAGCCGACAGCAGTTGTTCGGCCTGCTGGCGCTGCGTGTCGGACACTTCAGCGGTTGCGTACAGGCCGCTTACGCCCTGGCGCAGCAGCGCAGGGGTATTGGGCATGCAGCGCACCACCGGGCGAGCGCCCAGCCAGCTTTGCAGGCTGGCACAGGTGATGCCGGCGGCGATGGAAACGATCAGTTGGCCATCCTGCAGGTTGGGTTGCAGGGCCTGGCACACGGCTTTCATGACCTGCGGCTTGACCGCCAGGACGATGACGTCGGCGCCGTCGATGGCCTGGGCGTTGTTCTCGAACGTTTCGATGCCGTGCTCGGCCTGGATGCGGGTGCGGGTCTCGGCGCCCGGGTCGCTGGCGCGGATCTGCGAGGCGTCCAGGCCCTGGGCACGCAAACCACCGATCAGGCTGGCGGCCATGTTGCCGGCGCCGATAAAGGCAATACGTGTCTTGCTCATGTCAGGTCCTTGTGGGGAAGAGTGAGTAAAGCATGGAGTCAGTTTTGGCCGTAGTCGCGGGCACCGAACAGGGCGGTGCCGATGCGTACCCAGGTCGCACCCTGTGCGATAGCCGCTTCCAGGTCGTGGCTCATGCCCATGGACAGGGTGTCCAGGCCAAGGCCCAGGCTTTCCTGCAACTGGCGCAAGCGGGCGAAGGAAGCTTCCTGGGCGGCGCGGTCGTCGGTGGGCTCGGGGATTGCCATCAACCCGCGCAAGCGCAGGTTGGGCAGCCCGGCTACGGCCTTGGCCAGGGCCGGAAGGTCGGCGGGGGCGCAGCCAGACTTGCTGACTTCGCCGCTCACGTTCACTTGCAGGCAGAGGTTCAGTGGCGCCAGGCCGGCAGGGCGCTGCTCGGACAGGCGTTGGGCAATTTTCAGGCGGTCCACGGAATGCACCCAGTCGAAATGCTCGGCGATGGCTTTGGTCTTGTTCGACTGAATGGGGCCGATGAAGTGCCAGATCAAGGGCAGGTCGCTTAGCTCCTGCTGCTTTGTCAGCGCTTCCTGTAGGTAGTTTTCCCCGACATCGCGCACGCCAGCGGCGTGGATTTCGCGAATGGCACTGGCGGGCTTGGTCTTGCTCACGGCCAGCAACTGAACGCTGGCCGGATCGCGCCCGGCAGCCTGGGCAGCGCTGGCGATACGGGCGGAAATAGCGGAAAGGTTGTCTGCTAGGGTGGACATGGACGGATGCCGGCGGCTGTAGGGTCTGCGGCATTCTACCTACTTGAAGGCCTTTGGGGAGTCTCATGGATGTGACCGACCTGTTGGCCCGGGCCGTGGATGCGGGGGCTTCGGACCTGCACCTGGCGGCGGGCCAGATCCCGATGCTGCGCCTTGAGGGTGACTTGCAACGCATGAATTTGCCGGCTCTGGTGCCGGCAGACCTGGCCGAAGGCATGGCGCCCTTGCTGGCTGAACACCAACGGCGGCAATGGGCCCAGGGCGATGAGCTGGACCTGGCGCTGGAGTTGCCTGCGCTTGGCCGCTTTCGGCTGAACCTGTTTCGCCAACTGAACGGCCCCGGGGCTACCTTCCGGCTGATTCCGGGGCGGATCGCCACGCTGGATGAGCTCGACTTGGGGGATGTGTATCAAGCTGTTGCGCAATGCACTGATGGCCTGATTCTGGTCGGTGGGCCTACCGGCAGTGGCAAGTCCAGCACCCTGGCGACGTTGATCGACCAGCTGAACCGCGAACGGGCGCTGCACATCATCACCCTAGAAGACCCGGTCGAAGTTATCCACAGCAGCCAGCGCAGCCTGATCAACCAGCGTGAGATTGGCCGCCATAGCTGCGGCTTCGCCCAGGGGCTGCGCAGTGCGCTGCGCCAGGACCCGGATGTGATCATGATCGGTGAGCTACGTGACCTGGAAAGCGTTCGCCTGGCCTTGCGCGCAGCCGAGACCGGGCACCTGGTGCTGGCGACCGTGCATACGCGATCGGCGGCCAGCAGCGTTGACCGGTTGGTGGAGGTGTTTGCTGCCGAGGAAAAGCCCTTGGTGCGAGCGATGTTGGCCGAGTCGTTGCGCCTTGTAGTGGCGCAGGTACTGGTCAGGCGTGTGGGCGGGTGGCGGCGCGGGAAGTGCTGGTGGCGACGCCGGCGGTGCGCAACCTGGTGCGGGAGGGGCGAATGGCGCAGTTGTGTTCGGTGATGCAGGGCGGGGCGGCGCAGGGGATGCGGACGATGGAGGGGGCGATGCGGGAGCTTAAGGAGAGCGGACTGATCAGAGGGTTATAGTGCCTGCTCAGGCCTCTTCGCGGGCACGCCCGCTCCCACAGGTACGGCACAGGGTTCGAAGGCTGTGCTGTACCTGTGGGAGCGGGCGTGCCCGCGACGAGGCCGGACCTGTTAGCGCTTGGCCAGGTTCAGCTGCTGCTGTTCCTTCGGCAGCACCCGCTTGGCCACTACGTAGTGTTTTTGCCAGTAGGGCTTGCTCAGGTTGTCGATGCTTACCCGCTTGCCACGCCGTGGTGCGTGGATGAAGCGGTCGTTGCCCAGGTAGATGGCAACATGGTTCACCCGGCGGCTCTTGATGTTGAAGAAAATCAGGTCGCCAGGCTTGAGGTCACCCTTGGCCACCTTGACGCCGTGGCCTTGGGCCATGGCATTGGAGGTGCGCGGCAGGTCGACGTCGGCGACATCGTTGAAGGCGTATTTCACCAGCCCGCTGCAGTCAAAGCCTTTTTTCGGGCTGCTGCCACCCCAAACGTAAGGGGTACCGAGCACATTCACGGCACGGCTGAGCACATCGCTGCTCTGCTTCGGCGACATGGCAGCCACTGGCAAGCCGCGGTTGCTGGCGGCATTGCTCGGGCGTGCGCGTAGTGCGGTCTGCTTGACCGGCGCGTGTTTCACCGAGGCATTGGTGGTATAGCCGGTGAAACCATTGGGAAGACGTTGCTCACGATTGGTGGCGTGGGCGGCCAGGGGCAATAATAGGCAGAGGGTCAGCCATGTCTTGATCAAAGGCGGCATAGATGAAGCTCTTATGAATAGTTATGTGTTGGGCGCGCAACTTTATAACAGCTTTTTGATCAATCTTTGATCCGTTGGTCGATTGCCCAGGTGCCGTACGTCGGCCTGCGACGAGAAAGTCACATTTTTTTTTAGAAAATTTTCGGATAACCCACGAGGGCTACGCATGAACAGTTATCAACAGGGGGCGCCTTTTCACGACACCCACAGCAAGACCATTGGTTACCTGCTGTGGATTTTTGGCTTCACCGGGTCGCATCGTTTCTATTACGGCAAGCCGATTACCGGGACCCTCTGGTTCTTTACCTTCGGCCTGCTGGGCATCGGTTGGCTGATCGACCTGTTTCTGATCCCGTCCATGGACCGTGAAGCCGATCTGAGGTTCCAGTCTGGCCGTATCGATTACAACATCGCCTGGGTTCTGCTGACCTTCCTAGGGGTGTTTGGCCTGCACCGGCTGTATCAGGGCAAGTGGATCACCGCGATCATCTACTTCTTTACCGGCGGCTTGTTCCTGGTGGGGGTGCTGTACGATTTCTGGACGTTGAACAGCCAGGTCTCCGAGCGTAACGCCTTGCGTTGAAATGCTTCGCGGGTAATGAAAAGGCCTTGTCGCACCGAAGCGGCAAGGCCTTTTTTGTTGCTGGGTTACTGCCGCGTCTGCCGTTGTTGCAGCAGCAGGTTGCTGAACCCGGCCCCAGCCAGTTGCTTCTGCGCACCGGTCAGCTGTTCACGGTTGGTGAACGGCCCGACCAGTACGCGGTACCACGTCTCGTCCTTGACCGTACCCGACTCCACCTTCACCGACTGGCCCAGCAGGATGATCTGCGCGCGGACCTTGTCGGCATCGGCCTGCTTGCGGAACGAGCCAGCCTGCAGGAAGTACTGGGTGGTCGCAGCCGGCTTGATCACCGGCGGTGGCGGTGGCGGGGTCTGGCCCAGCAACGCCGCCTGGGCGCGGGCGGTGTCGATTTTCGCAGCTTCTGCCGGCGTCACCGGGGTCACCGGCTGGGCGGGTACCGGTGGTGTCTTCTCGGGCACGGCCTCCGGCGGCACGATCACCTCGGACTCCGGCAGCAGGGTGTAGAAGTCGTACTTCGGCTTCACCGGCTGCTGTGGGGTGGCCTGCGCAGGCTTGCTCGCTTCGGCCACTTTCTCCGGCTTCTGCTGATCGGGCTTGGCGCGCTTGATGTCATCGCCACCGGGCTCGAGCTTCATCAGGAACACGATGAACGCGCCGACGGTGAGGCCAACGGCCATCCATACCCAACCAGGGATCGGCTGTTTGGCCGGTGCCGTCTGGCGGCTGGCGCCGCGTTTTGGGGCGGGTTTTTTCTTGGCAGCCAACTTACATGCGCTCCAGGGTTTCCAGGCCGAGCAGTTCCAGACCTTGTTTGAGGGTACGGCCGGTCAGGGCGGCCAGGCGCAGGCGGCTTTGCTGTTGCTCCGGGGTGTCGGCGGCGAGGATCGGGCAGTTCTCGTAGAAGCTGGAGAACAGCCCGGCCAGGTCGTACAGGTAGCTGCACAGCACGTGCGGCGTGCCTTTTTCGGCGACGCTATTGAGGGTTTCGCCAAACTGCGCCAGGCGCGCAGCCAGGTCCTGCTCGTGGGCGGCCTGCAGCACGATCTTGCCTTCGACTTCGTCAAAGCCCTTGCCCAGCTTGCGGAATACGCCGGCTACGCGGGTGTAGGCATACAGCAGGTACGGGGCGGTGTTGCCTTCGAAGTTGAGCATCAGCTCGAAGTTGAAGCTGTAGTCGCTGGTGCGGTGCTTGGACAGGTCGGCGTATTTCACTGCGCCAATGCCAACCACTTCGCCGATGTGGCGCAGATCTTCGTCAGCCAGGGTCGGGTTCTTTTCCTTGACCAGCGCGTAGGCGCGCTCCTTGGCCTCGGTTAGCAGGTCGATCAGCTTGACGGTCCCGCCGTCACGGGTCTTGAACGGGCGGCCGTCGGCGCCGTTCATGGTACCGAAGCCCATGTGCTCCATCTGCATCGGGTGGCCGACAAAGCCTGCACGGCGTGCCACTTCGAATACCTGGTTGAAGTGCAGGGCCTGGCGCTGGTCGACGAAGTACAGAGCGCGGTCAGCGTTGAGCACGTTGCTGCGATAGCGCACTGCGGCCAGGTCGGTGGTGGCGTACAGGTAGCCGCCGTCGGCTTTTTGCACGATCACCGGCAGGGGTTCGCCTTCGCTGTTCTTGAATTCTTCCAGGAACACGCACTGGGCGCCCTGGTCTTCGACCAGCAGGCCCTTGGCCTTGAGGTCGGCCACCACGTTGGCCAGGTCGTCGTTGTAGGCGCTTTCGCCCATCACGTCGGCCATGGTCAATTTGACGTTGAGCAGCTCGTAAGTCTTCTGGCAGTGCGACAGCGAGATGTCCTTGAAGCGGGTCCACAGGGCCAGGCACTCAGGGTCGCCGGCTTGCAGCTTGACCACCAGGCCACGGGCGCGCGTGGCGAACTCTTCCGATTCGTCGAAGCGCTTCTTCGCCGCCCGGTAGAAGTTCTCCAGGTCCGACAGCTCGTCGCTGGTGATCGGGTTTTCCTGCAGGTAGGCCATCAGCATGCCGAACTGGGTGCCCCAGTCGCCGACGTGGTTCTGGCGAATGACGTTGTCACCCAGGAATTCCAGCACGCGTGCGACGCTGTCACCGATGATGGTCGAGCGCAGGTGGCCGACGTGCATCTCTTTGGCCAGGTTTGGCGCCGACATGTCGATGACGACCTTTTCGCGCGGGCCGGCCTTGCGCACGCCCAGATGGTCATCGGCCAGGGCGGCATCCAGGCGGTTGGCCAGGGCTTCGGTGTTCTGGAAGAAGTTGAGGAAGCCGGGGCCAGCGATTTCCACCTTGCTGATGTCGGCGCTGGCGGGCAGGGCGGCGATCAGTTTTTCAGCCAGGTCGCGTGGCTTCATGCCTGCCTGCTTGGCCAGCATCATGGCGATGTTGCTGGCGAAGTCGCCGTGGGTCTTGTCCCGGGCGTTTTCCACCTGGATCGCCGGCGACAGCCCGTCAGGCAGCACACCGTCGGTGACGAGTTGGGTGAGGGCTTGCTGGATCAGCTGGCGAATGGTGTCTTTCATGGGGATCTCTTTTCGACCGCAAGCGCGGTGAGCGCCTGGATGCGCAGGTGGAAAAACTGGGCATTATCCGTTGCCGGGAGCGGGTTGCCAACCTTTGGGGCTGCAAAGCAGCGCCAGAGGTCAGTACAGGTCGACCGGGTCGACGTCCAGCGACCAACGTACCTGGCGCCCGCTGGGCATCTGCTCCAACACTAGCAACCAGGCACTGATCAGTCGATGCAAAGGCGCCCGGGTATTGGCCTGTATCAACAGTTGCGCGCGGAAGCGCCCGGCGCGGCGTTCCATGGGCGCCGGCACCGGGCCCAGCAGTTCGATGCCCGGCAGGCGCTGCTCGGCCACCAGGCGTTCGGCGGCGGCGCAGGCTTCGTCGAGGAAACCTTCGGCCTGCCCCGGCTTGTGCGCTTCGGCACGCAGCAGGGCCAGGTGGGAGTAAGGCGGCAGCCCGGCGGCGCGGCGTTCGTCCAGGGCCTGTTCGGCAAAGGCGAAGTAGCCCTGCTCGGTAAGCTGCACCAACAGCGGGTGGTCGGCCAGGTGGGTCTGGATGATGACCTTGCCTGGCTCTTCGGCCCGCCCGGCGCGCCCGGCCACCTGCACGATCAGCTGCGCCATGCGCTCACTGGCGCGAAAATCACCCGAGAACAGCCCACCATCGGCGTCGAGGATGGCCACCAGAGTCACCCGGGGGAAGTGGTGGCCCTTGGCAAGCATCTGCGTACCGACCAGGATGCTCGGCTGGCCGCGCTGTATGGTAGTGAACAGGTTGTGCATGGCGTCCTTGCGCGCCGTGCTGTCGCGGTCCACCCGCAGGATCGGGTAGTCCGGGAACAGCACCTTCAGGCGTTCTTCGGCGCGCTCGGTGCCCGCGCCGACCGGGCGCAGGTCCACGTGGTTGCACTGCGGGCACTGGTGCGGCAGGCGTTCGTCGTAGCCACAGTGGTGGCAGCGCAGCACGCCAGAACGCTGGTGCACGGTCATGCGTGCATCACAGCGCGGGCACTCGGACAGCCAGCCACAATCGTGGCACAGCAAGGTCGGGGCGAAGCCGCGGCGGTTGAGGAACACCAGCACTTGCTGGCCTGCCTCCAGGGTCTGGCGGATGGCTTGCTGCAGCGGGCCGCTGATACCGCTGTCCAGTGGCAGGCTCTTTACATCCAGGCGTAGCATGCGCGGCGGGCGGGCGCCACCGGCGCGCTGGTTCATGCGCAGCAGGCGGTAGCGACCGGTCAGGGCGTTGTGCAGGGTTTCCAGCGACGGCGTGGCAGAACCTAGCAGGATCGGGATGTTCTCCTGGTGGGCGCGCACCAGTGCCAGGTCGCGGGCGTGATAGCGCAGCCCCTCCTGCTGTTTATAGGAGCCGTCGTGCTCCTCGTCGATGATGATCAGGCCGGGGTTTTTCATCGGCGTGAACAATGCCGAGCGGGTGCCGATGATGATGTCGGCCTCGCCGTCCCGGGCAGCCAGCCAGGCGTCCAGGCGCTCGCGGTCGTTCACCGCCGAATGCAGCAGCGCGATGCGGGCGTTGAAGCGTTGCTCGAAGCGCGCCAGGGTCTGTGGGCCGAGGTTGATCTCCGGGATCAGCACCAGCGCCTGCTTCCCGGCTTCCAGGGTTTCACGAATCAGCTGCAGGTAGACCTCGGTCTTGCCGCTGCCGGTGACGCCGGCCAGCAGGAACGCGCCAAAGCCCCCAAAGCCTTCGCGCACGGCGTCAAAGGCGTCGCGCTGCTCATCGTTGAGCGGCAGTTCCGGCTGCGCCAGCCAGTGTTCGTGGCGTAGCGCCGGCGAGTGCCGGCGGACTTCAATCTGCACCAGCTCCTTGGCCAGCAGAAGGTCGAGGCTGTCCTTGTTCAGGTTGAGCTTGGCCAGCAGGCTGTGGGCCACGCCGTGCGGGTGCTGGGCCAGGGTCTTGAGGGCGTCGCGCTGGCGCGGCGCGCGGGCGATCCGGGGGTCTTCCAGGCGGGCACCGGGGGCAATATGCCAGAAGCGCTCCTGGCGCATCTCGGCAGGTTCGCCCTGGCGCAATAGCGTCGGCAGGGCCCAGCTCAGGGTATCGCCCAGGCTGTGCTGGTAGTACTGGGCGGTCCACAGGCACAGTTTGAATAGCGATGGCGGGATCGGCGATACCGGATCGAGCAGGGCGCTGGCCGGCTTGAGCTTGTCGGCGGGCACCTCGCTCTGTGCGCACACCTCCACCAGCACGCCTATCATCTCGCGGCGGCCGAATGGCACGCGAATGCGCATGCCTGGGGTCAAGGCCTGGCGCGCCATGCTCGCGGGTGCCTTGTAGTCGAACAGGCGACGCAGCGGGGAGGGCAGGGCAAGGCGCAGGATGACGTCGGGCACGCGGAAGGTCTCGGAGGGCGTATCAAAGACTGGCGAGCCTAGCAGACGACGGTCGGTGCAAGCGACAACTTGCACTAGCGCAGCGCTCTGGTATTATTTGCCGCCTAATTACGTGCGGTATTCAACAATTGGTGTTGGATGGCGGCACGCAGCTCGAGGAAGCGACCATGAAAGAAGGTATCCACCCGAACTATGAAGTAGTTGCAGTCACCTGCAGCTGCGGCAACAAGTTCGAAAGCCGTTCGACCCTGGGCAACACCCTGTCGATCGACGTTTGCAACCTGTGCCACCCGTTCTACACCGGTAAGCAGAAAGTCTTGGACACCGGTGGTCGCGTACAGAAGTTCGCCGATCGCTTCGGCATGTTCGGTGCCAAGAAGTAATCATGCGCATGGCGAACCCCTCGGGTTTCGCATTGCTGCAAAAAAAAGCGCCCCTTGTGGGCGCTTTTTTTATGGGCGTCATCTGGCATTTCCCGGCCCTGGCGTTCTGCCCGCTGCCGGAGCAGCCACAGCAAGTGCAGGTACGCCAGGTGGTGGATGGCGATACCTTGCGCCTGGTCGATGGCCGCAGCGTGCGCCTGATCGGCATCAATACCCCGGAAGTCGGCCGCAAAGGGCGCACCAGCGAGCCCTATGCCGAGGCCGCCAGGCGACGTCTTCAAGCGTTGGTCAATGCCAGTGACGGCCGCGTCGGCCTGGTGCCGGGCGTTGAGGGAAAAGACAAATATGGCCGCACACTGGCGCATATCTATGGCCTGAATGGCGACAATATGGAAGCACGGTTGCTCAGCGAGGGTTTGGGCTACCGCGTTGCAGTTGCCCCCAATGTAAGCCTCAGCGGCTGCCTGCAGGTTGCCGAGCAAGCGGCGCGCAAGGGCGGTATCGGTGTATGGCGACGCTCGCCCGTGGTGCCTGCAGGCAATGTCAGGCAGTCGGGTTTCGTTGTGGTCGGTGGCCGCATCAAGGGTATCGAGCGCAACCGTGGTGGGGTCTGGCTCACCCTGGACGACACTGTGGTGCTGCAGGTTCCCGCTCGTCTGCAACGCAACTTCCCCGCCAGCTTCTTCGATAACCTCAAGGGACGCCAGGTCGAAGCGCGAGGCTGGATGCTGGACCGTTCCCGCAAGGGCGGCCTGAAGCCTGGGCAGCGACGCTGGGTGTTGCCATTGACCGATCCGAGCATGTTGGAGCGTTTTTCAGGCTAAAAGATGTAGACATTTCGCTATTGGATTGTACACACTGTTAGCCGTATGCCCCCGTGGGTTATAGCGTAAAGTCGTAGGCTAAAGGCCTTGACACAAGTGACCGACCAGTCTTGTGACTCCCCGGCTCTTTGCGTATCCTCGGCGGTCCGTCAGAACAGTAAATAGCGGAATGCCCACCATGTCAGACCTGAAAACCGCCGCTCTCGAATACCACGCTCAACCTCGTCCGGGGAAACTGAGCGTCGAACTCTCCAAGCCCACTGCCACCGCCCGTGACCTCGCCCTGGCCTACAGCCCAGGTGTTGCTGAGCCCGTGCGTGAAATCGGCCGTGATCCAGAGCTGGCTTACAAATACACCGGCAAAGGCAACCTGGTTGCGGTGATTTCCGATGGCACCGCCATCCTCGGTCTGGGTGACCTCGGCCCACTGGCTTCCAAGCCGGTCATGGAAGGCAAGGGCGTTCTGTTCAAGCGTTTCGCTGGTATTGACGTGTTCGACATCGAAGTCGAATCGGAAAGCCCGCAAGCGTTCATCGACACCGTTCGCCGTATCTCGATCACCTTCGGTGGCATCAACCTCGAAGACATCAAGGCACCTGAGTGCTTCGAAATCGAGCGCACCCTGATCGAACAGTGCGACATCCCGGTGTTCCACGATGACCAGCACGGTACCGCCATCGTTACCGCGGCCGGCATGATCAACGCCCTGGAAATCGCCGGCAAGAAGCTCGAAGACGCCAAGATCGTCTGCCTGGGTGCCGGGGCTGCTGCCATCTCCTGCATGAAGCTGCTGGTGAGCATGGGTGGCAAGGTCGAAAACATCTACATGATCGACCGCAGCGGTGTCATCCACGCTGGCCGTGACGATCTGAACCAGTACAAGGCCCAGTTCGCCCACGCTACCGACAAGCGCACCCTGGCCGACGCGCTCGACGGTGCTGACGTGTTCGTAGGCCTGTCCGGCCCGAACCTGCTGAGCCCTGAAGGCCTGAAGTCGATGGCTGCCAACCCGATCGTGTTCGCCTGCTCGAACCCGGATCCGGAAATCTCGCCTGAGCTGGCGCACGCCACTCGCAACGACGTGATCATGGCCACCGGTCGTTCCGACTACCCGAACCAGGTCAACAACGTACTGGGCTTCCCGTTCATCTTCCGTGGTGCCCTGGACGTTCGTGCCAAGCGTATCAACGAAGAAATGAAGATCGCCGCCGCCATCGCCCTGAAGGACCTGGCCAAGCTGCCAGTGCCGAAAGAAGTGTGCGAAGCCTACGGTGTCGAAGGCCTGGAGTTCGGTCGTGAGTACATCATTCCGAAGCCGCTGGACGCACGCCTGATCACCGTCGTTTCCGACGCAGTGGCCAAGGCCGCCATCGAATCCGGCGTGGCTACCCTGCCGTATCCGAAGCACTACCCGCTGACCAGCGTGGATGAAGTATTCAACGGCTGATTGCCGCTGTAGCGACACAAAAAAGCCCCGGCTCGCATGAGCCGGGGCTTTTTGTTGGGGCGTTGGAATGCGTCAGGGCTGCCAGGTGTTCGTCAGGGTACTTGTGGCGCCTATGAGATCGAGCGCCCACGCAAAACCTGAGTCAGCCGCCCTGCCTTAAAACAGGTCCATCGGCGCCGCTTCATCGGCCGGCAGCGGGCTGCCCGGTGCTGCGCCATTGCCCAGTTCATCCACCGAGGGTGGCGAATCTTCGGCCTTGAACAGCTCGAAGAAGGCATTCGGCGTGCTTGGGGAAGCAGCGCGGCCGCTGATCGGGTCGACGCGCAGGCTGAGGATGCCTTCCGGTTCTGCGGGTGCATGCGCCGGCTTGTCCTTGAGCGCCGCGCCCATGAAGCTCATCCAGATCGGCAGCGCCGCCGTGCCGCCGTACTCGCGGCGGCCGAGGGTTTCCGGCTGGTCGAAACCGACCCATACGGTGGTCACGTAATCGGCGTTGTAGCCGGAGAACCAGGCGTCCTTGGACTCGTTGGTAGTACCGGTCTTGCCCGCCAGGTCGGTGCGGCCCAAGGCCAGCGCCCGGCGGCCGGTACCGCGCTTGATCACGTCCTGCAGCATGCTGGTGAGGATGTAGGTGGTGCGCCCGTCGACGATCTGCTCAGCCACAGCCGGCGTTTGCGGTGCAGCGGCCACCTGGCTGAAGGCGGATGGCGCCTCACCTGGCATGGCAGCAGTGCTGATCGGCTGTTCGGGTGCCGCCAGGCCAGCCTGGTCCTCGGCACCTTGCGGTACGCGGGGCGGGTTGGCGGTGAACAGGGTTTCGCCGTTGCGGCTTTCGATGCGGTCGATCAGGTACGGGGTGACCTTGTAGCCGCCGTTGGCAAAGGTGCTCCAGCCTGTGGCGATTTCCATAGGGGTCAGGGTGGCGGTGCCCAGGGCCAGCGACAGGTTGCGCGGCAGGTCCTGCTTGTTGAAGCCGAACTTGGCGATGTAGTCGATGGTGCGGTCTACACCCATGGCCTGCAGCAAGCGGATCGACACTAGGTTGCGCGACTTGTACAGCGCTTCGCGCAGGCGGATCGGGCCGAGGAAGGTGTTGGTGTCGTTCTTCGGACGCCACACTTTGTCCACGGATTCGTCGACGAACACGATCGGCGCATCGTTGACCAGGGTGGATGCGGTGTAGCCGCTGTCCAGCGCAGCACTGTAGATGAACGGCTTGAAGCTCGAACCCGGCTGGCGCTTGGCCTGCATGGCGCGGTTGTAGTTGCTCTGCTCGAACGAGAAGCCGCCAACCAGCGCGCGGATGGCACCGTTGTAAGGGTCGAGGGTGACCAGGGCGCTTTGCGCACCAGGCACCTGGCTGAACTTGAGCTTGCCATCTTCCAGGCGCTGCAGGCGCACCAGGTCACCGACCTGCGCCACGTCTGCCGGCGACTGTGGTGAGCGGCCCTGGGCGTTACTGTTGATGAACGGGCGCGCCCATTTCATGGTGTCCCAGGCAACTTCGGCTTGCTGGCCGTCCCGGGTCAGTACCTGGAGGCCGGTTTTGTCGACATGGGTGACGATGGCCGGCTCCAGGCCGCCAAGGATGCGCTGCTTGCCCAGCTCCTGCAGCCAGGCTGCCTGTGTGCGGCCCGGGAAGCGTGCTTCGGGGCCACGGTAGCCGTGGCGTTCGTCGTAATCAGACAGGCCTTTGAGGATGGCCTTGTTGGCCATGTCCTGCATGTCGCTGGGCACCGTGGTGGTGACGCGGAAGCCTTCGGTGTAGGCGTCGCTGCCGTAGCGGCCGACCATTTCGGCGCGGGCCATTTCGGCGATGTAAGGCGCATTCACCTCAGGCGTCGGCACGTGGTAGCTGGCATTGAGCGGCTCGGCCAGGGCGGTCTGGTAGCTGGCCTGGTCGATCTTGCCCAGCTTGTACATGCGGCCGAGGATCCAGTCGCGGCGCTCCTTGGCACGCACCGGGTTGGCCAGCGGGTTGAAGCGTGACGGTGCCTTGGGCAGGCCGGCGATCATCGCCATCTGCGCCAGGCTCACGTCGCGGATCGATTTGCCGTAGTACACCTGCGCGGCGGCATCGATGCCGTAGGCGCGGTTGCCCAGGTAGATCTTGTTCACGTACAGCTCAAGGATCTCGTCCTTGGTCAGTTCACGCTCGATCTGCAGGGCCAGCAGGATCTCGTTGGTCTTGCGCGAGAAGCTGCGTTCGCTGGTGAGGAAGAAGTTCTTCGCCACCTGCATGGTGATGGTGCTGCCGCCGGTCTGGATGTGCCCGGTTTTCACCAGCTGGGTCGCTGCACGCATCAGGCTGCTGGGGTCGACACCGTAGTGATTGAGGAAATTGTCGTCCTCGGCTGACAGAAGCGCCTGAATGAACTGTGGCGGAATTTCCGCGAAACGGATCGGCGAGCGGCGCATTTCGCCGAATTCGGCAATCAGTTTGCCGTCGCTGCTGTACACCCTGAGGGGGATCTGCAACTGGATGCTTCTGAGGGACTCGACCGAGGGCAGGCTGGGGCTAAGATACAGAAACGCACCGCTCACACCGAGTACGAGCGCGCAAATGACTGCGACGGAAGACCACCAGAAGAACTTCAGCAGACGTATCAAGGCTTTTCGGTGTCCAGGTTGAGAGTGGGTTGCACGCAGGCCCGGCGGACCAGAAAGCGCTGGGCATTATAAGCATTTTTTCGCCTCTCCGGGTTACCGGCCAGGCTGCCCGTCGCCTCGATGGGCAGGCCGGGCCTAGTGTTGACGCGGGGTTGCGATCGACCGCTGCAGCAGGCAGCAAGGAAGCCGCATGTTAGGACGCTTTGGCAAGGATGCCAGTTCACTCGTGGGGGTGGAAATTGCCCCTGACGCTGTTCGTGTTGTGCAACTTCAGCGGCGCAATCGGCGCTGCCGGGTGCTTGCATCGGCACAAGAGCCGTTCGAATTACTGGCAGGCAAGGATTGGGTCGCGGAGCCTGCTACCGTGGTGGCAGCCCTGCGCCGTGCCTACCAGCGCAGCGGCCTCAGGCAGCGTCGGGTAGCGTTGGCGTTACCGGCCAGCCAGGTGATCTGCAAGCGGTGCCATTTGCCGATGGAGCAGGCCGGGGCAGAACTGGAGACGCAGTTGCTGGCCGATGCCGAGCGGCTGTTTCCGTTTCCGTTGGAGGACCTGGCCCTGGACTTTCAAGTCTTGGGGGCATCCCGCACGCAACCGGGGTGCGCCGAGGTGATGGTGGCCGCGTGTCGGCAAAGTGCGTTGGCGTCTCTTGATGCCATCGTCGAAGAGGCCGGGTTGCAACTGGAGGCTATCGAGGTCGACAACATTGCCTTGTGCCGCATGTTGCCTCAGGGCTGCCTCGAAGGTTCGGCACTGCTGCGGGTCGAAGCGCACAGCGCAGTGCTTTATGACTGGCAGCCCGGCCGGCCTTACCAGCGTCGTGAGCTTCAAGTGCAGGGGCTGAACAACATGGGGCAGTTGTCGGAGCAACTGCACGCGCTGCTTGCCGATGAGCATTTGCCTGGTGGCCTGTGGATTACCAGCAGCTCATCGGTGGACCCAACCTGGTTGCAAAACCTTGGCCACCAGCTGACTACGCCGTGCAGGCCTTTACCTGGCCTGAAGGGGCTGGAACACGTTGACGGCACGATGCTCCTGGCGTGCGCCCTGGCGCTTGGAGGGTTGCGCCCATGATGCGGCTTAACCTGATGCCCTGGCGTGAGCGGCAGCGCGAGGCGGCGCTTCGGCGCTTTCGCACCCAGCTGATGGCCGGCGCACTGCTGGCGCTGTGCGCCGTGACGCTGGTCGACCAGTTGGCCCGTCAGCGCGGGCAGCAACAGGCGGTGGCCAATGCCCAACACCATGCCGCCCTTGAGGTGCTGGTCGAGCAACTGCAGCCGCTGGCTGATGTGCGTGCACAGCATGACGCGCTCATCGCACGCTCGGCAGCGCTAGAGGGCTTGCGTGCCCAGCAGGGTGTTCTGGGCGATGTATTCGCTGACCTCGAAAGGGCGCTACCGGTTGGGGTCCAGCTACTCGACCTCAGCTTGGAAAACGGCCATCTGCAGATGACCGGGCTGGCTACGTCCGGCGCCGTGGTTGCGCAGTTCATGCGCGATCTGGATCGGTCGGGTGTTCTGCTCGATCTGGCGCTCAAGCGCGTCAGGAGCATGCCGGGTGGCGATGAATTTCTGCTCGTTGCGCGCGTTTCGGCGTTCTGGTCGTGAATGCAGCGCCGATCCTCGCCTGGCTGGCGGTAGCCGAGCGTTCCAGAAGCATCAGGCGTATCGCGCCAGTGCTGGTCGCTGTGCTGGTGTTCGGCTTGGGTTGTGCGTTTCGCCTGCCGGCAGGTTTACAGCAGCAGGCGCAGGAGGCGGCCAGGCACGCCACATTGAACGAGCAGCAGGCAGCCAGTGCGGCGCAGCTGGTCGAGCTGGAGCGTTTGCAGGCGTCTCTGGTTTTTGCCGAGCGGCGGTTGCTGGAGGCCCACTGGCACCTGGCCGCAGGGGAGGGCATGAGCGATCTGCTTGAGCGCCTGGCGGCTTCAGGGCATGTGCACGGGTTGCTGGTCGAGCGGTTCGACGTACAAGAAGCCGAGCAACAGGCGGGCTATTGGAAAGTACCGCTGGAAATACAGGTGGTGGGGCGTTACGTGGACTTGCGTCAGTGGCTGGGCGACTGGCTGGGCCAGGCACGCCTGCTGCGCAGCGGTGACATGAGCCTGGCCGCAGTCGAGGGTCAGCCCGGCCTATTGCGTCTGCAACTGCGGGTCGATGCCTTCCAGGCCACCGCGCCCGTACCGGCACCTGACGTGCTTGCGCATATGCCGGCCATGGCCGCGACGCCAGTGCCTGCGGTCGACCCCTTCGCGCCAGGGGCGACGCGAACCGCTGGCTCCGGGCTGGCCAGCGTGCCGCTGGCGCAACTGGAAATGGTCGGCAGCCTGTCGCGAGGTGCGGCGCATGAGGCTCTGTTGATGGCGGCTGGCAGGCTCTATCGCGTGCGGGCAGGTGAGCGCTTGGGGCGTAACCACGGTGTGGTGGCGCGGATTGATCAAGGCCAGGTCGAAGTGCACGAACGGCTATTCATGGCAGGGGTGTGGCACGAGCGCACAGCGTTCATCACCCTTGCAAACCGCGTGGGCAAGGAGGCCTCGAACCAGAATGAAGAGAGTGATGAAATGGATGTTGGCAGCCCTGCTGCCGATCCCGCTGGTGTCGGCGACGCCTTACCAGGGTGAACCCCTGTCGTTGAACTTCCAGGATGTGGAGGTGCGTTCTGTGCTGCAGGTGCTGGCCGATTATGCGGGCGTAAACCTGGTTGCCAGCGATGACGTGCAGGGCAGCGTGACCTTGAGGTTGCAGGACGTGCCCTGGGACCAGGCGCTTGACCTGGTGCTTCGCAGCAAGGGCCTTGCCCGGCAGCAAGAGGGCAATGTGCTGCTGGTGGCGCCTGCGGCAGCTTTTGCCCCGCAGCCGTTTGATGCTCATGTCGGCCTGTTGCCGGATGCACCATTGCAGCCGTTACGCCGTGAATTGATACCGATCCACCATGCCAACGCCGCCGAACTGGTCGAGCTGTTGATGACCAGTCTGGCGGATGACAGCACACTCGCCGTTCGTGGCAGCCTGGGTGTCGATGAGCGCACCAATACCTTGGTGGCGCACCAGCCCGCCGAACGCCTGGCCGAGTTGCGACAACTGGTCGCGCAGCTGGATGTGCCGGTGCGCCAGGTGGCGATCGAGGCACGTATCGTCGAGGCCAATGTCGACTACGAGAAAAGCCTGGGGGTGCGCTGGGGCGGGCCGCTGTACGGTGAAAACCTGCGGCCGGGCAAGGAGCTGTTCATCGACCTCGGCGTGGAGCGGGCGGGCAGCAGTGTCGGCCTGGGCCTGCTGCGCGGCGGCGTGCTGCTCGACCTGGAACTCAGCGCCATGGAAAAAAGCGGTAACGGCGAAATCATCTCGCAGCCCAAGGTGGTCACGGCCGACAAGGAAACGGCCAGGATCCTCAAAGGCACCGAAGTGCCCTACCAGGAAACCAGCCAGAGCGGCGCCACCTCGGTCGCCTTTCGCGAAGCCTCGCTGTCGCTGGAGGTGACCCCGCAGATTACCCCGGACAACAAGGTGATCATGGCGGTCCGGGTGACCAAGGACGAGCCGGATTACGTCAATGCCTTGAACAACGTACCGCCGATCCGCAAGAACGAGGTCAATGCCAAGGTTCGCGTGGCGGACGGCGAAACGATCGTGATCGGTGGCGTGTACTCGACTTCGCAAAACAATGTGGTCGACAAGGTGCCATTTTTAGGCGATCTGCCGTATGTTGGGCGGCTGTTTCGACGCGATGCATTACAAGAGAAAAAATCCGAGCTGCTGGTCTTCCTGACTCCGCGTATCATGAGTGACCAGGCGATTGCTGTGAGTCGTTGATTCTGTGCGAAATTTGATACTTGTGGGGCCCATGGGCGCTGGTAAAAGCACCATCGGACGCCTATTGGCCAAAGAGCTGCGCCTGCTGTTCAAGGATTCCGACAAGGAAATCGAACTGCGATGCGGCGCCAACATCCCGTGGATTTTCGACAAGGAAGGCGAGCCAGGTTTCCGTGAGCGCGAGCAGGCGATGATCGCCGAACTGTGCGCACTTGACGGCGTGGTCCTGGCCACCGGCGGTGGCGCGGTAATGCGCGAAGCCAACCGCCAGGCATTGCGCCGGGGCGGCCGGGTGATCTACCTGCATGCCTCGGTGGAACAGCAGGTTGGCCGTACCGCGCGTGATCGCAATCGCCCGCTGCTGCGCACCGCCAACCCCGAGGCGACCCTGCGCGCCCTGCTGGAAGCCCGCGACCCGCTCTACCGCGAGATCGCCGACGTGGTGGTGGAAACCGACGAGCGGCCGCCGCGCATGGTGGTGATCGATATTCTCGAACGCTTGCAGCAGTTGCCGCCCCGTTAACCCGGGACTATTCTCGGCCACCAGCGCCGAGGCGAGGTTCAACGATAGCGCGTGGGTTGCCCGAATGGCGCCGCGCCCAAGTACATTGTGGGGATACATGCAGACACTTAAGGTCGACCTGGGCGAGCGCAGCTACCCGATCTACATTGGCGAAGGCCTGCTGGACCAGCCCGAGCTGCTGGCGCCGCACATTGCCGGCCGGCAGGTCGCCATCGTTTCCAACGAGACCGTCGCGCCCCTGTATCTCGAACGCCTGAGCAAGACCCTGGGTGCCTACTCGGTGCTGCCGGTGGTATTGCCCGATGGCGAAGCCCACAAGAACTGGGAAACGCTGCAGCTGATCTTCGACGGCCTGCTGACAGCCCGCCATGATCGTCGCACTACTGTGGTTGCCCTGGGCGGCGGCGTGATCGGTGACATGGCCGGCTTCGCTGCCGCCTGCTACCAGCGCGGTGTCGACTTCATCCAGGTGCCGACTACCCTGCTTTCCCAGGTCGACTCGTCGGTGGGCGGCAAGACCGGTATCAACCACCCGCTGGGCAAGAACATGGTCGGTGCCTTCTATCAGCCCAATGCGGTGCTGATCGATACCACCAGCCTGAAGACCCTGCCGGCGCGCGAACTGTCTGCTGGCCTGGCCGAAGTGATCAAGTACGGCCTGATTTGCGACAAGCCGTTTCTCGGCTGGCTTGAAGACAACATGCAGGCCTTGCGCACCCTCGATTCGGCTGCATTGACCGAAGCCATCCGCCGCTCCTGCGCGGCCAAGGCCGCAGTGGTCGGTGCCGACGAGCGCGAGTCCGGGGTACGGGCCACCCTGAACCTGGGGCATACCTTCGGGCATGCCATCGAGACCCACATGGGCTACGGCGTGTGGCTGCACGGCGAAGCCGTGTCGGCGGGCACGGTGATGGCCCTGGAAATGTCCATGCGCCTTGGCTGGATCGACCAGGCCGAGCGCGATCGCGGAATCCGCCTGTTGCAGGACGCAGGTTTGCCGGTGGTGCCACCACAGGAAATGACCCCGGCGCATTTCATGGAGCACATGGCGGTCGACAAGAAAGTGATCGACGGCCGCTTGCGTCTGGTGCTGTTGCGCCAGATGGGCGAGGCCGTTGTGACCGACGACTATCCGAAAGAGATTCTTCAGGCCACGCTGTCGGCGGATTACCGCGCGATCGTGGCCCAGCTTTGAGGTTGTGACAGCGCAATGACCAGTTTGCATGCCGATGAGGCCTTTCTCGACCATTACCAGTTGAGCCACGATCCGTTCGCGCCCCGTGTGCCCGGCTTCAAGTTCTTCCCGGCCCAGCGCAAGCCCGTGCTTGGCCAACTGCACCACCTGGCGCGCTACAGCCAGCTGATGCTGGTGGTCAGCGGCCCGCTGGGCAGCGGCAAGTCGCTGCTGCGCCAGGCCCTGGTGGCCAGCACCAACAAGCAGGCTGTGCAGAGTGTGGTGGTGTCTGCCCGCAGTGCCAGCGATGCTTCCAGCATGCTTGCCCAGGTCGCTCAGGACCTGGGTGTGGCCCAGCCCGAAGTGCAGGCGATCCTGTCCAAGGTGGTGCAGCTGGCACTGACCGGGCAGGAAGTGTATTTGCTGGTGGACGATGCGGAACAACTCGACGAGTCGGCACTCCAAGCGTTGCTGGAGTTGGCGGCGGGGGTGCCGGAAGGGCGCCCGCACGTGTTCCTGTTCGGTGAGCCTTCACTGATTGCCGGGCTGGACGAGCTCAATGTCGAGGAAGAACGCTTCCACATCATCGAGCTTGCCCCCTACAGTGAAGAAGAAACCCGCGAGTACCTGGAGCAGCGCCTGGAAGGGGCTGGCCGGGGCATCGAGGTGTTCAGCCGTGAACAGATCGTCGATATCCATGAACACTCCGACGGCTGGCCTGGCAACATCAACCAGGTCGCCCGTGACACTTTGATCGAAGCCATGATCGCCAGCCGTTCGACGGTCAAGCGACCATCCATGGGGTTCAAGATGCCTAAAAAACATGTGCTCGCGCTGTCCGCTGTGGTCGTGGTCGCTGTTGCGGCCGCGGTGTTGATGCCCAAGAAAGGCGACAAGCCACCCGCTGAGGCGCCAGCCGCCCAGGCCCAGTTGCCGCTTGGCGACGGCAAGCAGGGTGCCAATATCGAGTTCTCCGGCTCTTCCCAGCCGATGCCGTTGCCACTGGTTGGCCAGTCCCAGCCTGTAATGCGCGAACCGCTGGCCCAGGCCGCGGGCATGGGTGAGGGTGAAGAAGGCAGCCCGGCGGGTGACACTGCCCTGCAGCCTGGCAACCCGCCGCCAACCGTGACCACCATTGCGCCGCCGCAAGGCGTGCCCGCTGGCCCGGCACCTGTGCCTGCACAGCCTGTGGCTACTGCGCCGGTACAGCCGGTTGCGCCTGCGCCTAAGCCTGTTGCAACCCAGCCTGCGAAGCCGGTTGCACCTGCCAAGCCTGCACCCGCGCCTACCCAGGTCGCCGTGGCCAAGCCGGCCGCCAAGCCTGCCGAAAAACCTGCCGCCAGTGGCAGCGGCAACAGCGGCTGGTACTCCGCGCAGAAACCGGGCAATTACGTGGTGCAGATCCTGGGCACCAGCTCCGAGGCCTCGGCCCAGGCGTTCGTCAAGAGCCAGGGTGGCGACTATCGCTACTTCAAGAAAAACCTGCAGGGCAAGCCGCTGTACGTAGTCACCTATGGCAGCTTCGCCAACCGCGATGCAGCGGTTGCGGCAATCAAGAACTTGCCAGAGAAGGTCCAGGCTGGTAAACCTTGGCCACGTACCGTCGGCAGCGTCCAACAAGAGCTGGCCACGGCCCGCTGATACCTTCCGGGCGGCATCACCCCGCCGCCCAGTTGCTGAGCGATTACTGACTTTCGAATAGCCTGCTGCGTTTCAACGCGGCAGGCTTTTCTGTCCCAGACTGCCGGCCACAAGCCCCTAGTTGCAGTCATGGCTGAAACGCTTCAGACTCGAGCCAAGCCGTTATCACGGCGCATGGCGCAAAAACATTCAAAATTGCGACATAAATTTTCAATGGTGAGACATGAAAATTTGTGGGCATCGCTGTCGCTGTGCAACAATGGTTTTCCATGACCACCGCAAAAAAGCTGGCGTTTGATCGGCGTGGATGGTAAGTGGTTGTTAAAAAAGAGATTTGCCTCCGTTGAGAGGTGAACCTGGTGAGAATGTGTCTATGAAAACAGGTCTGTACCATCCCGAAGAATTCAAGGACAACTGTGGTTTTGGCCTGATCGCCCATATGACGGGCGTACCGAGCCACCACCTTCTGCAAACCGCCATGCAGGCGCTGACTTGCATGACTCACCGCGGCGGTATCAACGCCGACGGCAAGACCGGCGACGGTTGCGGTCTGCTCATGCAGAAGCCCGATCAATTCCTGCGAGCCGTGGCCCAGGAACACTTCGCCGTCGAACTGCCCAAGCAGTACGCCGTCGGCATGGTGTTCTTCAACCAGGACCCGGTCAAAGCCGAAGCTGCCCGCGCCAACATGGACCGCGAAATCCTCGCCGCTGGCCTGAAACTGGTCGGCTGGCGCAAGGTACCGATCGACACCAGCGTACTCGGCCGCCTGGCCCTGGAGCGCCTGCCGCAGATCGAGCAGGTGTTCATCGGCGGTGAAGGCCTGAGCGACCAGGAATTTGCTATCAAGCTGTTCAGTGCCCGTCGCCGTTCGTCGGTGGCTAACGCCCACGACAGCGACCACTACATCTGCAGCTTCTCGCACAAGACCATCATCTACAAAGGCCTGATGATGCCGCGCGATCTCGCGGCGTTTTATCCAGACCTGGGTGACGAGCGCCTGCAAACCGCGATCTGCGTGTTCCACCAGCGCTTCTCCACCAACACCCTGCCGAAATGGCCGCTGGCGCAGCCATTCCGCTTCCTCGCCCACAACGGCGAGATCAACACCATCACCGGCAACCGCAACTGGGCCATGGCCCGTCGCACCAAGTTCGCTAATGACCAGATCCCCGACCTCGAGGAGCTCGGCCCGCTGGTCAACCGCGTCGGTTCCGACTCGTCGAGCATGGACAACATGCTGGAGCTGATGGTGACCGGTGGCATCGACCTGTTCCGCGGCGTGCGCATGCTGGTGCCGCCAGCCTGGCAGAACGTCGAGACCATGGACGCCGACCTGCGCGCCTTCTACGAATACAACTCCATGCACATGGAGCCGTGGGATGGCCCGGCCGGTATCGTCATGACCGAAGGCCGCCACGCGGTGTGCCTGCTCGACCGTAACGGCCTGCGCCCGGCGCGCTGGGTGACTACCACCAATGGCTACATCACCATCGCCTCGGAAATCGGCGTATGGGGTTACCAGCCTGAGGAAGTGCTGGCCAAGGGCCGTGTCGGCCCGGGTCAGATCCTCGCCGTGGACACTGAAACCGGCCAGATCCTCGACACCGACGCCATCGACAACCGCCTGAAGTCGCGCCACCCTTACAAGCGCTGGCTGCGTCAGCACGCTACCCGCATTCAGGCGACGCTGACCGACGACCAGGGCGCGGCCAGCTACGACGCTGACCAGCTCAAGCAATACATGAAGATGTTCCAGGTCACCTTCGAAGAGCGTGACCAGGTGCTGCGCCCGCTGGGTGAGCAGGGCCAGGAAGCCGTTGGCTCGATGGGTGACGACACGCCGATGGCCGTGCTGTCGCAGCGTGTGCGTTCGCCTTTCGACTTCTTCCGCCAGCAGTTCGCCCAAGTGACCAACCCACCGATCGACCCGCTGCGCGAAGCCATCGTGATGTCGCTGGAGATCTGCCTGGGCGCCGAGCGCAACATCTTCCAGGAGTCCCCGGAGCACGCTTCGCGGGTCATCCTCAGCTCGCCGGTCATCTCGCCCGCCAAGTGGCGTTCGCTGATGAACCTGGAGCGCGAAGGTTTTGACCGTCAGCTGATCGACCTCAACTATGAGCAGAGCGTCGGCCTGGAAGCGGCCATTCGCAACATTGCCGACCAGGCTGAAGAAGCCGTGCGCGCTGGCAAGACCCAGCTGGTGCTGAGCGACCGCTACATCGCCCCGGGCAAGCTGCCGGTGCACGCTTCGCTGGCCGTTGGCGCGGTACACCACCGCCTGACCGAACAGGGCCTGCGTTGCGACAGCAACATCCTGGTAGAAACCGCTACTGCCCGCGACCCGCACCACTTCGCCGTGCTGCTGGGCTTCGGTGCCTCGGCCGTTTACCCGTACCTGGCGTATGAAGTACTGGCTGACCTGATTCGTACCGGCGAAGTGCTGGGCGACCTGGACGAAGTGTTCAAGTACTACCGCAAGGGCATCTCCAAGGGCCTGCTGAAGATCCTGTCGAAGATGGGTATCTCCACCATCGCCTCTTACCGCGGTGCGCAACTGTTCGAAGCCATCGGCCTGGCCGAGGAAGTGGTCGGCCTGAGCTTCAAGGGCGTGTCCAGCCGCATCAAGGGCGCGCGCTTCGTAGACCTGGAAAGCGACCAGAAGCTGCTGGCGGCCGAAGCCTGGAGTGCGCGCAAGCCGATCCAGCAAGGTGGCCTGCTGAAGTTCGTCCACGGTGGCGAGTACCACGCCTACAACCCGGACGTGGTCAACACCCTGCAAGCCGCCGTGCAGCAGGGCGACTACTCCAAGTTCAAGGAATACACCACGCTGGTCGACCAGCGCCCGGTGTCGATGATCCGTGACCTGCTCAAGGTGAAAGTGGCCGACCAGCCACTGGCGCTGGAGCAGATCGAGCCGCTGGAGGCCATCCTCAAGCGCTTCGACTCCGCTGGTATCTCGCTGGGCGCACTGTCGCCAGAGGCTCACGAAGCGCTGGCCGAGGCCATGAACCGCCTGGGCGCGCGTTCCAACTCCGGTGAAGGCGGTGAAGACCCGTCGCGCTACGGCACCATCAAGAGCTCCAAGATCAAGCAGGTGGCCACTGGCCGCTTTGGTGTGACCCCGGAATACCTGGTCAACGCCGAAGTGCTGCAGATCAAGGTTGCCCAGGGCGCCAAGCCGGGTGAAGGCGGCCAGCTGCCGGGCGGCAAGGTCAACGGCCTGATCGCCAAGCTGCGTTATGCGGTACCGGGCGTGACCCTGATCTCGCCGCCGCCGCACCACGATATCTACTCGATCGAAGACCTGGCGCAGCTGATCTACGACCTCAAGCAGGTCAACCCGCAGGCGCTGGTATCGGTCAAGCTGGTGGCGGAAGCCGGCGTCGGCACCATTGCCGCTGGCGTTGCCAAGGCCTATGCCGACCTGATCACCATCTCCGGTTATGACGGTGGTACCGGTGCTTCGCCGCTGACCTCGATCAAGTACGCCGGCGCCCCGTGGGAACTGGGCCTGGCCGAAACCCACCAGACCCTGCGCGGCAACGACCTGCGCGGCAAGGTACGGGTACAGACCGACGGCGGCCTGAAAACCGGCCTGGACGTGATCAAGGCGGCCATCCTCGGCGCCGAAAGCTTCGGCTTCGGTACCGCGCCAATGATCGCCCTGGGCTGCAAGTACCTGCGCATCTGCCACCTGAACAACTGCGCCACCGGCGTGGCCACCCAGAACGACAAGCTGCGCAAGGACCACTACATCGGCACCGTCGACATGGTGATCAACTTCTTCACCTTCGTCGCTGAAGAAACCCGTGAGTGGCTGGCCAAGCTGGGCGTACGCAGCCTGGGCGAGCTGATCGGCCGTACCGACCTGCTCGAAATGCTACCAGGCGATACCGAGCGCCAGCAGTACCTGGACCTGTCGCCGCTGCTGGGCAGTTCGCACATTCCGGCAGACAAGCCGCAATTCTGTGAAGTCGACAAGAACCCACCGTTCGACAAGGGCGAGCTGGCCGAGAAGATGGTGGAAATGGCCCTGCCGGCGATCCGCGATCAGGCCGGTGGCGAGTTCAGCCTCGACATCTGCAACTGCGACCGCTCCATCGGCGCCCGTATCTCTGGCGAAATCGCCAAGCTGTACGGCAACCAGGGCATGGCCGCCAACCCGATCACCTTCCGCTTCAAGGGTACTGCGGGCCAGAGCTTCGGCGTGTGGAACGCCGGTGGCTTGAACCTGCACCTGCAAGGCGATGCCAACGACTACGTTGGCAAGGGCATGACCGGTGGCAAGGTCACCATTGTGCCGCCAGCCGGCAGCCCGTTCGAAACCCAGCACAGCGCCATCGTCGGCAATACCTGCCTGTACGGTGCCACTGGCGGCAAGCTGTTTGCCGCGGGCACTGCGGGCGAGCGCTTCGCTGTGCGTAACTCCGGCGCCCACGCTGTTGTCGAGGGCACTGGCGATCACTGCTGTGAGTACATGACCGGCGGCTTTGTCTGCGTCCTCGGCAAGACCGGTTACAACTTCGGTTCTGGCATGACTGGCGGCTTCGCCTACGTGCTCGACATGGACAATAGCTTCGTCGACAAGCTCAACCACGAGCTGGTGGAAATCCAGCGTATCAGTGGTGAAGCGATGGAGGCCTACCGCAGCCACCTGGCGCGCGTCCTTGGCGAGTATGTGGAAGAAACCGGCAGCGAGTGGGGGCGTGAGCTCTCGGAGAACCTGGACGACTACGTGCGGCGCTTCTGGCTGGTGAAGCCGAAGGCAGCCAACCTGAAGCAACTGTTGTCCAGCACCCGTGCCAACCCGCAGTAAAAACAGCTGCAAGTGGCAAGCCTCAAGCTGCACGTAAAGGCAGTACGAGGTTTGCCCGGCTTAAGTGATCGTCTTGCGGCTTGCAGCGTGTAGCTTGCAGCTGCTGTAAAGAGGTTTTGAAAAATGGCTGAACGTCTGAATAACGACTTCCAGTTCATCGAAGTGGGCCGCAAGGACCCGAAGAAAAAGCTGCTGCGCCAGCGCAAGAAGGAGTTCGTGGAAATCTACGAACCGTTCAAGCCGCAGCAGTCCGTAGAGCAGGCGCACCGCTGCCTGGGTTGCGGTAACCCGTATTGCGAATGGAAGTGCCCGGTGCACAACTTCATCCCCAACTGGTTGAAGCTGGTGTCCGAAGGCAACATCCTGGCTGCGGCCGAGCTGTCGCACCAGACCAACACCCTGCCGGAAGTGTGTGGCCGCGTGTGCCCGCAAGACCGTCTGTGTGAAGGTGCCTGCACCCTGAACGACGGCTTCGGCGCGGTGACCATTGGTTCGGTGGAGAAATACATCACCGACACCGCCTTCGCCATGGGCTGGCGCCCGGACATGTCCAAGGTCAAGCCAACCGGCAAGCGCGTCGCCATCATCGGTGCCGGCCCGGCTGGCCTGGGCTGCGCCGACGTGCTGGTACGCGCTGGGGTAACCCCGGTGGTCTTCGACAAGAACCCGGAAATCGGCGGCCTGCTGACCTTTGGCATCCCTGAGTTCAAGCTGGAAAAGACCGTGCTCAGCAACCGCCGTGAAGTGTTCACCGGCATGGGCATCGAGTTCCGCCTGAACACCGAGGTGGGCACCGACATCACCATGGAGCAGCTGCTCGCCGAGTACGACGCAGTCTTCATGGGCATGGGTACCTACACCTACATGAAGGGCGGCTTTCCGGGGGAGGACCTGCCGGGCGTGCATGACGCGCTGGACTTCCTGATCGCCAACGTCAACCGCAACCTGGGCTTCGAGAAGTCGCCGGAAGACTTCGTCGACATGCGGGGCAAGAAGGTTGTGGTGCTGGGCGGTGGTGACACCGCAATGGACTGCAACCGCACGTCGATCCGCCAGGGCGCGCAAGCGGTCACCTGCGCCTATCGCCGTGACGAGGCCAACATGCCGGGTTCGCGCAAAGAGGTGAAAAACGCCAAGGAAGAGGGCGTGAAGTTCCTCTACAACCGCCAGCCCATCGCTATCGTCGGTGAGGACAAGGTGGAAGGCGTGAAGGTGGTCGAGACCCGTCTCGGCGAGCCGGATGCCCGTGGCCGCCGCAGCCCTGAGCCGATACCGGGTTCCGAGGAGATCCTGCCGGCCGATGCCGTGGTGATCGCCTTCGGCTTCCGCCCAAGCCCGGCGCCGTGGTTCGAGCAGCATGGCATCCAGCTGGACAGCCAGGGCCGCGTGGTAGCCCCGGAGAAGGGCAAGTTCAAGCACCAGACCAGTAACCCGAAAGTGTTTGCCGGTGGCGACATGGTGCGCGGTTCGGACCTGGTGGTAACCGCCATCTTCGAAGGGCGTACGGCTGCCGAAGGTATCCTGGACTATCTGGAAGTCTGATCCATTGTTGGGGCCGCTTTGCGGCCCATCGCGGCACAAGGCCGCTCCTACAGGAGATATGCGATTCCCTGTAGGAGCGGCCTTGTGCCGCGAATAGGGCTGCAAAGCAGCCCCCAGGGCATTTTTGTATACAAAAACGCTTGATCTGTGGCATCCAATAGACAAAACGCATGGCCATGGCCGTGCCTTTTGCGCTGGCGTCTGAGAAAATGCCCGCACTATTTTTCCGGATGCCGACATGACTGCCCTGAAGAACGACCGTTTCCTGCGTGCACTGCTCAAGCAACCTGTAGACGTCACCCCGGTGTGGATGATGCGCCAGGCCGGGCGCTACCTGCCGGAGTACCGCGCCAGCCGCGCCAAGGCCGGTGACTTCATGAGCCTGTGCATGAACCCGCAGTTTGCCTGCGAGGTCACCCTGCAGCCGCTGGAGCGCTACCCGCTGGACGCGGCGATCCTGTTCTCGGACATCCTCACCATCCCCGATGCCATGGGCCTGGGCCTGTACTTCGAAACCGGCGAAGGCCCGCGTTTCAAGAAGGTCATCAGCACCCCGGCCGACATCGAAGCGTTGCCGATCCCCGACCCGCAGAAAGATCTGGGCTATGTGATGGACGCGGTCAGCACCATCCGCCGTGAGCTCAATGGCCGCGTGCCGTTGATCGGCTTCTCCGGCAGCCCGTGGACCTTGGCCACCTACATGGTCGAAGGTGGCTCGTCGAAGGACTTCCGCAAGACCAAGGCCATGGCCTACGACAACCCGCAAGCCCTGCACCTGCTGCTGGACAAACTGGCCCAGTCGGTCACCAGCTACCTCAACGGCCAGATCCTCGCCGGCGCCCAGGCTGTGCAGATCTTCGACACCTGGGGCGGCAACCTGTCTGCGGCGGCCTATCAGGAATTCTCCCTCGCCTACATGCGCAAGATCGTCAGCGGCCTGATCCGCGAGCACGAAGGACGCAAGGTGCCGGTGATCCTGTTCACCAAGAACGGCGGCCTGTGGCTGGAAAGTATTGCTGAAGCCGGTGCCGACGCACTGGGCCTGGACTGGACTTGCGAAATCGGCGATGCCCGCCGCCGCGTGGGCGACAAAGTAGCCTTGCAAGGCAACATGGACCCGACCGTTCTATACGCCAAGCCGGAAGCCATCCGCCAGGAAGTGGCGCGCATCCTGGCCAGCTACGGCCATGGCACCGGTCATGTGTTCAACCTTGGCCACGGCATTACCCCGGAAGTCGACCCGGAGCATGCTGGCGTGTTTATCAATGCCGTTCACGAGCTGTCGGCGCAGTACCACCAGTGAGTTGAATGCTGAAAACAAAAAGCCCGGCCCTGTGCCGGGCTTTTTGTTGCATTAAGTTTTGATTCAGCGAACGTCGTTAATCTGGTCCCATCGAAACCGAAACAGGACCCGATCCTCATGAAAGCACATTACTTCGCCCTGATCCTCGCCCCTCTGTTCAGCACCGCTGCACTGGCCGCAAGCTATACCGGCCCCGGCGCCCAGTCGGTCACCACCGTGGCAGCTGCCAACGACGCTGCCGATGACACGCCTGTGGTGCTGCAGGGGTATGTGACCAAGAAGATCAACAACGACGACAAGTACGAGTTCAAGGACAACACCGGCACCATCACCGTTGAAATCGACGACGAAGACCTGCCACCGACGCCCTTCAACGACAAGACCAAGGTGAAGCTGACCGGTGAGGTGGAAAAGCACCTGATGAGCCGGGAAGTGGATGTGGATATTGTCGAGATCATCAACTGATCTGAGGGCCCAATCGCCGGCAAGCCAGCTCCCACAGATACTCCACAGGTCATGAGCCTTGTGGGTTCCTGTGGGAGCTGGCTTGCCGGCGTTTGAGCTGCAAAGCAGCCCCATGCTCAGGCTGTCTTGGGTGGTAACTTGCTCAGGTGCAACGCCACCAGCAACGCTACGGCCAACAAGCTGCCAATGAACAGCCCGATCCCGTTCCACCCCCATTGATGCCAGAACACCCCGCCCGCCGTACCCGCCACGCTGGACCCTGCGTAATAGCTGAACAGGTACAGCGACGATGCCTGCCCCTTGGCCTTCAACGCCCGGCGGCCAATCCAGCTGCTGGCCACCGAGTGCGCGCCAAAGAAGCCGAAGGTGAACACCAGCATGCCCACGATCACCATCGCCAGCGGGCTGGCCAGGGTCATCAGCAAGCCACCCGCCATCACCACGATACTGGCCCAGAACACCTTGCGCCGGCCCAGCTTGTCCGCCAGCGCGCCGACTTGTGCCGAGCTGTAGATACCGGACAGGTAGACCACCGACAGCAAGCCCACCAGCGCCTGGTTCATGTGGTAAGGCTCGGCCAGCAAGCGGTAGCCGATGTAGTTGAACAGGGTGACGAAGGCGCCCATCAGCAGGAAGGCTTCAAGGAACAGCCAAGGCAGCCCTGCATCCTTGAAGTGCATGACAAAACCGTCCAGCAGGCTGCGCGGGCTCATCATCTGCGGGCGGAAGTTGCGCGATTCGGGCAGCACCTTCCAGAACACCAGTGCGGCGACCAAGGCCAGGCCACCGATGGTCAGCATGGCCGTGTGCCAGCTGACGAAGTCGATCAGCACACCGGTAATCAGCCGGCCGCTCATGCCGCCAATGGCGTTGCCGCCGATGTACAGGCCCATGGCCAGGCCGATGTGCTGTGGGTGGATTTCTTCGCTCAGGTAGGTCATGGCCACAGCAGCCAGGCCGCTCAGTGACAGGCCAACCAGTGCGCGGGTGGCCAGTACCAGTTCCCAGCTTGGCATCACCGCGCTGGCCAGAGTGGAGAGGGCGGCGCAAACCAGGGCAAAGACCATCACCGGCTTGCGCCCGATGCGGTCAGAAATGGGGCCGGTGATCAACAGGCCGAACGCCAGCATGGCGGTGGACACCGACAGTACCAGGCTGCTCTGGGCCGCGTTGATGGAAAACTCCTTTGACAGCAGCGGCATCATCGGCTGCACGCAGTACAGCAGGGCGAAGGTGGCGAAGCCGCCGCTGAACAGGGCCAGCACGGTCTTCATGAAGGCGGGGGTGCCTTTTTCGATCCACATTTCGTTCAGTAGAGCAGGTTCTGGCTCGGCGGGAAGGGGGGCTACAGCAGTTTTCACGGGCGAGTACCTCTGGCGCAATGAAAAAAGCATATAGCTGGCTAATGATTAGATCCAATATATTGTTCGACCTATTTAAGACTTTTTTCGAATCATTCGGAGCTGATCATGGAGCTGCGTCATCTGCGTTACTTCATCGCCGTGGCCGAAGAACTGCACTTTGGTCGTGCCGCCCAGCAACTGGGTATTTCCCAGCCGCCCCTGAGCCAGCAGATCCAGGCCCTGGAACAGGAACTGGGTGCCAGGCTGTTCGAGCGTACCAACCGTCGGGTGGAACTGAGCGAGGCAGGGCGGCTGTTCCTCGAAGAGGCCCGTCAGGTGCTGGCGCAGGTGGAGAAGGCCGCCGACGTGGCTCGGCGCGCGCAGTTGGGTGAGCTGGGCGAGATGAAGATCGGCTTTACCTCGTCGGCCCCGTTCACCTCGAAGATTCCCAAGGCCATTCATGCCTTCCGCCAGCGCTTCCCGGCGGTGCACCTGAACCTCAAGGAAATGAGCAGCCGCGATGTGGCCGAAGGGGTGTTCGACGAGTCCATCGAAGTGGGGCTGATGCGGCCGATGCCGTTGCCGGAAGGGTTGGTGGCCACCGAGTTGTTCCGCGAGCCGCTGGTGGCGGTCATCAACGCATCGCATCCGCTGGCTGAAAGCACTGAGCAAGGGGTGCACATGGCGGCGCTGGCCCACGAGCCGTTCGTATTCTTCCCGCGCAGTTATGGCAGCGGCCTGCATGCCCAGTTGCTCAGCCTGGCGCGGCAGGCAGGCTTCAGCCCGCACTTTGCCCAGGAGGCCGGGGAGGCGATGACCATCATCGGCCTGGTGTCGGCGGGGCTGGGGGTGTCGGTGTTGCCGGCGTCGTTCCAGCGTATGCGCATCGAAGGCGTGGTGTACCGCACGCTGCTGGATGAGGGGGCGATGTCGGCGGTGTGGCTGGTGCAGCGCGAGCGCGGCAATTCGGTGATGGCCAAGGCGTTTGCCGAGCTGTTGACGGGGCAGGTGGTCGGCCAGGGGTAATGCAGGCCAAATGGCGCTGGCCATTGCCGCAGTGCCGCCACATACTCGGGCATTCGTTGAAACACGGAGGTCAATCATGCGGCGCGTGGTGTTCAATCAGAAAGGTGGCGTGGGCAAGTCGAGCATCGCCTGCAACCTGGCGGCGGTCAGTGCCAATGAAGGCTATCGGACCTTGTTGATCGACCTGGATGCCCAGGCCAACTCGACCCAGTACCTCACCGGCCTGACCGGCGAGGACATCCCCATGGGTATCGCCGACTTCTTCAAGCAAAGCCTGTCCAGCGGGCCGTTCAGCAAGAAGAACAAGGTCGATATCTACGAAACCCCGTTCGACAACCTGCACGTGGTCACGGCCACTGCCGAGTTGGCTGACCTGCAGCCCAAGCTTGAGGCCAAGCACAAGATCAACAAGCTGCGTAAGTTGCTCGACGAGCTGGACGAGGACTACGAGCGTATCTACATCGATACCCCGCCGGCGCTTAACTTCTACGCGGTTTCCGCGTTGATCGCCGCTGATCGTGTGCTGATCCCCTTTGACTGCGACAGCTTCTCGCGCCAGGCCCTGTACGGCCTGCTGGCCGAGATCGAAGACCTCAAGGAAGACCATAACGAAGACCTGATGGTCGAAGGCATTGTGGTCAACCAGTTCCAGTCGCGTGCCAGCCTGCCGCAGCAGATGCTCGACGAACTGCTGGCCGAAGGCCTGCCGGTGCTTCCGGTGTACCTGGGCAGCTCGGTGAAGATGCGCGAATCGCACCACGCCAGCCTGCCGCTGATTCACCTGGAGCCGCGGCACAAGCTGACACAGCAGTTTGTCGAGTTGCATTCGTTGCTCGAAGAGAACGCTTAAACCCCTTGGCTACGCACCCACTCCAGCAACGACTGGAGTGGAAACGCCCCGGCCTGGCGGCTGATTTCGCGCCCGTTCTTGAACAGCAGCAGGCTGGGGATCGAGCGGATGCCGAGTTGCCCGGCGAGGTTGCGGTTGGCTTCGCTGTCGAGCTTGGCCAGGCGGCAGCGGCCGGCAAGTTGGCGGGCAGCCTGTTCGAAGGTGGGGGCGAAGGATTTGCACGGGCCGCACCAGTCGGCCCAGATGTCGACCAGCAGCGGCAGGTCGCCTTTGATCTGGCTGGCGTAGCTGGCTTCGGTGAGCTCGAAGGGGGTGCTCAACAGCACCTCCTGTTTGCAGCGGCCGCATTTCGGGGCATCGCCCAGGCGCTCGGCGGGCAGGCGGTTGAGGCCGTTGCAGTGGGGGCAGGGGATTACCAGTGGGTCGGACATATCAATTCCTTGTGTTGTTTGTTCGGGCCCTGTCGCCGGCAAGCCAGCTCCCACAGGGGTACCGCTTGCCTCAAGTCTGGCACGTTACCTGTGGGAGCTGGCTTGCCGGCGATAGGGCCGGTAGAGCAATCATCAATCAGGAAGAGCAGCTGATTTCCAGGTGCTTGCCCCATTCCGGCGGCCGCTCGGCGTAGGCCTGCATCCCGGGCTGTTCCTCGAAGGGTCTGGTCAGTACCTGGTGCAATCGCCGCACTTCACTGTAGTCCCCCGCTTCAGCCGCTTCGATGGCTTTTTGCGCCAGGTAGTTGCGCAGCACATACAGCGGGTTCACCGCATGCATCCGTTCACGGCGGCCTTCGGCATTGCCGGGTTCACGTTCACAGCGGGCCAGGTAATCTGCACCCCAGGCATCGAAGCTGGCCAGGTCGATGAAGTCGTCGCGCACCACTTTCAGCGCATCGGCCACCGGCTGCTCACCGAATTTTCGGAAGAACAGGTTGTAGTCCACGCCGCCACGCTGCATGCACTGCAGCAGGCGTTCGACCAGCGCCATGTCGTCGTCATCGGCAGTGGTCAGGCCCAGACGCCGGCGCATCAGGTCCAGATAATGGGCCTGGTACAGCGGCAGGAACAGCCCCAACGCTTCCTTCAACGGCTCAACTTCGATCACGGTGGTCAGGGCCTGGGCCAGCGCGCTGAGGTTCCAGTGGGCGATGGGAACCTGGTTGGCGTAGCTGTAGCGGCCACGGTCGTCGGAGTGGTTGCAGATGAAGTTGGCGTCGAAGTCGTCGAGGAAGGCGTACGGGCCGAAGTCGAAGGTGATGCCCAGGATCGACATGTTGTCGGTGTTCATCACCCCGTGGCAGAAGCCATAGGCCTGCCAGCGGGCAATCAGTTCGGCGTTGCGCTCGACGATGGTGTGAAACATGGCCAGGTACGGTTGTTCGGCGTCACGGCATTCGGGGTAGTGTTGCTCCAGTACATGGTCGATCAGCACGCGCTGCTGCTCGGGCTGCTTGGTGTAGTAGAAATACTCGAAATGGCCGAAACGCACATGGCTCTGCGCCAGGCGCGTGAGCATGGCGGCGCTTTCGCGGGTTTCACGCCACACCGCGGTGCTGGAGCCGATCACGCACAGCGCCCGGCTGCTTGGGATGCCCAGTGCGTGCAAGGCTTCCGAGGCAAGGAATTCGCGTATCGACGAGCGCAGCACGGCGCGGCCATCGCCCATGCGTGAGTAAGGGGTCTGGCCAGCGCCCTTGAGGTGCAGGTCCCAGTGCTCGCCTTTGTCGTTGAGTACTTCGGCCAGCAGCAGGCCGCGGCCATCGCCCAGCCGTGGGTTGTACGAGCCGAACTGGTGGCCGGAATAGACCATCGCCCGTGGGTCGGCTTCTTCCCACAGCTTGTGGCCGCTGAACAGCTCGGCGAACACCGGCTGGTCGGCCTGGGCGGGGTCGAGCTCAAGCAAGGCCATGGCGGACTCGCTGGCTACCACCAGGCGTGGGTCTGCAATGGGCTCGGGCAGCACCTGAGTGGAGAACGCATCGCCCAGGCGGGCGAAGCGGTTGTCGAAGGTGAGTTGGTCGAGGGCTTTCACGGGCTGCTCCTGAGATTCAGCACAGAATAAAGCATTCGAGCCCACTCAGGCCTGTGCAGTGCCATCCGGTTTAGGTTGCTCCAGCGGAATCAGCTGCTGCTTGCCGCCCTTTTGGTCCATCAGGAACACCTCGACCTGGCGTACCGAGATCTTGATGTTGTGGGCCTTGAACTCGCGGTTGATGTAGCGGTTGATCTCGTCCAGCGTCGGGTTGCGGTCGCCCAGGTCGCGCACGTGCATGCGCAACTCGTGGTCCAGCGAGCTTTCACCAAAGTTGAGGAAGTACACGATCGGTTCCGGGTCCTTGAGCACGCGCGGGTTTTCGTGTGCGCCCTTGAGCAGCAGGTCGCGTACAAGGTCCAGGTCCGAGCCGTAGTCGATGCCCAGCTTCAGCGTTACCCGGGTGACCGTGTCGGTCAGCGACCAGTTGATCAGTTGGCCGGTGATGAAGGTCTTGTTGGGGACGATGATGTCCTTGCGGTCGAAGTCGGTGATGGTGGTGGCGCGGATGCGGATCTTGCTCACCGTGCCCGACAGGTTGCCGATGGTGATGGTGTCGCCAATCCGTACCGGGCGCTCGAACAGGATCATGATGCCGGAGATGAAGTTGGCGAAGATTTCCTGCATGCCGAAGCCCAGGCCCACCGACAACGCGGCCACCAGCCATTGCAGCTTGTCCCAGCTCACCCCCAGGGTCGACAGGGTGCTGACGATACCGATGCCGACAATGGTGTACGACAGCAGCGTGGTGGTGGCATAGGCGCTGCCCTGGGCCAGGTTCAGGCGTGACAGCACCAGCACTTCCAGCAGGCCCGGCAAGTTACCGGCCAGGGCGAAGGTGATGCCGACGATCACCAGCGCACCCAGCAGGTCGCCAAGGCTTATCGGCACCATGCTGGCGGCGGCGCCGGTGCCGCTGGTGTATTCGTACAGGACGAAGTTGTTGAGGTAGGCGAACACCGAGATCAGGTCTGCCCACACCCAGTACAGGCCGGCGATGAAGCCGCCGAGCAGGGCCAGGCGGATCAGGCGCAGCGACTGCTGGTTGACCTGCTCGATGTCCAGCGTCGGCTCTTCGGTGATGACTTCGCCATCCAGCCCTTCCTTGGCCGCTGCCCGTTTGCTGAGCGCGCGCTGGTAAGCCAGGCGCCGTGCCGCCACCGACAGCCCGCGCACGAACGCCGCCTCGATCACCAGCCAGAACAGCAGCAGGTACAGGGTGTAGATCAGTCGGTCGGTGAGCTTCAAGGCGGTGTAGTAGTAGCCGAAACACACGGCGACGAACAGGGCGATGGGCAGTGCGGTGAACGCTACGCCCACGGCCCTGCGGAACAGCGAGGTGTCGCGGTGCGCGGGGCTGCTGAGCAGCAGGCGGCTGAGCAGCCAGGCCATCAGTGCGTAGCAGGTCAGCACCACGCCGATACCCAGCACATCGTCGGCCAGCGCCGAAGGCTGGTGCTCGGCCACCGCCACCACGCCCACCAGCGCCAGCACCACGGTGCCCAGGCGGCGTACCCAGCCACGCAGGAACTCGACCTGCGGCTTGTGCCAGCGGAAGTGGATTTCGGCCACGCCACCGGGGGCCAGGATGCGGTAGGCGGTGTAGAACACCAGCCAGGCCTGGGCCAGTTGCCAGAGGGCGGCGCCGAGGTTGGCGTTTTGCCCGCGGGCGTCGATCTGCAGGGCGTAGCTGCACAGCGCCAGGCCAAGGCTGACCGGCATCGCCAGGAGGATGTTGATAAGGATCGCCTGGGGCGTGTGCCACTGGCTGTCACGGCGGAAGTGGCCGATGTCCTGGTGCACCTTGCCCAGCCGTTGGTACAGGTACTTGCGCCGCCACAACAGGGCGCCGATTACCAGCAACAGCGGCAGGAACAGCAGCGGGCGCTGGCTCAGGCCGTCGGCCAGCTCTTTCAGGCCCGAACCCCACGGCAGGTTGGCGACCTGGTCGGCCAGGCGCTGGGGTACATAGCTCAGCCAGTCCCAGTCCAGCGGCTTGTTGCTGGGGATCCAGAACATCTGTTCGTCGAGGGTGGTGCGCAGGCTCTGCGCGGTGCCCAGCAGCTGCTTCTGGTTGAGTTGCAGGGTGATCGACTCGTTGAGCAGTGCCGACAGTTCGCGGTTCAGGCGCTCGAGCAGATCGCTGCGGGTGATCGCCACCTCCAGCAGGGCTTTGCGCAAGGCCGGGGTGACGTCTGCCTGCGGCTGGGTGGCCAGCAGTTTGTCGACGTAGGTGACCGGGCTGCTCATTTGTTCGCGTTGCTGGTTGATCTCGAACTGGTACAGGCGGATATCGGCGATCTGATCGGCCAGGTCACGGTCGAGCTTGAGGTGCGGTAGCGCCTGCTTCTGTTTGTAGAGGATCTTCGACAGCAACAGGCTGCCCTTGAGTACGCTGATCTGCTCGTCCAGCGCCTGATCGGCCTGGGTCAGGCTGTCGAGTTGCTGCTTGGTGCGCAAGTTCTGTTGGGTCAGCTCGTTGAGGCGGTCGGTGCTTTTGAGCAGGTAGTCGGAAAGCTTGAGGTTGGCCGCGCTCTCGCTGGCCAGCAGGCTGCTGCCGCCGGCTTTCTGGGCCTCGATTGATTGCTGGGTGACCGCCTCTTGCGACTGGGCCAGCCGTTTATCGTTGATCAGCGTCTGCAGGTCCTGGATTTCCTGCTCCAGGCGCGCGGCACGCTCGATCAGCAGGTCGTGGCGGGCGTTGCCCAGGTCTTGCAGCAGGCTGTTGCCAGCCAGTTCCTGGCGGCGCAGCAGGGTAAGCGCGTTGAGCGAGGCCAGTTCGGCGTTCAGCTGGTTGCGCTGGTCGGCGTTGATCGATTTGCCGCCATCCTTGCCGGTTTTGAGGATGCTGTTGATCTGCTGGGTACGGGCCTGGCTGTTGCTGATTTCGGCCTGGGCGCGTTCCGGGCGGGTTTGCGAGTTGATGATCAGGCTGTTGGCTTCGGACAGCGCTTTCTGCAGCTCGCCCTGCAGGGTGTTGCGTTCGCTGAGCATTTGCTCGAGCTGTGGCACGCTGAGGGCGGCGTAGCGTTGAGCGACAGGCTGCGCCTTGCTTTCCTTGAGCCTGGCGAGCTCCTTCTGGCTGTCACTGGTTTCCTTGGGGGCACTGGTCAGCTGCTGCTTGAGTGCGGCGAGCTTCCTTTCGTTGTCTTCCTTGCTGGCAAGCAGGCTCAATGTCTGTTCGAGCACTTGCTGCAGGGCCTTCTGGTCAGCCTCGGGCAGTTTGCGCTCGGCGATCTTGTCGAGGCTGTTCTGGATGCTGGCGGTGGTCGGGGCCTCTGCCGCGTTGGCCGCAAAGGAAAGGGACAGGCACAGCCCGAGCAGGGCTGTGCGAAGGTACACGCGCAGGGACATAGGCAGACTACTTGTGGATCCGGCAGAAACGAAGTTTAGAGGAACAATCCTGGTCCGGGTCGCGTTCCTTCGGGGAATCTGACGCCTACTTTCTGGATCTTGTTCCCGTCCATGGTTGCCACGGTCCAGATCGTGCCATGCCAATCGACCTGGTCACCTACTACTGGAGCGCCTCCGACCTTCTGTCGGATGAACTGCGCCAGCGGCATTTTCGCGTCCAGGCCATCGAGTTTCAGGCCGTAAAGCGCTGCCACGGCACCCAGTTCGGCATCGCCTTCGAGCACGAAGTCGCCAAAGAACCGCAGGTCCAGGCCACGCTGTGGCGCCTGGCTGAACAGCTTGCCCAGGGCCGGCAGGTTGTGCTCGTGGCCGATCACGCAGAGCATGTCGCCTACTTCCAGCACGGTACTGCCTGATGGGTGCAGCAGTTGCTCGCCACGGAACAGGGCGGCAATCCGCGTGCCTTCGGGCATCTTCAGCTCGCGCAGGGCGGCACCGATGCACCATTTTTCGGCGCCCAGGCGGTAGACGAACATTTCCCACTCGCTGGTGATGTGCACTTCCAGGGCTGAGCGGGAGATCGGTGCCGGGTCTGGCGGCACGGTCACTTTCAGCAGTTTGGCCATCCACGGCAGGCTGGTGCCTTGCACCAACAGCGACACCAGCACGATGAAGAACGCCAGATTGAAGAACAGCTGGGCGTCTGGCAGGCCGGCCATCAGCGGGAACACCGCCAGAATGATCGGTACCGCGCCGCGCAGGCCTACCCAGGAGATAAAGCCCTTTTCGCGGCCATGGAAGGCCTTGAACGGCAGCAGTGCAGCGACCACCGACAGCGGCCGCGCCACCAGAATCATCCACAATGCCAGGCCTAGCGCCGGCAAGGCGATGGGCAGCAGGTCGTGGGGCGTGACCAGCAGCCCCAGCACCAGGAACATGCCGATCTGGGCCAGCCACGCCATGCCGTCGAGCATGTGCAGGATACCGTGGCGGCTGCGGATAGGCTTGTTGCCCAGCACCAGGCCGCACAGGTACACGGCGAGGAAGCCGCTACCGTGCAGGGCGTTGGTCAGCGAAAACACCACCAGCCCGCCGGCTACCACCAGGATCGGGTACAGGCCACCGGCCAGGTTAATGCGGTTGACCAGCTGCAGCATCACCCAGCCGCCACCCAGGCCCAGCAGCCCGCCAATGCCGAACTCGCGCAACAGGTGGCCCAGCAAGCTCCAGTGCAGGCCGGTCTGGCCGCTGGCGATCATGTCGATCAGGGTGACCGTGAGGAAAACCGCCATCGGGTCATTGCTGCCCGACTCGATCTCCAGGGTGGCGGTAACCCGCTCGTTCAGGCCTTTGCCGCCCAGCAGCGAGAACACCGCAGCGGCGTCGGTTGAGCCGACGATGGCGCCGATCAGCAGGCCCTGGATCAGGCTCAGGTTGAACAGCCAGGCGGCGACCAGGCCGGTGAGGGCGGTGGTGATCATTACCCCTACCGTGGCCAGCGACAGCGCTGGCCACAGCGCCACGCGGAAGCTTGCTACCCGCGTGCGCAAGCCACCGTCGAGCAGTATCACGGCCAGTGCCAGGTTGCCCACCAGGTAGGCGGTCGGGTAGTTGTTGAAGATGATGCCGCCACCATCGACACCGGCGACCATGCCGACGGCGAGGATGATGACCAGAATGGGGATGCCCAGCCGCGACGACAGCGAGCTGACCAGGATACTTGCACCCACCAGCAATGCGCCGATCAAGAACAGGCTGTTGATGGTGCTTGCATCCAAAGGCAGGTACTCCGAGACAGCGGCGGGAAGGGACGTGGTAGCGCGTTTTTCAGCAAAAGCTAGCAGGTCGCGTGCCAATCGATTCTAACCCGAGGCCAGCGCAGGCTGTAAAGCGATACCGCATCGTCGCTGCAGCTTGCGGCTGCAATGGTGCGCCCACTATGAGGCAGCCGCGTAACATGAACGTCAAAGCACCCATTTCTCTCGCCCAGGTGGCCCAGCGCCTGCTCGGGCAATTTCCTGATTTGCACAACTTGGCGCGCCAGGCGGCGGGCCATGTGCTTCGCCGCCAGCTAGGTTACTGGCTGGATCCGGACGGGCTTTACTGGCACGAGTTCCAGTCGGCGGCCAGCAGTTCGTCGAGCTTCACTGGCTGGTGCCACAACGGGCCGCCACTGCGGTCCTTGAGCCTGACCGAGCTGGTCATCCAGCGATTCAGCCCGCAGCAGCAGGCCAGTGCTGACGAGCTGAGTATTTACGGTGGCTTCTACCGGGTCGATGCCAGCCACAGGGTCTATGACGAGCGCAACGAGGTGCGGCTCGACCCACAGGAGGTCTTGGCGGCGTTCTGGCGGTTGGATTTCGCGGGGCGCTACACCGAGGCACTGCGCCAGTTTCGCTCGCGCCATGGCGAAGACTGAAGACTATTGTGTCTTGGCCCGCGCCCGCTTCCTTGCCGCTGTGGGCCGATCTACGTTGAGCGAACCTGAGCGCCAGGAGCTGGTAGTGGCAACGGTCGCTGTACCCGGTTTGCCGAGTACCGTGCAAGGCTTGCGACAGGACCAGCAAGCGAATGCCCAACATGGATGGAGCGCACTGGCCATCGGCGATATCAGCGCCAGGATGCTGTTCCTGCATAAGCTGAAGACTGGCAGGTTGTGCCTCTATCTTGCCGATGCACAGGATGTCGTGCAGGTATTCGACGATCGCCACGCGTTTCAGGAATGGATGGCTGACCAGGCAGCCACGGATGCGGGGCGAGAGCGGCTGGTCAGGTTGTTCGTCGGGGACGGGGTACTGGCGCAGTCGTTGCGCCCGCGTTTACGCAATTACTTCAAGTTGCTCGCGCAGTCGCGGGGCGACACCATGCTTTCCGGGTCGGCCATTGCAGGGGACCTTTTCGTCCATCTGCGCGATGCGGTCATGGATGATCTGGCCAGCGATGCTCATGAGCGGCTGACCACCAACGCCCAACTGCGCAAGGCCGATTGGCTGGCGGGCTTGCAAGCAGCGAGTTTTATAATCGCGCCGATGACGCCGCTTGGCTGGCCAGTGATATTGGCATCGCTCGGTCTGGGCACCGCAAGTCTGGCTCTGCACCTGGACCGAGCAATCAATGGCAAGCAGGCCTGGCGCACAGCAGCATGGAGGTCAGTACTGACGGATATTCTGTTCATTCTGCTTGATATAGCCATGATGCGTGCCAGCGAGCTGTTCACCGATGGCCACGTCCCCCCGCGTGTGGCAGGTCAGGCGCAAGCCTCTGCCGCCAAGGTCGACTGGGGGACTTACATGGCCCCGGCGGCAGACGAAATGCTGGCTACGTCGGATAAGGCGCTGGCGCGGCAGGAAGCCCTGTTGGGCGCGGTGCCGTGCGCTGATCTCGATGCCGTGGGGGCCAATGGCGAGTATCTGGATGCATTCAGTGAGCCGTACCCCGTCTATCGCGATGAGCAGGGCTTTGGTTCGCCCGCCATTGCCGAGTACACCAGCTCGCCGGAGCGCTACAACAACCTGTGGCGGGGCATGCCGCTAGAGGGCAGTCGCGCCGAAAATATCCAGCGCAGCCACGACCTTGCCCGCGCACTGGGGCAAATTGGCGTCAGTAATCAGGTGAGGCTGTACCGGGCGGCTTCCAGCCTGCGGGGCGGGGGGGGTCAGGTATCCGGTGAGGGTGCCATTGAAGTGGGTGATGTGCTGGTGACCACCGACTTCACGTCATTCACGGAAAACCCCTATGCCCTCTGGGAGGTTTTCAACGACCCTCAGACCCAGGTCAGTGGCCGGAGTGCTTTTGATGAAAATGCGTTGGTGTATGTATTGGAACCGGGCGAGGACATGCAGGCGACGCCGATCGGGCCCTTTTCAAGGCGGCCAGATGAGGCAGAGTCTTTGATGATGCCCGGGCGCTACCTGCAAGTGGAAAAGGTGACGGCTGTTCAAGGGCACAACTATCACTTTACGGAGGTGTGCCTGAAGGCACTGGCGCAGGCGCCAAGCGGGAATACCGTGCGTGAGATGCGCACCGGAATGTTGTTCGACCGCCAGGCACTGGCTGTGCGACTGGGCAGTGGGGATGACTCGTTGATGCGCACCTTCTTTGCGGTGCCCACCTGAGCAAAAGTGAAAGGGGCCGCTGTGCGGCCCCTGATCAAGGTTTCAACCCTGCTTCACTTCACGCATCGGCTTGCCTTTCACCGGCGCATCACCTGCCACATAGTACTTGGCAGTGCTGCGCGGCAGCGGCTTGCGGCCACGGATCTTGTCCGAGATCTTTTCGGCAATCATGATCGTGGTGGCGTTGAGGTTGCCGGTGATGATCAGCGGCATGATCGAGGCATCGACCACACGCAGGCCTTTCATGCCATGCACGCGGCCTTCGCCGTCGACCACTGCCATGTCGTCGGTGCCCATCTTGCACGAGCAGGACGGGTGGAAGGCGGTTTCGGCGTGCTCGCGGATGAACTTGTCCAGTTGCTCGTCGGTTTGCACGTCGGCGCCCGGGCTGATCTCGCGGCCACGGTACGGGTCCAGCGCCGGCTGGGCCATGATCTCGCGGGTCAGGCGGATGCCGTCGCGGAATTCCTGCCAGTCCTGCTCGGTGGACATGTAGTTGAACAGGATGCTCGGGTGCTGGCGCGGGTCTTTCGACTTGGCCTGGATGCGACCACGGGCAGGCGAACGCATGGAACCCATGTGCGCCTGGAAGCCGTGTTCCTTCACGCCGTTGGAGCCGTTGTAGTTAATGGCCACCGGCAGGAAGTGGTACTGAATGTTCGGCCACTTGAATTCAGGGCGGGTACGGATGAAACCGCCAGCCTCGAACTGGTTGCTGGCGCCGATGCCGGTGCCGTTGAACAGCCACTCGGCACCGATGGCCGGCTGGTTCCACCACAGCAGCGATGGGTACAGCGATACCGGCTGGGTGCAGGCGTACTGCAGGTACAGCTCAAGGTGGTCCTGCAGGTTTTCACCAACACCCGGCAGGTCGTGTACAACCGGGATGTCGAGGCTTTCCAGCAGGTGACGCGGGCCGACGCCGGAGCGCTGCAGCAGCTGCGGCGAAGCGATGGCGCCGGAGCTGACGATCACTTCCTTGCGGGCACGGGCTTCAACACGCTCTTCGCTGTCGCCAACCAGGTAGGTCACGCCAACGGCGCGCTTGCCGTCGAACAGGATACGGTCGCTCAGGGCATGGGTGACGATGGTCAGGTTCGGGCGCTTCTTGGCCTGGTCCAGGTAGCCACGGGCGGTGCTGGAGCGGCGGCCGTTCTTGGTGACCGAACGGTCCATCGGGCCGAAGCCTTCCTGCTGGTAGCCGTTGAGGTCTTCGGTGCGCGGGTAACCAGCCTGCACGCCGGCCTCGACCATGGCGTGGAACAGCGGGTTGTTGCCGGCCTTTGGCGTGGCAACGCTGACCGGGCCTTCGCCACCGTGGTAATCGTTCGGGCCGATGTCGCGGGTTTCGGCTTTACGGAAGTACGGCAGGCAATCCAGGTAAGTCCAGTCTTCCAGGCCTGGCAGCTCTGCCCAGCCGTCGAAGTCCATGGCGTTGCCGCGGATGTAGCACATGCCGTTGATCAGCGACGAGCCACCCAGGCCCTTGCCACGGCCACATTCCATGCGGCGGCCGTCCATGTGCGGCTCCGGGTCGGTCTCGTAGGCCCAGTTGTAGCGGCGGCCCTGCAGCGGGAAGGCCAGGGCGGCTGGCATCTGGGTACGGAAGTCGAAGCGGTAGTCGGGGCCACCGGCTTCCAGCAGCAGTACGGTGACGCCGGCGTCTTCGGTCAGGCGGGTAGCCAGGGTGTTACCGGCCGAACCGGCACCGACGATGATGTAATCGAATTCTTGGGACATGAAAGTACCCTCGTGTTGGCGGTGATCAGGGAGCGGGAACGCCCGTGCACAGCGGCACGGGCGTGGCTAGACAGGGCTTAGAAAACCGAGTTGTAGCCGCCCAGCTCTACCTGGACCGACTTGATGCGAGTGTATTGAGCCAGCGAGCTGACGCCGTTCTCACGGCCGACGCCCGACTGCTTGTAGCCACCGACCGGCATTTCGGCCGGCGATTCACCCCAGGCGTTGATCCAGCAGATGCCGGCTTCCAGCTTGTGGATGATGCGGTGTGCGCGGGTGATGTCGTTGGTGCACACACCGGCGGCCAGGCCGTACTCGGTGTCGTTGGCACGACGGATCACTTCTTCTTCGGTCTCGTAGGACAGAATGCTCATGACCGGGCCGAAGATCTCTTCCTTGACGATGGTCATGTCGTCGGTGCAGTCGGTGAACACGGTCGGGGCCACGAAGGCGCCCTTGGCGAAGTCACCTTCGGTCAGACGCTCGCCGCCGCACAGTACGCGGGCGCCTTCTTCTTTACCCTTGGCGATGTAGCCCAGCACGTTTTCCATGTGGGCGAAGCTGACCAGCGGGCCGAAGTTGGTGTTTTCGTCTTCCGGGTTGCCAACACGGATGCGGGCAACGCGCTCGGCGATCTTGGCTTCGAAAGCAGCTTTCATTTCAGCCGGGATGAACACGCGGGTGCCGTTGGTGCACACCTGGCCCGAGCTGTAGAAGTTGGCCATCATGGCGATGTCGGCGGCCTTGTCCAGGTCGGCGTCGGCGCAGATGATCAGTGGCGACTTGCCACCCAGTTCCATGGTGACTTCCTTCAGCGAGGAGCTGGAGGCGCTGGCCATGACTTTCTTGCCGGTGGTGGTGCCGCCGGTGAAGGAGACTTTTTCGATGCGCGGGTGCTCGGTCAGCCAGGTGCCGACTTCGCGGCCGCTGCCGGTCAGAACGTTGAATACGCCATTTGGCAGGCCGGCTTCGGTGTAGATCTCGGCCAGTTTCAGAGTGGTCAGCGAGGTGACTTCCGACGGCTTGAAGATCATCGCGTTGCCGGCGGCCAGGGCCGGGGCGGATTTCCACAGGGCGATCTGGATCGGGTAGTTCCAGGCGCCGATACCCACGGTCACGCCCAGCGGCTCGCGGCGGGTGTAGACGAAGGACGATTCGCGCAGCGGGATCTGCTCGCCTTCGATGGCCGGTACCAGGCCTGCATAGTATTCCAGCACGTCGGCGCCGGTGACGATGTCGACGTAGCGGGTTTCGGAGTACGACTTGCCGGTGTCCAGGGTTTCCAGCTGGGCCAGCTCATCGTTGCGCTCGCGCAGGATGTCGACGGCGCGGCGCAGGATGCGCGAACGCTGCATGGCGGTCATCGCAGCCCAGACTTTCTGGCCACGCTCGGCGCTTTCGACAGCTTTCTCGACGTCAGCCTCGGTGGCACGTTGCACGTGGGCGAGGACTTCGCCGGTAGCCGGGTTGATGGCTTCGAAAGTGGCATCGCTGCCAGCGTCGACGTAAGCGCCATCAATGTAGAGTTTTTGCGTTCCGAAACGGGCCATAGTGTCCTCGCAAGTGCAGTGTGTGGTTTGGCTTGCGCGTCACGCTCCTGCTGGGTTGGCAAGGGCCGTGCGTGCTTGTTCAGCGGCCTGGTCGTTTGTGCCCAGGGTGTGCTGTTTAGCCAGTTGTAGATCCATGTATTCGTAAGCAATCCGTATCGCCTGGCCGGTGTCGAATGCATCACCCGACAGGGCGCCACGCAGCCACAGGCCGTCGATCAGGGCTGCCAGGCCGCGGGCTGCCTTACGCGCATGGTAGAGCGGCAGGGCGCGGCGGAACTGGCAGCACAGGTTGGAATACAAGCGGTGGTCGTTGATCCGCTGCAACCTGTGCAAATCGGGCTGGTGCATGCTGGAAGCCCAGAAGGCCAACCAGGTTTTCATTGCCGGGCCGTTCACCTGGCTGGCATCGAAGTTGCCCTCGATGATCACTTTCAGGTGAGCGCGCGGGCTGTCATCCGTCAGGGCCTGACGGCGTGCTCTGACGCCTTCGTTGAGCATGCTCATGATGTAACCCATCGTCGCTGCTATCAGGCCGTTCTTGTCCCGAAAGTAGTGACTGATGATGCCGTTCGACACACCGGCCAAACGGGCAATCAGCGCAATGCTGGCGTCCCCCAGACCGACCTGATCGACCGCCTGCAACGTGGCTTCGATCAACTGCTGGCGGCGGATGGGTTGCATACCGACCTTGGGCATCTTGCTATCTCCTCAGGCCTGCGAGCAGACGACGGGCGGCTGACTCGGCGAAGGCCAGTCTATTTTGTTTTGATTGAACGTTCAATCAATAAAGAATAAGCTCTGCGACAATTTGTGCCATTGACAGTCTTTCAGGCGGTCAAGAAGGCACGGATTGACACCCCAGGAAATCGCGTAACCCCCGGAATACAAGGCGTTGACGGGCATGAGCGATGCGAAATGCAGATTCTGCCGTACGGCCACTGGCCCTGCGACAGGCCCTTGGAGCGGGCGGGGTGATCTGTGACGAATGCGCGCACCTCTGCGGATGCGTGGGCATTTTCAGCAGGCCACCTGTCTGTTTTTTTGCAACGTATCGATTCGGGATCACGGTTTCCAGGGTGCTTTTATAACACCTGACGCAGTGGGGATATTCCACCAATTGCTCGGGAAAGAATGATTAGCCTCCACAAAGCCGTACTGCCCGGAGCATTCGTGCAATGAGTTCTGCCTCACTTACCAAGCCCCCCGCCGAGAGGGTACGGGTCAACCGCGTAGTGTTCTTCACCTCCGCGCTGATGATCCTTGTTCTGACTGCCTTGCTGATCGCTGTACCCGATACCGCCGGCCAGGTGCTGGGCGTGGCCCAGAAATGGCTGACGCGTACCTTTGGCTGGTACTACATGCTGGTGATCTGCGGTTACCTGCTGTTTGTCGTCTACCTGGCCTTCTCCGATTACGGCAAGCTCAAGCTGGGTGGCAAGGACGACCAGCCTGACTTCAGCTACGGCGCCTGGGCCGGCATGCTGTTCTCTTCCGGCATCGGCATCTCGCTGCTGTACTTCGGCGCTTCCGAGCCGCTGGACCACTACTTCAACCCACCGGAAGGTACCCCGGCCAGCCTCGAAGCTGCGCGCCAGGGCCTGCAGCTGACCTTCCTGCACTGGGGCCTGCATGGCTGGGCGATCTACGCCCTGGTCGGCCTGGCCGTGGGTTACTTTGCCTACCGTCACAACCAGCCGCTGGCACTGCGCTCGGCGCTGTACCCGCTGGTGGGTGAGCGTTGGGTCAAGGGTGCTGCCGGCAACGCGGTGGACATCTTCGGCATGTTCGTGACCCTGCTGGGCCTGGTGACCAACCTGGGGATCGGCTCGATGCAGGTGTCCTCGGGCCTTGAATACCTGTTCGGCATGGAGCACAGCCAGACCAACCTGTTGGTGGTGATCCTGGTCATGGCGGGCGTGGCTACCGTAGCGGCGGTATCGGGCGTGGAAAACGGCATTCGCCGGCTGTCCAACCTGAACATCCTGCTGTTCAGCGGCTTGCTGCTCTTCGTGCTGCTGGCGGGCAACACCCTGCACCTGTTCAACGGCTTTGTGCAGAACGTTGGCGACTACCTCAACGGCATCGTGCTGAAAACCTTCGACCTGTACGTGTACGAAGGCGAAGCCGGCAAGTCCGAACGCTGGCTGGGCCTTTGGACCGTGTTCTACTGGGCCTGGTGGATCTCCTGGGGCCCGTTCGTCGGCATGTTCATTGCCCGTATCTCCAAGGGCCGGACCGTTCGCCAACTGGTCAGCGGCGTGCTGTTGATCCCGCTGGGCTTCACCTTGGCCTGGCTGTCGATCTTCGGCAACACCGCACTGGACCTGGTGATCAACCAGGGGGCGGTGGAGCTGGGCAAGACAGCGCTGGAACAGCCGTCAATGTCGATCTACCAGCTGCTGGAATACTTCCCGGCGGCGAAGATCGTGATTGGTGTGGCGGTATTTGTCGGCTTTGTGCTGTTCCTTACCCCGGCCGACTCCGGTGCGGTGATGATGGCCAACCTGTCGTGCAAAGGCGGCAAGGTCGACGAAGACGCCCCGCACTGGATGGTGGTGTTCTGGTCGGTGGTCATCACCCTGGTCACCATCGGCCTGCTGTTTGCCGGCAACTTCGAAGCCATGCAGACCATGGTCGTGCTGGCGGGCCTGCCGTTCTCGGTGGTGCTGGTGCTGTTCATGTTCGGCCTGTACAAGGCCATGAAGCAGGACGTTGCAGTAGAAAGCGAACGCGCCGAGCTGGCCGCCCGTGGCCGTCGCGGTTTCAGCGAGCGCCTGACCCAGCTGGAGCTGCAACCGACCCAGGCTGTGGTGCAGCGCTTCATGGACAAGCAGGTCAGCCCGGCGCTGAAAGAAGCGGCCGCGCAGTTGCAGACCCTTGGCTTCGAGGTGGAAACCCGCGTTGGCCAGTCGCGCAACATGATGGGCCTGCGGGTGATGATGGACGAGGGTAACCCGTTCGTTTACGAAGTGAGCCTGGACGGCTATATGGCCGCGCCGAGCGAGGCGCCGGTTGAAGGCGAACCGGAAGTGCGTCAGCGCTACTACCGTGCCGAGGTGTACCTGCACGATGGCAGCCAGGAGTATGACCTGATGGGCTTTGCGCCAGAGCAGATCGTGCGTGATGTGCTGGATCAGTTCGAAAGCCACCGCCAGGTGCTGGGGCGTGTGTACAGCTGATTGCTGTTGATGCAAACAAAACCCCGCTCACTGAGCGGGGTTTTTTATTGGGGCTGCAAAGCAACCCCAGCTTCTCAGCGATTGGTGTAGCGGCCATTCTTGCCATGCCCAGGCATCGCCAGGTTGCTGCGCAAGGCGATCATCTGGCTGAGCCTGATCAGTTCGATGCCCTGGCCCTTGAGCTGTGGCAGTGCCCGTTCCAGCACTTCGAGGGTTTGTGGGTAAGGATGCCCGATCAATACTGCCGACCCTTGCTTGCGCGCCAGGGCGATGCCTTGCTGCAACTGCCCAGTGATCGCCTCGGTAGTGCGCACATCGTCGAGGAACACATCACGCGAAACGTGGGCCAGGCCAATGCGTTGGGCCTCGGCTGCGGCCACGGTGGCGGCGCTGGTGCGGCTGTCGACGAAGAACAGGTGGCGTTGCTGCAGTTCACCCATCAACCAGGCCATCGGTTCGCGCTGCGTCGTCATGCGGCTGCCCATGTGGTTGTTGATGCCGGCGGCGTAGGGCACCTTCGCCAAGGCAGCCTCCAGGCGGCGGGCCAGTTCGTCGATGGCGATGCCCGGGTGCCAGGCATAGGGCCCGGTGGCCGGGTCCATGGGCATGTGCAGGATCACCGTCTTGCCGGCCTTGTGGGCTTGGCGGGCGAAGTCGCTGGCGTGCGGGGTGTCGGGCATGATCGCCATGGTCACCGGCCCAGGCAGGGCAAGGGTTCGGCTGTCACGGTCGGGGCTCTGGCCCAGGTCGTCGATGATGATGCTCATGTAGGCCTTGCCGGCCGGCGCCGCTTGCGCGACCCCGGCCAACAGGCAGAACAACAGACACAGCAGGTAACGCATCGTGTGGATCATTTGCCCGAGGTGATGTTCAGCCCTTTGAGCAGGCTCAGGGCCTGGCTCAGCTGGAAGTCATCGTCCTGCGGGCGTTCTTTGCGCTTGCTGCTGCCGGTCGGTCGGTCGGCGCCGCCGTTGCCGTTGCCCAAGTGGCCCTGCAGGTCGGCTTCCTTGAAGTTTTCGGTGTCGACTTCGGCGGTGAGCTTGGCCGGGCGCACTTCGATGTCCGGCACGATGCCCTGGGCCTGGATCGAGCGGCCGTTGGGGGTGTAGTACAGCGCGGTGGTGAGCTTCAGGGCGCGGTCGTTGGCCAGCGGCAGCACGGTCTGCACCGAGCCTTTGCCGAAGCTGTCGGTACCCATCAGCACGGCGCGCTTCTGATCCTGCAGGGCACCGGCGACGATCTCGGAGGCCGAGGCACTGCCGCCGTTGATCAGCACCACCAGTGGCACGCCTTCGCTGGCGTCGGCCGGGTCGGCCGAGAAGCGCAATTCGGAGTTGGCGATACGGCCCTTGGTGTAGACGATCAGGCCCTTGGTCAGGAAGTGGTCGGCCACTTCTACCGCCGACTGCAGCACGCCGCCCGGGTTGTTGCGCAGGTCCAGCACTACCCCGCGCAACTTCTTGCCGTTGTCCTTGCGCAGCTTGGCCAGCGCCTTGCCCACTTCGTCGCCGGTCTTGACCTGGAACTGGGTGATGCGGATGTAGCCGTAGTCGTTCTCCAGCAACTGGCTCTTCACGCTCTTGACCTGGATGACCGCGCGGGCCAGCGTCACGTCGAACGGATTGCCGCCGTCGCGCACCAGGGTCAGGGTGATCTTCTCGCCGATCTTGCCGCGCATCTTGTCGACCGCTTCGGTCATGGTCTGGCCACGGGTCGGGGCGCCGTTGATCTTGACGATCAGGTCGCCCGCCTGCACACCGGCACGCGAAGCCGGGGTGTCGTCGATTGGCGAGACCACCTTGATGAAGCCGTCTTCCTGGCCCACCTCGATGCCCAGCCCGCCGAACTCGCCGCTGGTGCTTTCCTGCAGCTCCTGGAAGTCCTCGGGGCCGAGGTAGGCGGAGTGCGGGTCGAGGTTGCTGAGCATGCCCTTGATGGCGTTTTCCAGCAGGGTCTTGTCATCCACCGGTTCGACGTAGGCAGCCTTGATGCGGTCCATGACCTCGGCGAAGGTGCGCAGCTCTTCCAGCGGCAGCGGCGCCTTGGCGGTCACCTCGGTGGCTGGCACCGCGGCGGCCTTGGCCGGCTCTGCGGCGGTGGCCAGGGGCGCGCCGACCGCCAGGGCGATGGACAGGGCCAGCTGGGTGAGACGAGGCGAGTGCAGCATGTCGAACGAACTCCTGATCCTGTAAGCGCTCCCTGGGGAGCATCGGCGCAGCATTCAGGCTACGCCGTAGAAATTTGACTAGCCCCGGCACCACTGCGAAGGGTCGGTAGGCCGACCCTGCTGGCGGATGGCGAAGTACAAGCCTGCCGCGTCCTGGCCACCGCTGTCGCCAACGGTGGAAATGGCTTCACCGGCCTTGACGATATCACCGGCGCTCTTGAGCAGGCTCTGGTTGTGGCCGTACAGGCTCAGGTAACCGTTGCCATGGTCGAGAATGACCAGAAGCCCGGCGCCGCGCAACCAGTCGGCGAACACCACGCGCCCGCCGTGCACCGCACGTACCTGGGTGCCCGGGTTGGCGCTGATCATCACCCCGTCCCACTTTGCACGGGCGTCGCTGCCGCGGGCATCACCGAAGCGTGCCAGCAATCGACCGTTCACAGGCCATGGAAGTTTTCCCCGCGCCGAAGAAAATGCGCCGCCGTAGCTTGCGCCGTCGGTGGAAACCATCGGGCCGAGGGTGGTGCGGGCCTTTTTCGGTGGTTCCACGGGTTCCTTTGCCTGTTCGCGGGCAGCAGCGGCGGCCAGGGCTTCCTGCTGGCGGCGTTTTTCCGCTTCCTGCTGGGCCAGCAAGGCTTTCTTGCGCGCTTCTTCAGCTTCGCGGGCCTGCCGGGCCAGGGTTTCCTCAATGGTCTTGAGGACTTTGGACAGGTCGGCCTGGTCCTGCTCGCGGGCCTGCAACTTCTGGTCGCGGTCCTTCATGTCGCCATTGAGCTTGGCCAGCACCTGCTGGCGCTTGCCTCGCTCGGCTTCCAGGGCCTGGCGGCGGCTGTCGAGGTCGGCGCGCTGGGCCAGCAACTGTTGCTGCTGGCCGGCAATGTCCTGTTCGACGTTGGCCAGCTGGCGCAAGGTCTCGTTGAAGGTGCGCAATTGCTCCAGGCGCGCCTTGCTCAGGTAATCGTAGTAGGTGAGGGTGCGCGCGAACTTCTCGGGGTTCTGCTGGTTGAGCAGCAGCTTGAGGTATTCCTCGCGGCCGTTGTTCTGGTAGGCCGACCGGGCCTGAATGGCGATCAGTCGCTGTTGTTCAACGCGGGCGCTCTGGAGTTTTTTTTTCTCGGTTTCAAGGCGCTCCAGATCGCCCTCGGTCTTTTTTAGTTCTTGCTGCAGAGCCTCCACCTGCTTTTCGAGGTTGCCGATGTCGGTCTCGGTGGCTTTGAGGTCCTTTTGCACACCGGCCTTTTCTTCCTGGAGCTTGCCCAGCGTCTTCTTGAGCTCGGCAATATCCTGGCGGGTGGCGTCCAGTTGCTGCTGGGTCTGCGCACGCTCATCGGCGAAGGCCGGGCTGAGCAGGCAAGACAGGGCGAGTAGGATCAGGGCGCGAAGCATGGGGTTTGGCGTACCAAGGATGGAGACTGGCTTAGTATGCCCGCCCGGGCAGGCAAAAAAAACGCCTCGCTGCGGGTGCAGGGGGGCGTTGGTCTGGAATTCATGTGCAATCGGGGCCGCGAAGCGGCCCCGATACACCGGATCAGGCGTCGACCAGGATCGACGTACCGGTCATTTCCACCGGCTTTTCCAGCCCCAGCAGCTTCAGCATGGTCGGCGCCACGTCGGCCAGCACACCACCATCGCGTACCGTGACGTTGCGCTTGCCCACATAAATGAACGGCACCGGCTCGGTGGTGTGCGCGGTGTGCGCCTGGCCGGTGCATTCGTCTTCCATCTGCTCGACGTTGCCGTGATCGGCGGTAATCAGCGCTTCGCCGTCTACCTTCTCCAGCGCTTCGACAATGCGCCCTACACAGGTATCCAGCGCTTCGACTGCCTTGACCGCAGCCTCGAACACGCCTGTGTGGCCAACCATGTCGCCGTTGGCGTAGTTGACCACGATCACGTCGTACCGCTGCTGTTCGATAGCTTCGACAATGCGATCGGTCACCTGCGGTGCGTTCATTTCCGGCTGCAGGTCGTAGGTGGCGACCTTCGGCGACGGGATCAGGATGCGTTCTTCGCCTTCGAACGGCTCTTCACGCCCGCCCGAGAAGAAGAAGGTAACGTGGGCGTACTTCTCGGTCTCGGCGATGCGCAGCTGGGTCTTGCCGTTCTTGGCCAGGTACTCGCCCAGCACATTGTTCAGGCTGGAAGGTGCAAAGGCCGCCGGGGCCGGGATCTTGGCCGAGTACTGGGTCAGGCCGATATAGGCCGCCAGTTTTGGCAGGCGGGCACGCGGGAACTCGTTGAAATCGGTTTCGACGAACGCACGCGACAGCTCGCGAGCGCGGTCGGCGCGGAAGTTCATGAAGATCACGGCATCGCCGTCTTCAACCTTGACCGCTTCCCCAATGCGCGTGGCCTTGACGAACTCGTCGCTCTCGTCACGGGCGTAGGCCGCTTCCAGGCCGGCCTGGGCGGTGTCGGCGGTGTACTCGGCGGCGCTGTCGACGATCAGGTTGTAGGCGGCGCTGACGCGGTCCCAGCGGTTGTCGCGGTCCATGGCAAAGTAGCGGCCGATCAGGGTGGCGATGCGGCCCTTGCCCAACTTGGCGAAGGTGCCGTCGAGCAGTTCGATGGACGACTGCGCGCTGCGTGGCGGGGTGTCGCGGCCGTCGAGGAAGGCGTGCAGGTAGATCTTTTCTGCGCCGCGCTGCGCAGCCAGTTCGGCCATGGCTACCAGGTGGTCCTGGTGGCTGTGCACGCCACCATCAGACAGCAGGCCGAGGATGTGCACGGCCTTGCCGGCATTGGTTGCATGGTCCACGGCGCCGGTGAGCACCGGGTTTTCGAAAAACTCGCCATCGCGGATCGCTTTGGTGACGCGGGTGAAGTCCTGGTAGACGACGCGGCCGGCCCCCAGGTTCATGTGACCGACTTCGGAGTTGCCCATCTGCCCGTCCGGCAGGCCGACATCCATGCCCGAGCCGGAAATGAGGCCATGCGGCCGGGTGGCGCGCAGGCGATCATAGACCGGTGTGTTGGCGGCAAAGATGGCGTTGTGTTCGGGGATATCGCTGTGGCCGAAGCCATCCAGGATGATCAGGACCAGGGGTTTGGGCGTACTCGTCATCAATCAAACTCACGGTTGTTCAAAGATGATAAAGACACGCATTTTAGGGCAAATACGCCAGCTGCGGCGAATAATCGTCCTGTTCCCTGACCAGCGCGGCCCGTGCGGCAACATGAAGGTACTTTTGCGGCCGGCCCGTCGGGCTTTGGTGGTACTGGGGGGCTGTGTATACTGGCCGGCATTTTCAATCGCCTGGAACACCGCTGATGGTTGCTCACCTGATTCAATTCGCGACAGATCACTACATCCTGGTTGCGATCTTCGTTGTTCTGCTGGTCCTGCTGCTGCTCAATGAAATCCGCCGTGGCGGCCAGAGCCTGAGCAATGGCCAACTGACCGCCCTGGTCAACGCCGACAAGGGTCTGGTCATCGACATCCGTACTGCCAAGGAATACGCCGCCGGCCACATCGTCGGTGCCATCAACATTCCGCAGGACAAGCTGGCCGCCCGCATGAGCGAGCTGGACAAGCACAAAGAGAAGACCCTGATCGTCGTCGACGCGATGGGCCAGCAGTCCGGCACCCACTGCCGCGAACTGCTCAAGGCTGGTTACACCGCCGCCAAACTGAGCGGTGGCGTTTCCAGCTGGAAAGCCGATAACCTGCCCCTGGTGAAGTGATATGAAGCCCGTCATCGTCTATTCCAGCGACTACTGCCCCTACTGCATGCGCGCCAAGTACCTGCTCGAGAGCAAGGGCGTGGCCTTCGAGGAAATCAAGGTCGACGGCAAGCCGCAGGTTCGTGCCGAGATGAGCCAGAAGGCCGGCCGTACGTCGGTGCCGCAGATCTGGATCGGCAGCACCCATGTCGGTGGATGCGATGACCTCTATGCCCTGGAGCGCGCCGGCAAGCTCGACGCGCTGCTGGCGGCCTGATTTGCACTGCATTCAAAAACATTAGGATAAGGACCTGCCATGACTGACCAACAGACCAACGGCGCTGCTGCAGAAGACAACAGCCCTCAGTTCTCCCTGCAGCGCATCTATGTGCGCGACCTGTCGTTCGAGGCCCCGAAAAGCCCGCAGATCTTCCGTCAGACCTGGGAGCCGAGCGTTGCGCTGGACCTGAACACCAAGCAGAAAGCCCTGGAAGGTGACTTCCACGAAGTGGTGCTGACCCTGTCGGTAACCGTCAAGAACGGTGACGAAGTGGCTTTCATTGCTGAAGTGCAGCAGGCCGGTATCTTCCTGATCGCCAACCTGGATGCGGCTTCGATGAGCCACACCCTGGGTGCGTTCTGCCCGAACATCCTGTTCCCGTACGCCCGCGAGACCCTGGACAGCCTGGTGACCCGTGGTTCGTTCCCGGCCCTGATGCTGTCGCCGGTCAACTTCGACGCCCTGTACGCGCAGGAAATGCAGCGCATGCAGGAAGCCGGCGAAGTGCCGACTGTGCAGTAATCACTGCCGGTATCAAGAAAGCGCCTCTCGGGGCGCTTTTTTGTTGCCCGCGAAAGGGCCCTTGCAGGCTAAGATCAGCTACCGGCAAACCCGTTTTGCCGCCAGGCCTCATAAACTGTCACTGCCACAGTATTGGACAGATTCAGGCTGCGGCACCCCGGCCGCATCGGCAGGCGCAAGCGTTGTTCGGCCGGCAGGCTGTCCAGCACCTCGGCCGGCAAACCGCGGCTTTCTGGCCCGAACAGAAAGGCGTCGCCCGGCTGATAGGCCACTTCATGGAACGGGTGCGAGCCCTTGGTGGTAAAGGCGAACAGCCTTGGATTACCGAGGCTTTCCAGGCATCCGGCCAGGCTCTCATGGCGCTTGAGCGTGGCATACTCATGGTAATCCAGCCCAGCGCGACGCAGGCGCTTGTCATCCAGTTCGAAGCTGATGGGTTCGATCAGGTGCAGGTCGCAGCCGCTGTTGGCGCACAGGCGAATGATGTTGCCGGTATTCGGCGGAATTTCTGGTTGAAAAAGGATGACGTGAAACATGCACGGCTCCAAGCGTGAAGATGACGGGCATTCTACTCCTGAACCGGACGTGCGTTCGAAGGCCTTCCCTCGGGTAATGCTGTCACTGGCGATTGTCGGTTTGATGGTAGGGCTGATGATTGGCCGCCTGACCGCGCCCGACGAGCGTGAGCTCCAGCAGGTGGAGGTGGTGCAGGATGGCCTGACGTTGTGGTTCAACGAAGAACCCAAGCTGCATGGCGAGAATGTGGAAGGCACGGTTGCGCTGCTGTTCCAGGCCCAGGGCAAGAGCCAGCAAGGGCAATTGAGCCTGGAAGGCAAACCGGTCAGCTGGCGGGTGCAGAAGAGTGACGAAGGGTTGCTGCTGACGGTGATTGCCGCGCGTCCCCTGCACGGCGAGTGGGCCGGTGCAGAGGACGATGGGCGTTGGCGGGTGCAGGTGAAACTGCACGAATAAAAGAGGGGATATCCCGGCCTGCCTGTACCAGGGTCCCCAAAAGGGGTTACTGCGTATAAAGGGGGGATGACCCGGCCTGCCTGTACCGAGGTCCCCAAAACGGGCGGTGCTGCGAATAAAAGAGGGGTTCACCCGGCCTGCCTGTACCAGGGCCCCCGAAACTGGGTATGTATTAGCTATTGCAGGGGGCGTGCCAATTTTGCAAAGCCCGTGAATGTTGGGCTTTGAGGGGGATTTGGCCGGGTTTTGAGGGGATTTGTGCCTTCCAGAGGTGCATCGGGCACAGGATCGGTGCATCGGGGGCTGAAATAGCTGGGGCCGCTTTGCGGCCCTTTCGCGGCACAAGGCCGCTCCTACAGGAGAAAGCGAACCCCTGTAGGAGCGGCCTTGTGCCGCGAAAGGGCTGCAAAGCAGCCCCAGGAGATTACGGGTTTACCGATAAGTCAGTGCTCGTCACCTTCCTCGTCATCCCCACCCGCCACATTCATGCCCAGCTCCTTGATCTTGCGCGTCAAGGTATTACGCCCCCAACCCAGCAGCAGCGCCGCATCCCGGCGCCGTCCTGCGGTGTGCTTGAGCGCCGTCTCGATCATGATCCGTTCAAAACTCGGCACCGCGCTGTCCAGCAGGCTCGACTGCCCGCGTGCCAGCGCCTGGTCGGCCCACTGGCGCAGGGCCTGCTCCCAGTTGGTTACCGGTGCGGCATCCTGTGGCAGGTTCAGCAGCTCGGGCGGCAGGTCGCCGATCAGCACCTCGCGGCTGGAGGCCATCACGGTGATCCAGCGGCAGGTGTTTTCCATCTGCCGCACATTGCCTGGCCACGGCAGGTTGCGGATGAACTCTTCGGTTTCCGGCTTGAGGATCTTCGGCTCGACTGCCAGCTCTTGCGCGGCGCGGGCGAGGAAGTGGCGGGCGAGGGCAGGGATGTCCTCGCGGCGGTCGGACAGCCGCGGAATGTGGATGCGGATCACGTTCAGGCGGTGGAACAAGTCCTCACGGAACTTGCCCGCCTGCACCAGCGACTCCAGGTTCTGGTGGGTCGCAGCGATGATGCGCACGTCGACCTTGACCGGCACATGGCCGCCAACGCGGTAGAACTCGCCATCGGCCAGCACCCGCAGCAGGCGGGTCTGGGTGTCGGCGGGCATGTCACCGATTTCGTCGAGGAACAAGGTGCCGCCATCCGCCTGTTCGAAGCGGCCCCGGCGCAGGTTGGCAGCACCGGTGAAAGCACCTTTCTCATGGCCGAACAGCTCGGACTCCATCAAATCCTTCGGGATGGCCGCCATGTTCAGGGCAATGAACGGCGACGCTGCACGCGGGCTGTGACGGTGCAAGGCGTGGGCGACCAGCTCTTTGCCGGTACCGGACTCGCCGTTGATCAGTACGGTGATGTTGGAATGGCTGAGGCGGCCGATGGCGCGGAACACCTCCTGCATCGCCGGGGCTTCGCCGATGATTTCCGGTGTGCGCGCCAGGTTCTGCGGCACATCCAGGCCTTGCTGTTCCTGGGCGTGCTGGTTGGCGCGCTTGACCAGCGAGACGGCTTCGTCCACATCGAACGGCTTGGGCAGGTACTCGAAAGCACCGCCTTGGTACGACGCCACGGCGCTGTCGAGGTCGGAATGGGCGGTCATGATGATGACCGGCAGGCGCGGGTGGTGTTCGCGGATCTGTGCCAGCAGGTCGAGGCCACTGGCGCCCGGCATGCGGATATCGGAAATGATCACGTCCGGCTGCTGGCGTGCCAGGCGGCCCATCACGCCATCTGCGCTGTCGAAGCTCTGGGTGGTCATGCCTTCTTGTTGCAGGGCTTTTTCCAGGACCCAGCGGATGGAGCGATCATCGTCGACGATCCATACGGTTTCACTTCGGCTCATGAGGCGTTGGCTCCTTGTTCCAGGGGCAGGTAGATCGAGAAGGCGGTGTGGCCTGCGTGGCTTTCGCACTCGATCAGGCCCTGGTGCTGGCTGATGATGTTCTGGGTAATGGCCAGGCCCAGCCCGGTACCGTCCGGGCGGCCGCTGACCATGGGATAGAAGAGGGTGTCTTGCAGTTCCGGGGGAATGCCCGGGCCGTTATCGATGATCTCCACCCGCGCGACCAGGCGATGGCGAACATGGCCGATGGTGAACTGGCGCAAGGCGCGGCTGCGCAGGGTGATGCGGCCCAGGCGCAGTTCGTTCTGCGAACTGATCGCCTGCATGGCGTTACGCACGATGTTGAGCATGGCCTGGATCATCTGCTCGCGGTCGATCAGCACGTCCGGCAGGCTTGGGTCGTAATCGCGCACCAAAGTGATGCAGCCCTGGCTTTCGGCGTCGACCAGGCTGCAGACCCGCTCCAGCACTTCGTGGATGTTGGTCATGGCCAGCGATGGCAGCTTGTTCGAACCGAGCATGCGGTCGACCAGGTTACGCAGGCGGTCGGCCTCTTCGATGATCACGTTGGTGTAATCGCGCAGGCCTTCTTCGGGTAACTCGCGGGCCAGCAGCTGGGCCGCGCCGCGAATGCCGCCGAGGGGGTTCTTGATTTCGTGGGCCAGCCCGCGCACCAGCATCTTGGTGGTTTCCTGCTTGCTCAGCTGGGCCTCTTCCTTGGTGATGCGCAGCAGCCGGTCGCGTGGGTGCACCTCCAGCAACAGCAGGGTCTGGCCCTGGTTCAGGATGGGCGTTACCGCGTAGTCGACGGTGATGGTCTGCCCGGTCAGCGAGGTGAGCTGCGCTTCGCGCTTGGTGAACGGGTGCGCCTGCTCCACCGCCTGGCGCAACGAGCTGAGCGCTTCGGTCGATTCGGTAAACAGTTCGCTGATGAACTGCCCATGGCTACGTTGACCACTAACGGCTAGTAGCATTTCCGCGGCCGGATTCATGTACTCCAGGCGCAGCTCGGCGTTGAGCAGCAACGTGGCGGTGGTCAGGTTGTCCAGAAGCAGACGGTGCTGCGCATCGCTGATGGTCATAAGGCGTCGTTGACCTCTTTTGGCGCTTGCCTGGCACTTCTTTGGCCAGGTCCGGGCTCGGGGTGCATCTGCTGATGCCAGTCTCTCCACAGAAAAATGCAAGAAACAAACCAAAGCTCCGAAAAGAAGCGGGATTTGCCGATAAAGGCCTGGATCTGCGCAAATTCGGATCAGAAAGTCTTGATGAAACGTTTAATGTGAACCAGATTGGGGAGCAAATCGGGGCACTGTACTCAATCTTGCACCAAGATAGAGCATAGCGTGGGCGGCGAGGGTTCTGCGTGGGGCGCAAACGAAAACGGCCTCCCGAAGGAGGCCGTCGTGATCATTTTACCGGCGCGAGGCGCCGATCAGATCAGCAGCTGTAGTACAGCTCGTATTCCAGCGGGTGCACGAAGGTACGGACCTTGATCTCTTCTTCCGACTTCAGCTCGATGAAGGCATCGATGAAGTCATCGGAGAACACGCCGCCCTTGGTCAGGAACGCACGGCCTTTGTCCAGTTCTTCCAGGGCTTCTTTCAGGCTGCCGCACACTTGCGGAATGTCCTTGGCCTCTTCTGGTGGCAGGTCGTACAGGTTCTTGTCGGCAGCATCGCCTGGGTGGATCTTGTTCTGGATGCCGTCCAGGCCAGCCATCAGCAGGGCCGCGAAGGCCAGGTACGGGTTGGCCGATGGGTCCGGGAAGCGTGCTTCGATACGGCGGGCTTTCGGGCTGCCGACGTAAGGAATACGGATCGAGGCGGAACGGTTGCGAGCCGAGTAGGCCAGCATTACCGGGGCTTCGAAGCCTGGGACCAGACGCTTGTAGGAGTTGGTCGACGGGTTGGTGAAGCCGTTCAGGGCCTTACCGTGCTTGATGATACCGCCGATGAAGTACAGGGCGGTGTCGGACAGGCCGGCATAGCCTTCACCCGAGAAGGTGTTCTTGCCGTCTTTCCAGATCGACATGTGCACGTGCATGCCCGAGCCGTTGTCGCCGTACAGTGGCTTCGGCATGAAGGTAGCGGTACGGCCGTAAGCGTCGGCAACGTTGTGCACGACGTATTTCAGGGCCTGTACTTCGTCAGCTTTCTTCACCAGGGTGTTGAACTTGACGCCGATTTCGTTCTGGCCGGCAGTCGCCACTTCGTGGTGGTGAACTTCAACGGTCTGGCCCATTTCTTCCAGTGCGTTGCACATGGCAGTACGGATTTCGTGGTCGTGGTCGAACGGCGGAACCGGGAAATAGCCGCCTTTCACGCCTGGACGGTGGCCTTTGTTGCCGCCTTCCACGTCAGCGCCGGTCATCCACGAGCCTTGCTCGGAGAAGATCTTGAACATCGAACCGGAGATGTCCGAGTGGAACTTCACTTCGTCGAAGATGAAGAACTCTGGCTCCGGGCCTGCGAATACGGTGTCACCGATGCCGGTGCTCTTCAGGTACTCTTCGGCGCGCTTGGCGATCGCACGTGGGTCGCGATCGTAGCCCTGCATGCTCGACGGGTCGACGATGTCGCAGGTGATGATCAGGGTAGGTTCTTCGGTGAACGGGTCCAGGACGGCAGTGTCGTCAACCGGCATCAGGATCATGTCGGAAGCTTCGATGCCTTTCCAGCCAGCAATGGAGGAACCGTCGAACATCTTGCCGACTTCGAAGAAGTCTTCGTCCAGCGCATCACGCGACGGCATGGTCACGTGGTGCTGAATGCCTTTGGTGTCCGTGAAACGCAGATCAATCCACTTGACGTCATGATCTTTGATGAGTTGAACCGACTTCGACATGTTGTCCTCCGGAGGGTCTAGAGCGCGGTGGGCCGCTGCCCTGGAAAAAGGGTGTTGCCGGGCGCGGATAGTCGGCCAAGCTTACCTGCCTCACAAGGGAGCAAATTGCATGCCAGTGCCCGAAAATGGCGAGGGTGGGATAAAAGCAGGCGTTTGCGGGCATTTGGCGGCGGGTTGGCGGGGAAAAGTGCACCCTTACGATGCGGTTTTTGGTGGGCGCGCACTATTATGGTGCGACTGGTGAGTCTTGTGCCTTTTTCGAGGGCCTCTTCGCGGGTAAACCCGCTCCCACAGGGACCCCACGGTTTTAGAGGACTGTCCAAACCCTTGTAGGAGCGGGTTTACCCGCGAAAGGGCCGGAACAGGCGCCACAAAACCCCAGCCTTGCATTTATCTCAAAGCTTCTGATCAAAAGTTGGTCAAATCCTGAGCAGTTTCCGCTATAATTCGCGCCCCACATTTTCGGCAGGCCCTGCGCGCGCTGTTAACCAATGAAACTTATCGTCAAAGTCTTCCCAGAAATCACCATCAAGAGCCGGCCGGTGCGCAAGCGCTTCATCCGCCAGCTCGCCAAGAACATCCGCAACGTGCTCAAGGACCTCGATCCTGAGCTCGCGGTCGATGGTGTCTGGGACAATCTCGAAGTGGTCACCCGCATCGAGGACGAAAAGGTCCAGCGCGAGATCATCGAGCGCCTCACCTGCACACCGGGTATCACCCACTTCCTGCAGGTTGAGGAATACCCGCTGGGTGACTTCGACGACATCGTTGCCAAGTGCAAGCATCACTTCGGCCACCTGCTGGCCGGCAAGCACTTCGCCGTGCGCTGCAAGCGCGGTGGCCACCATGACTTCACCTCGATGGACGTCGACCGTTACGTCGGCAGCCAGCTGCGCCAGCAGTGTGGCGCCGCCGGCATCGAGCTGAAGAAGCCTGAAGTGCTGGTGCGCATCGAAATCCGCAACCAGCGCCTGTACGTGATCCACAACCAGCACCAGGGCATCAGCGGCTACCCGCTGGGCGCCCTGGAGCAGACCCTGGTGCTGATGTCCGGTGGCTTCGACTCCACCGTGGCGGCCTACCAGATGATGCGCCGTGGCCTGATGACCCACTTCTGCTTCTTCAACCTCGGCGGCCGTGCCCACGAGCTGGGCGTGATGGAAGTGGCCCACTACCTGTGGAAGAAGTACGGCAGCAGCCAGCGCGTGCTGTTCATCAGTGTGCCGTTCGAAGAAGTGGTCGGCGAGATCCTCAACAAGGTCGACAACAGCTACATGGGCGTGACCCTCAAGCGCATGATGCTGCGCGGTGCCGCGCACATGGCTGACCGCCTGGAGATCGACGCCCTGGTAACTGGCGAAGCCATTTCCCAGGTGTCCAGCCAGACTCTGCCGAACCTGTCGATCATCGACTCGGCCACCGACAAGCTGGTGCTGCGCCCTTTGCTGGCCAGCCACAAGCAGGACATCATCGACCAGGCCAACGAAATCGGCACCGCCGACTTCGCCAAGCACATGCCAGAATACTGCGGCGTAATTTCGGTAAACCCGACCACTCACGCCAAGCGCCACCGCATGGAGCATGAAGAAAAGCAGTTCGACATGGCCGTGCTGGAGCGCGCCCTGGAGCGCGCCAAGCTGATCTCCATCGACCATGTGATCGACGAGCTTGGCAAGGATGTCGAAATCGAGGAAGTGACCGAGGCACTGTCGGGCCAGATCGTCATCGACATTCGTCACCCCGATGCCCAGGAAGACGAACCCCTGGTGCTGGACGGTATCGAAGTCCAGGCCATGCCGTTTTATGCCATCAACAGCAAGTTCAAGCATCTGGATCCGACGCGCCAGTACTTGCTGTATTGCGACAAGGGTGTGATGAGCCGTTTGCACGCACACCATCTGCTCAGTGAGGGACATGCCAATGTGCGTGTTTATCGTCCGACATAAGACGCCGGGGCTGTTTGGCGGCAGTATCCGCCATCGCCCTCCCGACCGCCGGGCCCGCTGAGCCTTAAACAGTACATATTGGCCGCCTACACTGGCGGCAACCGAATCCTCTGATCGAGATACACTTGTGATCGAAAATCTGCGTAACATCGCCATCATCGCCCACGTTGACCATGGTAAAACCACCTTGGTCGACAAACTCCTGCGTCAGTCCGGCACTCTGGAGCGTAACGAGCTCAACGACGAGCGCGTCATGGACTCCAACGACCAGGAAAAAGAGCGCGGTATTACCATTCTGGCGAAAAACACCGCCATCAACTGGAACGGCTACCACATCAACATCGTCGACACCCCCGGCCACGCCGACTTCGGTGGCGAGGTTGAGCGTGTAATGTCGATGGTCGACTCCGTGCTGCTGCTGGTCGACGCTCAAGACGGCCCTATGCCGCAAACCCGCTTCGTGACCAAGAAGGCCTTCGAAGCCGGCCTGAAGCCAATCGTCGTGATCAACAAGGTTGACCGTCCGGGTGCGCGTCCTGACTGGGTTCTGGACCAGATCTTCGACCTGTTCGACAACCTCGGCGCTACCGACGAGCAGCTGGACTTCAAAGTGGTCTACGCCTCGGCCCTGAACGGCATTGCCGGTCTGGACCACACCGAAATGGGCGAAGACATGACTGCCCTGTATCAGGCTGTCATCGACCACGTTCCAGCGCCAGCTGTTGACCGTGACGGCCCGTTCCAGATGCAGATCTCCGCACTGGACTACAACAGCTTCCTGGGTGTTATCGGCGTTGGCCGTATTGCCCGTGGTCGCATCAAGCCGAACACCCCGGTTGTTGCCATCGACGCTGACGGCAAGAAGCGTAACGGCCGTATCCTCAAGCTGATGGGCCACCACGGTCTGCACCGCGTTGACGTTGAAGAAGCCCAGGCTGGCGACATCGTCTGCATCAGCGGTTTCGACGAGCTGTTCATCTCCGACACCCTGTGCGACCCGACTGCCGTTGAGGCGATGAAGCCGCTGACCGTTGACGAGCCAACCGTTTCGATGACCTTCCAGGTCAACGACTCGCCGTTCTGCGGCAAGGAAGGCAAGTTCGTCACCAGCCGTAACATCAAGGACCGTCTGGACAAAGAGCTGCTGTACAACGTTGCCCTGCGCGTTGAAGAAACCGATTCCCCGGACAAGTTCAAGGTCTCGGGCCGTGGCGAGCTGCACCTGTCGGTACTGATCGAAACCATGCGTCGCGAAGGCTTCGAGCTGGCCCTGGGCCGCCCGGAAGTAATCATTCGTGAAGTAGACGGCGTCAAGCAAGAGCCGTTCGAAAACGTCACCATCGACATCCCTGAAGAAGCACAGGGCAAGGTGATGGAAGAAATGGGTCTGCGTAAAGGCGACCTGACCAACATGGTCCCGGATGGCAAGGGCCGTGTACGCCTGGAATACAACATCCCGGCGCGTGGTCTGATCGGTTTCCGTAACCAGTTCCTGACCCTGACCAACGGTGCAGGCATCCTGACTTCGATCTTCGACCGCTACGACGCGGTGAAGTCCGGTCACATGTCCGGCCGTCAGAACGGCGTACTGGTTTCGGTCGAAACCGGCAAGGCGCTGACCTACTCGCTGGAAACCCTGCAGGCGCGTGGCAAGCTGTTTGTCGAGCACGGTCAAGAGATCTACAACGGTCAGATCATCGGCCAGAACAGCCGCGACAACGACCTGGGCGTCAACCCTACCAAGGGCAAGAAGCTCGACAACATGCGTGCTTCGGGTAAAGACGAAGTCATCGCTCTGGTTCCGCCAGTTCGCTTCACCCTGGAACAGGCTCTGGAATACATCCAGGAAGACGAGCTGTGCGAAGTAACGCCGAAGTCCATCCGTCTTCGCAAGAAGATCCTGGACGAAAGCGAGCGTACCCGCGCTGCCAAGAAAGCCAAAAACAGCTGAGTTAGCTTTGGCTGAATGAAAACGCCCCCGGTCGAAAGGCCGGGGGCGTTTTTTTATGCCTTCAGGATTTGTGTTGGCCCCTTCGCGGGCTTGAGGTTGACGATCAGCGCCCGACTACCTTGGGCTTATAGGCGCAATACCCCGGCCGAGGCCCGACCTTGGGGTGGTTGCGGCAGGTGTCCGGGCGCTTGTCATAAATGGTGCACAGCCGGCTCTTACGATCCAGGTACATGCAGTCATCGTTGCTCATCCGGGTCAGGGTGAAGATTCCCGACTTCTGGTTGAAGCGCTCGATGATGCCTTCTTTTTGCAGGCGCTTGGCCACGTTCTTCGGGGGTTCGTCTTTCTCGAACTCGTCTACCACGCCGATACGGATCAGATCCTTGATCTTCACCTCCACTGGCAGGGTGCAGCAGGTCGAATGGCAGCCATGGCACATGTTGCTGGTATAGCGCTGCCAGGTCTCCAGGCGGTCGACTTCGGCCGCGGCGATCAGGGTCGTTTTCATCTTTATAGGGTGGATCACGGTCTTGGGGCGCGCGATGATACCGGAATTGTTCAATTTATGAACAACCTTTTGCCGGATTGGCAAAGTGGGCATGAAAACTGCGAACAGTAACTGTCACTCCCTGTCGAAGGGGCTAGTCTCATCAATCTCCCTCCGCTTTCGTCAACTTGCCAGAGGATGCCGCATGTCCCAGGAACCCGAAGCACGTGACGCCGAGGTGGCCGAATTTCGCGCCGCTGTACTGAACAAGCTGACCTACGCGGTCGGCAAGGACCCGGAGCATGCGTTCGACCACGACTGGTTCGAAGCCATTGCCCTGGCCGCTCGCGATCACATGGTCGACCACTGGATGGACCATACCCGTCTGGCCTACCGCCGTAGCCAGAAGCGGGTCTATTACCTTTCCCTCGAGTTCCTCATCGGGCGCTTGCTGTACGACAGCCTGAGCAACCTTGGGCTGCTGGACATCGCCCGTGATGCGCTGCAAGGGCTGGATGTGGACCTGGAGCGTATCCGCCTGCTTGAGCCCGACGCCGCGCTGGGTAATGGTGGCCTAGGCCGGCTGGCTGCGTGCTTCATGGAAAGCATGTCCACCCTGGGTATTGCCGCCCATGGTTACGGTATCCGCTACGAGCATGGGTTGTTCCGTCAGGCTGTGGTCGATGGCTGGCAGCAGGAACAGACCGAAAACTGGCTGGACTTCGGTAACCCTTGGGAGTTCGAGCGTGCCGAGGTGATCTACCCGATCAGCTTCGGCGGCAGTGTCGAAACCGTCAACGATGCCAGTGGCACCCAGCGCCAGGTATGGTCGCCGGGCGAAACGGTGCGGGCGGTGGCCTACGACACACCCGTGGTCGGCTGGCGCGGGTCCAGCGTCAACACCTTGCGCCTGTGGCGTGCGCGGGCGCTGGAAGAGCTGCACCTGGAGCGCTTCAATGCCGGTGACCACCTGGGGGCCGTGGCCGAAGTGGCGCGGGCCGAAAGCATTTCCCGCGTGCTGTACCCGGCTGACAGCACCGAGGCGGGTCAGGAACTGCGCCTGCGCCAGGAGTACTTCTTTGTGTCGGCTTCGCTGCAGGACTTGCTGCGCCGCCACCTGAACATGCACAAGGACTTGCTCAACCTGCCCGACGCAGCCGCCATCCAGCTCAACGACACGCACCCGTCGATTGCCGTGGCAGAGCTGATGCGGCTGCTGGTGGACCAGCACGAGGTGCCGTGGGACAAGGCCTGGGAGCTGACCGTTGGCACGCTCGCCTACACCAACCACACCCTGCTGCCCGAAGCCCTGGAAACCTGGCCGGTAGCACTGATGGAGCGCATGCTGCCGCGGCACATGCAAATCATCTACCTGATCAACGCCTACCATATCGACGCATTGCGGGCCAAAGGCATGCACGATTTCGACGTGCTGCGCGCGGTGTCGCTGATCGAGGAGGACAACGGCCGTCGGGTGCGCATGGGTAACCTGGCGTTCCTCGGCTCGCACAGCGTCAACGGCGTATCGGCGCTGCACAGCAAGCTGATGAAGAGCACTGTGTTCTCCGAGCTGCACAAGCTCTACCCGCAACGAATCAACAACAAGACCAACGGCATTACCTTCCGCCGCTGGCTGTACCAGTCCAACCCACTGCTGACCGAGATGCTGGTCGAAGCGCTCGGGCCGGGGCTCAAGGATGACCCTGAAGGGCTTCTGGCTGGCCTTGTGCCATTCGCCGACGAGGCGGGTTTCCGCAAGCAGTTTGCCGCTCAGCGCCTGCACAGCAAGCGCGCCCTGGCCAGCATCATCCAGGACCGCATTGGTGTCACGGTGAACCCCGAGGCGCTGTTCGATGTGCAGGTCAAGCGGATCCACGAGTACAAGCGCCAGTTGCTCAACCTGCTGCACACCGTGGCGCTGTACCAGGCCATACGCAACGACCCCGGCACCAACTGGGTGCCGCGGGTGAAGATCTTCGCCGGCAAGGCTGCGGCCAGTTACCACCAGGCCAAGCTGATCATCAAGCTGGCCAACGACATCGCCCGGGTGGTGAACAACGACCCGACCGTGCGCGGCCTGCTGAAGGTGGTGTTCCTGCCCAACTACAACGTCAGCCTGGCCGAAAGCATCATCCCGGCGGCCGACTTGTCCGAGCAGATTTCCACGGCAGGTTATGAAGCCTCCGGTACCAGCAACATGAAGTTCGGCCTGAACGGTGCGCTGACCATCGGCACCCTGGACGGTGCCAACGTGGAAATGTGCGAGCAGGTGGGCACCGACAACATGTTCATCTTTGGCCTCACTGCGCAGCAGGTCGAGGCGCGCAAGCGTGCCGGTGACTTTGGTGCCAACGCCGCCATAGCCGCTTCCAACCGCTTGAGCGACGTGTTGCAGGCGATTCGCAGCGGTGTGTTCTCGCCAGACGACCCCTCACGCTACACCGGTTTGATCGACGGGCTGGTGGCCTATGACCGCTTCCTGGTGTGTGCCGACTTCGATGCCTACTGGGATGCCCAGCGGCGGGTCGAGGAACTGTGGCACACGCCGCAGGAGTGGTGGCGCATGGCGGTGCTGAACACCGCACGGATGGGCTGGTTCTCGTCGGACCGCACCATTCGCGAATATGCCACCGATATCTGGAAGGCATTGGATTGAGCATTTGGGGCCGCGTTGCGGCCCATTCGCGGGGCAAGCCCGCTCCCACAGGATCTGCGTTGCCTTGAAGGCAGCACAAAACCTGTGGGAGCGGGCTTGCCCCGCGAATGGACTGCAAAGCAGTCCCACTCGACAGCCGGGCTGGCGAAGGCTGAACTAGCGACCTATTGTGCCGTCTGAGAGCCGTGGCGAGTCTGATTGCTCGCTAGCCCGCCACTCTCCCTGTAAACTGCGGGGGTTTTTACTCCCCCAATCCTTTCGGAGCCATACATGTCCCGCGTTACCCTGAGTCGCTATCTGATTGAGCAGACCCGCAGCAACAATACCCCTGCCGATCTGCGCTTCCTGATCGAAGTGGTGGCGCGTGCGTGCAAGGAAATCAGCCATCACGTGTCCAAAGGCGCCCTCGGCGGCGTGCTGGGCAGCATGGGCACTGAAAACGTGCAGGGCGAAGTCCAGAAGAAACTGGACGTGATTTCCAACGATATCCTGCTGGAAGCCAACGAATGGGGCGGCCACCTGGCAGGCATGGCCTCCGAAGAAATGGACAACGCCTACCAGATCCCGGGCAAGTACCCGAAAGGCGCGTACCTGCTGGTCTTCGACCCACTGGACGGTTCGTCGAACATCGACGTCAACGTCTCGGTCGGCACCATCTTCTCGGTGCTGCGTTGCCCTAACCAGTACCTGAGCCAGAATGAAAGCCTGAACGAAGAAGCTTTCCTGCAGCCAGGCACCGAGCAGGTCGCCGCCGGTTACGCCATCTACGGCCCGCAGACCATGCTGATCCTGACCCTGGGCAACGGCGTCAAGGGCTTCACCCTGGACCGTGAACTGGGCAGCTTCGTCCTGACCCACGAAAACATCCAGGTGCCGGCGACCACCGCCGAATTCGCCATCAACATGTCCAACCAGCGTCACTGGGAAGCCCCGGTACAACGCTACGTGGGCGAACTGCTGGCCGGCGAAACCGGCCCGTTGAAGAAGAACTACAACATGCGCTGGATCGCCTCGATGGTGGCCGACGTGCACCGCATCCTGACCCGTGGCGGCCTGTTCATGTACCCACGTGACGCCCGCGAGCCAAGCAAGCCGGGCAAGCTGCGCCTGATGTACGAAGCCAACCCGATGTCGTTCATCATCGAACAGGCAGGCGGCGCCTCTACCAACGGTTACGATCGCATCCTCGACATCAAGCCAGAAAGCCTGCACCAGCGCGTGTCGGTGATCCTTGGCTCGAAGGAAGAGGTAGAGCGCGTCACCGCCTACCACAAGGAGTAAGTCATGCTCGCACCTTGGCAGCCGTTGCTGGAATGGTGGTTCGGTTGGGGCACCAGTGCCCAGGCCGTGGCTGACGAGAAGAGCACGCTGTGGTTCGGCAAGCATCACGATGCCGATGCCCATGCGCTGTTTGGCGACCTGGTCGAGCACGCCCTGGCGGGTGGGCTCGAAGAGTGGCAGCAAAGCCCGCAGGGCTGGCTGGGCCTGCTGATCTTGCTGGACCAGCTGCCGCGCATGATCTACCGCGACACGCCGCGCGCCTTCGAGGGCGACCGGCGTGCCCAGGTGGTGGCCATGCAGGGCCTGCAGAAGGGCTGGGACTACCAGTTGCTGCCGATCCAGCGTGTGTTCGTGCTGCTGGTGCTGGAGCATGCCGAGGTGCTGGACTGGCAGAACCTGTGTGTCGAGCGTTATCAGCTGTTGCTGGACGAGCAGCCCGAAGCTAGCCGGCGGCTGTTCGAAGGCTTCCTGGACTATGCCGAGCAGCACCAGCGGGTGATTGCCCGGTTTGGGCGCTTCCCGCACCGCAACCTGGTGCTGGAGCGGCCGAGCACCAGCGAAGAGATGGACTTTTTGCTGGAGCCTGGCTCCAGATTCTGATGCCCACGGGCCTGCTGCGCAGGCCGTCGCGACGTAAGGCCGCCCCTGAAAGGGGGCGGCCTTTTTATTGGCGCGTGATTAATGCTTTGTGATTAATCGCACAGTAATGGCCATCCGACCAATGGTGTAGGTGCAAAGGGGGTAGGGCAGGGAACCTGGGAGGGATTTTCCCGTCGAAGGTCACTGCAGGCCACTCGCCTGTTTCCCCTCTTCAGGAGTGTCCTTCATGTCGTTGCGTTCCCTCGCCCTGTTGTCGCTGTGCGTCGTCCTGACTGCCTGCAGCAAGATCAACCAGGAAAACTATTCCAAGATCAAGGCCGGTATGAACAAGGCCGAGGTCGAGCAGTTGCTCGGTACGCCGACCGAGTGCTCTGGCGCGCTGGGCATGAGCAGCTGCACCTGGGGGGACGAGAAAAGTTTTATCAGCGTGCAGTACGCGGCTGACAAGGTGCTGATGTATTCAGGGCAGGGCCTCAAATGAGGCGTCTGTACCTGCTGATGGGGGTATGCCTGGCGTTGCTGCTGGGTGGTTGCGCGGGCTCGGTGCACGACCCGCTGGCGCCGAAGACCGCTGGCAACGTCGACCTCAAGCGCTACCAGGGCAAATGGTTCGAACTGGCGCGCTTGCCCATGCGCTACCAGACCGGCTGCGAGCAGTCCGAGGCGCACTACAACCTCAAGCCTGATGGTACGTTTGGTGTGCTCAACCGCTGCCGCACCATGGGTGATGAGTGGCTGCGTGCCGAGGGGCACGCAAGCATCCAGGAGCCCGGGCACACCGATAAACTGTGGGTAGAGTTTGATAACTGGTTTACCAAGCTGGTGCCTGGCGTGGCTCGGGGCGAATACTGGATTCTGTACGTGGACGATCGCTACCGCACGGCAGTGGTCGGCAGCCCGGACCGCAAGTACCTGTGGATACTGTCACGCACGCCGACGCTGCCGGCTTGGGAGCGCGAGCACTTGCTGGCCAAGGCACGCCAGCAGGGGTATGACACCAGCCGGCTGATCTGGCGGGCGTCCGATCAGCAAATCGTAAAAATGCACTGATTTTTGGGGCCGCTTTGCGGCCCTTTCGCGACACAAGGCCGCTCCTACAGGGATACGCGTTCCCCTGTAGGAGCGGCCTTGTGCCGCGAAAGGGCTGCAAAGCAGCCCCAATACGCTCAGCCCAAGAGCTGCCGCAGCACCCCGGCAAACGCCCCCGCACTTTCCTCTTCCTGCGCATGCCGCCCCTGGCGCACCACCCATTGCCCGTTCACCATCACATCGCGCACCTGGCGATCCCCGCCAGCAAACAGCCAGCGGTTGAGAATGGCATCGCCATCCGCCAGGGCGATGTAGGGGTCTTGTCCATCCAGTACCAGCCAGTCGGCGCGCTTGCCCACGGCCAGTTCCCCGACCGCTTGCCCCAGTGCCTGTGCACCGCCCGCGAGCGCGGCGTCGTACAGCGTGCGCCCGACCATCGGCTGATCCCCACGGTACAAGCGGTTGCGTCGCTGGTCACGCAGCCGCTGGCCATATTCCAGCCAGCGCAGTTCTTCCACCACGCTCAGCGACACATGGCTGTCCGAACCAATGCCCATACGCCCGCCCTGGGCAAGGAAGTCCACCGCCGGGAAAATCCCGTCGCCCAGGTTGGCCTCGGTGGTCAGGCACAACCCCGCCACCGCACCACTGCGGGCCATGGCGGTGACTTCATCCGGCTCGGCATGGGTGGCATGCACCAGGCACCAGCGACGGTCCACCTCCACATGCTCGTACAGCCATTGCAGCGGGCGCAGGCCGCTCCAGGCCAGGCAGTCGTCCACTTCCTTCTGCTGCTCGGCGATATGGATATGCACCGGGCATTGCTTGTCGCTGGCCGCCAGCACTTCGGCAATCTGCCCCGGCGTCACCGCACGCAGCGAGTGGAAGCACAGGCCCAGATGCTGAGCGGGTTGCGCGGCCAGCAGCGGGGCCAGTTGCGCCTGCAGTTGCAGGTATTGTTCGGTGGTGTTGATGAAGCGCCGCTGGCCGTCGTTCGGCGCCTGCCCGCCGAACCCGGCGTAGCTGTACAGCACCGGCAACAACGTCAGGCCAATGCCACTGTCGGCCGCGGCCGCGCTGATGCGGCGGGACAGCTCGGCCGGGTCGGCGTAGGCCTTGCCTGCCTGGTCGTGATGCACGTAATGGAATTCGGCCACCGAGGTGTAGCCAGCCTTGAGCATTTCGATATACAGCTGGCGGGCGATGACCTGCAGCTGCTTCGGGGTGATCTGCCCGACCAGGCGGTACATCAGGTCGCGCCAGGTCCAGAAGCTGTCGTTGGGGTTGCCGGCGACTTCCGCCAAACCCGCCATGGCGCGCTGGAAGGCATGCGAGTGCAGGTTGGGCATGCCGGGCAGCAACGGGCCGGCCAGGCGCTCGGCGCCTTCGGCAGAAGCGCCCGGCTCGATGCGGGTCACATGGCCATCGCTGGCGACCTCGATACGGACATGGCTGGCCCAGCCCGTAGGCAACAGAGCGCGTTCGGCGAAGTAGGCGGACATCGGTCAAATCCTGTTATTGTTAACTTGTATATACATATACAGGCGTTTGCCTGCCGGGTAAACTGCGGCAAGCTACCGCTCATTCCCTATGCACAAGGATCCAACGCCGTGCCGACACCTCCTGTCTCCGCGCTGGTTGCCCAGATGGGCGAGGGCCCGGCGCCGCTGTACGCCCGGGTCAAACAGATGATCATCCAGCAGATCGACAACGGCAGCTGGCCGCCGCATCACCGGGTCCCCTCGGAGAGCGAACTGGTCAGCGAGCTGGGCTTCAGCCGCATGACCATCAACCGTGCCCTGCGCGAACTCACGGCCGACGGCCTGCTGGTGCGCATGCAAGGGGTCGGCACGTTCGTAGCCGAGCCAAAGGGCCGTTCGGCGTTGTTCGAAGTCAACAACATTGCCGATGAAATTGCCGCACGCGGCCATCAGCATAGCTGCCAGGTGATCACGCTCACCGAGGAAGCAGCCGGTTCCGAACGGGCCCTGGCCCTGGACATGCGTGAAGGCCAGCGGGTGTTCCACTCGCTGATCGTGCATTTCGAGAACGGCGTGCCGGTGCAGATCGAGGACCGCTACGTCAACGCCGCTATCGCACCCGACTACCTCAAGCAGGATTTCACCCGGCAGACGCCATATGCCTACCTGTCCCAGGTAGCACCGCTGACCGAGGGTGAGCACGTGGTCGAAGCCATCCTGGCCGAGCCGGAAGAATGCCGCCTGCTGCAGATCGAGCGGGGCGAACCTTGCCTGCTGATCCGCCGTCGTACCTGGTCCGGCCGCCAGCCGGTAACCGCGGCGCGGCTGATCCACCCCGGTTCCCGTCATCGCCTGGAAGGACGTTTCAGCAAATGAGCCAGCTGCAGTTGTTGCGCGCACAGGATTACCCGCGCATGCCGTGGAAGAACGGTGGCGGTTTCACTGAAGAGATCACCCGCGACAGTGGAGAGGGCCTGGACGGCTTTGGCTGGCGCCTGTCGATTGCCGATATCGAAGAGTCTGGCGGCTTTTCCACCTTCGCCGGTTACCAGCGGATCATCACCGTGCTGCAGGGCGATGGCATGCGCCTGTTGGTCGATGGCCAGCCCAGCCGGCCGTTGCTGCCGTTCGATGCCTTTGCCTTCAGCGGCGAAAGCCAGGTCAGCTGCAAGCTGCTGGGTGGGGCGATCCGCGATTTCAACCTGATCTATGCACCGCAGCGATACCGGGCCCGGTTGCAGTGGTTCGATGGCACGAGCCGTTTGTACAGCTCGGCGTCGACGGTGCTGTTGTTTGCTGCCAGCAGCCACGTGGAAGTGACCATGGCGGGGCGTGAGGTGCAGCGGTTGGGGTTGTATGACTGCCTGCGGCTGGAGGGCAACGATGAGTTGCTTGGGCTGGAGGTTCAGGGGCGATTCTGCCTGATCGAACTCGTTTCACGTTGATGGGGCCGGCGATAGGTTTTCATCGCCTGTGAGATCGACCGCCGCGCGGGCGGCGCTCGATCTATGCGCCGCCACAAAACTCAAGCCAGGAACGGCAAGGTCCAATTATTTTGGTTGTCCATGCTTGTACATACAAGTAAAGGTGTGTTTGTATATTGACCACGACATACCCGCCCGCGGACGACCGCAGAGGACCTTTCCCGTGACCGACAACAACAAATACCGTGACGTTGAAATCCGTGCCCCACGTGGCAACAAGCTGACCGCCAAAAGCTGGCTGACCGAAGCGCCACTGCGCATGCTGATGAACAACCTCGACCCACAGGTTGCGGAAAACCCGAAAGAACTGGTGGTGTATGGCGGTATCGGCCGCGCCGCCCGCAACTGGGAATGCTACGACAAGATCGTCGAAACCCTGACCCGCCTGGAAGACGACGAAACCCTGCTGGTGCAGTCGGGCAAGCCGGTCGGCGTGTTCAAGACCCACAGCAACGCCCCGCGCGTGCTGATCGCCAACTCCAACCTGGTGCCACACTGGGCCAACTGGGAGCACTTCAACGAACTGGACGCCAAGGGCCTGGCCATGTACGGCCAGATGACCGCCGGCAGCTGGATCTACATCGGCAGCCAGGGCATCGTCCAGGGCACTTATGAAACCTTCGTCGAAGCCGGTCGCCAGCACTACGGCGGCAGCCTGAAAGGCAAGTGGGTACTCACCGCAGGCCTCGGCGGCATGGGCGGCGCCCAGCCACTGGCTGCTACCCTGGCTGGCGCCTGCTCCCTGAACATCGAATGCCAGCAGAGCCGCATCGACTTCCGTCTGGAAACCCGCTACGTCGACGAGCAGGCTACCGACCTCGACGACGCGCTGGTGCGCATCGCCAAATACACCGCCGAAGGCAAGGCTATCTCCATCGCCCTGCACGGCAACGCTGCCGAAATCCTGCCAGAGCTGGTCAAGCGTGGCGTGCGCCCGGACATGGTCACCGACCAGACCAGCGCCCACGACCCGCTCAACGGCTACCTGCCTGCCGGCTGGACCTGGGAGCAGTACCGCGACCGCGCGCAGACCGAACCTGCTGCAGTGGTCAAGGCCGCCAAGCAGTCGATGGCCGTGCACGTGCAGGCCATGCTGGACTTCCAGAAGCAGGGCGTCCCGACCTTCGACTATGGCAACAACATCCGCCAGATGGCCAAGGAAGAGGGCGTGGCCAATGCCTTCGACTTCCCGGGCTTCGTCCCTGCCTATATCCGTCCGCTGTTCTGCCGCGGCGTAGGCCCGTTCCGCTGGGCGGCGCTGTCTGGCGAGGCCGAGGACATCTACAAGACCGACGCCAAGGTCAAGGAACTGATCCCCGACGACGCCCACCTGCACCGCTGGCTGGACATGGCCCGCGAGCGCATCAGCTTCCAGGGCCTGCCGGCACGTATCTGCTGGGTTGGCCTGGGCCTGCGCGCCAAGCTGGGCCTGGCCTTCAACGAAATGGTCCGCAGCGGCGAGCTGTCGGCACCGGTCGTGATCGGCCGTGACCACCTGGACTCGGGTTCGGTCTCCAGCCCCAACCGCGAAACCGAAGCCATGCGTGATGGCTCGGACGCTGTGTCCGACTGGCCGCTGCTCAACGCCCTGCTGAACACCGCAGGCGGCGCTACCTGGGTGTCGTTGCACCATGGTGGTGGCGTGGGCATGGGCTTCTCGCAGCACTCGGGCATGGTCATCGTCTGCGACGGCACCGATGAAGCCGCCGAGCGCATCGCCCGCGTACTGACCAACGACCCAGGGACTGGTGTCATGCGCCACGCCGATGCCGGTTATGACATCGCCATCGACTGCGCCAAGGAGCAGGGCCTGGACCTGCCGATGATCACTGGCTGATTGCCACGCTTTGGATCGCATCCCGCCAGGGGTGATACTGAACAACAAGAAGGAGCGCGCAGGCACCCACGAACGGGCCTGCGGCTCCACGCGATTTGGAGTAGTAACGTGACCGAACTCACCCTCAAGCCAGGCACCCTGACCCTGGCCCAGCTGCGCGCGATCTACGCCGCGCCCGTGCGCCTGCAACTGGATGCCAGCGCCGCGCCGGCCATCGACGCCAGCGTCGCCTGTGTCGAGCAGATCATTGCCGAAGACCGCACTGCCTACGGCATCAACACCGGTTTCGGCCTGCTGGCCTCGACCCGCATCGCCAGCCACGACCTGGAAAACCTGCAGCGCTCGCTGGTGCTGTCCCACGCCGCTGGCATTGGCGCGCCGCTGGATGACGACCTGGTGCGGTTGATCATGGTGCTGAAAATCAACAGCCTCAGCCGTGGCTTCTCCGGCATTCGCCGCAAAGTCATCGATGCGCTGATCGCCCTGGTCAACGCCGAAGTCTACCCGCACATCCCGCTGAAAGGCTCGGTGGGTGCTTCCGGCGACCTGGCGCCGCTGGCGCACATGTCGCTGGTGCTGCTGGGCGAAGGCAAAGCCCGCTACAAGGGTCAGTGGCTGTCGGCCACCGAAGCCCTGGCGGTTGCCGGCCTCGAACCGCTGACCCTGGCTGCCAAAGAGGGCCTGGCCCTGCTCAATGGCACCCAGGCGTCCACCGCCTATGCCCTGCGTGGCCTGTTCTATGCCGAAGACTTGTACGCTGCGGCTATCGCCTGCGGCGGCCTGAGCGTCGAAGCCGTACTGGGCTCGCGTTCGCCGTTCGATGCGCGTATTCACGAAGCGCGTGGCCAGCGCGGCCAGATCGACACTGCCGCGTGTTTCCGCGACCTGCTGGGCGATTCCAGCGAAGTGTCGCTGTCGCACAAGAACTGCGACAAGGTCCAGGACCCGTACTCGCTGCGCTGCCAGCCGCAGGTCATGGGCGCGTGCCTGACCCAGCTGCGCCAGGCTGCCGAGGTGCTGGGCATCGAAGCCAACGCCGTGTCGGACAACCCGCTGGTGTTCGCTGCCGAGGGTGACGTGATTTCCGGTGGCAACTTCCACGCAGAGCCGGTGGCCATGGCCGCCGACAACCTGGCCCTGGCCATCGCCGAAATCGGTTCGCTCAGCGAGCGCCGCATCTCGCTGATGATGGACAAGCACATGTCCCAGCTGCCGCCGTTCCTGGTGGAAAACGGTGGGGTCAACTCCGGCTTCATGATCGCCCAGGTCACCGCTGCCGCCCTGGCCAGCGAGAACAAGGCCCTGTCGCACCCGCACAGTGTCGACAGCCTGCCGACCTCGGCCAACCAGGAAGACCACGTGTCGATGGCCCCGGCTGCCGGCAAGCGCCTGTGGGAAATGGCCGAAAACACCCGTGGCGTGCTGGCCATCGAATGGCTGGGGGCATGCCAGGGCCTGGACCTGCGCAAAGGCCTGAAGACTTCGGCCAAGCTGGAGAAAGCACGCCAGGCGCTGCGCAGCGAAGTGGCGCACTACGACCGTGACCGTTTCTTCGCGCCGGACATCGAAAAGGCTGTGGAACTGTTGGCCAAGGGTAGTTTGACCGGTTTGCTGCCGGCAGGTGTGCTGCCAAGCCTGTAATGCCCCCTGGGGCCGCTGTGCGGCCCATTCGCAGCACAAGGCTGCCCCTGCAAAAGCGACGCGCTCCCTTGTAGGAGCAGCCTTGTGCTGCGAAAGGGCTGCATGCCAGCCCCCTGATCTCACGACCACAAAAACAATTTAAGGACGTGACATGCAACAAGCTCAAGGTCTCAAGCGCGGGCTAAATGCCCGCCACATCCGTTTCATGGCCCTCGGTTCCGCCATCGGAACCGGGCTGTTCTACGGCTCCGCCTCAGCCATTCAGATGGCAGGCCCGGCCGTGCTGCTGGCTTACCTGATCGGCGGCGCCGCTGTGTTCATGGTCATGCGCGCCCTCGGCGAAATGGCCGTGCACAATCCGGTGGCCGGCTCCTTCGGCCATTACGCCAGCACCTACCTCGGCCCCATGGCCGGCTTCATCCTCGGCTGGACCTACGCCTTCGAGATGGTCATTGTCGCCATCGCCGACGTCACCGCCTTCGGTATCTACATGGGTTTCTGGTTCCCGGAGGTAGCCCGCTGGATCTGGGTGCTGGGCATCGTCTTCATCATCGGCGGCCTCAACCTGTGCAACGTCAAGGTCTTTGGCGAGATGGAATTCTGGCTGTCGCTGCTCAAGGTGGGCGCCATCGTCGCAATGATCCTGGCCGGCCTCGGCATCATGGCTTTCGGTTTCAGCCAGGTGGGTACCGGGCATGCCGTCGGTGTGAGCAACCTGTTCGACCATGGCGGCTTCATGCCCAATGGCGTGGGCGGGCTGATCGCCTCCTTTGCCGTGGTGATGTTCGCCTTCGGCGGCATCGAGATCATTGGCGTGACTGCCGGTGAAGCCAAGGACCCGCAGCGGGTCATCCCCAAGGCAATCAACGCCGTGCCCCTGCGCATCCTGCTGTTCTATGTGCTCACCCTGTTCGTACTGATGTGCCTGTACCCGTGGCCGCAGATCGGCAGCGAAGGTAGCCCGTTCGTGCAGATTTTCAGCAACCTGGGGATTGGCTCTGCCGCCGCAGTGCTGAACGTGGTGGTGATTTCCGCTGCGATCTCGGCCATCAACAGTGACATCTTCGGTGCTGGCCGCATGATGTATGGCCTGGCCCATCAAGGCCATGCGCCACGCAGTTTCGGCAAGCTGTCTAAACACGGTGTGCCATGGATGACCGTGGTGGTGATGGGCGCCGCGCTGCTGATTGGCGTGCTGCTCAACTACCTGATCCCTGAGAACGTGTTCCTGCTGATCGCTTCGATCGCCACCTTCGCCACCGTGTGGGTGTGGTTGATGATCCTGCTCACCCAAGTGGCCATGCGCCGCAGCATGAGCCGTGAAGAAGTGACCCAGCTCAAGTTCCCGGTACCGTTCTGGCCATACGGCCCGGCCATGGCCATTGCGTTCATGGTCTTCATCTTTGGCGTGCTCGGCTACTTCCCGGATACCCAGGCGGCATTGATCGTCGGCGTGATATGGGTGGTGTTCCTGGTGGCGTCCTACCTGCTGTGGTGCAAGCCGCGCGCAGGGCAGGGCCAACCAGTGGCAGAGCCTGTCGAGCTGCACCGCTAGCAAAGGAGATTGTGCATGAGAACCGTCTGGCAGCATTGCCATGTGGCAACCATGGCCGAGGGCCGTTACTCGGCCATCGAAGACGCGGCCATCGTCACCAGCGCCGGGCTGATCGAATGGATCGGCCCACGCGCCGAGCTGGCGCCGGTCGACGCTGACCGCACGGTGGACCTGGGCGGCGCCTGGGTCACCCCCGGGCTGATCGATTGCCACACCCACGCCGTGTTCGGTGGCAACCGCAGTGGCGAGTTCGAGCAGCGCCTGCAAGGCGTCAGCTACGCGGAAATCGCCGCCCAGGGCGGGGGTATCGCCAGTACCGTGCGGGCTACCCGTGCGGCCAGCGAGGACGAGTTGTTCGCCAGTGCCCGCCAGCGGGTGCAGGCGCTGATGCGCGATGGTGTGACCACCATAGAGATCAAGTCCGGTTACGGCCTGGACCTGGTCAACGAGCGCAAGATGCTGCGCGTGGCCCGGCGCCTGGCTGACGAGCTGCCGGTCGCGGTGCGCGCCACCTGCCTGGCCGCGCACGCCTTGCCGCCGGAGTACGCTGGCCGGGCCGACGACTACATCGCGCACATCTGTGACGAGATGCTGCCGGCCTTGGCCGCCGACGGCCTGGTGGATGCGGTCGATGCGTTCTGTGAACACCTGGCGTTCTCCCCGGCCCAGGTCGAGCGGCTGTTCATCAAGGCGCGTGAGCTGGGCCTGCCGGTCAAGCTGCACGCCGAACAGCTGTCGTCGCTGCATGGCTCGAGCCTGGCGGCCCGCTACCAGGCGCTGTCGGCCGACCACCTGGAGTTCATGACCGAGGAAGACGCCATTGCCATGGCCGCAGCCGGCACGGTCGCCGTGCTGCTGCCGGGCGCCTTCTATTTCTTGCGTGAAACCCAGCTGCCACCGATGGATGCATTGCGCCGCCACGGGGTGAAGATTGCCCTGGCCAGCGACCTCAACCCCGGCACCTCGCCAGGGTTGTCGCTGCGGCTGATGCTGAACATGGGCTGCACGTGTTTCCGCATGACGCCGGAAGAGGCCTTGGCCGGCGTCACCGTGCATGCCGCCACGGCGTTGGGCCTGGGCGACAGCCACGGCTCGCTGGAAGTGGGCAAGGTAGCCGACTTCGTCGCCTGGCAAATCGAACGCCCCGCCGACCTGGCCTACTGGCTGGGTGGCGACCTGCCCAAGCGCGTGGTGCGCAAGGGCCACGAAATCTCCAACTGAGCGAGGCACGATGGACAAGGTTCTGAGTTTTCACCAAGGCCGCCTGCCGCTGCTGATCAGCATGCCGCACGCCGGCCTGCGCCTGAGCGACGCCGTGCGTGATGGCCTGGTCCAGGAGGCGCGCAGCTTGCCGGACACCGACTGGCACATCCCGCAGTTGTACGACTTCGCCCGCGACCTGGGCGCCAGCGTGGTAGCCGCAGAGTACTCGCGTTTCGTCATCGACCTGAACCGCCCGGATGACGACAAGCCGCTGTACGCCGGCGCCACCACTGGCCTGTACCCGGCCACGTTGTTCGAAGGCGAGCCGCTGTTCAAGGAGGGGTTGGCGCCGTCTGGCGAAGAACGGCAACGCTACCTGGAGCAGATCTGGCGCCCTTATCACGGCACCCTTCGTCGCGAACTGGACCGGTTGCGCGAGCAGTTTGGCTATGCCCTTTTGTGGGATGCCCACTCGATCCGCTCGCACATCCCGCACCTGTTCGATGGCAAGTTGCCGGACTTCAACCTGGGTACCTTCAATGGCGCCAGCTGCGATCCGGTGCTGGCCGAGCGGTTGCAGGGCGTGTGCGCCGAAGCGACAGGTTACAGTCATGTGTTGAATGGTCGGTTCAAAGGCGGACACATCACCCGGCACTATGGTGACCCCGCGAAGCATATCCATGCAGTGCAGCTGGAGTTGGCGCAAAGCACGTACATGGAGGAAACCGAGCCGTTTACCTACCGGGAAGACCTGGCGCAACCGACGCAGGTGGTTCTGAAGCAGCTTTTGCAAGCGCTGCTGGCTTGGGGGGCAGAACGATACCAGCGTTGAGTGGAAGAGGCGGTGCTCAAAGCGCAATTCAGGTTTATGATGCCCAACGGCAGTCAATATCCTCACACGGAGTGCGCAATGCAGACCCTCTACCCGCAGATCAAACCCTACGCCCGGCACGATCTGGCCGTGGAAGCGCCGCATGTGCTGTATGTCGATGAAAGCGGCTCGCCGGAAGGTCTGCCCGTGGTATTCATCCACGGTGGCCCGGGTGCTGGCTGCGACGCCCAGAGCCGTTGCTACTTTGACCCCAACCTGTACCGCATCATCACCTTCGACCAGCGCGGCTGTGGCCGCTCCACGCCCCATGCGAGCCTGGAGAACAACACCACCTGGCACCTGGTCGAGGACCTGGAGCGCATCCGCGAGCACCTAGGCATCGACAAATGGGTGCTGTTCGGCGGCTCGTGGGGCTCTACCCTGGCCCTGGCCTACGCCCAGACCCACCCCGAGCGTGTGCATGGGCTGATCCTGCGGGGCATCTTCCTGTGCCGGCCGCAGGAGATCGAGTGGTTCTACCAGGAGGGCGCCAGCCGCCTGTTCCCCGACTACTGGCAGGACTACATCGCGCCGATTCCGCCGGAAGAACGCGGCGACCTGGTCAAGGCCTTTCACAAGCGCCTCACCGGTAACGATCAGATTGCCCAGATGCACGCCGCCAAGGCGTGGTCTACCTGGGAGGGCCGTACCGCCACCTTGCGCCCGAACCCGCTGGTGGTCGACCGCTTCTCCGAGCCGCAGCGGGCGCTGTCGATCGCCCGGATCGAATGCCACTACTTCATGAACAACGCCTTCCTCGAACCGGACCAGCTGATCCGCGACCTGCCGAAGATCGCCCACCTGCCAGCGGTGATCGTGCACGGTCGCTATGATGTGATCTGTCCGCTGGACAACGCCTGGGCCCTGCACCAGGCCTGGCCGAACAGCGAACTGAAGGTGATCCGCGACGCCGGCCACGCCGCGTCCGAGCCGGGCATCACCGATGCCCTGGTGCGGGCAGCCGACCAGATGGCCCGGCGCCTGCTCGACCTGCCCCTGGAAGAAGCATGAGGGGTTTGCTGCAGCGCGTGCGCGGTGCGCGGGTTGAAGTGGCGGGGCAAGTGGTTGGCGCCATCGACCAGGGTTTGCTGGTGCTGGTGGCCGTCGAGCCTGAAGATTCCCGCGAGCAGGCCGATAAACTGTTGCACAAGCTGCTGAACTACCGTGTATTCAGCGATGAGCAAGGCAAGATGAACCTGTCGCTCAAGGATGTCGGGGGTGGTTTGTTGCTGGTGTCGCAGTTCACCTTGGCGGCGGACACCCGCAACGGCATGCGCCCGAGCTTCTCGACGGCAGCGCCGCCGGCCCTCGGGGCTGAATTGTTCGACTATCTTTTGCAGCAAGCGAAGCGCCAGCATGCCGACGTGGCGAGCGGGCAGTTCGGGGCAGACATGCAGGTGCATCTGGTCAATGATGGCCCCGTAACATTTATGTTACAAATATGAGGTCAAAAAACCCTTTGTTTAGAGGAAAACAAGGGGTTTTGTACGATAAATAGTTGTTCCAGCCTGATGCGTTGTCACGCGACCTGCTGGATAATCGCGCGCTGCATGGACCTGCGTTCGCAGGTTCGTTTCACTCTGACTCGAGCATTGTCTGGATCCGTTTGGGGAATCATTACGCCCTCACGGGGTCCGAACAGTGCTCGCCAACCCGGCATTTGTCGCTGGCCGTTGGTTTCATGATCTGTTTTCGGCGAGGGTTGCTCGTGATTGTTAGTCCCCAAAAAGCATCAAGAATCCCCGGCATCCGGCTACGCAAGGCCCTGATGGCCAGTGTGGCATTGGTCGGCCTGATGAGCGCGGGCCAGCTGTGGGCATTCAATCTTGACGATGTTGCAGCCAAGGCAAAGGATCTGGCCGGCCAGAAGTACGATGCACCAAAAAGCAACCTGCCGGCCGTGTTCCGCGACATGAAGTTCGCGGACTACCAGAAAATCCATTTCCTGCAGGAAAAGGCCGAGTGGGCCAAGGACAAGACCCCGTTCAAGCTGTCGTTCTACCACCAGGGCATGCACTTCGACACCCCGGTGAAAATCAACGAGGTCACCGCTTCCAAGGTCGAGGAAATCAAGTACGACCCGAGCCGCTTCGAGTTCGGTGACGTGCCACACGACCCGGAAACCACCAAGAACCTGGGTTATGCCGGTTTCCGTGTGCTGTACCCGATCAACAAGGCTGACAAGCAAGACGAGATCATGACCTTGCTGGGCGCCAGCTACTTCCGCGTGGTCGGCAAGGGCCATGTGTATGGCCTGTCGGCCCGTGGCCTGGCCATTGACACCGCGCTGCCGTCGGGCGAGGAATTCCCGCGCTTCACCGAGTTCTGGGTCGAGAAGCCCAAGCCGGCCGACAAGCACCTGGTGATCTACGCCCTGCTGGATTCGCCGCGCTCCACCGGTGCCTACAAGCTGACCCTGCGCCCGGGCAACGACACCGTGGTCGACGTGCAGTCCCGCGTGTTCCTGCGCGACCAGGTCAGCCGCCTGGGCATTGCCCCGCTGACCAGCATGTTCCTGTTCGGCCCCAACCAGCCGTCCAAGGTCCTCAACTACCGTCCGGCCTTGCACGACTCCGAAGGCCTGTCGATCCACGCCGGCAATGGCGAGTGGCTGTGGCGCCCGCTGAACAACCCGAAACACCTGGCCGTGAGCAACTTCAGCGTCGAGAACCCGCGTGGTTTCGGCCTGATGCAGCGCCAGCGTGCCTTCAGCGATTATGAAGACCTCGACGACAACTACCAGAAGCGCCCAAGCGCCTGGATCGAGCCGAAGGGTGACTGGGGCAAGGGCACCGTCGACCTGGTCGAAATCCCGACTGCGGACGAGACCAACGACAACATCGTGGCCTTCTGGAGCCCGGAGAAACTGCCGGAGGCAGGCAAGCCGATCGAGTACGCCTACCGCCTGCACTGGACCATCGACGAGGCGAAGTTCCAGGCGCCTGAGCTGGGCTCGGTCAAGCAGACCCTGCGCTCCACCGGTGACGTCAAGCAGTCCAACCTGATCCGCCAGCCAGACGGCAGCGTGGCCTTCCTGGTCGACTTCGCCGGCCCGGCCCTGGCCGCATTGCCGGAAGACGCCGCGGTGCGCAGCCAGATCAGCGTTGACGACAACGCCGAGGTGGTCGAGAACAATCTGCGCTATAACCCTGAGACCAAGGGCTGGCGCCTGACCCTGCGCCTGAAGGTCAAGGAAGCCAACAAATCCACCGGAATGCGTGCCGCGCTGGTGCGTGATGTGCCGGTCGAGCCCGCCAAGCCTGCCCAGGACGCCAAGCAGGACAAGGCCGCAGCCAAGCATGCCAAGGCCGAGAAAGCCGTCAAGGCTGAGCAACCTGCCAAGGCCGAACAACCTGCCGCCGATGCGGCGCCCACCAACGGGACCCCGGCCACCACCGAGAAGGTGCTGACCGAGACCTGGAGCTATCAGTTGCCTGCCGATGAGTAACTCAAACGCAAGGCCAGTATCGCTTGGCGAGTACCTGGCTCACCTGCCACTGAGTGACGAGCAACGGGCGGAACTCGCCAGTTGCAAGTCGTTCAGTGAGCTGCACCAACGCCTGGCGGCCGACCCGGCCGCCAGCCCCACCGAGGCCGTGCAGGCCTCGGTGGGCTCGCGCCTCACCGTGGGCAGCGCTGCCGAACTGGAAGACGCCGAAATGCTCGGCGTCGACGGCAGCGGCCGCCTGTGCCTGAAGATCGCCCCACCGATCAAGCGCACCAAAGTTGTGCCTGAGCCTTGGCGCACCAACGTGCTGATCCGCATGTGGAGGCGCATGACCGGCCGCCCCAACGCGCCGCAGCCACCCAAGCGCGAGCTGCCGCCGGCACGCTGGCGCACGGTTGGCTCGATCCGCCGTTACATCCTGCTGACCCTGATGATCGGCCAGACCATCGTCGCCGGTTGGTACATGAAGGGCATCCTGCCGTACCAGGGCTGGTCGTTCGTCGACCTTGACGAAGTCCTCAGCCAGCCGCTGTGGGATACCGTGGTGCAGGTGTGGCCGTATGCCTTGCAAACCTCCATCCTGGTCCTCTTCGGCATCCTGTTCTGCTGGGTATCGGCGGGCTTCTGGACCGCACTGATGGGCTTCCTCGAGCTGCTCACCGGTCGCGACAAATACAAGATTTCGGGCAGCAGCGCCGGCAACGAGCCAATTGCACCCGAGGCGCGTACCGCGCTGGTGATGCCGATCTGCAACGAAGACGTGCCGCGCGTCTTTGCCGGCCTGCGCGCAACGTTCGAGTCGGTGGCCGCCAGCGGCAACCTCGACCGTTTCGACTTCTTCGTGCTCAGCGACACCAACGACACCGACATTGCCGTGGCCGAACAACAAGCCTGGCTGGACGTGTGCCGTGAAACCAAAGGCTTCGGCCGCATCTTCTACCGCCGCCGTCGGCGCCGGGTGAAGCGCAAGAGCGGCAACCTCGACGATTTCTGCCGTCGCTGGGGTGGCGAGTACAAGTACATGGTCGTGCTCGACGCCGACAGCGTCATGAGCGGCGAGTGCCTGAGCAGCCTGGTGCGCCTGATGGAGGCCAACCCGGACGCCGGCATCATCCAGACCGGGCCGAAAGCCTCGGGCATGGACACCCTCTATGCACGCATGCAGCAGTTTGCCACCCGCGTGTACGGCCCGCTGTTCACCGCTGGCCTGCACTTCTGGCAGCTGGGCGAGTCGCACTATTGGGGCCACAACGCGATCATCCGCATGAAGCCGTTCATCGAGCACTGCGCGCTGGCGCCGTTGCCGGGCAAGGGCGCGTTCGCCGGTGCAATCCTTTCCCACGACTTCGTCGAAGCCGCGCTGATGCGCCGTGCCGGCTGGGGCGTGTGGATCGCCTACGACTTGCCGGGCAGCTACGAAGAGCTGCCGCCCAACCTGCTCGACGAGCTCAAGCGCGACCGCCGCTGGTGCCACGGCAACCTGATGAACTTCCGCCTGTTCCTGGTCAAGGGCATGCACCCGGTACACCGTGCGGTGTTCCTTACCGGGGTGATGTCGTACCTGTCGGCGCCGCTGTGGTTCCTGTTCCTGGTGCTGTCGACCGCGTTGCTGGCGACCAACACCCTGATGGAGCCGCAGTACTTCATCGAACCGTACCAGCTCTACCCGCTGTGGCCGCAGTGGCACCCGGAGAAGGCCGTGGCGCTGTTCTCCACCACTATCGTGCTGCTGTTCCTGCCCAAGCTGCTCAGCATCATCCTGATCTGGGCCAAGGGCGCCGTCGAGTTTGGCGGGCGGATCAAGGTCACCCTGTCGATGCTGATGGAGATGCTGTTCTCCATGCTGCTGGCACCGGTGCGCATGATCTTCCACACCCGCTTCGTGCTGGCCGCGTTCCTCGGCTGGGCAGCGACCTGGAACTCGCCGCAGCGTGACGACGACTCCACGCCGTGGGGCGAGGCTATGCGTCGCCATGGCCCGCAAACCTTGCTGGGCATTGCCTGGGCTGGGCTGGTGGCCTGGTTGAACCCGGCCTTCCTGTGGTGGCTGGCGCCAATCGTTGGCTCGCTGATGCTGTCGATCCCGGTTTCGGTGATCTCCAGCCGCACCCGCCTGGGCCTGGCCGCCAAGGACGAGAAGCTGTTCCTCATCCCTGAGGAATACGCCACTCCGCAAGAGCTGCTGGCTACCGACCAGTACACCCACGAAAACCGCTGGCATGCCCTGCATGACGGCTTCGTGCGGGCTGTGGTCGACCCGCGGCAGAACGCCCTGGCTTGCGCCATGGCCACTGCCCGTCATGGCCAGGCGGCGCCGATTGAAGCGCTGCGTGCCGAGCGCGTGGCCAAGGCCATGGAAGTCGGGCCTGAAGGGCTGGACCTCAACACCCGCCTGGCGCTGCTCAGCGACCCGGTAGCGCTGGCCCGCCTGCACGAGCAGGTGTGGGCAGAGCACAACGCGGCGTGGATCGATGTGTGGCGCGCTTCTATCAAGAACGACCCGCACTCGCCGCTGTTGCCGCTGCACCCTGAGAACGAAGGCCAACCGGCACTCGTCGGCGCCTGATCGGCCTGGGGCCGCTTTGCGGCCCATTCGCCGGCAAGCCAGCTCCCACAGGTATTGCGCAAGCCTCTGGCCTGTGTGAATCCTGTGGGAGCTGGCTTGCCGGCGATGAAGGCTCCCCAATCTTCCTGCCTAATCGGATTTTGGCCAACAAAGTCCCCCCCGGCGCTAGGTCCCCGAGCCGCCATGCGTTAGCATCCCATTCCGATACGACGCCTCGGCCGGTACGGCCGTGCCAACACAATAAGATTCGCTACTTTTCTTGCTAGGGGACTTGGTGATGATCAAGCAATACCTTTCGCGACTGCTGGTCGGTGTAACCGCCCTGGTCGCTGTAACTGCGGCCCAGGCAGGCGCCATCGATGACGCGGTCAAGCGCGGCACCCTCAAGGTGGGCATGGACCCGACCTACATGCCGTTCCAGATGACCAACAAGCGTGGCGAGATCATCGGCTTCGAAGTCGACATTCTCAAGGCCATGGCCAAGTCCATGGGCGTCAAGTTCGAAGCGGTCTCCACGGCTTATGACGGCATCATCCCGGCCCTGCTGACCGACAAGTTCGACATGATCGGCAGCGGCATGACCCTGACCCAGGAACGCAACCTGCGCCTGAACTTCAGCGAACCCTTCATCGTCGTTGGCCAGACCCTGCTGATCCGCAAGGAACTGGCGGGCGAGATCAAGTCGTACAAAGACCTGAACAACGAGAAGTACCGCCTGACCTCCAAGTTGGGCACCACCGGTGAAATGGTCTCCAAGAAGTTGATCGGCAAAGCCAAGTACCACGGCTACGACAACGAACAGGAAGCGGTGATGGACGTGGTCAACGGCAAGGCTGATGCCTTCGTCTACGACGCCCCGTACAACGTGGTAGCCGTGGAGAAAGCCGGTGCCGGCAAGCTGCTGTTCCTCGAAGAGCCCTTCACCTACGAGCCGCTGGCCTTCGGCCTGAAGAAAGGCGACTACGACAGCATCAACTTCATCAACAACTTCCTGCACCAGATCAAGCATGACGGGACCTACGATCGTATTCACGACAAGTGGTTCAAGAACAAGGACTGGCTGAAGGACATGGAATAAGGCCCAGGCCACAAGTCCGGCTTTGACCCCGACGCGCAGGCAAACCCTGCGCGTTCGCATTTACGGAAGTACCCCACGTGATCAAACACAAGAAAGCCCAGTGGCCCTGGCACGGGCTGACCGCCCTGGTGCTGGTTGGCCTGGCGATCAGCCTGTACATGGCCACCTCGATGATGTCCTACGAGTGGCGCTGGAACCGCGTACCGCAGTACTTTGCCTACAAGGCCGAAGACGTTCAGCGCGCTGCCGGTTATGGCACCGTGCAGGAGATCGTCATTGCCGGCGATAACGCCCGCGTCACGCTGAAGGACGAGCAAGGTGACGAGCAGGTCCTCGAAGTGGCCAAGGACAGCCTGCAACTGAGCCGCGGCGACGATGTGGCCGAAGGCGACCAGATTGGCGTAACCCGCCATTGGGCCGCCGGCCCGCTGGCCTGGGGCCTGTGGACCACATTGTGGCTGTCGGTGGTATCCGGCGCGCTGGGCCTGGTCATCGGCTTGTTCGCGGGCTTGTGCCGATTGTCCAGCAACCCGACCCTGCGTGACCTTTCAACCGTCTATGTCGAACTGGTGCGCGGCACGCCGCTGCTGGTGCAGATCTTCATTTTCTACTTCTTCATCGGCACCGTGCTCAACCTGTCCCGCGAGTTCGCCGGGGTGGCGGCGCTGGCACTGTTCACGGGCGCCTACGTGGCTGAAATCGTCCGTGCTGGCGTGCAGTCCATCACCAAGGGCCAGAACGAAGCCGCGCGCTCGCTGGGCCTGAACGCTGGCCAGTCGATGCGCCACGTGATCCTGCCGCAGGCTTTCAAGCGCGTGCTGCCGCCGTTGGCTGGCCAGTTCATCAGCCTGGTCAAGGACACCTCGCTGGTTTCGGTGATCGCCATCACCGAACTGACCAAGAGCGGCCGCGAGGCCATCACCACCTCGTTCTCGACCTTCGAGATCTGGTTCTGCGTGGCAGGTCTGTACCTGCTGATCAACCTGCCGCTGTCGCACCTGGCCAGCCGGCTCGAGCGGAGGCTTGCGCAAAGTGATTGAAGTCCGTGACCTGCTGAAAGTCTTCGACACCCGTGGCCAAGTGGTACGGGCTGTGGACAACGTCACCACCCAGGTCGCCAAAGGCGAAGTGGTGGTAGTGCTCGGCCCATCGGGTTCGGGCAAGTCCACCTTCCTGCGCTGCCTCAACGGCCTGGAGCATTTCGACCAAGGCCATGTGGCCATCGACGGCCTGCAACTGGCCGACCCGAAGACCGACATCAACGCCTACCGCCGCGAAGTCGGCATGGTGTTCCAGCACTTCAACCTGTTCCCGCACATGACCGTGCTGGAAAACCTGTGCCTGGCGCAGAAGGTGGTGCGCAAGCGCAACAAGGCCGAGCGTGAAGCCAAGGCCCGGGCGTTGCTGGAGAAGGTGGGTATTTCGCAGAAGGCCAACGAGTACCCGTCGCGCTTGTCGGGCGGCCAGCAACAGCGCGTGGCGATTGCCCGTGCCCTGGCGATGGACCCGAAAGTGATGCTGTTCGACGAGCCGACCTCGGCGCTTGACCCGGAAATGGTCGGCGAAGTGCTGGACGTGATGAAGACCCTGGCCCAGGAAGGCATGACCATGGTCTGCGTCACCCATGAAATGGGCTTTGCCCGCGAAGTGGCGGACCGGGTGCTGTTCTTCGACCATGGCAAGCTGCTGGAAGATGCCGCGCCTGGGGCGTTCTTCGATGCGCCGAAAGACCCGCGCGCGCAGGCTTTCCTGCGCCAGGTGCTGTAAAAAGCGGGGGCGCTTTGCGCCCCAATCGCCGGCAAGCCAGCTCCCACGGGTATGGCGCTGGCCTGCTTTTTGTGGGAACTGGCTTGCCGGCGATTGGGCTGCAAAGCAGCCCCGGTAATCTTAAATGCTGAACCGCCCAACCATCCCCCGCAATTGCTGCCCCAACTGCTCCAGCTCCCCGCTCGAGGCCGCCGTCTGTTCGCTGGCCGCACTGGTCTGATCCGACACATCCCGCACATTGATCACGCTTCGGTTGATCTGCTCGGCCACCACGCTTTGTTCTTCGCTGGCCGTGGCGATCTGCTGGTTCATGCCCTGAATGCTCGACACGGTGTCGGCGATCTGGCTCAGCGCATGCCCGGCCCTGCGGCTCAGCTCCACGCTCTGCTCGGTCAGGTTCTTGCTGCTGTCCAGCAAGCGGGTCACCTCGTCGGTACCGTTGTGCAGGCTGTCGATTAGCTGGCCAATCTCTTCGGTTGCAGTCGAGGTACGCTTGGCCAAACCGCGCACTTCATCAGCCACCACGGCAAAGCCGCGCCCGGCTTCTCCCGCCCGTGCCGCCTCGATAGCCGCGTTCAGGGCCAGCAAGTTGGTCTGTTCGGACACCGACTTGATCACATCGAGGATGCTGCCAATACGCTGGCTCTCGCCAGCCAGGTGCTGCATGGCCGCCAGGCAATGGTCCATCTGCCCGGCCAGTTGCTCGATACGGCCGATGGCTTCGGATACGACCTGGTCGCCCACCTGGGCCTGCTGGTCGGCGTTGGTTGCAGCCAGCGAGGCCTGCTCGGCGTTCTGTGCCACTTCCTGAACGGTGGCGCTCATCTGGTTCATGGCGGTGGCCACCTGGTCGGTTTCCTCGCGCTGCTGGTTGATCTTCAATTTGGTGTCCTCGCTGCTGGCTGCCAGCTGTGTGGCGGCCTGTGACAGCTGGCCGACGCCTTGGTCGATACCCCCGATAAGCTCGCGCAGGCTCAAGGTCATCTCACGCATGCGGCTTTGCAACTGGCCCATCTCGTCACGCCGTTGCACCGCGTCAACCTGGCTCAGGTCGCCTTTGGCTATGCGTGCAGCCACGGCCAGCGTCTGGCGCAATGGCTGGGTGATCTGCAAGGTGATCAGCCAGGCGGCCAACACCCCCATTGCGAGTGCCAGCAGCGCTACGCCGGTCAGCAGCGAGCGGGCGGCCAAGGCTTCGCTGTCGCGCTGTTCGATCTTGCGTTCACCCAGTTGCACGCTCACTGCGGCCAGTTCATCGCCCATTTGCTCCATCGCATTCTGCAGTTGCTCAACCCGCACGGCCGCGCGGCGGTACTGGTCCAGGCTGGCCCGGTATTTGGCCAACTCGGTACCGGGTTGCTCGGTGAGCGCGTGTGGCAAGCCCAGCGGCTCGAGGTTTTGTAGCAATTGCCCAAGGCTGGTATCGGCGGCGTCCAGCGCACGTTCGCCCACCCGCGTGAATTCCTCGACGGGGGAGAAGGTATAGGCCGGCATCAGGCTTTGCTGGTTAGCGCCATCGACATGCCGGGTGAGGTTATCCATCAGGCTCAGCACGGCACTGCGCTGGCCGTCGGCCGACATGTTCAGCAAGGCCTGGGTCTGTAGATTCTCGATGACCTCGTTTAGCTTATGTTCCTGTGCCTGCATGGTTTCGCGCAGGGCAGTTCGGTTGCAGCTCGCTGAAGGTGTCGCGCAGGCGCTGCAGCATCGCCAGCTTATCGCTCAGTAACTGGCGAGACTCATCAACGTTGCTGCGTTGCTGCAGCGTGGACAGCATGGCGTCCAGCTGGTCAAGGATGCGGGTAACTTGTGCTTTGCTGGCGTCGTCGTTAAGCACGCGATACGTGATGCGCTCTGCGCGCAGGTCTTTGGTGAGGTCGTTGATCAGGCCGATCTCGCTCAGCTGTTCCGAGCGGGTAATGGCGCCATCCAGTGCGCGCCAGCCGCTGAGGGTGGTGGCCAGGGTAAGCAGCAGGACCACCGCAAAGCCGAGGGCCAGCTTGGCAGCGACACTGATGTTGCCGAGCTTGCGGTTGAGGTATCCGAGCATGATGAGTCTCCGTCCATTCAAGAAAGGGGATGCAAGCGCATTGCTGGCATCTCACCTCTGCCAATCGGCAGCGGAGCTGTAGGACTTGACCTGAAAGCCAAGTAGGAAATTTCGCTGCGAACTGTAGGAGAGTTCTTCGCACTGGCCTCTTCGCGGGTAAACCCGCGAAGAGGCCAGTACAGGTGATTCATCCCTCAGATCAAAGCTTGAACCGCCCCACCAACCCCTGCAGGTGGGTCCCCAGCCGAGCCAGCTCCACACTGGAACTGGCCGTCTCTTCACTTGCTGCGGAGGTCTGGTCGGATATATCCCGCACATTCATCACGCTACGGTTGATCTCCTCGGCCACGGCTGTCTGTTCCTCGGCTGCCGTGGCAATCTGCTGGTTCATCGCCTGGATCGACGACACGGTGCGGGTAATGGTCTCCAGCGAGCTGCCGGCGCGGCGGGTCAGCTCGACGCTGCTGTCGGTCAGCTGGCGGCTGTTGTCCATCACGCTGGCCACCCGTTGGGTGCCGCTTTGCAGGCCGGCAATCAGTTCTTCGATCTCTTCCGTCGATTGCTGGGTGCGCTGGGCCAGGCTGCGTACTTCATCGGCCACCACGGCAAAGCCACGCCCGGCCTCGCCGGCACGGGCGGCTTCGATAGCCGCGTTCAGGGCCAGCAGGTTGGTCTGCTGAGCCACCGATTTGATCACGTCGAGCACGCTGCCGATCTTGTCGCTCTCGGCCTTGAGCTGGTTCATCGCTTCGCTGGAGTTGATCACTTCACCCGCCAGCCGCTCGATCTGTGCCACAGCCTCACCCACCACCCGGTCGCCTTCGCGGGCTTGCTGGTCGGCCATCAGGGCGGCTTCCGAGGCCTGCTCGGCGTTACGGGCTACCTCGTGCACGGTGGCCGTCATCTGGTTCATGGCGGTCGCTACCTGGTCGGTTTCGACCTTCTGGTTGTTGACCCCGGCGCTGGTCTGCTCGGTTACCGCCGACAGCTCCTCTGCGGCACTGGCAATCTGAGTGACACCGTCACCGATGCCGCCGATCAGTTCGCGCAGGCCTTGGGTCATGCGCTGCATGCTCGCTTGCAGCTGGCCCAGTTCGTCACGGCGGTTTACCTGCAGGTTCTGGGTCAGGTCGCCACTGGCTACCCGCTCGGCGGCGCGCAGGGTCTGGCGCAGGGGAATGATGATCTGCCGGGTAATTGCCCATGCCGCCAGCAGGCCGAGGGCCAGGGCCAGCCCGGTGGCCACGGCGAGCAGGGTCTTGGCCTGGGTCGCGCCGGCGTCACGCACGGCGGTTTGCGAAGTGGTCATCGCCTGGCTGGTCTGTAGCAGCAGCGTACCTTGCTCGGCCATGTGCTGCAGGGCCTGCTCGCTGGCGGTCTGGGCATTGCCGAACTGGCTGACCGCATCGCGGTAGCCGCCCATGGCGGTGGCGGCATCGTCGAGACCGGCGGCATGTTCGGCCGGCACTTTGGCCGGCAATGCGCGCAGCTCGGCGAGGGCCTGGTCGATGGCTTTCAGCGCCGTTTGCTGGAACTCGGCATTGCCGCTGTAGGTGTAGCCACGCACCTGGAAACGCGCTTGTTGCAGCAGGGCGCTGACGTCTACCGCGTGCTGGTACTGGTTGATATCGCCACCTTGCAGCAGGCCCCGCAGCACGCGGCCGATCAGCTCTGCAGCCTTGTCAGCGCTGTCGCCGAGCACGCTACGGCTGGCCTCGCGGCGCTGGCCGGCCTGCTTCAGCTCGTTGAATGCCTGCTGGTAAATGCGCACGGCCTCGCGCTGCTGCTCCAGGCGCTGGCGGTCGGTGGGGTTTTCGATCTGCCCGAGCATCAGCTGCACCTGGCGGTCGAGGTTGGCCAAGGCTTTTTCCAGCTCGGCCACCGACGCGTCATCACTGCGGCGCTGGTAATGCTGGCGGGCAATGCGCAGTTCCTGGGTGTACTGCTGGATGACCGAGATGTTACCCAGCTTGTCGCCACGGTCGATGATGCTGTCCATGCCGTGCCAGCCGGCCAGGGTAATAGCCAGGGTCAACAGCAGCACCAGGCCGAAACCCAGCCCCAGTTTGCGATTCACGCTCACATTGCCCAGCGATTGGGCTAACCATTGGTACATGTACGACTCCCCGGCGGCTTGGCAGCACAAATAATTGTTGTGTTGCCAAGGCCATCGGCTCCGGAGAGGGAAACTTGATGGGCGAAAAAACGGCGTTTACGTCAGAAAATACGCGAAAGCAGCGCAGTGACGGCGGTCTCTACCCGCAGGATGCGATCACCCAGCTGCACCGGTGCCAGGCCAGCCTTGCCCAGCAGGTCAATTTCGTAGGGGATCCAGCCGCCTTCGGGGCCGATGGCCAGGGTTACGGATTGCTCCACGGCGCGTGGACAGGCGGGGTAGGGGCCGGGGTGGCCGACCAGGCCCAGGGTGCCAGCGGCGATGGCGGGTAGGCGGTCTTCGACGAAAGGCTTGAAGCGTTTCTCGATGATCACCTCGGGCAGCACCGTGTCACGCGCCTGTTCCAGGCCGAGGATCAGGTTGTCGCGAATGCTCTCGGGCTGCAGGAAAGGCGTTTGCCAGAAGCTTTTCTCGACCTTGTAACTGTTCACCAGGATCAGCCGCGATACGCCGAGGGTGGCCACGGTCTGGAACAGACGTCGCAGCATTTTCGGCCGCGGCACCGCCAGCACCAGGGTCAACGGCAGCTTGGCTGGTGGTTGCTGGTCGAAGGCCACTTCAAGTTCGGCCTCGTGCTGTTCCAGGCGCAGCACCGTGGCCTTGCCCATCAGGCCGTTGATTCGGCCCACGCGCAGGTTGTCGCCCACTGCGACGCGGTGGATTTCCTGCATGTGGGTAAAGCGCCGATCAGCAAGAACGACGCGGTCGGCCGAGACGAAGTCGGCCTCTTCAAGGAGCAACAGATTCACGGTTGGGTCGCTGGTGGCTGGTCGTTGTGGTCGTTGGCTTCCTCGTCGTGGGCACTGCGCTTGCGGATCAGGCTACCGCACAGCACGCCGACCTCGAACAGCAGCCACATGGGCACGGCCAGCAGGGTCTGGGAGAAGATGTCCGGCGGGGTGAGGATCATGCCGACCACGAAGCAGCCGATGATCACGTAAGGGCGGATCTTCTTCAGGTACTTCACGTCGACCACGCCAATCCACACCAGCAGCACCACTGCCACCGGGATTTCGAAGGCGACGCCAAAGGCGAAGAACAGCGTCATCACGAAGTCGAGGTAGTTGGCGATGTCGGTCATCATTGCCACGCCTGCCGGGGTGGCGGCGGCAAAGAAACTGAACATCAGCGGGAACACGAGGAAATAGGCAAAGGCCATACCGGCGTAGAACAGCAGAATGCTCGACACCAGCAGCGGAATGGCGATGCGCCTTTCATGGCGGTACAGACCCGGTGCGATAAAACCCCAGATCTGCTGCAGGATGAACGGGATCGCCAGGAACAGCGAGACGATCATGGTCAGCTTGAACGGCGTCAGGAACGGCGAGGCCACGTCGGTGGCGATCATCGTCGCGTTGGCCGGCAAATGGTCGCGCAGCGGCGCCGAGACCAGGGTGTAGATCTGCTGGGCGAAGGAAAACAGCCCGGCAAAGATCAGGAAAATGACGGCAACACAGCGCAGCAGGCGGGTGCGCAGTTCGGTCAGGTGCGAGACCAGCGGCATCGGCTGGTCGTGTTCCGGATTCTCGCTCATGGGGCTCGCGGCGGTTGAGGCGGTTCAGGGGATGCGACCGGGGTTGCAGGTGCTTCGACCGGCCTGGCCTCAAGCCCGGCAGGTGGCTGCACGCTGGCCGTGGTTACCGGCGGCTGGGCAGGGGGGGTCATCGGGTTGAGGATGCGCTTGGCTTCCTCTTCCATCTGCAGGATGTGCTCGTTATGCAACTGGCGACGGATGTCGTCGGCGCCGATTTCGCGCTCCACTTCCATCTTGATGCTGTTGAAGCTGCGTTTGAGCCGGCCGATCCACAGGCCTGCGGTGCGCGCGGCACCGGGCAGGCGCTCGGGGCCGAGCACCAGCAGGGCGACCAGACCTACGAGCAGCAGCTCGCTGAAACTGATGCCGAACATGGGTCAGTCTTTCCGCTGCGGCTCTTGGACCGGTTGGGCCTGGCCTTCGATGGTGTGGCCTTGTTGCGGCTGGGCAGTGTTTTGCACTGGCGGCACAGGCTGGGCAGGCGGCGTTTGTTCTGCCGGCTTGGTCTCTTCTTCGTTCATGGCCTTGCGAAAGCCCTTGATCGACTCGCCCAGGTCACTGCCGAAGTTTTTCAGCTTCTTGGTGCCGAACACCAAAACCACGACAACCAGCAGGACGATCCAGTGTTTCCAGTCAAAAATACCCATGGTGCTCTCCTAGAATTCGTTGTGCTCAAGCCGAAGGCTGTCGAGCGGCCTTTTCATCGTGCCCGGACAGCCCGAAACGGCGATCCAGCTCATCCAGCACGGCTTGTGGATGCTGGCCCAGCGCGCTGAGCATCACCAGGCTATGAAACCACAGGTCGGCGGTTTCGTAGATGACATCACTGTAATCCTTGCTGACGGCAGCATCCTTGGCGGCAATGATCGTTTCGACCGACTCTTCGCCGAGCTTCTCGAGGATCTTGTTCAGGCCCTTGTGGTACAGGCTGGCCACATAGGAGCTGTCAGGCGCCGCTTGCTTGCGTTCTTCAAGTACTTCGGCCAAGCGGTTGAGGGTGTCGCTCATGTCAGTGTCCTGCGCTGTAGATGGCATCCGGGTCCTTCAGGACCGGGTCGACGATTTTCCACTGGCCGTCTTCAAAGACGCGGTAGAAGCAGCTTTCACGGCCGGTATGACAGGCGATATGGCCCAGTTGCTCGACCATCAGGATGATCACGTCGGCGTCGCAGTCCAGACGCAGCTCATGCAGCTTCTGCACGTGACCGGATTCTTCGCCTTTACGCCACAGCTTGCCACGCGAACGCGACCAGTAGATGGCGCGCTGTTCGGTGGCGGTCAGCGCCAGCGATTCGCGGTTCATCCAGGCCATCATCAGCACGCGTCCGGTCTTGTGGTCCTGGGCGATTGCCGGTACCAGGCCGTCGCTGTTCCACTTGATCTCGTCCAGCCAGTCTTTCATCGTCGACTCCAAAGCGGGCCCGCTCCTGTATCGGGCCCTTTGCGCTAGTGTGCCAGCCACAGGCGCGGCTGGCTATTGGCGCACGATCAGGTAAAGGCCTGCGGCCAGCATCAGCCAGGCCGGCCAGGCAGCAGGGGCGGCCAGGCTGGCGGCCTCGGCGGCGCCTGCGGCCAGCACCGCGCCACCACCGAGCAGGCCGGCGCCCAGCAGGCGCAGGGCCCAGCGGTCACCCTGGCGGCGGCGTTCCGGCAGTTGCGGATCGTTCAGGTGCGGTTGCGACAGGCGTTCGAGCAGGTCGCGGGCCATGTTGGTCAGGTGCGGCAACTGCTCGACCTGCCCATGAATGTTGCCGAGCACGGCCTTGGGGCTGTAGCGGTCGCGCATCCAGCGTTCGAGGTAGGGTTTGGCGGTGCTCCACAGGTCCAGGTCGGGGTACAGTTGGCGGCCCAGGCCCTCGATGTTGAGCAGGGTCTTCTGCAGCAGCACCAGCTGCGGCTGCACTTCCATGTTGAAGCGCCGCGCGGTCTGGAACAGGCGCATCAGCACCTGGCCGAAGGAAATATCCTTTAACGGTTTTTCGAAGATTGGCTCGCACACGGTGCGGATCGCCGCTTCGAATTCGTTGACCTTGGTATGCGCCGGCACCCAGCCCGAGTCGATGTGCAACTCGGCGACGCGGCGATAGTCACGCTTGAAGAAGGCAAACAGGTTACGCGCCAGGTAGTCCTGGTCCTCGGCGGTGAGGCTGCCGACGATGCCGCAGTCGATAGCGATGTACTGCGGGCTCCACGGCTTGACCGTGCTGACAAAGATGTTGCCCGGGTGCATATCGGCATGGAAGAAGCTGTCGCGGAATACCTGGGTGAAGAATACTTCCACGCCTCGCTCGGCCAGCAGCTTCATGTCGGTACGCTGGTCGGCCAGGGTGGCCATGTCGGTCACCGGTACGCCATAGATGCGCTCCATCACCAGCACTTTAGGGCGGCACAGGTCCCAGTAGACCTGGGGCACGTACATCAGCTCGGAGCCTTCGAAGTTGCGCCGCAGCTGGCTGGCGTTGGCAGCCTCGCGCAGCAGGTCGAGCTCGTCGTAGATGGTTTTTTCGTAGTCACCGACGATTTCCACCGGGTGCAGGCGGCGGGCATCGGCCGAGGCGCGTTCGGCGGCCTTGGCAATCAGGAACAACCAGGCCAGGTCCTGGGCGATCACCGGCTTCAGGCCCGGGCGTACCACCTTGACCACCACCTCTTCGCCGGTCTTCAGGCGTGCGGCGTGCACCTGGGCCACCGACGCCGAGGCCAGCGGTTCGACGTCGAAACGGCTGAACACCTCGCCAACCTTCGCGCCCAGCTGCGCTTCAATCAGTGCCACGGCCTGTTTCGGGTCGAACGGCGGCACACGGTCCTGCAACAGCATCAGCTCGTTGGCGATGTCGGTGGGCAGCAGGTCGCGGCGGGTGGACAGCAACTGGCCGAACTTGATGAAGATCGGCCCCAGGTCCTGCAGCGCCAGGCGCAGGCGCGCGCCACGGCTGAGTTCGGTGGGCTTGCGTGGCAGCCAGCGCCACGGCATCAACAGGCGCAGGCTGGCCAGCCACCAGGGCAGCAAGGGTTGGTCGAACAGCAGGTCATCGAGGCGGTAGCGAATCACCACACGCTGGATGCGAAAAAGACGGCGGACGGCGAGCAGCTTCATGCGTTTTCGCTGGTATCAAGGGATCGGGAGAGGCGCTTGATGCGCGCCTCGAGGCGTTCTGTATCGAGCTTCAGGGCATCGAGTTCACTGAAGGCGGCTTCGGCTTCGCGCTTGCCTACCAGGGTGCGGGACTCTTCGGCCAGGTACTCGGAAAGGTTCTGGCTGAAGCGCGCCAGGCCCTGGCGTGTCCAGCGTGCACGCAGGCGAATGTGGCCTGCCAGCATGGCCGTGGCGACCGGGCCGAGCCAGCGTTGCAGTTCGTGCTCCCAGTCCAGCTCCAGGTCCTGCAGCACGCCGAACAGGTCGAGCAGCACGGCGCTGTCGCCATGCAGTTCTACCTGCGGGCTGTGCAACACGGCGGTCTTGTCCCTGGCCAGGGCAAGTTGCACCAGGCTGCCGGCCGGTGCGCGCAGGCTGCAGTCGACCTCGCCTTCCCAGTGGGCGGCGAGCATCAGGCCGTCTTCATCGGGCAGGATGAAGACCTGCAGGGCCGGTTGGCGGCAGTCGATCTCGATGACCTTGCCTTCCAGCGCGGCCAGCCGCGGCAGGGCCGTGCTGTCCATGCGCAGGACGCGGTTCAGGCCATGTTCGACGCTGGCGAGCAGCCCGGCCAGCAGCATCAGGGTTTGATCCCCCGGTGCACGGCAACGATGCCGCTGGTCATGTTGTGGTAGGTGACGCGGTCGAAACCGGCCTCGACCATCATGCTCTTCAGGGTTTCCTGGTCCGGGTGCATGCGGATCGATTCGGCGAGGTAACGGTAGCTTTCCGAGTCGTTGGTGATCAGCTTGCCGGCCAGCGGCATGAAAGCGAACGAATAGGCGTCGTAGGCCTTGGACATCAGCTTGCTGGTCGGTTTGGAGAATTCCAGGATCAGCAGACGGCCACCGGGCTTGAGCACGCGCAGCATCGAACGGATGGCTTCGTCCTTGTGGGTGACGTTGCGCAGGCCGAAAGCGATGGTCACGCAGTCGAAGTGGTTGTCCGGGAACGGCAGTTTTTCGGCGTCGGCCTGGACGAACTCGATGTTGCCGGCCACACCACGGTCCAGCAGGCGGTCACGGCCAACCTTGAGCATCGAATCGTTGATGTCCGCCAGCACCACCTGGCCCGTCGGGCCGACCAGGCGCGAGAACTTGGCGGCCAGGTCACCGGTACCGCCGGCGATGTCCAGCACCCGGTTGCCGCTGCGCACGCCCGACAGCTCGATGGTAAAGCGCTTCCACAGGCGGTGCATGCCGCCGGAAAGCACATCGTTCATCAGGTCGTACTTGGCTGCCACCGAGTGGAACACTTCGGCGACTTTTTTCGCCTTCTGGCTTTCAGGTACGTCCTGGTAGCCAAAGTGGGTGGTGGGTTCGGCGTGGTCGCCTTTGCGCTGGTCGTTCATATCGCTTCACCGGAAAAAATTACCGCCATTCTAGGGCGAACGGGCGGATTTGTCTTGGCGGGGTGTACCAGTGGGCAGGGGCGGGCATAATGCTGATTATGTCTACATCTTCAGGAACGCCCGCATGACCCAGATCAGCGTCGAACGCAAACATTCCCTCGGCCGTGATGCCGCCCGCGCCAAGGCCGAAGCGCTGGTCGACAAGCTCAGCCGTGAGTACGACCTCAAGGCCACCTGGAACGGTGACCGCGTGGACGTTGCGCGCAGTGGCGCCAATGGCAGTGTGCACATTGGCGACGACAGCATCCGCGTCGAATTGAAGCTGGGCATGATGCTGTCGATGATGAGCGGCACCATCAAGGGTGAGATCGAACGGGCGCTGGACAAGGCCCTGGCCTGAGCCAGGGCCGCTCTCTGGCTACTGCGGCGCGTCCGTCGGGAAAGGAATGATGCCAATTACCTGCTCCAGGCGCAGATCGCCGCGGTAGATCGCGATGCGCTCGCGTGCGTCTGCGGCCTGCTCGAGCATGGCCTTGCGGCCCCTTACGCCTGCATCCCAGAACTTGAGGTGGCCCTTGACGAAGTCATGCCCTCTCGCTTCGAGGCTGGGATAGTGAAAATGCGCCTCCCATAGTAACCGCTGTGGCGCTTGCACATCGCGAATCTCGTAGACGTCGAGGTAATCATTGGCGTGACGTAGCTGCCGGCGAATCACGGTCTGCCTGATCCGAATCCGCTTCTGCTCAGCCAGGAAGCGAAGGGCCTTGCCGTCGGGATGGCGGGTGTTCAGATACGCGTCGGTGAGCAGCCGAAGCCTTTCGTGATGGATGCGGTCTACCGCTGCCCGAAGGAGGTCGACCAAGCTGGAATCCAGTGGATTGTTCAGCTCGGTCAGTTGCTGCTGCACTTCGCGCATGTCACCTGCCGGCCATTCCAGAAAGTCGGCCAGGCTGTTGGGCTCATCGGCATAGTGAGCGGCGAAGGCAATTTTCCCATCCACCTCTGCCAGCAGGCGACTTGCTCGCTGGCGCAGCTGTGCCCGGTCGTGCTGGGCCGGCCGCGCTTGCTCAGGCACGGCATGCCATACCCCGTCGCGTTGCGCGAAACTGCCCGCAGGCTCCTGATTGAATGCACTGCGCTGGATGGCCCGATTGCCCATTTGGTCGATTTCCACCAACAGCGGTCGACCTCGGTCAACACGGATGACCCGGCGCCTGATCGTTGCGGGGCGATGATAGGGCGTTGGCGAGGGGAGACTGATGCCGCTGTCGAGATTGGTCAAGGTCGCGCTCAGTTGCTGCTCCGTGATCTGGGTAATGGTGGACAGTTCGCGTATATATTCGTCCAGCACGTCAGCGACCAGCGCAGGCGAGTCCAGTGTCCTCATGTATTGGGCGCGATCCAGCACGGTACGGTATTTCTGAAGGATATCCTCAAGCAGTTCGGCTTTGACCTGGGCCGTCTCTTCGGTGGCTTCCAGACCGTCGTGGCTCCAGATCGTACGGCTGAATTCGATGCCGCTGAGCGGCGCGCGCATCGCAAGCAAATGCTCGGCCGTGTCCGCAGAGAGCCGAGTCTTGTCCACGGCGAGGTAGGCCAGGTCACTGAGCAGCTGGGCCCGAATGACCAGTGTCGAATACGTCCTGCGTCGAATGGTCTGGGCGAGTTTCGTGGCTTTGTCGGCAAAATCGATCTTGGGGTCCGGCAGTACTTGCGCCAAGGTCCGGTCCAGCCGCTGGCTGACGACAAGCAGGCGGCGGCTGGCCTGGCTGGAATCGCGTACCCGTTCGCAATAATCGAGGTATTGCTGTATCTGCTCGGCAGTCTCTGGAACGCGGGGCAGCCCGATGGACTGTGCGCTCAGTGCCTGGTGGTCGACCTGCTCCAGCAAGCGGCGGCACAGCAGCATGTCGTTTTCGATGGCTGCACCGTACCAGTTGCCGTATCGGCGTCGGCTCGGGGCTCGGGTGTCGAATTTGCTGAACCGTGGTTCGGCCATCTCCTTGAACACTTCGATATTCCCGTGTAGCAGCGTGCTTTGCCGTTCCAGGTAGAGCGCGGATGCCCTGATTTCCGGTAAGTGCCGTAGGCGCTGGGCTTTGAGTGCCTGCCTCTGAAGCTGCAAGGCTGGCGGCGGTGTATCACGCTCATGTGCAGGTAGTGCATCGACAGCCATGCTGTATTCCCGCGCGAGGTCGTCATAAACCTGCAGTTGCACTTGGCTGCGTTCCATCAGGGGTGCCATCTGATTCAGCGCTTGTTGGTTAGCCGTGGCGGTTGCGCTCAGCGTGTCGAACCGCTGGCGGTTTTCCGCGTTGATGGATTGCCTGTTCCTTGGCATGCCGCCAGAGAGGTTCAGATTCAAAGTCCATTGGCCATTCCAGCGCGTCAACCAAGGGCCTTTTTGGCGTTCACGACCAACGATATGGTAGCCGTCCCGGGCGCCATCCCATTGGGACACCCATTCGCTGCTGCTCGGCTCGGGGCCGATGATCTGCATGCCGTTCCAGGTCTCGATGACTTCATAGGCGCCATCGCCCAGTTTGACGTAGTAACGGCCGGCGATGTTGAACAACCCACGCAAACGGCCACTTGCCAGTGGTGCGTGCCCTTCCAGTGGCTGCAAGGCTTGCAGCTGTGCCAGTGACTGGCGCTCCTGCACTGACAGGTTGCTCAGGCGCTGCTCGTCATGCCAGCCATCTACACGCACCCGCGTGGGCTGCTGCGCCTCGACGGGGGCCTGCCACGGTTTCTCCTGTGGCTGCTCGAGCGCTGGGGGCGGGGATTCTTCCTTCGGCGCAGGGCCTGAAAAGCGCAACGTAACGGCCGCTTCGCTGTTGGCAGGTGGCGTTGCCGGGCGGTGGGCAAGGAGCAAGGCCAGGTTGGTGAGCAGGTCTATGGCGGCGACGATCTTATCGTCACCGCTGCGCTTGATCAGCGCCTCCACGTCTTCCTTGGCCGCCGACAGCGCCACGACCAGCCACACCAGGGTGGTCATAGGACCATGCCAAAGCTGGGTGACGGTATTGAAGATCGCCCAGGCAGCCTCCTTCACCAAAGCCCGCACTTCCTGGGCATTGGATACGCTATTGCTGGCTGAGGCCAATAGCATAGTGTCGATGCGGGCGTTGAACAGGTGGGTGTCCATTTCATCCGTCCAGGCCTGGAACGAGGCCTGTACCGGGCGTCTCAGGCGTTGCAAAAGACCGTCCAGCAGCTCGACCGGCACATTGAGCAGGTGCGTCAGCGTGGTAATGTTTGGGTGCAGGTGCGGGTGCTTGAACCCGTCGTTTTGGTAAATCGGACGCGCGTCTTCGTCGAGCCAGGCCAATACGCTCTCTTGCAGTGCGCCCCTACTGCGGATTGCGTCCATCAGCAATTCGAGGGTCGGAAATTCCTGCAACGCCCTGTCGGCATAGAAGGGGCGGTACAAGACCCAGCTGCCGCTTGCCGGTATTTCGATGATGAACATCCCGTGTGCCACATCGCTTGCCGAAGCGCCAGGCGCGCAATGGAACGCCAGGGGGGCGATGCGCAGAAGGTCCGCGCCATTGTCCATGCCCTGGCAGAACCTGATCATTGCCTGGCTCGCCGTTTCGCCAAGCTGTCGCTCGATCTTGGCCTTCAGGGTGCTGAAGCGAAGGGCGTAACGCCACTCCCTGGCATGTTGCCTGATTCGTTCGGACCTGCGCGGTTCGGTCCTGACTTGATCTTGCAGGTAGGTGGGGTAGTGAGCGCTGATATCGACCTGATGAATCAGCGCCCTGATCTGCTCGATGCTTAGCCAGTCCTTCACGGGCGAGCCATCCTCGAAACTGAGCCCGGTCATCACCTCGCCAGCCTCAAGGCGCAGGCGGGAGATCGCCAGATCGGTCAGGGGCACCGTGTGCAAGAACAGTGATTGCCCTTGTGTGCCGGGGCCGATGATGGCTTGGGAAATGCGGATGTGCACCTCGTTCGGGTCGTGTATCGCCTTGTCTGGGTAGCTGGTCTGCAGGGTCTCACGCAAGCGGCGAGCGGCGTAATCACGGATATCTTCGACATCGCCCAGCGATGTGCAGCCCTTCGACCGACCTTGGTTCGCCGCCAGATCGAGCAGTGCAGTTTGATAGGCGTAGCGGTCCTCAGCACTGGCATTTAGCAGCCATCGCGGTGGGCTGACAGCGGGTGCAGTTCGTTCCTGCGAAGGCAGGTCGAAGAAGTAAGCTGACGGGTCGCTCACCTGACGCAGTTGTCGCTCCAGCTCGTCGACGGTTGCCAGGCCACCAATACGCAGGCGCCCGATGTCGTCCAGAATATCGTTCAGCAGTTGCCTTGCCTGGAAGGCGAAAGGGCGTCCGATCACCGGTGTGTGCGCCCAGGACAACGCTTCGAAGCGGTAGCGTTGTGCTAGCTGCCGTTGCAGCGCGGTGGCAAAGCTGGGCAGGTCGACATGGCGGTGAACCGAACCGCAGGGTTTGCATTGCAGAACCAGGTTGCGGGTACCACTTGTGGTGATGAGCAACAGATCCGGTAGGGTGACGGTGCGTGCCTCGCCATCCGTCCCGAGCGTGACTTGTATCGCCTCGACAGCCAGGCTGTCGAATACCCCGTCGAGCAAGGCGTACATGGCAGCTTTTTCATCATCTGCCAGGCCTTGGCGAGGGAGGTTCTCGAGCAATGCGGCCTTGATGGTGTGTTCCAGCCAGAGCATGCGCGAGACTTGGCTGTCTTCGTCGAGCCCGTTCCAGAAGCCGATCTGGGCTTGCTGGAAGGCGGGTATCAACGCACCAAGCACTGTATCGAAGTCATCGTTGAGCTTCGTCAGGTCCGGGATGATTTCGGGTTGGCGGATGTTGTCCGGGCCTTGCTCCTGAATTTGAAACACATGGGGCGGGCTGATGCTCAGCTTGTCTGCGGCGCTTAGTTGCGCACGTTCCTTGGCCAGAAAATGCCTGAGAAGCTCGTCCACCAGCCCGCTCTGACGTGGGAGATCACCTGTGCTGGCCGGTGCATGCAGGATGACGAAAGGATCGAGCGATGTGATGTGAGGGTGGTTGCGGTGCAACCATGGATACCGGTCGTTGAAAATCTGGAATGCTTCTTTTGATAAAACGTCCCGCACGCTGGGTCGTTTGGAGAAACAGGCTGCCACGCTTTGCTTGAACGTCAGCCTGGGTGGGTTTGCTACAGCAGTCATGGCGTCGATGTCCGTGAGGTGAAGCCTGCGACGCTAGCGCTATGGCCAACGGTGCTTGCGGTATATAGATCCGACAACGATGACCTTAGGGTGAGGTTTCTAATTTTCTTCCCTACCTTAATGCTCAAGCCCAGCCTCCATGGGCGGTTTTCCACCACTCATGAGCATGAGGTACACAGCATGGCCAAAGTGATTGTGAAGAAAAAAGACGAAGCCCTGGGCACGCTTGGCGAGGTGCGCGGCTATGCGCGCAAGATCTGGCTGGCCGGTATCGGCGCCTACGCCCGCGTTGGTCAGGAAGGCTCTGACTACTTCCAGGAGCTGGTCAAGGCCGGCGAAGGCGTCGAGAAGCGCGGCAAGAAACGCATCGACAAAGAGCTCGATGCCGCCAACCACCAGCTTGACGAAGCCGCTGAAGAAGTGAGCCGCGTACGCGGGAAGGTAGAAATTCAACTCGACAAGATCGAAAAAGCTTTCGACGCACGGGTCGGTCGCGCCTTGAATCGCCTGGGTATTCCGTCTAAACATGACGTTGAGGCGTTGTCGGTGAAGCTTGAACAGCTGCACGAGCTGCTTGAGCGCGTCGCGCACAAACCATAAGGAGAGCAGGATGGCTGGCAAGAAGAATTCCGACAAAGAAAGCAGCTCCTGGGTCGGCGGGATCGAGAAGTACTCCCGCAAGATCTGGCTGGCGGGGCTGGGTATCTATTCGAAAGTTGACCAGGACGGCCCGAAGCTGTTCGACTCGCTGGTGAAAGATGGCGAGAAGGCCGAGAAGCAGGCGAAGAAGGCGGCTGAAGATGTAGCCGAAACCGCCAAGTCGTCGACCACTTCGCGCGTGTCTGGCGTGAAGGACCTTGCGCTGGGCAAGTGGAGCGAACTCGAAGAGGCCTTCGACAAGCGCCTGAACAGCGCCATCTCTCGCCTGGGCGTGCCGAGCCGCAACGAGATCAAGGCCCTGCACCAGCAGGTGGATAGCCTGACCAAGCAGATCGAGAAGCTGACCGGTGCTTCGGTTACGCCGATTTCGTCGCGCGCTGCGGCGTCCAAGCCGGCTGCGAGCAAGGCAGCGGCCAAGCCACTGGCCAAGGCAGCGGCGGCCAAGCCTGCTGCTAAAACGGCGGCGGCCAAACCTGCAGCAAAGCCTGCGGCCAAACCTGCAGCTGCCAAGCCGGCGGCAAAACCGGCAGCAAAACCGACAGCGGCCAAGCCAGCGGCAGCGAAGAAACCTGCGGTGAAGAAAGCACCGGCCAAACCGGCAGCCGCCAAACCTGCAGCGCCAGCGGCCAGTGCCGCCCCGGCCGCTACCCCAGCCCCGGCACCTGTAGCCGCCCCGGCCAGCAGCGCACCGTCGGCACCAAACGGCACCGGTACCCTGATCTGAAAGCAGATTGCCTTCCGGGCAAACACGGTCAGCGTAGGAGCGGCCTTGTGCCGCGAATGGGCTGCAAAGCAGCCCCGGGATCTTTGCCTTGACGCTGAGATCGCGGGGCCGCTTTGCGGCCCATTCGCGGCACAAGGCCGCTCCTACAATGACGGCGTTGTCAGCATGTTGTTTCTACCCTTCCAGATAGCGCACCGCCAACTGCTCCGCCGCCGCCCGCGCCTGTGGCTGCAGATGCGGCGCCACCAGCATCATCACCTGGTACACCACAATTCCCACATCCGCCTCGCGTCCCAGCACCCGCTGGTAATCCAGCGAGAACAGCAGCGTCATTGTGATCTGCTCCACCAGTTGCCCCAGCGCCTGGGTCTCACTCTCTACCAACCCCTGGCCCTTGAGGCTGGCGAGCAACGCCGCCAGCGTACGCTTGAGTGCATTGATCAGGCTGCGCATGCCGCGCGCCAGCTTGGGCAGGCGGCCGGTGAGGTTGGACAGGTCCTGGAACAGAAAGCGGTACTGGGCCATGTGCTCGACGATCAGGTGCAGGAACAGCCAGTAGTCCTCGGCGTCCAGGCGCACGTCCAGGGGCGGGTCGAGCAGGGGCATCAGCGCTTCTTCGAAGCGCTCGAACAGGCCCAGCACCAAGGGCTCCTTGCCATGGAAGTGGTAGTACAGGTTGCCCGGGCTGATACCCAGTTCGTTGGCAATCTCCAAGGTGGATACGTTCGGTTCGCCCTGCTGGTTGAACAGTTGCAGGGCGCATTCGAGGATACGGTCGCGGGTCTTCATCCAGTCGTAGGGCTCATCGGGTCAGGACATAGGTGCCTGGCGCCGGGCCGAGCGGTGGATAGGTACTGTTGCCCAGCTCGGTACGGGGAGCCTTGAGCGGGCCGGAGCGCGGTGTGATCCATTCCAGCCACAAGGGCCACCAACTGCCGTCGCTGCGTTTGGCCTCGTAGAACCAGGCGCGCGGGTCGCCGGACAGTTTGGGGTTTTCCAGGTAGTAGGCCTTGGGGTTGCCCGGCGGGTTGATGATGCTCTGGATGTGCCCGCTGTTGGCCAGCACGAAACGCCGGTCGCCACCAAGCAGCAAGGCCGAGCGGTACACGGCGTCCCATGGAGTGATGTGGTCGTTGCTGCCGGCCACGGTAAAGCTGTCCAGGTCGACCTGCTTGAGGTCGATGGGCGTGCCGCACACTTCGAGGCCTGCCGGGTGGGTGAGCGGGTTGTGCTTGAAAAAGTCCAGCAAGTCCCCGTGCAGTGCCGCGGGCAGGCGTGTGTTGTCGGCGTTCCAGTACAGGATGTCGAACGCGGGTGGGGCTTTGCCCAACAGGTAGTTGTTGACCCAGTAGTTCCAGATCAGGTCGTTGGGGCGCATCCAGGCGAAAATCCTGGCGACTTCGCCGCCGTCCAGCACGCCCCGTTGATAGGATCGGCGCTTGGCGGCCTCTACCGTCTGCTCGTCGGCGAACAGGCTGGCCGGGCTGTCGAACTTGCTGTCGAGCAGGCTCACCAGGTAAGTGGCGCTGCGGATCTTGCGCAACTGATGCTTGGCCTGCAGGTGGCCCTGCAGCGCGGCCATGGTCAGGCCGCCGGCGCAGGCACCCATCAGGTTGGGGTCGCGGTTGCCGCTGATGCTGCGGCAGGCGTTCAGCGCTTCTTCCAGGGCCTGTACGTACGTGGACAGGCCCCATTCGCGGTGGCGCGGGTCGGGGTTGCGCCAACTGATCATGAACACCTGCAGGCCGTTCTTGAGCATGTACTGAACGAAGCTGTTGTGCGCCTGCATGTCGAAGATATAGAACTTGTTGATTTGCGGCGGCACCACCAGCAAAGGCCTGGCGTGCTGTTTTTCGCTCATCGGCTTGTACTGGATCAACTCCAACAGCTCGTTGCGAAACACCACCGCACCGGGCGTTGCCGCCAGGCTGGCACCCACCTCGAAGGCACGTTCGTCCACCTGGCGCGGCAGGCCGTCGTTGTGGCGCAGGTCGTCGAGCAAGTGGGCCACGCCACGCACCAGGCTTTGCCCGCCGGTGTTCAGCAGTTCTTTGACCGCCAGCGGGTTGAGCAGCGAGTTGCTCGGTGCCAGGGCGTCATTGATCATGCCAAACAGAAAGTGCGCACGGGCGCGGTCATCGTCGTCCAGGTGACTTTCATCGATCCACTGGCGCGTCTGCTTCTGCCAGGCCAGATAGGCCTGCAAGCCACGGCGATAAAACGGGTTGTGGCTCCAGGTCGGGTCGCTGAAGCGGCCATCGCGAGGGTTGGGCTGGTAGGGCGTGTCGCCCAGCATCACGCGGCCCAGCTGGCTGCCGAACGCCAACAGATGCCGTGCCGTGTGCAGCGGGTTGGTCAAGCCGTGGCGGCCAACCCTGCGCAGGGTCGACACCAGGTCGCGCCCGCGTAGGCCGAGTATGGCGTTCTGCACGTTCATGCTGGTGGCGGGAAGCGTTTTCGTTCCTTTGCCCGGTTTGTCTGTCATGGCAACACTCCCTCGTCTTACCCGATGCTTGGGCAGCGACAATCAACCGCCAGAGGCGGGGCGCGGATGCATGACCGCGCGCTGACGTTCTTCCTGGAGAAACTTCATGATGATCGGTGCGACGGCCTCGGCCCGGGTAATCAGGAACAGGTGGCCATCGTCAATTATGTGTAGCTGGGCATTGGGAATCCGCCAGGCGAGCAGGCGCATGTTGACCAGCGGGATCAGCGGGTCGTCGTCACCGGCCAGCACCAGCGTTGGCTGGTGGATCTTGTGCAGCCAGTGGATGCTGGTCCAGCCCAGGCCGGCGAACAGCTGCCAGTAATAGCCCAGCTTGCCCCCGGAGCGCACCTTGGACGCATGGTGCATGGCCAGGTCCGGGTCGCGGCGGAAGGCGCCGCCGTAGATCAGCGGTGCGATGCGGATCACATGGGAGGGCTGCACGTAGCGCCTGGGGCTCGCCATCATCCACAAGACTTTAGGTTTGCCCGGCACCATGACTGCGCCGGCGGCAGTGGCGGCCAGCACCAGTTTCTTGCAGCGCTCCGGGTAGTCGTGGGCAAACTGCTGGGCCAGGGCGCCGCCCCAGGACACGCCGATGGCGCTGACCTGGCCGTAGTTCAGGTAATCGAGCATGCGTGCTGTGAGCTTGGCCAGCCCAGGAAAGCGATAGGGATGACGCGGGGTGGATGAACCACCCACACCGGGCACGTCGAAGGCGATGACCTCCAGGTCCGGGTCCAGCGCCTCGATGAACGGGAACACCAGCTCCAGGTTGGCGCCGATGCCGTTGAAGATCAGCAACGGTGTCAGGTGTGGCTTGCCCGGGCGGACGGCGGTGCGAATGGACTGGTCGTCCAGTTCGACGGTCCTGAAGATGTAGGGTTCCGGCATGCGTTCGACTCTGTCGTGAAAAAAGCGCCGTGGCGCGCTCATGGCGGCCACGGCAACGCAACTCAGCGCTCGTGAACGTAGGTGCCTGGTGCGGCTTCGCCAGCGGCATAAGCGCGGTTGCCCAGGCGGGTTGGCGCTTTTTTCAGCTCCCCGGCACGTTCGCTCAGCCAGCTCTGCCAGTGCAGCCACCAGGAGTCGGCGTGCTTGGTGGCGTTTTCCTGCCAGGCCAGCGGGTCACCCGGGCGGTCAGCGCCAGTCATGAAGCGCGCCTTGGGGTTGCCTGGCGGGTTGAGGATGCTCTGGATATGGCCGCTGTTGGACAGCACGAACTCGATCTTGCCGCCGAACAAGTGCGCCGAGCGGTAGCACGATTGCCACGGGGTGATGTGGTCTGCAGTGCCTGCAACGCTGAAGATGTCGCACTGCACATTTTTCAGGTTGATCGGGGTGCCGCACACTTCCAGTGCATCCGGGCGGATCAGTGGGTTGCTCTTGAACATTTCGATCAGGTCGCCGTGGAAGGCGGCCGGCAGGCGCGTGGTGTCGTTGTTCCAGAACAGGATGTCGAACACCGGCGGCTCGTTGCCAAGCAGGTAGTTGTTGACCCAGTAGTTCCAGATCAGGTCGTTGGGGCGCATCCAGGCGAACACCTTGGCCATCTCGCTGCCTTCCAGCACGCCAGCCTGGTAGGAGTGGCGCTTGGCACTTTCCAGGGTTTGTTCATCGACGAACAAGGCGACCTGGTTGTCCATGGTGGTGTCCAGCACGCTGACCAGCAGGGTCAGGGCATTGACCTTGTTTTCGCCAATGGCGGCATAGTGGCCCACCAGCGCAGTGCAGGTAATGCCACCGGAGCAGGCACCGAGCATGTTCAGGTCTTTGCTGCCGGTAATCGCCAGCACCGCGTCGACGGCTTCTTTCAGCGCATCGATGTAGGTGGACAGGCCCCATTCACGCTGGGCCTTGGTCGGGTTGCGCCAGCTGATGATGAAGGTTTGCTGCTGCGAGCGCAGGCAGTAGCGTGCCAGGCTCTTTTCCGGGCTCAGGTCGAACACGTAGAACTTGTTGATCTGCGGTGGCACCACCAGCAGCGGGCGGGCATGCACCTGCTCGGTGATGGGGCTGTACTGGATAAGCTCCAGTACATCGTTGCGGTACACCACCGCGCCTTCGCTGGTGCCCAGGTTCTTGCCCACTTCGAAGGCGTCCATGTTCACCTGGCTGGGCATGCCGCCGTTGTTGACCATGTCCTTGGCGAGGTTGGACAGGCCGTCGAGCAGGCTCTTGCCGCCGGTTTCGAAGAAGCGTTTGACCGCTGCCGGGTTGGACAAGGTATTGGTCGGCGCCATGGCTTCGGTCATCAGGTTGATGACGAATTGGCCGCGGCTGATGTCCTGGGGTGGCAGGTCGCTGTTGCCGATCCAGTCCTGCAACTCGTTGCGCCAGGCCAGGTAGGTTTGCAGGTAGCGGCGGTACAGCGGGTTGTTGCTCCAGGCCGGGTCGTTGAAACGGCGGTCGTCGCTTTCCGGGGCCAGGCTGGACTTGCCCAGCAGCACGTTTTTCAGTTCCAGGCCAAAGTGGGCCACATGCTTGGCACTGTGCAGCGGTTGGCGCACGGCCTGGCGCAGCACAGTGCGTGCCGAGCTCAACAGGTCCTTGCGGCGAATGCCGATGACCGGGTTCAGCCCCAGGGTGTTTTCCGAGGCCTGCCGCTGCAGCTCATCGTTGTTCTTGTTACTCATCTACGACGCTCCGTTGTCCTGAGACGAGTACCGGTTGCTGTGACAAGCGCACAGCCCTGAGCCCGGTACTGCTACTCGGGTGACCAGTGATAAGGAACAGCGGTGCTGCGGGGGTTCTGACTGCCTGCAAAGTGATGCAGGGAACTTGCCACACCCATTGGTTACCCGACTTTCATGTAATGCGCAAGACAGCCCTTCACTGGGCTGTCTGCAAGTCATTCAAACAGATGAATTTAGAAAATGCGCTCTAAACCCTGCAGGCCTTGGGCTAGAGCATGAGTTTCACAACCGATGCGGCCGGGTCGCGGGATTTTCCGGCCTTGTGCAGCTCGTCGAGGTAGTCGGCCCACAGCTGTTCCTGGCGAAGGCACAGCTGTTCCAGGTATTCCCAGGTGAACAGGCCGCTGTCATGGCCGTCGTCGAAGGTCAGTTTCAGTGCATATTGGCCGGCAGGCTCCAGGCCGACCAGGCCGACGTTGATCTTGCCGAACTGCAGGATGGGGTTGCCGTGGCCCTGGACCTCGGCGGAGGGGGAGTGCACGCGCAGGAGTTCGGCGGGCAGGTGGTAGACCTCGCCGGGGGCGTAGGTGAGGGTGAGGGTTTTCGAGGCTTTGTGCAGGTTTATGGCGGTGGGCATGCGGGCCATGGCTGGAATCTCTCGGGAGCTGATGATGCACAGCTTCGGGACATTCTGGGGATTGCGCAAGGGGAACTGCTTTGCAGCCCAATCGCCGGTAAGCCAGCTCCCACAGGTGCTCCACAGCATTCAGGATCGTGATAATCCTGTGGGGGCTGGCTTGCCGGCGAAAGGCCGCGAAGCGGCCCCTGCGGTCTTACAGGATGTAACGGGACAGGTCTTCGTTCTGCGCCAGTTCACCCAGATGGCTGTTCACATACGCAGCGTCGATCTGGATCGGCGTTTCGTCATGGGCACTGGCCAGGTCGCCAGCGCTGAACGACACCTCTTCGAGCAAACGCTCAAGCAGGGTGTGCAAGCGGCGGGCACCGATGTTCTCGGTCTTTTCGTTGACCTGGTAGGCAATCTCGGCCAGGCGCTTGATGCCATCGCCGATGAACTCGATGTTCAGGCCTTCGGTCTTCAGCAGGGCCTGGTACTGCTCGGTCAGCGAAGCGTGCGGCTCTTGCAGGATGCGCTCGAAGTCTTCAGGGGTCAGTGCCTTCAGCTCGACACGGATCGGCAGGCGGCCTTGCAGCTCGGGTACCAGGTCGCTTGGCTTGCTCAGGTGGAACGCACCCGAGGCGATGAACAGGATGTGGTCGGTCTTGACCATGCCCAGCTTGGTGTTGACGGTGCAGCCTTCGATCAGTGGCAGCAGGTCGCGCTGCACGCCTTCACGGGACACATCGGCACCGCCAACGTTACCACGCTTGGCAACCTTGTCGATTTCGTCGATGAACACGATGCCGTGCTGCTCGACCGCTTCCAGGGCCTTGGCCTTGAGCTCTTCCTCGTTGACCAGGCGGCCCGCTTCTTCGTCGCGAACCATCTTCAGCGCTTCTTTCACCTTCAGCTTGCGCGCCTTGCGCTTGCCTTTGCCCATGTTGGCAAACAGGTTCTGCAGCTGGTTGGTCATCTCTTCCATGCCAGGCGGCGCGGCAATTTCGACGCCCACGGCATCGGCCACTTCGATTTCGATTTCCTTGTCGTCCAGCTGGCCTTCACGCAGGCGCTTGCGGAACAGCTGGCGGGTGTTGGAATCGCTGCTGGTCTGCGCGGCTTCTTCCGAGAAGCTGCTGACCCGCGCCTGCGGCAGCAGGGCATCGAGGATACGGTCTTCAGCGGCGTCCTCGGCGCGGTGGCGCACGCGGATGATCTCCTGCTCGCGCAGCATCTTCAGCGCGGCGTCGGCCAGGTCACGGATGATCGACTCGACGTCGCGGCCCACGTAGCCTACTTCGGTGAACTTGGTGGCTTCGACCTTGAGGAACGGCGCGTTGGCCAGCTTGGCCAGGCGACGGGCGATTTCGGTCTTGCCGACGCCGGTAGGGCCGATCATCAGGATGTTCTTCGGGGTCACTTCGGCACGCAGCTCGGCAGGCAGCTGCATCCGGCGCCAGCGGTTGCGCAGGGCAATGGCGACGGCGCGCTTGGCGTCGTCCTGGCCGATGATGTGGCGGTTGAGTTCGTGGACGATCTCGCGGGGGGTCATGGACATGATCAATAGGGTCCTGGGGCAGGTGAGTCAGCGTGGAAAAGCCCCTTCACCGGGAAGAGGCGCCAAAGCAACTGAATCAGTCGGCCAGGTCCTGCTCCTCGATGGTCAGGTTGTGGTTGGTGAACACGCAGATGTCGCCGGCGATGTTCAGGGCAGTTTCAGCGATTTCACGGGCCGAAAGGTCGGTCTTGTTCAGCAGGGCGCGGGCTGCTGCCTGGGCGTAGGCACCCCCGGAACCCATGGCGATCAGGCCGTCTTCGGGCTCGACCACGTCACCGTTGCCGGTGATGATCAGGGAGGCATCCTTGTTGGCCACGGCCAGCATGGCTTCCAGGCGGCTCAGGGAACGGTCGGTACGCCATTCCTTGGCCAGCTCGACGGCGGCGCGAACCAGGTGGCCCTGGTGTTTTTCCAGCTGGCCTTCGAAGCGCTCGAACAGGGTGAAGGCATCGGCGGTGGCACCCGCGAAGCCGGCGATGACCTGGCCGTGGTACAGGCGGCGCACTTTCTTGGCGTTGCCTTTCATCACGGTGTTGCCGAGAGATACCTGGCCGTCGCCGCCCATGACGACTTTGCCGTTACGGCGGACAGAAACGATGGTGGTCAAGGGGAGAGTCTCCACGCAGCGGGGCGAAAGTGCCTGATGCAGACTCATATGGGGGTTGGGGGAAGGATTTCAACCGTGGGGGATGAATGGTTGGTGCTCTCCTGCAAAGGCCTCATCGCCGGCAAGCCAGCTCCCACAGGTCATCAGAGGGCCTGAGGGCAGTGATTTCCTGTGGGAGCTGACTTGCCGGCGATGAGGCCTGTGAGGGTTACTCAGGCCTCGTGGCAGATGTGGCCATCGACCAAGGTATAACGCACCGCACCCGGCAGGCAGTGGCCGATGAACGGGCAGTTCTCGCCACGCGAGAACCACTGCTCGCCGGCAACGGTGGAGGCTTGCGGGTCGAACAGCACCAGGTCGGCCGCACCACCCACTTTCAGCTCACCGGCCGGCAGGCGCAGGGCGGCAGCCGGGCCGCTGCTCAGGCGGGCGAGCAAGGTCGGCAGGTCGAGCAGGCCGTCCTGTACCAGGGTCATGGCCAGTGGCAGCAGCAACTCGACGCTGCTGATGCCCGGCTCGGTGGCGCCGAACGGGGCCAGCTTGGCGTCGCGCTCATGGGGCTGGTGGTGGCTGGAAATCGCCTGGATCACGCCCGATTTGACCGCGGCGCGCAGGCCATCCCGGTCTTTGGCAGTGCGCAGCGGTGGCTGCACGTGGTACAGGCTGGAAAACTCGCGCAGCGACTCATCGGTGAGTATCAACTGGTACAGCGCCACATCTGCGGTCACCGGCAGGCCGAGTTCCTGCGCCTGGGCAATCAGCTGTGCGCCACGGGCGCTGGTGATCTGGCTGAAGTGCGCACGCACGCCGCTTTGTTCCACCAGCAGCAGGTTGCGCGCCAGTGCCACGGTTTCGGCGCTTTCCGGGATGCCCGGCAGGCCGAGGAAACTGGCCATGGCACCTTCGTGGGCCAGGCCGCCCTCGGCCAGGTCGCGGTCCTGGGAGTGGAACACCACGGTCAGGTCGAAGGTGGCGGCGTATTCCAGGGCGCGGGCCAGGGTACGGTTGTTGGGGATTTGTTTCAGGCCATTGCCGAAGGCCACGCAACCGGTGTCGCGCAGGGCCACCAGCTCGGCCAGTTGCTCGCCTTCGAGGCCTTTGGTCAGGGCGCCGATCGGGTACACCTTGCTGTTGGCAGCCTCACGGGCGCGGTCCAGGATCAGCTCGGCCACCGCCGAGGTGTCCAGCACAGGCTTGGTCTGTGGCGGGCAGCACAGGCTGGTGACACCGCCGGCCACGGCTGCGCGGGTTTCACTCGCGATGTTGCCTTTGCGGCTGTAACCCGGCTCGCGCAGGGACACACCCAGGTCGACCAGGCCCGGTGCGGCGACCAGGCCATCGGCCTGGATCGTGCGGCTGGCGCTGAAGCCGGCCGGCGCGGCGCCGATGGCGGCAATGCGGCCACCGTCCAGGTGCAGGTCGGTGACCTGGTCCAGGCCTGTCTTGGGATCGATGACCCGGGCGCCAAGAATACTGATGGTCACTGGGCGTTCTCCTGGTCGAATTGACGTTGCGCGTTCTGCCCGCTCATGGCCATGGACAGCACGGCCATGCGCACGGCGATGCCGTAGGTGACCTGGTTGAGGATCACCGAGTGCTTACCGTCGGCCACCGCCGACTCGATTTCCACACCACGGTTGATCGGGCCTGGGTGCATGACGATGGCGTCAGGCTTGGCCCCGGCCAGGCGCGCGGTGGTCAGGCCGAACAGGCGGTAGAACTCACCTTCGCTGGGCAGCAGGCCGCCGGCCATGCGCTCGCGTTGCAGGCGCAGCATGATCACCACGTCGACATCCTTCAGGCCTTCGGCGAGGTCGGTGTAGACCTTTACGCCGTACTGCTCGATGCCGATCGGGATCAGGGTTTTCGGGCCGATCACGCGGATGTCCGGGCAGCCCAGCGCTTTGAGCGCCAGCATGTCGGAGCGGGCCACGCGCGAGTGCAGGATGTCGCCGACGATGGCTACCGAGAGGTTCTCGAAGCTGCCCTTGTGGCGGCGAATGGTGAGCATGTCGAGCATGCCCTGGGTCGGGTGCGCGTGGCGGCCGTCACCACCGTTGATTACTGCGACGTCCGGGCACACGTGCTCGGCGATGAAGTGCGCCGCGCCGGAGTCGGAATGGCGTACCACGAACATGTCGGCCGCCATGGCTTCGAGGTTGCGCAGGGTGTCGAACAGGGTCTCGCCCTTGCTGGTCGAGGAGGTCGACACGTTCAGGCTGATCACGTCGGCCGACAGGCGCTGGGCCGCCAGTTCGAAGGTGGTGCGGGTACGGGTCGAGTTCTCGAAGAACACGTTGCACACGGTCTTGCCGCGCAGCAACGGGACTTTCTTCACGGCCCGGGCACCGACTTCCAGGAAGGAGTCGGCGGTGTCGAGGATCTCGGTGAGCAGTTCGCGGGGCAAACCGTCGAGCGAGAGGAAGTGGCGCAGCTGGCCCTGATCATTGAGCTGCAGCGGGCGCTTGGCGTCGATTGGCGTCATCGCGGGGGACTCTTAAAGGGCGGAAGCGGAGGCGAGGTCCTGGCGCTCGAGGGCGAGCGGTGCGGGTCCGGTCAATTTTACCCGTTCATGGGCGGCCAGCGACAGGGTGGCACCGAGCACATTCGGACGGATCGGCAATTCGCCGGCATCCAGGTCCAGCAGGCAGACCAGGGTGACGCTGGCCGGGCGGCCGTAATCGAACAGTTCGTTGAGCGCCGCGCGGATGGTGCGACCGCTCATCAGTACGTCATCCACCAGCACCAGGTGCTGGCCCTCGACCTCGAACGGCAGCTCGGACGGGCGCACTTGTGGGTGCAGGCCGTTCTGGCTGAAGTCGTCGCGGTAGAACGAGACGTCCAGGGTGCCCATGGGGCTGCTGTCGCCCATGGTTTCCTGCAGGGCCTGGGCAACCCAGACACCGCCGGTGCGGATACCGATGTAACGGGGCTCGGTGATTGCCCGGCGCGCCAGGTGGGCACGAAGGTCGACAGCCATCTGCCGAATCAGGTCGGCGGGATTGGGTAGGCTCATTGCGGGCTCCTCGGAAGGGTGCGCCGGGCGGGCCCGGCGGCAAAGATGATCAGGTATTGGCCTCCAGCCAGCCTTGCAGTAACAGGGCGGCGGCGATGGCATCGACCGGGTTGTCGCGGTAGCTGCCGCGCTGGCCGCCACGGGCCATGCGCTCGCCCTTGGCCTCGAAGGTGGTCAGGCGTTCGTCGTGGGTATGCACGGGCAGGTTGAAGCGGCCGTTCAGGCGGCGGGCGAACTTTTCGGCGCGGGCGCTCATCTCGCTGGCCGTGCCGTCCATGTTCAACGGCAGGCCGACGACAATGGCATCGGGTTTCCACTCATTGATGAGCTTTTCCACCTGAGCCCAGTCCGGCACGCCGTTCTGCGCCTTCAGGGTGCACAGCTCGCGTGCCTGCCCGGTGATCACCTGGCCGACGGCCACGCCGATCTGTTTGCTGCCGTAGTCGAAACCCAGCAAGAGGCGTAGTTCGGCCATCAGGCGTGGCCCGCCTGGCTGGTCAGCAGGTGCAGGTTGATCCCCAGGCTGGCGGCCGCTGCTTCCAGGCGCAGGTCGCTGGCCCGGTCAAAGATGATTTCCGGGTCGAACGGGCAGTTGAGCCAGGCGTTGTCGGCCAGCTCCGCCTCCAGTTGACCCGCTTCCCAGCCGGCATAACCGAGTGTGATCAGGCTCTGTTTCGGGCCCACCCCGGCGGCGATGGCCAGCAGCACATCCTGCGATGTGGTCAGCGACAGGCCTTCGAGGGCCACGGTGGCCTGGAAGCTGCATTCGCTGCTGTGCAGCACGAAGCCGCGGTCGGTCTGCACCGGGCCACCCTGGTAGATCGGCACCTGCAAGGTGCTGGCCGGCGGCGTTTCGTCCGGGCGCAGCTGCTCGAGGATGTCGGCCAGGCTCAATTCCTGCGGCCGGTTGACCACCAGGCCCATGGCGCCATGCTCATTGTGCTCGACAATGTACGTGAGGGTCTGGGCGAAGTTCGGATCGGCCATGTGCGGCATGGCGATCAGGAACTGGTGCTTGAGGTAGCTCGGGGCGAGGGTTTTCATGGGGGATAGTGTGGCGCCAGGCGGCGAGGCTGACAAGGTGCTCGACAGGCCGGATTCGGGACCGCTTCGCGCTCCATCGCCGGCAAGCCAGCTCCCACAGGAACTGCACATGGCTTGAGACCGATGCGGTCGGTGTGGGAGCTGGCTTGCCGGCGATGGGCCGCGAAGCGGCGCTGAGTCAGTTACTGGACAGACGGTCCCCACGGGCAAAACGCCAGGTGCGGATGATCTCCAGCCGGTCAAACTCGGCCAGATCCCCGGTAAACGGTGCAAACGGCGCGGCCAGCCGCACGATGCGTTGCGCCGCCTGGTCCAGCACCTGCTGCCCGGACGATTCCAGTACCAGCACTTCGTACAGAGAACCGTCGCGGTTGATCGACACCATCATCCGCAAGTTGCCGTAAATCTGTTGCCGACGTGCTTCGTCGGGGTAGTTCAGGTTGCCCACCCGCTCGACCTTCTTGCGCCACTCTTCCTTGTACCAGGCGCCCTTGTCGCGCATGGTCGAGGCGGCATTCAGGCGATGGATGCGCGGGCGCTTGGCGTACATCTGCTGCTCGTTGGACAGCTCCGCCTCCAGGCTGGCGATCTGGCTGGACAGCTGCGAGCTGTCGAAGTCGGGCGCTGGCGCCGCGGGCTTGGGCTGGGCCTTGCTTTCCTTGGGCTTGGGTTCGACCTTTTGCGGCTTGGGCGCAGTCGTCACTACCGCCGACTTTTGTGGGGTAGGGGGTGGTACTACCTCGGGCCTGGCGGCGGGTGGCGGGGTGATCTTGTTGATCTTGCTGTCCTGGAACGGCGCCAGTTCGGTGGTGGTGGGCACCGCTTTCTTGTCCAGCGTGCCGCTGCCCTGCTGGTTGTCCTGAGCCTGGAAATCGGCCTTCTCGGGCGCTTTCTCGCTCTTGAAGGTGGCCAGGGTGATGTCCATGGTGTGGCGGATTTCGGCAGGCTTGACCACGGTGAAGCCGACGCCAAGAATCAGCGCCAGGTGCACCAGGGCAGCCAGGAACAGGGTAAAGCCGAGCCGGTCCACCGGGCGAACACGGGGCGGCAGCAGGTCGGAGGGGATGTCAGCGGGCAGCGTCATCAGGTATCCAGCAACTGCTGGGCGGGGCAGCAGCTCAGTCGAATAGGACCGGCATCATACCCCACTCTGCGGCTTTGCTTCGCGTTGGCTGTCAGCGCGCCTTGAGGTGGCGATCAATGGCATCCATCAATTTGCCACCGATATCGGTGTTGTAGGCAGCATCGATCTCGCGGATGCAGGTGGGGCTGGTGACGTTGATTTCGGTGAGGTAGTCGCCGATCACGTCCAGGCCCACGAACAACAGGCCCTTCTCGCGCAGGGTCGGGCCGACCTGGGCGGCAATCCAGCGGTCGCGCTCGGTCAGCGGGCGCGCTTCGCCACGTCCGCCAGCGGCCAGGTTGCCTCGGGTTTCGCCGCTGGCCGGAATACGCGCCAGGCAGTAGTCCACTGGCTCACCGTCGATCATCAGGATGCGTTTGTCGCCGTCCTTGATCGCTGGCAGGTAAGCCTGGGCCATGATCTGCTGGGTGCCCAGTGCGGTCAGGGTTTCGAGGATCACCGACAGGTTGGGGTCGCCAGCGCGGTGACGGAAGATCGACGTACCGCCCATGCCATCCAGCGGCTTGAGGATCACGTCAACATGCTTGGCCGCGAATTCGCGAATGATGTCCGGGCGGCGGCTGACCAGGGTTGGGGTGGTGCACTGCGGGAACAGCGTGGCGAACATCTTTTCGTTGCAGTCGCGCAGGCTCTGCGGGCGGTTGACCACCAGCACGCCATCATTCTCGGCCTGCTCCAGCAGGTAGGTGCTGTAGACGAACTCCATGTCGAAGGGTGGATCCTTGCGCATCAGGATCACGTCCAGCTCGGCCAGCGGGCTGTCTTGCTCCTCGCCAAGCTCGAACCAATGCGCCGGGTCGGCAAACACCTTCAGCGGGCGCATGCGGGCGCGGGCCTTGCTTTCGCCCTGGTACAGGTCTTGCTGTTCCATGTAGAACAGGCTCCAGCCGCGTGCCTGGGCGGCCAGCAGCATGGCCAGCGAACTGTCCTTCTTGTAGGAGATGGACGCGATGGGGTCCATGACAATGCCGAGGCGAACGCTCATGGGGTGGTTCCTCTTGGCGGCAGGTGGCCGCGATGGCGAAAGAAAAGTGGCTCAGGGTGGCGCCGCGAACGCCGCCGGTCAAGGGGCGGCGCAGATGGAATGGCCACCCGGAGTATGCTAAAAGTGCAGCTAATTTCCATTGGTAGGCGTCTATGGAACAACCCCTGAAGGTGATGGTGATCGACGATTCCCGCACGATCCGCCGCACCGCGCAGATGTTGCTCGGTGAGGCGGGCTGCGAGGTGATCACCGCCAGCGACGGCTTCGATGCCCTGGCCAAGATCGTCGACCACCAGCCCAGCATCATCTTCGTTGATGTGCTGATGCCGCGCCTGGACGGCTACCAGACCTGCGCCGTGATCAAGCACAACAGTGCTTTCAAGGACACCCCGGTGATCCTGCTGTCGTCGCGCGATGGCCTGTTCGACAAGGCCCGCGGCCGGGTGGTCGGCTCTGATCAGTTCCTGACCAAACCGTTCAGCAAGGAAGAGCTGCTCGACGCGATCCGCGCCCACGTGCCCGGGTTTACCGCGCCTCCACAACACGTACCCTGACCGCGCCCCGCCATGGCACGGCCTTACTTTCCTGATGGGGAAACAGCATGGCCCGAGTTCTGATTGTCGACGACTCGCCGACAGAGATGTACAAATTGGCCGGATGGCTTGAAAAGCACGGTCATGAGGTGCTCAAAGCCAGCAACGGTGCCGATGGCGTGGCGCTGGCGCGTCAGGCAAAGCCCGATGCAGTGTTGATGGATATCGTCATGCCTGTTCTCAACGGCTTCCAGGCGACCCGGCAATTGAGCAAGGACCCCGAGACCAGCGCCATTCCAGTATTGGTCGTTACCACCAAAGACCAGGAAACCGATCGCATCTGGGCAAAGCGCCAGGGCGCGAGGGGTTTCGTGACCAAGCCCGTGGAAGAAGACGACCTGATCGCCAAGCTCAAAGAAGTGCTAGGCGCTTGACCACCCGCCCGCAAGGCGCGTCGCTGACCGCCTTCGAGCTGTTGCTGGACATTGACCGGCGCTGCCGCCTGCTGGTCGCCGACCAACCGCCGCAAGACAACCGCCTGCAACAGTGGAGCGGTATCGGTTTTCGCATTGCCGGGCAGTGGTTTGTCGCGCCCATGGGCGAGGTGGCCGAGGTGCTGCGTGAACCGCGCAGCAGCCGCGTCCCCGGTGTGCAGCCATGGGTGTGCGGGGTAGCCAACCTGCGCGGCCGGTTGTTGCCGGTGATGGACCTGAGCAGCTTCTTCGGCCTGGGCCACGCCGCCCCGGGCAAGCAACGGCGGGTGCTGGTGCTGGACCACGAGGCACTGTTCGTCGGCCTGCTGGTGGACGAGGTACTGGGCTTGCAGCACTTTGACCTGGACAGCCTGCAGCTGTCGCCGCCCCAGCCACTGCTGCGCGCCGCTGCACGTTTTGTGCAGGGGCATTTCCCGCGTGAACGCAATTGGGCGATCTTCAGCCCCTTCGCCCTGGCCCAGGCGCCGGGCTTTCTCGATGTGGCGTTATAGGACCTGCGAACGTGAACAAGCCTGCCACCTCCGTTACCGCAACCACCGTGAGCCCGCGTACCCGCAGCATCGCGCAGATCACTGTGCTGTTTTTGATCCTGATCCTGTCGATCATCCTGTTGTTCGCCAACTTCGCGTACCTGAACACCCAATCCAATTACGACAAGCAGTACATCGGCCATGCCGGGGAACTGCGAGTGCTGTCGCAACGCATCGCCAAGAACGCCACTGAAGCCGCTACCGGCAAGGCCCTGGCCTTCAAGCTGCTGTCGGATGCGCGCAACGATTTTGAGCGGCGCTGGGGCTACCTGCGCCAGGGTGACAAGTCCACCGGCCTGCCGCCTGCGCCGCCCACGGTGCGTGACGAGATGGAATCGGTACGCCGCGACTGGGAAAACCTGCGCAAGAACACCGACACCATCCTGGCCAGCGAGCAGACTGTGCTGTCGCTGCACCAGGTAGCGGCGACCCTGGCCGAAACCGTGCCGCAGTTGCAGGTGGAATACGAGAAGGTGGTCGAGATCCTGCTGCAAAGCGGCGCCCCGGCCAACCAAGTGGCGGTGGCCCAGCGCCAGCTGTTGCTGGCCGAGCGCATCCTCGGTTCGGTCAACACTGTGCTGGCCGGTGACGATGCCGCAGCCCAGGCGGCCGACGCTTTTGGGCGCGATGCCGGGCGCTTTGGCCAGGTGCTGGAGGGCATGCTCAGCGGCAACGCGGCAATCCAGATAACCCGCGTCGAAGACGCCGACGCCCGCGCGCGGCTGGCGGAAATCGCCGAACTGTTCCAGTTCGTCGCCGGTTCTGTGGATGAAATCCTCGAAACCTCGCCCGAACTGTTCCGCGTGCGCGAAGCTGCCGGCAACATCTTCAGCCTGTCGCAAACCCTGCTCGACGAAGCGTCGCACCTGGCCAACGGTTTCGAGAACCTGGCCGGCGGGCGCACCCTCGATACTGTGGGCGGCTATGCCCTGGGCGTGCTGGCGCTGGCCTCGATCATTCTCATCGGCCTGATCATGGTGCGCACCACCAACCGCCAGCTGCGCGAAACGGCGGAAAAGAATGAACGCAACCAGCAGGCGATCATGCGCCTGCTCGACGAAATCGAAGAGCTGGCCGATGGCGACCTGACCGTGACCGTATCGGTAACCGAAGACTTTACCGGCGCCATTGCCGACTCGATCAACTATTCCGTGGACCAGCTGCGCGACCTTGTGGCCACCATCAACCACAGCGCCGTGCAGGTGGCTGCGGCTGTGCAGGATACGCAAAACACCGCTCGCCAGCTGGCCAAGGCGTCCGAGCACCAGGCCGAGCAGATCAGCGAGGCCTCCGAGGCCGTCGGCGACATGGTCGAGTCGATCGACCGGGTGTCCGCGCATGCCTACGAATCGGCCAAGGTAGCCGAACGCTCGGTGGCCATCGCCAACAAGGGTAACGAGGTGGTGCACAACACCATCAATGGTATGGACAACATTCGCGAGCAGATCCAGGACACCGCCAAGCGGATCAAGCGCCTGGGTGAGTCTTCCCAGGAAATCGGCGACATCGTCAGCCTGATCGACGACATTGCCGATCAGACCAACATCCTGGCCCTTAACGCGGCGATCCAGGCCTCGCTGGCCGGTGAGGCTGGCCGTGGTTTTGCCGTGGTCGCCGACGAGGTGCAGCGCCTGGCCGAACGCTCGTCATCGGCTACCCGCCAGATCGAGGCGCTGGTGCGCACCATCCAGGCGGACACCAACGAGGCGGTGATCTCCATGGAGCAAACCACCGCCGAGGTGGTGCGCGGCGCGCGCCTGGCCCAGGATGCCGGGGTGGCGCTGGCCGAGATCGAAGGGGTATCGCAGAACCTGGCCGACCTTATCCACAGCATCTCCGACGCTGCCCAGCTGCAAACCTCGTCAGCCGGGCAGATCTCCCACACCATGGCGGTCATCCAGCAGATTACCGCGCAGACCTCCGCCGGCTCCGGTGCCACTGCCGACAGCATCCGCCACCTGGCCCGCATGGCCAGCGAGATGCGCCGTTCGGTGTCCGGTTTCACCCTGCCACCACCTGCCGAGCCCAAGTGAGGCGCCGCGCCGAGGAAGTGACCATGGCATCTGCTGCTGTAAGCCCCGAGCGCCACGACACGGTGGCGCTGGCCTGGACCAAGGCTGCCATTCTCGACTGCCTGGGCCAGGCGCGCCAGGCGCTGGAGCGTTTTGCCGGCGAGCCCGGCGACCTGTCGATATTGGCCTTCGTGGTCGACAACCTGCACCAGGTGCACGGCTGCCTGCGCATGCTCGAACTGCGAGGTGCGACGCGCCTGGCCGAAGAGCTGGAACTGTTCGCCAAGGCTCTGGCCGACGGCCAGGTGAGCCCGCGGGGTGATTGCCTGGGTGCGTTGTTCCGCGGCCTGGAGCAATTGCCCTCATACCTTGAGCGCTTGCGCGGTGCACGCCACGACCTGCCCTTGGTGATGCTGCCGCTGCTCAACCAGCTGCGCGCCTGCCGTGGCATCGAGCCGCTGGCCCAGGCCAGCCTGATCAGCGGTGCTGCGCAGCGCTTTGCCGGCTCCGACGACCTGGCCAACCTCGACCTGTCGCTGGGCAACTGGCGCGATCAATTACAGGCCGGGCCTGGCCGCGATGCCCTGCGCTCGGTGGTGACCGCGCTGTGCGACGACCTGATGCGCATAAAGGAGCGCCTCGACCAGTTCGTGCGCAGCGACCGTCAGCACAGCGAGCAGCTCGATGCCCTCCTGGCGCCGTTGCGCCACGTGGCCGACACCCTGGCTGTGCTGGGCTTCCAGCAACCACGGCGGGTGATCATCGACCAGGTGCTGGCGCTGCAGGCCCTGGCCCAGGGCGAACGGGCGGTAGACGACGCGGTGTTGATGGATGTAGCGGGCGCCCTCTTGTATGTGGAAGCCTCCCTGAACGGCATGGTCGGCCCGCTGGAGGAAAACGGCCAGGGCGGGCTGCCAGGTTCGGACCTGGCCGAGATACGCCAGTTGGTGCTGAACGAATCGCTGAACGTGTTGCAGCAGGGCAAAGACCTGATCGGCGATTACCTGGAGTCCGACTGGCCCCGGCAGCGCCTGCAACCCCTGCCAGGGTTGTTGCAGCAGGTTCGCGGGGCGTTGGCCATGTTGATGCTGCCCGCCGTGGCCGAACTGATTGCCGGCTGCGCAAGCTATGTGCAGCGTTGGTTGCAGCACCTGGAGGATGAGCCACCCGCTGACGAGCTGACCCACCTGGCCGAGGCCCTGAGCGCCGCTGAGTGCTACCTGCAGTGGCGGGTGGCCGACCCGCTGGCGGATGGCCAGCCGTTCATCGACATGGCGCGTGCCAGCCTGGCGGCGTTGGGCGTGCACTGTGCGCAGGCGGACGCCCGCGCGGGCCTGGATGCCGAGGGCGATGGCATCGATGACGAGCTGCGCGAGGTGTTCCTCGAAGAAGCGGGCGAGTTGCTGCCGGAAATCGAGCGCCACTGGTTGCGCTGGCGTGCCGACAACCAGCAGCGCGGGGTACTCGGGGAAGTGCGCCGTGCGCTGCATACGCTCAAAGGCAGTGGCCGCATGGTGCATGCCGAGGCGGTGGCGGAACTGGCCTGGGGTGCCGAGCACTTGCTGAACCGGGTGCTGGAGGGCCGCAGTGTGCTCAGCCCTGAAGGCGTGGTGGCCCTGCAACAGGTGTTCGTCCATCTGCCCGATCTGCTGGCCGACTTTGCCGCCGGCCAGCTGCCGCAACTGACCGAAATCGAACAACTGGCGGGGCACCTGCATGCCTTGGCTGAAAACGACGCACCCGCGGCGGCCCATATCGATGGCCTCGATCCGCAGTTGCTGGATATCTTCCGCAGTGAGGCGCTGGGCCACCTGGCCAGCCTCGATGATTTCCTGCAGGGCGCCGACGGCCATGACACGCCGGTCAGCGATGGCCTGCAACGTGCCCTGCACACGCTCAAAGGCAGTGCCGCCATGGCCGGGGTGATGCCGGTCGCCGAGCTGGCCACCGCCTTCGACCGCTTGGCCCGTGAATACAAGGGCCATCAACTGCCCCTGCAAATGGCCGAGATCGAATGGCTGGAAGCCGCGCGCTCGCTGTTCCATCTGGGCCTGGCGCAACTGGATAGCACGCCGCTGGCAGCCATCCCTGGCGCAGCGGAGCTGATCGAAACAGTTGGCCAGGCAGTAGATAACCGCCTGGCCACCGTGCATGACGAACCGCAGCATCCCCGGCGCAGCAAGCGCGACCCGCAGTTGGTTGCCAGTTTCCTCGCCCAGGCCATGGACATTCTGCTCGATGCCGAGTCGTTGCTGTCGCGCTGGCAGCAACAGCCTGGCCAGCGTGACGCACTGGATACACTGCTCGACCAGATGACCACCCTGGGCCACGCGGCGCACCTGGCCGACTTGTGGCAAATGGATGAGGTGTGCGAGGCCTTGCTGGACCTGTATGGCGCGGTAGAAGAGGGCAGCCTGCCCGCCGATGCACGCTTTTTCGCCCAGGCGCAGCACGGCCATGAAGCCCTGCTGGACATGCTCGACGAAGTGGCGGCCGGGCAGGATATCGCGTCACGGCCAGAGCTTGTCGACAGCCTGCGCAACCTGCTGGACCAGGCCCTGGCCCCGGATGCCACCGGCCTGGTGGGCATCGACACGGTCACCCCGCTGCACCCGGACATGGACCTGACGGGTACCCTGGGGCTGTCGCATACCCCTTTGCAGCCAGAGGTGGCCGAGCCACTGCCTGAAGAGCCGGAAAGCCCCGGCGAAGAGCTGCTGGAAGTGTTCCTCGAAGAAAGCTCGGACATCGTCGAGAGCGCCGCCGCATCCCTGGCACGCTGGCAGGCCGACCCGCGCAGCAGCGTCGAGGTGGACAACCTGATGCGCGATCTGCACACCCTCAAGGGCGTGGCGCGCATGGTCGAAATTGCCCCGATCGGAGATTTGGCCCACGAACTGGAGTTTCTCTACGAGCTGCTGGCTGCCGGGCGTTTGCCGCCGAGCCCGCCACTGTTCGCGTTGCTGCAGAACTGCCATGACCGCCTGGCGCACATGCTTGATGCCGTGCGCCTGGGGCAGCCATTGCATGCTGCCACGGCGCTGATCGACTATATCCGTAACTTCAGCAGCGCAGCCCTGACCGACAGTGCAGCCGGCCAAGGGCCGGTCGAAGCCGCCGCCAGCGAGGTGCCGGCGACAGCGCCAGAGCGGGCGCCAGGCGACATGGTCAAGGTTGACGCCGAGTTGCTCGATGACCTGGGTAACCTGGCCGGCGAACACTCGATCATCCGTGGGCGCATCGAGCAGCAGGTCAACGATGCGCAGTTCACCCTCAACGAGATGGAAACCACCCTGGAGCGTATGCGCGACCAGTTGCTGCGCCTGGACATCGAGACCCAGGGGCGGATCTCCAGCCGCCAGCCGTTCGAAAGCGATTCCTATGATGACTTCGACCCCCTGGAAATGGACCGCCACTCGCAGTTGCAGCAACTGTCGCGGGCCTTGTTCGAGTCTGCCTCGGACTTGCTCGACCTGAAGGAAACCCTGGCCCAGCGTGCCCAGGAGGCCTACAGCCTGCTGCAGCAGCAGGCGCGGGTGAACAGCCAGTTGCAGGAAGGCCTGACCGCCACCCTGATGGTGCCCTTCGAACGCCTGGTGCCACGCCTGCAGCGTGTGGTGCGGCAGGTGGCCAGCGAGCTGGGCAAGCAGGTGGAACTGGTGGTCGGCAACGCCGAAGGCGAACTGGACCGCAGTGTGCTCGAACGTATGGTGGCGCCGCTGGAGCACATGCTGCGCAACGCAGTCGACCATGGCCTGGAAAGCCGCGAAGCGCGGCTGGCCGCTGGCAAGCCGGAGCAGGGCATCATCCACCTGAATTTGCTGCACGAAGGCGCCGATATCGTTATCGAAATGATTGACGACGGTGCTGGTGTACCCCTGGACGCGGTGCGGCGCAAGGCCATCAAGCGCGGCCTGTTGGACCCGCAGGCGGACTTGAGCGATCACGAGATCCTGCAGTTCATCCTGCGCCCGGGCTTTTCCACCGCCGAGAAGATCACCCAGATATCCGGGCGCGGCCTGGGCATGGACGTGGTGCACGAGGAGGTCAAGCAGCTGGGTGGCTCGATGAGCATCGAGTCGGCCCAGGGCAAGGGTGCGCGCTTCTTGATCCGGCTGCCGTTCACCGTATCGATCAACCGTGTGCTGATGGTGCACTTGGGCGAAGAGCAATACGCCATCCCGCTCAACACCATCGAGGGCATCGTCCGCGTACCGCCGGCAGAGCTGGCGGCTTGTTATCAGCTGGACACGCCCCGCTATGTCTACGCCGGCCACGAATACGAGCTGCGCTACCTGGGCGAGTTGCTGCAAGGCCTGCCGCGCCCCGCGCTGCTGGGGCAGAGCGTGCCGTTGCCGGTGCTGCTGGTGCATTCCAAGGAGCAGTCGTTCGCCATCCAGGCCGACAGCCTGTCGCCCAGCCGCGAGATTGTGGTGAAGAGCCTGGGGCCACAGTTTGCTGCGGTTGCCGGGTTGTCGGGGGCGACGTTGCTGGGCGATGGCCGGGTCGTGCTGATTCTCGACCTGCTTGGCCAGTTGCGCGGCCAGCAGCGGCGCCTGGCCCGCTTGCCCGGCGGCGGCACCCAGCGCCAGCTGCTCGGCCCCGCGCCGCGGCGTGCGTTACTGGTGATGGTGGTGGACGATTCGGTAACCGTGCGCAAAGTTACCAGCCGCCTGCTGGAGCGCCACGGCATGAGCGTGCTGACGGCCAAGGACGGGGTCGATGCCATGGCCCTGCTGGCAGAGCACCGCCCCGACGTGTTGCTGCTGGACATCGAAATGCCACGCATGGACGGCTTCGAGGTGGCCACGCGCATTCGCCGTGACGAGCGGCTGAAGGACCTGCCGATCATCATGATCACTTCGCGCACCGGGCAGAAGCACCGCGACCGTGCCATGGCCATCGGCGTCAACGAATACCTGGGCAAGCCGTACCAGGAGTCTCTGCTGTTGCAGAGCATTGCCCACTGGAGCCAAACCCATGCTTGAACTGATCTCCGGCCAGCGCAGCAGCCTGACCGGGCTGTTGCTGCCATTGGGTGACCGTACCCTGGTGCTGCCCAACGTGGCGGTGGCCGAGCTGAGCGGCCAGCGCAACCTGGTGTGCCAGCCCGGCGACCCCGCCTGGCACCTGGGCTGGATCGACTGGCGGCAGCAACGCCTGCCGCTGATCGGCTTCGAGGCGGCGTGCGGTGGTGAAACACCGTGCGGTGAGCGGGCCCGGGTGGTGGTGCTCAATGCACTGGGTGATACCGGCCTGCGCTACCTGGCGCTGTTGCTGCAAGACATCCCGCGCTCGTGCAAGCTCGACAGCCAGCTGAACTACGTGGATGTGGCGCTGGGCAGGCTGGAGCTGGCGGCGGTGCAGGTGGGCGAGCAGGTGGCCCGGGTGCCGGACCTGGTTGCCTTGGAAAGGCTGGTGCGTGACGCGGATCTGCAACCTGACCTTGGGTAGGATGTAAGGCACAGGGCGTAGTCGTCTGGATGTGGGAATCGGGCTACCGCAACACGCTGTAGGAGCAGCCTTGTGCTGCGAAGAGGCCGGTAAGGCTGAAGGTCATCTTCGGCTGCTATGGCCTCTTCGCAGCACAAGGCTGCTCCTACAGGGCTTGTGTTTACCTTGAAATCGACACCGGGTGAGGCCATCAGCATCACATCAGGAACCCAGCCCACCTGAAGAGGTCTGTGTTTGCATGTATTACGGTGAACGCTTCAACGCCTGGACCCACCTGGTCGGTGCTGTCCTGGCCTGTATCGGTGCCATCTGGCTGATCGTGGTCGCGGGCCTGCAAGGCGACCCGTGGAAGATCGTCAGTTTCTCCATCTACGGCGGTACGCTGCTGTTGCTGTACAGCATCTCCACCCTGTACCACAGCACCCGCGGGCGGGCGAAGGTGATCATGCGCAAGCTCGATCACCTGTCGATCTACCTGCTGATCGCCGGTAGCTACACGCCCTTCTGTCTCGTCAGCCTGCGTGGCCCCTGGGGCTGGAGCCTGTTCGGCGTGGTCTGGGGGCTGGCGGTGATCGGCATGTTGCAGGAGATCAAGCCGCGCTCCGAAGCGCGGGTCCTGTCTATCATCATTTATGCCGTGATGGGCTGGATCGTGCTGGTGGCAGTGAAGCCGTTGCTGCACTCGCTGGGCGGCGTCGGCTTTGCCTGGCTGGCCGCCGGCGGGGTGTTCTACACCGTGGGCATCATCTTCTTCGCGCTCGACAGCCGTTTGCGCCACGCGCACGGCATTTGGCACCTGTTCGTGATTACCGGCAGCCTGCTGCACTTCGTGGCGGTGTCGTTCTACGTGCTCTAGTTAAAAATCCCCCCACAATTGCTGTGCCACCGACAGCGCCACCACTGGCGCAGTTTCGGTGCGCAGCACCCGTGGCCCAAGGCGGGCAGCGTGGAAGCCGGACGCTTTGGCCTGCTCGACTTCGGCCTCGCTCAGGCCGCCTTCGGGGCCGATCAGAAACGCCAGGGTCGCAGGTTTTTCGTGGCTGGTAAGCGGCTCGGCCACCGGGTGCAGGACCAGTTTCAGGTCCGCCTGGGTGCTGCCCAGCCATTCGGCCATGGTCACGGGTGGGTGGATGACCGGCAAGGTGGAGCGGCCGCATTGTTCGCAGGCGCTGATCGCCACTTGGCGCCAGTGGGCCAGGCGCTTGTCGGCGCGCTCGTCTTTCAACCGCACTTCGCAGCGTTCGCTGACGATCGGGGTGATCTCGTTGGCGCCAAGCTCGGTGGCTTTCTGGATCGCCCAGTCCATGCGCTCGCCACGGGACAGGCCCTGGCCGAGGTGCACGTGCAACGGTGAATCGGCCTGGCCGGCGAGGGCCCGGCCGAGGCTGACGCGTACGGTTTTCTTGCCCACTTCAAGCAATTGGCCGAGGTATTCCTGGCCGCTGCCGTCGAACAGCTGCACGGCGTCGCCGGGGGCCATGCGCAGTACGCGGCCGATGTAGTGGGCCTGGGCTTCGGGCAGGTCGTGCTCGCCAAGGCTCAGGGGGGCGTCGATGAAGAAGCGGGACAGTCTCATGGGTTTGCTCGGTAAATAGAGAGACACAGATTCCCTGTGGGAGCGGGCGTGTCGATGCGTCGAACCGCCGCGAATCAGGCGCTGCGGTGCCTGGCAAGGGCTTCGCCCTTGTTCGCGGGCACGCCCGCTCCCACAGGAAAAGTGGTGTGGCGAATTGCCGGGCCTAGCCCGGGTCGCGGAAGTCGGGGTGGAAGTTGGCCGGCACGGCAACACTGACGCTGTCGCGGGTGGCGATGTCGATGCCTTCGCTGGCAACTTCTGCAAGGAAGTCGATCTGCTCCGGGGTGATCACGTATGGCGGCAGGAAGTACACCACGCTGCCCAACGGCCGTAGCAGGGCGCCGCGGGTCAGGGCGTGTTCGAACACCTTCAGGCCACGTCGCTCCTGCCAGGGGTAGGCTACCTTGCCAGCTTTGTCCTTGACCATCTCGATGGCCAAGGCCATGCCGGTCTGGCGGATTTCGGCAACGTGAGCATGATCGGCCAGGTGCGCAGTGGCGGTGGCCATGCGCGTGGCCAGGGCCTTGTTGGCCTCGATCACCTTGTCTTGCTGGAAAATGTCCAGGGTCGCCAGCGCCGCAGCGCACGCCAGCGGGTTGCCGGTGTAGCTGTGCGAGTGCAGGAACGCGCGCAGGGTCGGGTAGTCGTCATAGAACGCCTGGTAGACCTTGTCGGTGGTCAGGCAGGCGGCCAGCGGCAGGTAGCCACCGGTCAGGGCCTTGGACAGGCACAGGAAGTCTGGCCGGATGCCGGCCTGTTCGCAGGCGAACATCGTGCCGGTACGGCCAAAGCCCACGGCAATTTCATCGTGGATCAGGTGCACGTCGTAGCGGTCGCAGGCCTCGCGCAGCAGCTTGAGGTACACCGGGTGGTACATGCGCATGCCGCCGGCCCCCTGGATCAGCGGCTCGACGATCACGGCGCTGATCGAGGCGTGGTGCTCGGCCAAGGTCTGCTCCATGGCGGCGAACATGTTGCGCGAGTGCTCTTCCCAGCTCATGCCCTCTGGGCGCAGGTAGCAGTCGGGGCTAGGCACCTTGATCGTGTCCAGCAGCAACGCCTTGTAGGTTTCGGTGAACAGCGGCACATCACCTACCGACATGGCGGCGATGGTTTCGCCGTGGTAGCTGTTGGTCAGGGTGACGAAGCGCTTCTTGTCCGGTTTGCCGACGTTCTGCCAGTAGTGGAAGCTCATCTTCAGCGCTACTTCGATGCAGGACGAGCCGTTGTCGGCGTAGAACACCCGGTCGAGACCGGCCGGGGTCATGGCCACCAGGCGCTCGGACAGCTCGATGACCGGCTGATGGCTGAAACCGGCCAGGATCACGTGCTCCAGTTGGTCGACCTGGTCCTTGATGCGCTGGTTGATGCGCGGGTTGGCGTGGCCGAACACATTGACCCACCAACTGCTCACCGCGTCCAGGTAGCGTTTGCCTTCGAAGTCCTCCAGCCACACGCCTTCGCCGCGCTTGATCGGGATCAGCGGCAGCTGCTCGTGGTCTTTCATCTGGGTGCAGGGGTGCCACAGAACCTTGAGGTCGCGTTGCATCCACTGATCATTGAGGCCCATGGGCACTTCTCCTGGCTTTGCGGCGTGGTTCGACCGCGTAAGCCTAAGCAATGCGGCAAGGCAGGACAACCGCTGCCTTTCAATGGCGGTGGGTGCCGGTCCATTCGAGCCGCCGGATGTGCACGGTACCGGCCTGCGAAGTGGAGATGGTCAGGCGGCGGAAGGGGCCGTCGATCACCTGGTGGTAGGGGTTCGTGGCGATGGGGCCAGGGCGCAGGTCGCGAAACCCGCTGCCTTCCACGGTGAGCCAGTAGAAGTTGCGCGGTATCGGGGTGGCCAGGTCGCAATCTACTCTTTCAGCATCGAACAGCATGTGCAGGTCGTCGCAGAGAAAGTCGCTGACTACGTAGTATTCCAGGCGCAGGCACTCGACTTCCTGGGCGAACACGATTTCCACGTCGCTGTGTTCCCCGATGACCAGTTCGGTACCGTCTTCACCCCTGAACGCTTCATGAAAGCCGGTCCATGAGGTGCTGTTGGAGCGGATACTCAGGCCGGAGGCTGTATGCAGCGTCTTTTTGTGCCACAGAAACTGCCGTTCGACGTGTTGGAAGTGCTCCTCGAAGATCATGCGCATGCCCTCCTGGCGGGGCTTCTGGCCAGTTTCGCCAGCTTCGCCTGCCGCCGTGTGACATGGCTACTGGCAAAAATGTCAGTTGCCAAAAGGACTTGATGTCACTGCGCTGGCAGGGTGGTCGGACCTGACGTATTCTTAACGCATCGTCCCGGGGCATTCCTGCCTCTCCCCGTTTGTAACCTCTGACTCGGAGTCCGCCGACATGGCTGCTGCTTGGGTGCGCCTGTGCGCGTTGGTATTGATTGGTGTCTCCAGCGGCGCCGCGCTGGCTAAGGACAAGACGCCCACGGCGATTGTCGTGGGTGGCGGCCTGGCGGGCCTGACGGCAGCGTACGAGCTGCAGAACAAAGGCTGGCAGGTGACCCTGCTGGAAGCCAAGTCGGGCATGGGCGGGCGTTCTGGCCTGGCCACCAGCGAGTGGATCGGCAATGCCAAGGCGCAACCGGTGCTCAACCAGTACCTTGACCGTTTCAAGCTTGAAACACTGCCGGCACCGGAGTTCGTGCGTACACCCGGTTACCTGATCGACGGTGAGTACTTCAGCGCCGCCGACCTGGCCACCAAGCAACCGGCTACTGCCGAAGCGCTCAAGCGCTACGAGAAAACCCTCGATGACCTGGCCCGTTCGATCGATGACCCGCTGAACCCGCAGGCAACCAGCACGCTGTTCGCCCTCGACCAGATCAACGTCTCCACCTGGCTGGACAAACTGCAACTGCCTGCGACCGCCCGTCAGTTGGTCAACCAGCAGATCCGTACCCGTTACGATGAACCGTCGCGCCTCTCGCTGCTGTATTTCGCCCAGCAGAACCGTGTGTACCGCGGTGTCAGCGACCGTGACCTGCGTGCCGCGCGCCTGCCCGGTGGCAGCCCGGTGCTGGCCCAGGCCTTCGTCAAGCAGCTGAAGACCATCAAGACCAGCTCGCCGGTCACCGCCATCGTCCAGGACAAGGATGGCGTAACGGTAAAAGTCGGCAGCGTCGGCTACCAGGCTGATTACCTGGTCATGGCCGTGCCGCTGCGTGCCCTGGCCAAGATCCAGATGACCCCGGGCCTGGACACTCAGCACGTGGCGGCGCTCAGAGGCACCAACTATGGCTGGCGCGACCAGCTGATGCTCAAGTTCAAGAAGCCCGTGTGGGAAAGCCGCGCGCGCATGTCGGGCGAAATCTTCAGTAACGCCGGCCTCGGCATGCTGTGGATCGAGCCAGCGCTCAAGGGCGGCGCCAACGTGGTGATCAACCTTTCCGGCGACAACGCCCGCTTGCTGCAGGCGTTCGGCGACAAGCAGATGGTCGATCAGGTGCTGATCCGCCTGCATGCGTTCTACCCGCAGGCCCGTGGTGCCTTCACCGGTTACGAGGTCAAGCGCTACAGCACTGACGCCGGTACCGGCGGCGCTTACCTGGCCTATGGCCCGGGGCAGATCAGCAAATACTGGCGCCTGTGGGAGCGCCCGGTGCAGCGCATCACCTTTGCCGGTGAACACACCGATGCCCTGTACCCGGGCACACTGGAAGGCGCCCTGCGCAGTGGCCAGCGTGCGGCCAGCCAAGCACAGGACCTGTTGGCCGGGAAGTCGTTCGACCCCGCCAAGGCGGTGCCGGTTGCGGCGGCAGCTGCAGCAGGTGCAGCTGCGGCCAAGGACAGCAAGGGCGGGTTCTTCTCCAATATGTTTGGTGGTTCGTCCGACAAGGCCGACAAGGCTGATAAACCGCCGGTCAAGGCTGAGCCGAAGCAGGCCGAAGAGTCCAGGCAGGACAAGCCAGGTTTCTTCAAACGCCTGTTTGGCGGGGCGGATACGCCAGAGGTGAAGGCTGAGCCAATCGCCAAGGCAGAGGAAGTGGCGCCGGCACCTGCGCCTGCTCCCCAGGCCGCGCCAGCTCCGGCAGCGCCTGCACCTGTCACCAAGGAAGCGGCAGCCAAGCCTGCGGCAACCAAGGCTGCCCCGGCCAAGCATGCGCCGGCGCGCAAGCCGGCCGAAACGAAGAAGGCAACTGCCAAATCCGAGCCGACCAAGAAACCTGTGGCCAGTAGCCAGGCCAAGGCTGGCTGATTGATCGACAGTGCCGGCCTCTTCGCAGCACAAGGCTGCTCCTACAGGCACCGCATACCCCTGTAGGAGCAGCCTTGTGCTGCGAAGAGGCCTGTACTGGCATCCTCTACTTCCCCGACTATCGTTAATGTTTCCTTAATGGCAAGCTTACAGAATACATATCGGATTTCTCGATAAACCGAAGCAACTTTTTCCGCTTTTCTTCGATACGTTACGCGTTAGTCTGTGCACAGCTTTCACGGGGATACACGCCAACATGCAACTGCGCAATTCACCTTCTCGCTACGGCGTGGTCAGCATCATCCTGCACTGGGGCGTGGCGCTGGCAGTCTTCGGCCTGTTCGGCCTGGGCCTGTGGATGGTCGGCCTCGACTATTACAGCCCTTGGCGCAAAGCCGGCCCGGACCTGCACAAAAGCATCGGCCTGGTGTTGCTGGCGGTGATGCTGCTGCGGGTAGTCTGGCGTTTCATCAGCCCGCCACCACCGGCCCCCGCCAACCATGGCGCAGTCACACGCCTGGCGGCCAAGCTTGGCCACCTGGCCCTGTACCTGGGTCTGTTTGCGGTAATGGCTGCCGGATACCTGATTTCTACCGCCGACGGCGTCGGCATTCCGGTGTTTGGCCTGTTCGAAGTGCCGGCACTGATCAGCGACCTGCCTGACCAGGCAGATGTTGCGGGTGTGATTCATCTTTGGCTGGCCTGGGGCCTGGTGATTTTTGCCGTGCTGCATGCCCTGGCAGCGCTCAAGCACCATTTCATCGACCGTGACGCGACCCTGACTCGAATGTTGGGCCGCAAAGCTTGACTCTCCACCACAATTGCATAGGAAGGAAATAAGGATGTTGAAAAAGACTTTTGCCGCTCTGGCGCTCGGTACCGCTCTGCTTTCCGCCGGCCAGGTCATGGCTGCCGAGTACAAGATCGACAAGGAAGGCCAGCACGCGTTCGTCGACTGGAAAATCAGCCACCTGGGCTACAGCTTCATCCACGGTACCTTCAAGGACTTCGACGGCAACTTCACTTGGGACAGCGCCAAGCCAGAAGCCAGCAAGATCAGCGTCGACCTGAAAACCGCCAGCCTGTGGTCGAACCACGCCGAGCGTGACAAGCACATTGCCAGCGCCGATTTCCTCGACGTGAAGAAGTACCCTGAAGCCAAGTTCGTCTCCACCGCCGTCAAGTCGACTGGCGAAAAGACTGCTGACGTGACCGGCGACCTGACCCTGCACGGCGTGACCAAGCCGGTCACCTTCAAGGCTACCTTCAACGGTGAAGGCAAGGACCCATGGGGCGGTGAGCGCGCTGGTTTCAACGCCACCACTACCCTCAACCTGAACGACTTCGGCATCAAGGGCCCAGGCGCGACTTCGCAGACCCTGGACCTGGATATCAGTGTTGAAGGTGTGAAGCAGAAGTAATCTGCTTTAAGTGAAAGACCGAGGGGGCTGCTTCGCAGCCCGTTCGCGGCACAAGGCCGCTCCTACAGGTATTGCGCAGTATGTAAAATCTGCGCAATACCTGTAGGAGCGGCCTTGTGCCGCGAACGGGCCGCAAAGCGGCCCCCTCATGCTTTCTATCAGCCCTTGCGGGTCAGTAGCGCCGGGCGCTCACCGCGCGGGCGGCTTGGCAGGTCATCCAGTTGCTCAGGTGTCGGGAAACGGTCGAGTTTGGATTCCTTGCGGATGATCACTGGCTGTTTTTCCGGCTGGCGCTGGTTGCTCACGGCCGGCTCTTGCCGGGCAGAATCGTCACGGTTCGGGCGACCACGGCCACCGCCGCCATCACGACGGGCACCGCCACCGTTGTTGGCGCGGGGCGGGCGTTTTTCGCCGCCGGCACTGCCACCATTGCGTTGCTGGCCGCCACTGCGAGCCTGGCCCTGGCCCCCGGTGTTGCTGCGTTGGCCGGTACCCTGGGCTTGGCCAGCACCACCGCCTGGGCGGCGATTGCGGCCCTGGTTCTTGCCTTGGTACGGGCTGACATAGTCGGCACGGTTGCCGAAGTTGTCGACGTCGTCGTCCAGGAATACTTCCGGGTCGCGGTTACCCTGTGCTTTAGGCTCGCTGCTGGCCTGCTGCTGTGGCTGGCGCGGCTTTTTGTCACGCGGTTTACGCGGCTGCTGTTGCTTGTCGCCGCTCTTTTCCTTGTCGGCCGGCTTGTCGGCAGCCTGTGGCTTGGCCCTGCCTTTATCCTTGCCTTTGTCCTTGCGGCCGCCGTTGGAGTCTTTACCCCCTTCGCCACGGGCCTGCTGGTTGCGACCGCCACGGCCGTTGCCCTGCGGGCGCTCGCGTACTTCGGGTTTCTCGGCTTCCACCTGGCTGGCGTCAAAGCCCATCAGGTCGCCGTCCGCGATCTTCTGCCGGGTCACCCGCTCGATGCTCTTGAGCAGCTTTTCTTCATCCGGTGCGACCAGCGAAATGGCCTCGCCCGAACGACCGGCGCGGCCAGTACGACCGATACGGTGTACGTAATCTTCCTCGACATTCGGCAGCTCGAAGTTGACCACGTGGGGCAACTGGTCGATGTCCAGGCCGCGGGCGGCGATGTCGGTGGCGACCAGTACGCGCACGCTGTTGGCCTTGAAGTCGGCCAGGGCCTTGGTGCGGGCGTTCTGGCTCTTGTTGCCGTGAATCGCGGCGGCGGTCAGGCCTTGTTTTTCAAGGTACTCGGCCAGGCGGTTGGCGCCGTGCTTGGTACGGGTGAACACCAATACCTGTTCCCAGGCACCCAGGGTGATCAGGTGTGCCAGCAGCGCACGCTTGTGGCTGGCGGGCAGGCGGTAGACGCGCTGCTCGATACGCTCGACGGTGGTGTTCGGCGGTGTCACCTCGATACGCTCCGGGTTGTGCAGGAGCTTGTCGGCGAGGTCGGTGATGTCCTTGGAGAAGGTGGCCGAGAACAGCAGGTTCTGGCGCTTGGATGGCAGGCGTGCCAGTACCTTCTTGACGTCGTGGATGAAGCCCATGTCGAGCATGCGGTCGGCTTCGTCGAGCACCAGGATTTCCACGTGGGCCAGGTCGACCTTGCCTTGGCCGGCCAGGTCGAGCAGGCGGCCCGGGCAGGCAACCAGCACGTCAACGCCTTTGGCAATCGCCTGGACCTGCGGGTTCATGCCAACGCCGCCAAAGATGCAGGCGCTGACCAGTGGCAGGTCACGGGCATAGACCTTGAAGCTGTCGTGCACCTGGGCTGCCAGCTCGCGGGTCGGGGTCAGGACGAGCACGCGCGGTTGGCGCGGGCCGTGACGCTGCGACTTGTCGGGGTGGCCGGCCGGGAACAGGCGCTCGAGAATCGGCAGGGCGAAGCCGCCGGTTTTACCAGTACCTGTCTGTGCGGCAACCATCAGGTCGCGGCCTTGCAACACGGCGGGAATCGCCCGCTGTTGCACGGGGGTCGGCTGGGTATAGCCCGCAGCCTCGATAGCGCGGACAAGAGCCTCGGAGAGACCGAGGGAAGCAAAGGACATGGGCGATCCTGTTCTCGTGTGGGCTGGGCCCGTTGGGATGTTCTGCCTGGCGCGACGGGCATCGGTGGGATGCGATCGCGTCCGGTCCAGCTGGGCTTTCACTGCACATCCGGGAAACGGAGGGGAACGCCAGGGGGCGTCGGTGCCGATCGGGATGCCTGTTGCGAGGCCGAGCGTCCGGGCGTGAGCCGGGCGGGAAGGCCCGAGTATAACAGAGCTATCGCGCTGTGCTGCTTTCCTGCTGCTCAACGGCGTTGAGAATGTTTCCGATGTCGCCTGTGTACCGGTGGCTTATGGCGGCAAAGGCCGGTTCCTGCTTGAAACGCTGCAGTTCTTCGGCAAAGGCCAGGGCCAGTGTTTCGCGCCCCGGTTTGCGCACCAGCCCCAGGTACTGGGCCTGGCGGTTGATCACCAGCGGCAGTTCCTCGACTTGCTGCTCCATGCCCAGCTGCTGGATCAGGTAATGCCCGACCACGCGGTCGGTGATTGCCAGGTCGATACGGCCCAGCAGCAGTTTGCCGAAGTTGGCTTCCTGTGTCGGCGCCGCTTCACGTCGAAAATGCGTGGCCAGGTTGAACGCAGCGCCATAGGCGTAGCCGGGCGAGGTGCCTACGGTGAGGCCTGTGAGGTCTTCAGGCCCGGCCACGGCATGGCGGCGTGCACGGGCCTGGAACAGCACGAACTCGACCTCCGACAAGGGCTCGGGGGCGTACACCAGATAGGGGCGCCGGGTTTCGCTCTGGAAGATGTCCAGAATGCCGTCGGCCAGACCTTGCTCGATCATTGCCAGGCAGCGCTTCCACGGCAGGAACTGCCATTCCACTTCGACACCCAGGCGTTTTAATACCTCGGTGGTGACTTCGTAGTCGATACCGCGTGGTTGGCCATCGTGCTGATAAATGTAGGGCGCCCAGTCATCGGATACCAGGCGCAGGCGCTCGCCCAGGGCCAACGGGCTCAGGCAGGCGAGCAGCAGGATCCAGAACAGGCGGGCGACGAGTGGCATGGCCGGAGATTACGCGCTCGGCCGAATCAAGGCCAGAGGCCTGATATTCAAAGCGGCCGCGATCTTGTGGGGTAATTGTCCTGCTCAGATACTGATCTGCGGGAGCGGGCATGCCCGCTCCCGCAGGGACGATGTAAGGCAATGGGGTGGCGGGCGTATCAGCCTTGCGATGCTCTGAGCAGATGCACCTCGATCTCTTTGCGCCGTTCGCCCAACGACAGGCGCAACCCCGGGTGGCGCAAGCACTGGCGCAGTTGCTCGGGCTGCATCTGGCCATGACGGGCATTGAGGTTCTCCAGGGCCTTGTCCCACCAGGCCGGCGCGCAGGCGAGGTCGAATTCGTTGGGGTAGGGGTAGCACCCATACAACAGCTCGCGGGCAAACTGGCGTTCGTGGCGCGGCAGGGTCAGGCTCAGCGCCTTGTAGCCCAGGCGGTGCAGGGCAGGCGGCCGTGGTAGCTGGTCATTGACCAAGGCGACGTCGGCCAGCGCCGCCTGGCTCAGCGGGTCATGGCCGTGCTTGCGCAACCAGGCCTGGATCTTGGCGCGGAACTGCGCCTTGCGGCTCCAGTAGTGGTGAATGACATCGGTGCACTCGGCCAGCTCTAGTTTGCGGTAGGCCGCCACCGCCAGGCAGAACTCTTCGAGTGTGTACGCCTCGCGCGCCAGCGGGTGGAACTCGTCCATCATGTCGATGGAACGGTCCAGGGTGCTGGCGTCCGCTGCTGTGAGGCCGATTACCCCAGAGTTGACCAGTGGCATCTGGCAGTCGGCCAGGCCCCGGGCTTGCAATATGGACAGCAGGCTCTTGTACAGCAGGCACTTCTGGTTCGCACCATAGCGTGGGCCGATGGCATTGCACAGCAGCTTGCCAGGGGCCACCCGGGCGAACAGCTGCAGCGGCGATGTGCGGAAGAAGGTGTCGGTGTCGATCAGCACGGCCAGCGGGTGTTGCTGCAGCACTTGGCGCAGCAGTACATGCTTGCTGCGAAAATGATAACCGTGTGGGGCGTTCCATGCCTGGCGCGTGGCTTCGTCCAGCAAGTGGACCGTGACGGGCAGCCTGGCGTAGGGCTGCGGGTTGTCGGTGTATACCTGGATGTCCATGGCTTCGCCTGCTGCCGGCCCCAGGTGGGCGAGGGCGCTGACGATGCTGAAGCAGGCTTCCTGATGGTAGGTTGCCGGACCAAAAGCCAGGTAGACAAGTTGTGGGCGCGATGGCTGGGGATGCTGCATGGCTGGCAAGACCTGTAACCCGGAAATGAATAAGGCTTTAGTCTATGACCAAAGCCTTAATCATTTCTTAAGCAGACTTTGCCAAAAAGTTTCAGCGCGGCAGCTTCAGGTTGTTCCAGATCGCCAGGCTTGGCTCGGCCTGGTTCAAGGTGTAGAAGTGCAGGCCCGGTGCGCCGCCTTGCAGCAGCTGTTCGCACATGCGGGTAATCACTTCTTCGCCAAATGCCTGGATGCTGGCGGTGTCGTCGGCATAGGCTTCCAGCTGCTTGCGGATCCAGCGCGGGATCTCGGCGCCACAGGCGTCGGAGAAGCGCGCCAGCTTGCTGTAGTTGGTGATCGGCATGATGCCGGGTACCACCGGGATGTCCACGCCCAGCTTCTGTGTGCGCTCGACGAAGTAGAAGTAGCTGTCGGCGTTGAAGAAGTACTGGGTGATGGCGCTGTCGGCGCCAGCCTTGACCTTGTGCACGAAGTTGGCCAGGTCGGTTTCGAAATTGCGCGCCTGTGGGTGCATTTCCGGGTAAGCGGCCACTTCCAGGTGGAAGTGGTCAGCTGTTTCCTGGCGGATGAACTCGACCAGGTCACTGGCGTAGCGCAGTTCGCCACTGGCCATGCCCATGCCCGATGGCAGGTCGCCACGCAGGGCGACGATGCGCTTGATGCCGGCAGCCTTGTATTCCGCCAGCAGGGCGCGCAAGTCGTCCTTGGAGTCGCCCACGCACGACAGGTGCGGTGCGGCCGGTACCTTCACTTCGCTTTCCAGCTGCAGCACGGTGTTCAGCGTGCGGTCGCGGGTCGAGCCACCGGCACCGTAGGTGCAGGAGAAGAAGTCCGGGTTGTAGGTGGCCAGCTGGCGGGCGACGCCCATCAGCTTTTCGTGACCGGCGTCGGTCTTGGTCGGGAAGAACTCGAAACTGTAGCGGCGTTCTTGTGACATTACTCGTTCCTCAAGCAGCCTGCTTCAAGCGGCAGGCTGCAAGTAAAAGCCAGGGCGGTGTGGGCCGGCCTGGCTTGGGCATCGTTGCGAAGCGTTGCCTGCGACTACTTAGTAGCGGTAGGCGTGCGGCTTGAACGGGCCCTCGACGGTCACGCCGATGTAGTCGGCTTGCTGCTTGGTCAGCTTGGTAACCACGCCGCCGAAGCCGCGGACCATTTCCAGGGCCACTTCTTCGTCGAGTTTCTTCGGCAGTACTTCAACAGTCAGGCGCTCGGCTTTCTTCTCGGCCGACAGGTCGGCGTACTTCTGCTCGAACAGGAAGATCTGTGCCAGCACCTGGTTGGCGAACGAACCGTCCATGATGCGGCTTGGGTGGCCAGTGGCGTTACCCAGGTTGACCAGACGGCCTTCGGCCAGCAGGATCAGGTAGTCGTCGTTCTGCGGGTCGAAGCTGCCAGCGCCGGTACGGTGGATCTTGTGTACCTGCGGCTTGACCTCTTCCCAGGCCCAGTTCTTGCGCATGAAGGCGGTGTCGATCTCATTGTCGAAGTGGCCGATGTTGCAGACCACGGCACGCTTCTTCAGGGCCTTGAGCATGTTGGCATCGCAGACGTTGACGTTACCGGTGGTGGTGACGATCAGGTCGATCTTGCCCAGCAGGGCCTTGTCGATGCTGGCTTCGGTGCCGTCGTTGATACCGTCGATGAACGGCGAGACCAGCTCGAAGCCGTCCATGCAGGCTTGCATGGCGCAGATCGGGTCAACTTCGGTGACCTTGACGATCATGCCTTCCTGACGCAGGGACTGGGCCGAGCCCTTGCCCACGTCACCGTAGCCGATAACCAGGGCCTGCTTGCCCGACAGCAGGTGGTCGGTACCACGCTTGATGGCATCGTTCAGGCTGTGACGGCAGCCGTACTTGTTGTCGTTCTTGCTCTTGGTGACCGAGTCGTTGACGTTGATCGCCGGGACTTTCAGCTCGCCCTTGGCCAGCATGTCCAGCAGGCGGTGTACGCCGGTGGTGGTCTCTTCGGTCACGCCGTGCACGCGGTCCAGTACCTGCGGGTACTTCTTGTGCAGCAGTTCGGTCAGGTCACCACCGTCGTCGAGGATCATGTTGGCGTCCCATGGCTGGCCATCTTTCAGGATGGTCTGCTCCAGGCACCACTCGTACTCTTCTTCGGTTTCACCTTTCCAGGCGAACACCGGGATACCGGCGGCGGCGATCGAAGCGGCGGCCTGGTCTTGAGTCGAGAAAATGTTGCAGGACGACCAGCGCACTTCGGCACCCAGGGCAACCAGGGTTTCGATCAGCACGGCGGTCTGGATGGTCATGTGGATGCAGCCCAGGATCTTCGCACCCTTGAGCGGTTGCTCGGCCAGGTACTTGCGACGCAGGCCCATCAGCGCAGGCATTTCCGATTCGGCAATAATGGTTTCGCGACGGCCCCAGGCGGCCAGGGAGATGTCGGCGACTTTGTAATCGGTAAAACCAGCAGGCATGTTTGCAGCGCTCATGAGAGCCTCCATTCGTAATGTGCGAATGGGCGCCGTTGTGCGTTAAGCGCTCGCGGGAGCGAGCAACGCCCCATCCGAGCCTGACAGGCCTAGCCTGCTGCAGCGCCCCTCGGACAGGTGGCGGGCATGGCACCGCTGTGGGCAACCATGTAAAACGGCGCAGATTATAGCTGCCCCCGCCGGCTTGCCCAAGGTTTTCCGTCGATTAATCGCGACGATAGTCGATGTTCAATGGAGCGAAGGCAGCCGCTCTGCCATCATTGCTACACGTTAGCCAAGCAGGTCAGGAGTACAGATGAACTTTCACACCCGCAAGTGGGTTAAACCCGAAGACCTCAACCCCAATGGCACCCTGTTCGGTGGCAGCCTGTTGCGCTGGATCGACGAAGAGGCGGCCATCTACGCCATCGTCCAGCTGGGCAACCAGCGCGTCGTGACCAAATACATATCGGAAATCAACTTCGTCAGTGCTTCGCGCCAGGGTGACATCATCGAGCTGGGCATCACTGCCACAGAGTTCGGCCGCACCTCGATCACCCTCAAGTGCGAAGTGCGCAACAAGATCACCCGCAAGAGCATTCTGACCGTCGACAAGATGGTGTTCGTCAATCTCGGTGAAGACGGCTTGCCGGCAGCGCACGGGCGCACCGAGATCAAGTATGTCCAGGACCAGTTCCCGGATTCGGCAGTCGAGTGACGATTTTCTGGGGCCGCAAAGCGGCCCCGGCATTCTCAAGGCTGGGCGCTGACCTTGCGCACCACCCGCCCGATGCTCAAGCCCTGCACCAGGATCGACGACAACACCACGATGTAGGTGATCGACAGCAGCAGGTCACGCTCCGCGCCCAGTGGCAGCGACAGCGCCAGTGCCACCGACACCCCGCCACGCAGGCCGCCCCAGGTCAGCACCCGCACCGTGCCTTTGGGCACCGGGCGCCAGCGGCGCAGCAACACAATGGCCGGGGCCACGGTCAGCAGCCTCGACAGCAGCACCGCCAGCGCCAGCACACTGCCGGCCGCCAGGTGCATCCAGTTGAACGGCAACAGCAGCAGCTCCAGGCCGATCAGCGCGAACAGCAGGGCGTTGAGCATGTCATCGATCAGCTCCCAGAAACCGTCCATGTAGCGACGGGTCATGTCGTTCATCGCCAGGTTGCGGCCCAGGTTGCCGATGATCAGGCCGGCCACCACCATGGCGATCGGCGCAGAGACGTGCAGCTCGTAACACATGGCCGAGCCGCCGATGACCAGCGCCAGGGTCAGCATGACTTCCACCTGGTACTGCTCGATGCTCTTGATCATGCGGTAGGTGGCGTAGCCGATCAGGCCACCAAACACCACGCCGCCTATGGCCTCGCGGGCGAACAGGATCGCCGTGTCGGTCATGCTCGGCGTTTCACCCAGCTGAATGATGCCCAGCAACACGGTGAACACCACCACCGCGGTGCCATCGTTGAACAGCGACTCACCGACGATGGTGGTTTTCAGCGGTTTGGAGGCGTTGGCGGTACGCAGCGCGCCCAGCACGGCAATCGGGTCGGTAGGCGAGATCAGCGCACCGAACAGCAGGCAGTAGATCAGCGGCACTTGCCAGCCGAACATCGCGAATACCCAGTGCGACAGGTAACCGATGACCACGGTGGCAATCAGCACCCCGATTGTCGCGAGCAAACCGATCGGCCAGCGGTAACTGCGCAGATCGCTGAGGTTCACGTGCAGTGCGCCGGCAAACAGCAGGAACGCCAGCATCCAGTGCATCAACAGGTCGTTGAAATCGATCTGGTTCATCAGCCCTTCGACGCGTTCTTCCAGGCCAGGGAAGCCGATCAGGCTCAGGCCCTGCAGCATCAGGGAGAACAGCAGTGCCGTAACCATCACGCCGATGGCGGGGGGCAGGCCGATGAAGCGGTAATTTACATAGGTGAGGAGGGTGGTGAGGCAGATAAACGCGGCAACTAATTCAAGCATCCCGAATCCTGTGACAGTGGCTTCCAAGTCGTTACCCGAATGGCTCGGGCAGTTCTTTGATGACCTGGCGCGGGGTTCGGGACACAAGGTTTGACCCAATTAGTCCAAATCGTTCCCATGTAAGGGGCTGCTGCGCAGCCCAATCGCCGGCAAGCCAGCTCCCACATGTAGGGCATCATCCTTGAAAGCGGCGCGGTCAATGTGGGAGCTGGCTTGCCGGCGATTGGGCCGCACAGCGGCCCCTGAACGCTATATATTCACATCAATAAAAAGCCATTAAGGATAAGAAGGCGTGTTGGCAACATCCCTGGTGCTGGTCGCCGCCTTGCTGCATGCGACCTGGAATACCCTGATCAAATTCAGCGGCGAGCGCTTGCTGGTGATCGCCAGCATGGACACGGTGGCCCTGGTGTTCGCGGTGCTGGCGGTATCCTTCGTCGATGTGCCGCCAGCTGAAATATGGCCCTGGTTGATAGCATCAGCGTTGGCCGAGCAGCTGTACCGCTACCTGCTGATCAAGGCCTACCGCGTGGGCGACCTGGGGCTGGTCTATCCTCTGATGCGCGGGCTGTCGCCGCTGGTGGTGCTGGGGCTGACCCTGGCCTTCGCCGGGGAGTCGCTGAGCCAGCAGCAGATCATCGGTATCCTGTTGATCCCCTGTGGAATGGCCTGCCTGTTGTGGCAGGGCGGCGGCGGTGAGCGGCTGCCCTGGTCGATGTTACCGGTGGTTGCGTTGATTGGCCTGTGCATTGGTTGCTACACCTGGTTCGACGGCCAGGCCGTGCGACTGTGGGGCAAACCATGGGATTACCTGGTGTGGCTGACCCTGCTCAGTGCTTGGCAATTTCCGTTGTTGGCTGGCATAGCGCGGCGGGCGCCGTTTGTACTGTTCTGGCGTACCCAATGGCGCCTGGGGCTGGCGGTAGGGTTCTGCGTATTGTTCAGCTATGCCCTGGTGTTGTGGGCCATGCACCTGGGGTCGGTGGCCGAGGCGGCCGCGTTGCGGGAGTTGAGCGTGATCCTGGTGGTGGTGCTGGGTATGCGCTACCTCAAAGAACCTTTTGGCGGGCCGAGACTCCTAGCTTGCGGGCTGGTCCTGGCAGGCATGCTGGTGATGAAGCTCTAACCCATTATCGAACAAGGAGTCTGAGCATGACCGTTGCCCTGTGGTGCATCCTGATCGCGCTGCTGCTGAACCCGCTGTGTGCCTTGATCGCCAAGGTGGCCAGCGGCCGGTTCGGCCTCAAGGACAATCACGACCCGCGAGCCTTCCTTGATACCTTGTCGGGCTTGCCACGGCGTGCCCATGCGGCGCAGCAGAATGGCTACGAGGCATTCCCGGCGTTTGCGGCTGCGGTGCTGGTGGCGGATATCGTCGGTAATGCCGAGCAGGTGACGCAGGATGTGCTGGGGGTGATGTACATCACCAGCCGCTTGCTTTACATCATCTGCTACCTGGCCGATTGGGCGGCCTTGCGCTCGCTGGTGTGGTTTGCCGGGTTGGCAATTATCGTGTCGTTCTTCGTGGTTTCCATCTGAAACCGCGTTGCCTTCTTCGCGGGCTTGCCCGCGAAGAAGGCAACACCGATCAAGGTACCTTAGGTACCTCAGGTAGTGGCTGGCCTTTAGGCCAGAGCATCCAGATCTGCCCCTGCTGCTTCATGTTCCCCGCCAGCTCGCCGGCTTCCGGCCCGGTGCCCCAGAACAGGTCGGCACGCACTTCACCCGCAATCGCCCCACCAGTGTCCTGCGCACCCACCGGGCGCACCACTGGCGAGCCGTCCGGGCGCGTGGTGGAAAGCCACAACAGGCTGCCCAGCGGAATTACCTTGCGGTCGATCGCCACGCTGTAGCCGGCGGTGAGCGGTACGTTCAAGGAACCGCGCGGGCCTTCGTTGCTGTCCGGGCGGGTGCTGAAGAATACGTAGCTGGGGTTGCTGGCCAGCAGTTCCGGTACGCGCTGCGGGTTGGCCTGGGCCCAGGCATGAATCGCACCCATGCTCACTTCTTCTTTTTTCAACTGGCCCTGCTCCACCAGCCAGCGGCCAATCGGCCGGTAGGGGTGGCCGTTCTGATCGGCGTAGCCCAGACGCAGCTGACGGCCGTCTTCCAGTTGTACCCGGCCCGAACCCTGGATCTGCAGGAATTGCAGGTCCATCGGGTCGGTCAGCCAGGCCAGCACCGGTGCCTTGACGCCGTTACGGTTGATCACTTCGGCAGTGTCGTATGGTTTGAGGACCCGGCCATCGAGCCGACCACGCAGGCGCTTGCCCTTCAGCTCGGGGTATACGCTGGCCAGGTCGACCACGATCATGTCATCCGGGGGGCCGTAAACCGCCACATGGTTGGTCGCCGATTGGCTCAGGCTGCCGGGGTAGACCGGCTCGTAGTAACCGGTAATCAGGCCGTTGGCATTGTTCTCGGCGGAGCGCAGGCCATAAACCTGCAGATTCTGCTCAAGGAAGGTACGCACCTGGGCAGCGCTCGCCGTGTCGCTGCCGGCCGCTTCGCAGGTGGCGGCCCACACCGGGTCGCGCTTGAGCTTCTCACAGCCGCTGCGCCAGGCGTAGAAACCGGCCAGCAGGTCTTCGTCGCTGACTGCGGGGAGGTCTTTCCAGGTGGCCGGGGCGTAGGTGGCGATGGCGTGGGGCTCGGGCTTGGCGCCTTCGCCGCCGTTGCAGCCGGCCAGCAAAGCCAGCACTGGGAGTGTCCAGGCCAGGTGGCGCAGGGCAGATGTCATGTGTGCATTCCTGTCATGGGCGAACATGAAAATTCGCCCCTGTTTTTTATGTGGCTATTGGTGTTTGGCCCTTGGGCAGCGATACTGGCCGCCCATTTGCGTAGGCCGAAGTGAGCGTGATGTTGAAGCGATTGACCGTTGTTTTGCTGGCCGCCCTGGCCCTGAGTGGTTGTGACCGGGTTGACCCGAACTCGCCACTGGGCAAACGCAAGGTGATATTCAAGGACATGCTCAAGACCAGTGAAGACCTGGGCGGCATGCTGCGTGGCCGGTTGCCGTTCGACGGGCTGAAGTTTGCCGACGGTGCGCTGAAGCTGGACAGCCTGTCGCATCAACCCTGGCAGCACTTTCCGCAGGTGCGCGATGGCGGTGACAGTGCCGCGCGCGCAGAGGTATGGGAGCGTCAGGCGCGTTTTCATGACCTGGCCCGGCAGCTGGAAAGCGTCACGGGCGAACTGGTCGATGTCAGCCGCAGCCAGCCGCTGGACGCTGCACAGCTGAAAGCGCCGATGGACAAGGTCGAAGCGGCGTGCAAGGCGTGCCATACCGAGTTTCGTAATCATTGATGGCCTGCTGTGGCCTCATCGCCGGCAAGCCAGCTCCCACAGGTACTGCGCAGTAATTGAAGGCAGTGTGATACCTGTGGGAGCTGGCTTGCCGACGATGAGGCCAGTAAGGGCAACGCAAATCGCTGTTAGCGATCCAGATCGTCCACGGCTTCCTGCAGCTCCTTACGCGATTCTGCAAGCTTGTCCTTGCGCTTGTTGATCTTCTCCGCGTCGCCTTTTTTCTCGGCTTTCTTCAGGTCTTTTTCCCGCTGCGCCACTTCGTGACGTGCATCCAGCACCTTCTGCTCACGCTCTTTGCGCAGGCTCGCGTCGGTGCAGTTGTCCACGCCACGCAGTGCTTCCTCCAGCCCGGCGACCTGGTCGCTGTTGCCGTGGTCGCGGGCGATTTTCAACTGGTTCTCGATGGCGCTGCGCTTGGCGGCGCAACCGGTCAGGCCTGGGTCCGGCTGGGCCGCTTGTACAGCTCCCGCAGCCAAACCCAGTGATGCGAGCAGGATAAGAGTCGAAATGCGTTTCATGAAAAGCCTCCTGAACGGGGCGGGGCAGCAAAAGTTGGTGGAAATCCTGCCTTGGTTTTGCCCATTTAGGAACCCTTGGTGAGGTTTTCGGCTTGAATCTCGGGTTTTTCCTACGAGCTAAATGGTAAAAAATCATTGCTCAATGCGCTGGGGGCTCGCGGGGAACCCCTCTATGCCGGTTTTCGCCAACCGTGCAGCAACGGCCTGCACCTCAGGGGCCGCGAAGAAATCCACAAGTTGGCGCGAGCGTTTTGCGCCGATGCCGGGCACGGTTTGCCATTGCCCGGTACTGCGTGACGCCAGCTCTGCCCAGTCGCCTGTCAGTTGTTGGTGCTTGCTGACGGGCGCGCCAATGCCGCGCAGCCACTGATCGAAGGGGCGTGAGCGCGCTTGGTCGAAGCTGCCCAGCAGCTGTGCCGCCGTCAGGCTGCTTATGCCGGGTACTTGCTGCAGGCGCTCGGCATCGAGATGCAGCCAGTCGGTCATCGACGTTACCAGGCCCGCTTCGACCAGCCGGCGCCATGTGCCGGGCCCGGTACGCGGCAAGGCCAGGCCTTGTTTTCCGCCAAGCCAGGCAAGCCGGGCAATGAATTGCTCTTCACAGCCTTCGCTGGCCTGCCAGCAGCTGTGGGCATGATGCTGGTCGGGTGCAGGCACGGCCAGTGGCTGGCGCTCGACAGCGCGGTGCACGACGTGGTCCAGACGTGGAATGGTCAGCCCGGCCAGGCTGATGGCCACCTGGTCGCCGGGGCGGATATCCAAGGCTTGCCAGCGCCCCAGCGAGCCAAGGCTTACCTGGGAAATGCGCCGGTCATCGAGGGTTACCGGCTGCACATGCACAATGGGCGTGACCCTGCCGGTGCGGCCAACCCTAAAGCGCACGTCGCGCACCTCGGCCAAGGCTTGCACATAGGGGTATTTCCAGGCCGCGATCCAGTATGGCGCCTTGGCTTGCCAGCGCTGCGCGGGCGGCCGGCTGCCCTGGCGCAGGATCACACCATCGGTGGCAAAGGGCAGGGGGGAGCGGTACCAGTGCTCACGCCAGTGTGCTGCGTCCTCCAGCGTGTCGATGGCGATGCTGTAACGCAGGCTGTCCGGGAACCCCAGTTGTGCCAGCTGTGCGAGGCGTTCTGCTTGTTGCCCGGGGCCCTGCGGCCAGCTCCACACGAACAGGCCGATCGTGTCCGCTTGCTCGGCGGACAGTTGCTTGCGTGCGAGCAGCCCGGCCACGGTGCCGCGGGCGTTGGCACTGCCTGCCTTGGCTTGTACGTGTTCGTTCAGGCGCAGATACAGCTCACCTTGCAAGTGCAGGTCTACCGGCATGGGCAACTGTCGGGTGATTGCGCCGAGTTCTGGAATGTGTCGGCTCCAGTCATGGCCGTGTACACCGTCACCCCGGCTGGTCAGCTGTACCAATCGGCCCTGCTGGTAAGTGAGGGAAACTGCAACACCGTCGACCTTGGGCTGTACCCACACGCCGGTCTTGCCGGCCATCCATCGCGCCACGGCCTGGCGGTCTGCCAGCTTGTCGACGCCGGTATGCGGCACTGGGTGGGGGACCGGGCCGCGAGCGCTGGCCAAGGCGGAGGTGCTGCTGCCAACCGCGAAGCACTGCTGCAGGTGATTCAGGCGCTGGCGGCTTTGGTCGTACAGTTCATCGGCGACCAGGGCAACACCTTGGCGATGGTAGTGCTCGTCCCATCGGGCAAGCGTGGCGCGCAATTGCGCAACTTCGGACCTGGCCTGTTGCGGCTTCCAGTCGGGGCATGAGGTGGCGCTGGCCAGTGGGGTGTGTAGCGCAAACAGCAGGACAAGCAGCAGGTAAGGCATGGCCAGCATCCTTGCATGGCGGGTGAGTCCTCCAGCCTAGGCAGCTTCGCAGGCGCTTGCCGCCGCGCGATTGTCAGCCGATATGTCACAAAAAAGCCCCTGCCGATTGCTCTGCAGGGGCTTTCGTCTGGCGCTGCAGGAAAACTTACAGGCCGGCAGCGTCACGCAGCGACTGGGCGCGGTCGGTGCGCTCCCAGGTGAAGGTGGTGAAGGTGTCGTCGCCGACAGTCTTCTGCTGCGGGGTACGGCCGAAGTGGCCGTAGGCAGCGGTTTCCTGGTACATCGGGTGCAGCAGGTCGAGCATGGTGGTGATGGCGTATGGACGCAGGTCGAAGCACTCACGCACCAGCTGGATGATCTTGTCGTCGGAGACCTTGCCGGTGCCGAAGGTGTTGATCGAGATGGAGGTCGGCTGGGCCACGCCAATGGCGTACGACACCTGGATCTCGCAGCGCTCGGCCAGGCCGGCGGCAACGATGTTCTTGGCTACGTAGCGGCCGGCGTAGGCAGCGGAACGGTCGACCTTGGACGGGTCCTTGCCGGAGAACGCGCCACCACCGTGGCGGGCCATGCCGCCGTAGGAGTCGACGATGATCTTGCGGCCGGTCAGGCCACAGTCACCCACCGGGCCACCGATGATGAAGTTGCCGGTCGGGTTGATGTGGTACTGGGTGCCCTTGTGCAGCAACTCGGCAGGCAGGGTGTGCTTGACGATCAGCTCCATCACGGCTTCTTGCAGATCTTTCTGCGACACTTCCGGGTTGTGCTGGGTCGACAGCACCACGGCGTCGATACCGACTACCTTGCCGTTTTCGTAGCGGCAGGTGACCTGCGACTTGGCATCTGGGCGCAGCCACGGCAGCAGGCCGGACTTGCGCGCTTCGGCCTGGCGCTCGACCAGACGGTGCGAGAAGCAGATCGGTGCCGGCATCAGCACTTCGGTTTCGTTGCTGGCATAGCCGAACATCAGGCCCTGGTCACCGGCGCCCTGGTCTTCTGGCTTGGAGCGGTCCACGCCCTGGGCGATGTCCACCGACTGCTTGCCGATGATGTTCATCACGGCGCAGGTGGCGCCGTCGAAGCCGACGTCCGAGCTGTTGTAGCCGATGTCGATGATGACCTTGCGCACCAGGTCTTCAAGGTCGACCCAGGCCGAAGTGGTGACTTCGCCGGCGATGATGGCGACACCGGTCTTGACCAGGGTTTCGCACGCTACGCGGGCGTATTTGTCCTGAGCGATGATGGCATCAAGGACGGCGTCCGAAATCTGGTCGGCGATCTTGTCCGGATGCCCTTCGGACACGGACTCGGAGGTGAAAAGGGAGTATTCGCTCATCTCGAAGGTTCCTGAAATTTACCGATGGTGTATGTCGCCAGCCGTCCGCTGGAAATGGCGGACCTGGATCTGGAAACCGTTACGCAAGCCCACGTACAGGCTGTCCCCATGGGCCAGCCCGGCAGCGTTGGCCCAGCGGGCCAGGTCGTCCTGTTCAAAGCCAAGCCACAGGTCGCCGCAGGCGTCCCGCGCCCACCCCTGGTCATGGCTGCACAATTCGGTGACCAGCAGGCTACCGCCTGCCTTCACCCGTTTGGCCAACTGGCGCAAGGCCAGGGCCGGGTCGCTGAAATGGTGCAGCACCATGTTCAGCACAACGCAGTCGGCGGCCACATCCGTTGCACCCAGTGCATCGGCCAACTGCAGGTTCACGTTGTCGAGCCCCTCGCGCTGGCACACTTGGCGCGCCAGTTCGAGCATGGTCGGGCTGTTGTCCAGGGCGGTCACCTGGGCGAAGCGCCGGGCCAGGTCGGGGAGGAAGCCGCCGTCACCGGGGCCGACCTCCAGGGCGCTGGCGGTCGGGTCGAAATGCAGTTTGTCGAGTAGCGCAAGCAGGCTTTCGCGGTACTGTGGCAGGCCGGCGATCAGGTCTTGCTGAGCGCGAAACTTTTCTTCAACGCGCAGGAAGAAGTCCTGGCTGGTGGCCGCACGGCGCTGCTGCACCTGGGCGATCCGCGCCTGCACATCTGGCGGCAGGACCAGGTCGTCGACTTCATCGAGCAGCGCCGCATGCAGCCGACCGCCCAGGCGCAGGCCGTCGGGCAGGGCACGGCGATAGAAGATGGCGTTACCTTCGCGGCGGGTTGCCACCAGCTCGGCCTGGGCCAGCACCTTCAGGTGGTGGCTCATGCCCGACTGGCCGATGTCGAAGATCTGCGCCAGCTCCAGCACGCCGAACGAATCGTTGGCCAGTGCGCGCAAAACATTCAGGCGCAGCGCATCGCCACTGGCTTTGCACAGGGCGGCCAATGCTTCGCGTTGCTCGGGAATCGATTGCGCACGGAGGTTCATGGGGCGGCAGTCTAGACAGGCATCGATGCCCTAGCAAGGCCAATATCAAAAAGTTTTGATATTGGGTGATAGGCGGAGCGGTTAACCCGGTTTTGCCCCGAATTGAATGCCAATCACAGGAAAATCCCCCGACTGCGACCATACGTCATTGCCCCAAGCCCCCCCAGTGGGCGAAAATGGCCGCCTTTTTCGTAACACTACCTATTCAAGCCCCCAGGAGATCAGCGATGCCCAGCCGTCGTGAACGTGCCAACGCCATTCGTGCACTCAGCATGGATGCCGTGCAAAAGGCCAACAGCGGCCATCCAGGTGCCCCCATGGGCATGGCGGATATCGCCGAAGTGCTTTGGCGCGACTATCTGAAGCACAACCCGAGCAACCCGAGTTTCGCCGACCGTGACCGCTTCGTGCTGTCCAACGGCCACGGCTCGATGCTGATCTACTCGCTGCTGCACCTGACCGGCTACGACGTCACCATCGATGACCTCAAATCGTTCCGCCAGCTGCACAGCCGTACCCCGGGCCACCCGGAGTTCGGCTACACCCCGGGTGTGGAGACCACCACCGGCCCGCTGGGCCAAGGCCTGGCCAACGCCGTGGGCTTCGCCCTGGCCGAGAAGGTACTGGGCGCCCAGTTCAACCGTGAAGGCCACAACGTCGTCGACCACAACACCTACGTGTTCCTGGGCGACGGCTGCATGATGGAAGGCATCTCCCACGAAGTCGCCTCGCTGGCCGGCACCCTGGGCCTGAACAAGCTGGTTGCCTTCTACGACGACAACGGCATCTCCATCGACGGTGAAGTGGAAGGCTGGTTCACCGACGACACGCCGAAGCGTTTCGAGTCCTACAACTGGCTGGTGATCCGCAACGTCAATGGCCACGACGCCGACGAGATCCGTACCGCCATCGACACCGCCCGCAAGAGCGATCGCCCGACCCTGATCTGCTGCAAGACCATCATCGGTTTCGGTTCGCCGAACAAGCAGGGCAAGGAAGACTGCCACGGTGCTCCGCTGGGCAACGACGAAATCGCCCTGGCGCGCAAGGAACTGAACTGGAACCACGGTCCGTTCGAAGTCCCTGCGGACATCTACGCCGAGTGGGATGCCAAGCAAGCCGGTGCCAAGGTGGAAGCGGAATGGAACACGCGTTTCGACGCTTACGCTGCTGCCTTCCCGGAACTGGCCAGCGAGCTCAAGCGCCGCCTGAGCGGTGAGCTGCCAGCCGACTTCGCGGAAAAAGCCGCTGCCTATATTGCTGAAGTCGCGGCCAAGGGCGAGACCATTGCCAGCCGCAAGGCCAGCCAGAACACCCTGAACGCCTTCGGCCCGCTGCTGCCGGAACTGCTGGGCGGCTCGGCCGACCTGGCCGGCTCCAACCTGACCCTGTGGAAAGGTTGCAAGGGCGTCAGCCATGAAGATGCCAATGGCAACTACATGTACTACGGCGTGCGCGAGTTCGGCATGACCGCCATCATGAACGGCGTTGCCCTGCACGGTGGCCTGGTGCCTTACGGCGCGACCTTCCTGATGTTCATGGAATACGCCCGCAACGCCGTGCGCATGTCTGCCCTGATGAAGCAGCGTGTGATCCACGTCTACACCCACGACTCCATCGGCCTGGGCGAAGACGGCCCGACTCACCAGCCGATCGAGCAGCTGGCCAGCCTGCGCTGCACGCCGAACCTGGACACCTGGCGCCCCGCTGACGCCGTTGAGTCGGCGGTTTCCTGGAAGCACGCCCTGGAGCGCAAGGATGGCCCTTCGGCGCTGATCTTCTCGCGTCAGAACCTGCAGCACCAGGACCGCGACGCCCAGCAGATCGCTGACATCGCCCGTGGCGGTTACGTGCTGAAAGACTGTGCTGGCGAGCCTGAGCTGATCCTGATCGCCACCGGTTCCGAAGTGGGCCTTGCCGTTCAGGCGTTCGACAAACTGACCGAGCAAGGCCGCAAGGTGCGCGTCGTGTCGATGCCAAGCACTAGCGTGTTCGACGCCCAGGACGCTGCCTACAAGCAGTCCGTGCTGCCGTTGGAAGTGGGGGCGCGCATCGCCATCGAAGCCGCCCATGCCGACTTCTGGTACAAGTACGTCGGCCTGGAAGGTCGTATCATTGGCATGACCACCTACGGTGAGTCGGCCCCGGCCTCTGCACTGTTCGAAGAATTCGGTTTCACCCTGGAGAACATCCTGGGCACTGCCGAAGAGCTGCTGGAAGACTGATACAAGGAAGGCGAGGGCCTTTGGCCCTCGTTCGCGGCACAAGGCCGCTCCTACAGGGTATTGCATACGCCGTCCCCTGTAGGAGCGGCCTTGTGCCGCGAATGGGCCGCGCAGCGGCCCCGTTCAACTGCCGGAGTTCAAGAGCTACCTATGTCCCACCTGCGTCCCTACAAAGTTGCACTCAACGGTTATGGCCGCATCGGCCGCTGTGTCCTGCGCGCGCTGTTCGAGCGGGGGGCGAAGGCCGGTTTCGAGATCGTCGCGCTGAACGACCTGGCCGACCAGGCCAGCCTGGAATACCTGACACGCTTCGACTCCACCCACGGGCGGTTCCCCGGTGAGGTGAAAGTCGACGGCGACTGTCTGCATATCAATGGCGACTGCGTGAAGGTAATGCGCAGTGCCACCCCCGAAGGCATCGACTGGGCCTCGCTGGGTATCGACCTGGTACTGGAGTGCTCGGGTGCCTATAACACCCGTGCCGATGGCCAGCGTTTCCTCGACGCCGGCGCGCCACGTGTGCTGTTCTCGCAGCCCATGGCCAGCGAGGCCGACGTTGACGCCACGGTGGTCTACGGTATCAATCAGGCCTGCCTGACCGGCAGCGAACGCCTGGTGTCCAATGCCTCGTGTACCACCAACTGCGGCGTGCCGCTGCTACGTGTGCTGGACCAGGCGTTCGGCATCGAGTACGTGCAGATCACCACCATCCACTCGGCGATGAACGACCAGCCGGTAATCGACGCCTACCACCACGAAGACCTGCGCCGCACGCGTTCGGCCTTCCAGTCGGTGATCCCGGTGTCCACTGGTCTGGCACGTGGCATCGAGCGCCTGCTCCCGGAACTTGCCGGGCGAATCCAGGCCAAAGCGGTACGTGTACCGACCGTCAACGTCTCGTGCCTGGACATCACCCTGCAGACCGCCCGCGACACCAGTGCGGCCGAGGTCAACCGGGTGCTGCGCGAGGCCGCGCTGGAAGGCCCGCTGAAAGGCTTGCTGGCCTACACCGAGCTGCCGCACGCCAGCTGTGATTTCAACCATGACCCGCATTCGGCGATTGTCGATGCCAGCCAGACCCGCGTTTCCGGCCCCCGCCTGGTGAACCTGCTGGCCTGGTTCGACAACGAATGGGGTTTTGCCAACCGTATGCTCGACGTTGCCGAACACTTTCTGCACGTCGTTCACCCAACCCGCAACAAACAGCCCTGAAGGACTGCATTCATGACCGTGTTGAAGATGACCGACCTCGACCTGCAAGGTAAGCGCGTACTGATCCGCGAAGACCTCAACGTGCCTGTGAAGGACGGTGTGGTAACCAGCGACGCGCGTATCCTGGCAGCGCTGCCGACCATCAAGCTGGCCCTGGAGAAGGGCGCGGCGGTAATGGTCTGCTCGCACCTGGGCCGCCCGACCGAAGGTGAATTCTCTGCCGAGAACAGCCTCAAGCCGGTTGCCGACTACCTGAGCAAGGCCCTTGGCCGTGACGTGCCACTGGTTGCCGACTACCTGGAGGGTGTCGCGGTACAGGCCGGTGAGCTGGTGCTGTTCGAGAACGTGCGCTTCAACAAGGGCGAGAAAAAGAACGCCGACGAGCTGGCGCAGAAGTACGCTGCCCTGTGTGACGTGTTCGTCATGGACGCCTTCGGCACCGCCCACCGCGCCGAAGGTTCCACTCACGGTGTAGCCAAGTTTGCCAAAGTCGCTGCTGCAGGCCCGCTGCTGGCTGCTGAACTGGACGCCCTGGGCAAGGCCCTGAAGGCCCCGGCCAAGCCAATGGCAGCCATCGTTGCCGGTTCCAAGGTATCGACCAAGCTGGACGTACTGAACAGCCTGAGCTCGGTCTGCGACCAACTGATCGTTGGTGGCGGGATTGCCAACACCTTCCTGGCCGCTGCTGGCCACCCGGTTGGCAAGTCCCTGTACGAGCCTGACCTGGTCGACACCGCCAAGGCCATCGCCGCCAAGGTCAGCGTGCCGCTGCCCGTCGACGTGGTGGTTGCCAAGGAGTTCGCCGAGAGCGCCGAAGCTACCGTCAAGGCCATCGCCGACGTTGCTGCCGACGACATGATCCTGGACATCGGCCCGCAAACTGCAGCCAACTTCGCCGAGCTGCTGAAGTCGTCGAAGACCATCCTGTGGAACGGCCCGGTCGGCGTGTTCGAGTTCGACCAGTTCGGCAACGGCACCAAGGTGCTGGCAAAAGCCATTGCCGAGAGCGCAGCGTTCTCCATCGCCGGTGGCGGTGACACCCTGGCAGCCATCGACAAATATGGCGTCAGCGAGCAAATCTCCTACATTTCTACCGGTGGTGGTGCTTTCCTCGAGTTCGTCGAGGGCAAGGTCCTGCCAGCGGTGGCAATCCTGGAAGAGCGGGCCAAGGCCTGATGACGTCGGCGCTTGGCAAAGGGAGTGGCCTGATGGTCAAGCAATTGCCTGTGATGATGCTGGCTGGCCTGCTGAGCGCCTGCTCTGGCAGCCCGGCCTCGGATGGCGACCCGGCGCATCCGCCCAAGGGTGGTTGCTACCAGTCCGAGTGGCAGGCCGAAACCGTGCCGGTCATCAGCAAGCGCGTGGGCCCGGAAGGCCTGGAAAAGTACGACGAAGACCACCAGCGCAAGGCGCCGGGTTGCCCTTGACCCCGGCGTTTCGTCGGGCCAGGCAACCAAGCGACCGCTGTGTGGTCATCTAGAGGATATGTAATGAAAGCGCTTTTGGCCGTAACGGCCCTGGCGACACTGGCAGGATGCTCACTGCTGCAGCCGGCGCAAACCGCCCCGGCAGACAACTGGACCCGTTGGGTCTGCGACACCCAGGCCGAAGTGCTGTGGCGCTTCGCCGATGCACAACGCGACCAGGTCGACGTACGCCTTGGCGGCGGTGACCAGGTCTACCGGCTCAAGTCCGAGCCGGGTGCTTCGGGTGCGCTGTACAGCGATGGCATGCTGGCCTTCCACACCAAGGGCGAAGAAGGCCTGGTGTACTGGGTGGCAACCAACGATCTGATTGGGCGGGGCTGCAAGGCACCGTGACTGGCCGGGCCGCGTGAATGGCCCACACTACTTGAACAGCAACCGCCCCTGCGGCAGGCTTGCACGAAACAAACGACGCTTGTCGGGAGAGAGATACACAATGGCACTCATTAGCATGCGCCAGATGCTGGACCACGCCGCCGAGTTCGGTTACGGCGTACCAGCTTTCAACGTCAACAACCTTGAGCAGATGCGCGCCATCATGGAAGCGGCTGACAAGACCGACTCCCCGGTGATCGTCCAGGCCTCGGCCGGTGCCCGCAAATACGCCGGTGCCCCGTTCCTGCGTCACCTGATCCTGGCTGCGATCGAAGAATTCCCGCACATCCCGGTGTGCATGCACCAGGACCACGGCACCAGCCCTGACGTCTGCCAGCGCTCCATCCAGCTGGGCTTCAGCTCGGTGATGATGGACGGTTCGCTGGGCGAAGACGGCAAGACCCCGACCGACTACGAGTACAACGTCCGCGTTACTCAGCAGACCGTTGCCATGGCGCACGCCTGCGGCGTTTCGGTAGAAGGCGAGCTGGGCTGCCTGGGTTCGCTGGAAACCGGCATGGCCGGTGAAGAAGACGGCATCGGCGCCGAAGGCGTGCTGGACCACAGCCAGATGCTGACCGATCCGGAAGAAGCGGCCGACTTCGTCAAGAAGACCCAGGTCGACGCCCTGGCGATCGCCATCGGTACCAGCCACGGTGCCTACAAGTTCACCAAGCCACCTACCGGTGACGTGCTGGCCATCGACCGCATCAAGGAAATCCACAAGCGCATCCCCAACACCCACCTGGTGATGCACGGTTCTTCCTCGGTACCGCAAGAGTGGCTGGCGATCATCAACCAGTACGGCGGCGACATCAAGGAAACCTACGGTGTACCGGTCGAAGAGATCGTTGAAGGCATCAAGCACGGCGTGCGCAAGGTCAACATCGACACCGACCTGCGTCTGGCTTCCACCGGTGCAATGCGTCGCTTGATGGCGCAGAACCCGAGCGAGTTCGACCCACGCAAGTTCTTCGGTGAAACCGTCAAAGCCATGCGTGACGTGTGCATCGCCCGTTACGAAGCCTTCGGCACCGCGGGTAATGCCTCGAAGATCAAGCCGATCTCCCTGGAAGGCATGTACCAGCGCTACCTGAAAGGTGAGCTGGCCGCCAAGGTCAACTGATCGACCGGCAGCCGTAAAAAACCCGCAGTGATGCGGGTTTTTTTTGGGGCGACAAAAAGCCGGAGGATAAATCCGGCAGACCGACCGTTAGTCGGCTACCGTACAGTTGAACCGCTGATAGCGTTCTGATTGCATTGCGTGTTACCACCTCAGGTCTAGAGTACTAATGGATCCAACCGTATTTTGAAGTCGGTCACATAATCGAGAAGCAGCATGGATGGCGCTCAAGCTCAAGTTCAACCACAGCCACTGGATGGCTGCTCGGTTCTACTGGTGGTAGATGACTACCCGGAGAACCTTATCAGCATGCGGGCGTTGCTGGCCCGGCAGGATTGGCAAGTGTTGACGGCAAGCTCGGGGACAGAAGCCTTGAGTGCGTTGCTCGAACACGATGTCGACCTGGTCTTGCTGGATGTACAGATGCCGGAGATGGATGGTTTCGAAGTCGCCCGGCTGATGCGTGGCAGCCAGCGCACCCGGCTGACACCCATCATATTCCTCACCGCCAACGAACAGTCCGAAGCCGCCGTGCTCAAAGGGTACGCCAGCGGCGCTGTGGACTACATGTTCAAACCGTTCGACCCGCAAATTCTCAAGCCCAAGGTCCAGGCCTTGCTCGATCAGCAACGCAACCGGCGCATGCTGCAGCGCCTGACGCGCGAACTGGAAGCGGCCAGGGCGTTCAATGCGTCGATCCTGGAGAATGCCGCCGAAGGCATCCTGGTGGTGGATGCCCAGGGCATCATCAGTTTTGCCAACCCGGCCATTTCACGCTTGCTGTCTGCCCCGATGCAGCAACTGCAGGGCGTGCACCTGCTCGACCTGGTGCAACTGACCAGTGCCAGCCTGTGGGGTGATTCTGACTTCTACCAGGCCTACCTGGGGCGGCGTATCTTCCGGGTGCATGATGCCCAGCTGCGTACCCCCGGCGGCGAACTGGTGCCGGTGGCGTTGTCCTGCGCACCGCTGCCGGCTGACCAGCAGGCCATGGTGGTCACCGTGCTGGACATGTCGGTGGTGCGCAACCTCCACCAGCAGCTGGAATACCAGGCCGTGACCGACCCGCTCACCGGCCTGCTCAACCGCCGCGGTTTCTACCAGGCTGCCGAAGGTGCGCTGCTGCGCAACGAGCGCTCGGACAAGGCGCAGGCGTTGATGTACATGGACCTGGATGGCTTCAAGCGCATCAACGACTCGTTGGGCCACGACACCGGTGACCGCGTCCTGCGCTGGGTGGGCGAGCAACTCAAGGATTGCCTGGGCAGCGAGGCCTTGCTGGCACGCATGGGAGGGGATGAATTCACCGCGCTTTTCGACAGCCTGCCCTATCCCGAACAGGCCGGGCGCTATGCCGAGAAACTGCTTGAGCGTATTTCCATCAGCCACCAGATCGAAGGGCTGGATGTGTGCCTTGGGGTCAGCATCGGCATCGCCACCTTCCCGGACTGCGGGGCCAATGTGGAAGGCCTGCTGCGCGCAGCCGATGCGGCGATGTACGCCGCCAAGCAGGCCGGGCGCCAGCAGTACCGTTTCTACGACCAGGAGCTCAACGGCCGGGCGCGTTCGCGGCTGATGCTGGAAGACAGTGTGCGCGCCGCCATCGAGCAGCAGGACTTCACCTTGGTGTACCAGCCGCAGGTGTCCTTCATTGATGGCCGACTGCGTGGCTTCGAGGCCTTGTTGCGCTGGCAGCACCCCAGCGTCGGCGACGTGCCGCCGGGGCTGTTCATTCCATTGCTGGAAGAAGCCCGCCTGATCAACCGCCTGGCCAGCTGGATCTACCGCCAGGGGGCCGCCCAGCGCCACGCCTGGTACGACCGGTTTCCCGCCGACCTTGTGCTTGGCATCAGCCTGAGCCGCGCGCAGTTTGTCATGCCCGGCCTGGTAGAGGAGTTGCAGCGGGTGATCCAGCTTTACCAGCTGGACCCGGCGCAGCTGGAGGTGGAAGTCGCGGAAACTTCGCTGATGTACAACATCGATGCGGCGGTCAAACAGATACACCGCTTGCGCGAGCTGGGGGTGCGGGTGGCCCTGGACGATTTTGGCGCCGGCGACTGCTCGTTGCGCATGCTGCGTGACTTGCCGATCGACACCTTGAAGCTCGACCGCCACCTGGTGGCGCGCTTGCCCGATTCGGCAGTGGATGCTGCCCTGGTCCGCAGCGTCATCGGCCTGTGCGCCGACTACGGCATCACAGTGATCGCCGAGGGTGTGGAAACCCCGGCCCAGGCGGCTTGGCTGAAGGCCAATGGTTGCGAATACGTGCAGGGTTTCCTGGTGGCGTACCCGATGACCGCGGCGGATGCCAGCGGCTTCCCGGCGATTTTCTCCTGGCCTGGCCCGTGATTGGCTAGAATCGGCATTCGTTACGCCGAATGCAGCGCCATGACCGTATTACGTTACTTGCAAGCCTACCCCCCGCACCTGCAAGAGCAGGTGCGGCAGATGATCGACAGCGACCGCCTGGGCGAATACCTCCAGCGCCGCTATCCCGACCGCCATGACGTGCAAAGCGACAAGGCGCTGTACGGCTATGCCCAGGACCTGCGCCAGCAATACCTGCGCAGTGCGCCGAACCTGGACAAGGTGCTGTTCGACAACCGCCTCGACCTGACCCATCGGGCCCTGGGCCTGAACACGGCGGTTTCGCGGGTGCAGGGCGGCAAGCTCAAGGCGAAGAAGGAAATCCGCATTGCCTCGCTGTTCAAGGAAGCTGCGCCGCAGTTCTTGCGCATGATCGTGGTGCACGAACTGGCGCACCTGCGCGAGCGCGATCACAACAAGGCGTTCTACCAGCTCTGCCAGCACATGGAGCCGGACTACCACCAACTGGAATTCGACCTGCGCGTCTACCTGACCTATCGGGAGCTGCCAGGCAACTGCTAAGGACCCCGCAGCATGGAAGTGAGCAAGACCAAGAGCAGCTTCTACCGTCGCCTGTACGTCGCCTGGCTGATCGACAGCCAGACCGCGACCAGCGTGCCCGCCCTGATGGAGGCCACCGGCATGCCGCGGCGCACGGCCCAGGACACCATCGCCGCCCTGGCCGACCTGGACATCGTCTGCGAGTTCGAACAGCAGGAAGGCGCACGCAACCACGCCGGGCATTACCGCATTCATGACTGGGGGGCGATCGACAAGCAGTGGATCATCCGCCATCTGCGGCAGATCCGCGAAGTGCTGGGTTACCCCTGAAGCATTTGGGGCCCAGGCCTGTGCGGAACCTGTGGCAGCTGGCTTGCCGGCGAAAGGGGGGCAAAGCACCCCCGGCAATGTCAGCCTTTGCGCATCCCGATGTGCGGGATGTCATCTTCAAGATGTTCCTCGCCCACCACCGCAAACCCATGGCGGGCATAAAACTCCTGCAAATGCGCCTGCGCCGACAGGTAAACCGGTACTCCCGGCCAGCAATGCTCTGCCGCCTCCAGCCCCTTGAGCAGCAACGGGTGCCCCAGTTTCAGGCCGCGCGCTTCGGGGGCGGTCACCACCCGCCCGATAACCACATCCCCGCCCTGGGACTGCGGGTCGAGCAAGCGCAGATAAGCCACCAGCTTGTCGTCCTGCCAGGCCATCAGGTGCACGGTATCGCCGCTCAGGTCCTGGCCATCGACTTCCTGGTACGCGCAGCGCTGTTCGACCACAAACACTTCGGTGCGCAACTGCAGAATGGCGTAGAGCTGCTCCTTGCCGAGGTCGGTGTGGTGCTTGCAGAGCCAGTCGATGGACATGGGCGAACTCCTTGAGTGGGTAGTCGATCATCGCACGTCGTCGGTGCTTCGGCCAAAATAGAGGCTAAATGACACTATTGGCCGCTGCCCTTGGTAACAGCTTTGTGTAATCTCTTCGGCAGTGTGTGCCCACCATTGCGAAAGGACTTGAGCATGCGGCCACTGCTTTGTGTTCTGGGATTACTGGCAATGCTGGGGGCCACGGCCGCCCCGGGTCACGACAAGCTACGCCTGGTGGCTGACAACTGGCCACCGTTCACGGATGCCAATATGCCGGGCGGCGGCCTGGCGACCAGCATCGTCACCACGGCGCTGGCCCGTGCCGGCTACACCAGCAGCTATGAAGAAGCGCCCTGGGCGCGGGCGCTGCTGGGGGTAGGTGAAGGGCGCTACGACATACTGATCAATGCCTGGTACAACGACTCGCGCACCAACATCGGGCAGTTTTCCAGTGCCTACCTGACTAACCGCATTCGCCTGCTGCAACGCACGGGCGAAGCGTTCCACTACAAAGGCCAGTCGGATCTGTACCCCTACACCATCGCCGTAGTGCGTGATTACGCCTATTCACCGGAATTCGACGGCGATACCCGCCTGCACAAGGTGCCGGTGCGCAACTTTTCGTCGGCGGTACGCATGCTGGCGGCAGGGCGGGTGAACCTGGCGGTGGAAGACGAGTACGTGGCCCGCTACAACCTGCAGCGTGAGCCGCAGGAAGTGCGTGATGGGGTAATGCTGGTGGAGCCGCCGCTGGGGGAGAACACCCTGCATATCCTGGTGAGCCTGAAGCACCCGGAGCATAAGCGCATTGTCGAGCGTTTCGAGCAGGCCATCGCGGCGATGAAGGCCGATGGCAGCTATGACCGGCTGTTGCGCCAGCATGGCTTCTGATCTGTATCGCCTGTGCTGGCCTCTTCGCGGGCACAGGCAACAAAGCAATCAGGCCGGCGCACCTTCCTTGATCAGGTGTGCCGCCAAGGTCCGCAACGGCCCCAACTGCCGGCAAATCAACGCCAACTGTGTCTGCACCAACCGCTGATGTTCATCCAGCTCTTCCGGCATCTGCTCCAGCGCATTGGCCAGCGCCTCTTCGGCATCGCTGTGAATCGCCACCGGTAGCCGTGCGGCCAGGCCGTTGGCAATCTCGTCCAGGCTGCTGGCCAGGCTTTGCCCGGCGCCCTCGATCAACTGCTCCTGCACCTCTGCCGGCAAGGCCGTGTCACGGTGCGCGCCCAGCCCCGAGAGGTAGCTGAGCAAGGTGTGCGACAGCACCAGGAAGCGGAAGCCGACGTCGGCTTCCTTACGGAAGTGCCCAGGCTCCATCAGCATGTTGGCCAAGGTCGTGGACAGCGCGGCGTCGGCGTTATGGGCGTTGCGCCGGGCCAGGCGGTAGGCCAGGTCGTCGCGCTTGCCGTGGGCATACTGCTGCATGATCTGGCGCAGGTACACGCTGGCGCAGGCCAGGGTATTGGCCAGCGCCTTGTTCAACCGTCGCCCTTGCCAGTCCGGCAGGAACAGGAACACCGCCAGGATGGCGATCAGGCTGCCCACCAGGGTATCGAACAGGCGCGGCAGGAACAGGCCGTAGCCATCGCCGATCTGGTTGAAGCAGAACAGCACCATCAGGGTGATCGCGGCGGTGGCCAGGGTGTAGCGGGTGGTGCGGTTGACGAAGAACACCACCCCGGCAACCACGGCGAACAGCGACTGGATGACCGGGTTGGGGAACAGGTCGAACAACGCCCAGCCCACTGTCAGGCCAACGGCGGTGCCGAAGATTCGCTGCACCAGCTTACGCCGGGTTGCACCGTAGTTGGGCTGGCACACGAACAGCGTGGTCAGGATGATCCAGTACCCCTGGGTCGGGTGGATCAGGTGCACCATGCCGTAGCCGATCGACAGCGCCAGCGGCAGGCGCAGGGCGTGACGGAACAACAGCGAAGTCGGCGTGAGCTGGGTGCGCAGGCGCTTCCACACGTCCTTCAGCGAGCGTGGCGAGCGGTCGAGCAGGCTGCTGTCGCTGGCATCGGCCAGGCTGTCCGGGTTGCTGGCGGCGCTTAGCAGGCGGTCCAGTGTTGCCAGGTTGGCGGCCAGTGCCCGCAGCGAACGCAACAGGCTGCGCCAGGCCGGGTTGTTCTGGAGGCGCAGGTGCTCCAGCGAGGCGTTGAGGTCTTCGAGGGCTTCTGGATAACCACTGGCCAGCACAAACGGCTGGCGCAGGCGGATCGAGCGGGCCAGCTCCTGGCAGGACGAGCCTTGTTTACGCAGCAGGCGCTGGCAGCGGAACATCACGTCGCTGTGGAAAAACGCTTCGGTCAGGCCGTTGTAGGGGTAGTGCGAGGCACTGACTCGCTCGTGAATGTCCTGGGCCAGGAAGTACAGTTTGAGGTAGCGGCTGACCTTGGAGTTCGGCTGGCTGTTGCCCACGCGGTGCAGGATGATCTCCTTGGCTGCGTTGAGCGCTGCCACCACCTTGCCGTTCTGCTGGGCCAGCTCCAGGCGCCGGGCCTCGACGTCGAGGGTGCGGATGGGCTCGAACAGGCTGGCCTTGAGCTTGAGGTAGCTGCCCAGTTCGAAGAACAGCTTGGCCAGGCTCTGCTGCACCGGCTGGTTGGAAAACAACGCCTGCCAAAGTACTGAAAGCAGCCCGTACCAGGCCGCACCGGCCACCAGCAACAGTGGCTCGTGCCAGAAGTCCGTCACTTGGCCACCGCGCTGGTCCACACCGATCATGGTGTAAACCGCCGTGATGAGTGTCGCCGAGGCAATCGCACCATAGCGCTCGCCCAAGGCGCCGAGCATGGTCAGGCCGAACGCCGCCAAGGCCAAGGCGATGGCGAAGATCCAGGGGTAGGGGAACAGTAACTCGACCGCCAGCGCAGCGATGGCGAAACACACCAAGGTAACGGCCAGGGCGCTGAGGCGGCCCTGCCAGCTGTCGTCGGTCTCGGCCAGGGCGCTGGCGATGATGCCGAGGAACAGCGGAATCAGCAGGGCCATCTCGTTCTGGTACCAGCACAGGGCCAGGCTGCCGGTGAGGGCGATGGTGACCCGGATGCTGTAGCTGAACTTGTCTTGGCCCCACAGGCGACGCAGTGACTGACGGAACGAGCTCGATGACATGATGGCCTGCTAGGCAGTGAGCGAAGAATGCAGTGCAGCACGGGCCAGCAAGAAGCGTTCCGTGCTGCTGAATGGATTCTACTCTACACGAACTGCGCCGCGGCGTTGGCCGATGCCCAGGCCCACTGGAAGTTGAAACCGCCCAGGTGGCCAGTGACATCCAGCACTTCCCCGATGAAGTACAGCCCCGGGCTTTTCAGCGATTCCATGGTCTTGGACGACACTTCGCGGGTATCCACGCCGCCCAAGGTCACTTCGGCGGTGCGGTAGCCTTCGGTGCCGGCCGGCACCACTTGCCAGTTCGCCAGTTTTTCGGCGATTTGCGCCAGTTCCGCCGGGGTGTACTGCTTCATCGGCCTGGACTCGAACCATTGCTCGGCCAGCAGGTTGGCCAGCTTGCGGGTGAATACCTCGCCCAGCACGGTCTTCAGTTCGGCGTTGGCACGTTCGGCCTGCATCTGCTGCAGCCAGGTGAGCGCATCGCGGTCCGGCAGCAGGTTGATTTCGACCGTGTCACCGGCTTCCCAGAACGACGAAATCTGCAGGATCGCCGGGCCGCTCAGCCCGCGGTGGGTGAACAGCAGGTTCTCGCGGAAGCTGGTGCCGTTGCAGCTGGCGGTGCAGTCCAGCGAGGTGCCGGACAACTCGGTGCACAGTGCCTTGAGCTGGGGCTCGGTGATGGTGAACGGCACCAGCCCGGCGCGGGTAGGCAGCAGGGTGTGGCCAAACTGGCGCGCCACCTGGTAGCCGAAGCCGGTGGCGCCCAGGGTCGGGATCGACAGGCCCCCGGTGGCGATCACCAGCGACTGGCAGGCGAACTGGCCGCCGCTGGTCTGCAGCAGGTAGCCGCTTTCGGTCTTCTCGATGTGTTCGATGCTGGTGTGCATGCGGATCTCGGCGCCGGCCTCGTCGCATTCGGCCAGCAGCATGTCGAGGATGTCGCTGGCCTTGTTGTCGCAGAACAGCTGGCCGAGCTTCTTCTCGTGGTAGGCCACGCCATGTTTGCACACCAGCTCGATGAAGTCCCATTGGGTGTAGCGGGCCAGGGCCGACTTGCAGAAGTGCGCATTGTGCGACAGGAAGTTGGCTGGCTCGGTGTACATGTTGGTGAAGTTGCAGCGCCCGCCGCCGGACATGAGGATTTTCTTGCCCGGCTTGTTGGCGTGGTCGAGCAGCAGCACCCGGCGGCCACGGCGGGCGCTGAGCTGGGCGCACATCAGGCCGGCGGCGCCGGCGCCGAGGATGATCACGTCGGTGGAGTGCACGGTGTTACCTCATGGGTAGTTTGGGGCCGCTGTGCGGCCCATCGCCGGCAAGCCAGCTCCCACAGGCCCTGCACAAGCATGAGGCCTGTGGTGGTCCTGTGGGAGCTGGCTTGCCGGCGATGGGCTACAGAGCAGCCCCAAAAAATGTCAGAGAATACGGACTTTCAGGGCGCGGCCCTTGATCTTGCCGCTGTTCAGCCGCTGCATGGCCTGCTTGGCGAGCGCGCGCTCTACGGCAACAAACGCCTGGAAGTCGAAGATGGCGATCTTGCCCACCTGCTTGCCCGGGATGCCGGCATCACCGGTCAGCGCACCAAGAATATCCCCTGGGCGCAGTTTGTCCTTGCGGCCTGCGGCAATGCACAGCGTGGTCATCACCGGCAGCAACGGTTCACCGCCCTTGTTCTTCAAGCTGTCCAGCGAGTCCCAGCGCAGCGGGCTTTTCTGCAGGTCTTCGATGGCCTGGGCGCGGTGGCCTTCTGCCGGTGCCACCAGGCTTACCGCCACACCTTTCTCGCCAGCACGGCCGGTACGGCCCACGCGGTGCACGTGGATTTCCGCATCACGCGCCAGCTCCACGTTGATGACCATGTCCAGGCCATCGATATCCAGGCCGCGTGCGGCCACGTCGGTGGCCACCAGCACCGAGCTGCTGCGGTTGGCGAACATGGCCAGTACCTGGTCACGGTCGCGCTGCTCCAGGTCACCGTGCAGCGCCTGGGCGACGATGCCCTTGGCCGTCAGGTGGGCAACCACGTCCTCGCACTGCTGCTTGGTGAAGCAGAACGCCACGCAGGATTGCGGGCGGTAGTGGCCGAGCACACGGGTGACGGCTTCAAGGCGGTGCTGTGGGTCGATCTCGATGAAGCTCTGTTCGATCTGGTTATCGGTGTGCAGGCTCTCGACCTTGACCTGCTGCGGGTTACGCATGAAATCGGCGGCCAACTGCTTGATGCCGGACGGGTAGGTGGCCGAGAACAGCAGGGTCTGGCGGCGCGATGGGGTCTTGCCGATGATGCTGGCGATGGCGTCGAAGAAACCCATGTCGAGCATGCGGTCGGCTTCGTCCAGCACCAGCGTGTTCAGGCCGTCGAGCACCAGGGTGCCTTTGTCCAGGTGCTGCTGGATGCGCCCCGGGGTACCGACGATGATGTGCGCACCGTGCTCCAGCGAAGCGATCTGCGGGCCCAGCGAAACGCCACCGCACAGGGTGAGGATCTTGATGTTGTCCTCGGCGCGGGCCAGGCGGCGCAGCTCTTTGGCCACCTGGTCGGCGAGCTCGCGGGTAGGGCACAGCACCAGCGCCTGGCAGCCGAAGTAGCGCGGGTTGATCGGGTTCAGCAGGCCGATGCCGAAGGCGGCGGTCTTGCCGCTGCCGGTCTTGGCCTGGGCGATCAGGTCCTGACCCTTGAGGATGACGGGCAGGCTCTGGGCCTGGATCGGCGTCATCGAGGCATAGCCGAGGGCGTCCAGGTTCGCCAGCATGGCGGCGGACAACGGCAAAGTTGCAAAGGCGGTGGATTCGGTGGTCACGAGGCGGGCCTGCGTTGCGAAGCGAAAAAATGCCGCACAGTCTACCAGCCTCGTGGCCATTCGCCCTACGGTTCCATGTGTTGTTCCGGACGACGGGCACGCCTTCCGTCCGTCGGCGCCAGTTGCAGGAAGATCGCTGCCGCCAGCATGGCCATCACGCCGATGGTGACAAACGTCAACTGGAAGGCGCCGAGGGTGCTTTCCACACCCTCGGCGCTACCGGCGGCGGTAAAGCCTCCAAGCAAGGCGCCGGCACAGGCCACGCCCAGGCTCAGCGCCAATTGTGCGACCACCGACAGCAGGCTGTTGCCGCTGCTGGCGCTGGCGTCATCGAGGTCGATCAGGGTTACCGTGTTCATGGCCGTGAACTGCATGGAGTTGACCGCGCCCAGCAGGCCCAGCTGGATCAGCAGCACTGCGTAGGGTGTCTGCTCATCGACCAGGCCGAGGCTGGCCAGCAGCAGGCCCAGCAACAAGGTGTTGCCGGTGAGGATGATGCGGTAGCCGAAGCGCTCGATCAGCGGCCTTGCGACAGACTTGGCCAGCATGGCCGCTGCCGCCAGCGGGATCATGCTCATACCGGCCTGGGCGGGTGAGTAGCCCAGTGCCACCTGCAGCAGCAACGGCACCAGGAACGGCAGTGCGCCGCTGCCCAGGCGGGCGAACAGGTTGCCGAGGATGCCGATGGCGAAGGTCCGCACGCGGAACAGGCTGGGCGAGAACAGCGGCTCCGGGTCGCGCCCGGCGCGCAGCCAGTAGGCGGCCAGGCAGGCCATGCCGGCGAACAGCAGCAACATCACCCGCAGGTGCGGCAGGTGCAACTCGCCCAGGCCTTCCATGGCGATGGTGATCAATACCATCGCTGCGCCAAACAACAGGAACCCCGGGCCGTCGAACGAGGTTCGCTCGGCACCGCGCAGGTCCGGGATGAATTTCCAGACGGCAATGCAGCCGATCAGGCCGACTGGAAGGTTGAGCAGGAAGATCCAGTGCCAGCTGAGGATTTCCACCAGCCAGCCGCCGACGGTTGGCCCCAGCAGTGGGCCGAGCAGGCCAGGGATGGTGATGAAACTCATGATCCGCACCAGCTCGCTGCGCGGGTAGGCGCGCAGCACCACCAGCCGCCCGACCGGCAGCATCAGTGCACCGCCCAGGCCCTGGACGACGCGGGCGAAGATCAGGAAGCCGAGGCTGTTGGCTGCGGCGCACAGCAGCGAGCCGAAGCTGAACAGCAGGATGGCGCTGAAGAAGATGCGCTTGGTGCCAAAACGGTCTGCAATCCAGCCCGAGGCGGGGATCAGCAGGGCCACCGTGAGCATGTAGGCGATGATCACACCCTGCATGCGCAGCGGGTCTTCGGCCAGCGAGCGGGCCATGGCCGGCAGCGCGGTGTTGAGGATGGTGCCGTCCAGGGATTGCATGAAGAAAGCGATGGCCACCACCCAGGGGATCCAGCGGGCGGTGACGGGGTCCAGCGGGGTGCGCTCAGGCATGACTTCCTCGTTTGTCAGTGCCGCCCCTTTCGCGGCTAAAGCCGCGAAAGGGGCGGCAAGTCCAGTCACAATGTCAGGGTCAGGCCTTTGACCAGTGCCCCGGGCAAATGGCTCGACCCGGTACTGCGCTGGCCATAGGTACTGGTCGACAAGATCATCTCGCGCTCCTGGGTCAGGTCCTCCAGCTGGTTGCCCAGCAAACTGTACAGGCTGTCATCGAAGCGCATGGTGCTCACCGGCCCCTGGATCTGCCCGTTTTCCACCCAGAAGGTGGCGAAGCGGGTCAGCCCGGTCATGCGTGCTGCCGGCAGGTCAGAGTAGTTCAGGTACCACAGGTTGCTGATGTACAGCCCGGTGCCAAGCCGCTCAAGGACCTGCTCATTGGCCAGGTTGCCCGGCGCCAGGCTGAGCGCGCAGGGCGACTCGTAGCTGTCGGCGCCATTGGCCAGTAGCTCGAACTCGACCGCGCTGCGTGCGCAGATCAAGCGTTGCTGCGCGGCGCCTTGCTGGATCAACGGCACATCCAGGCGTGGCGCCCCTTCATCGGAAAACGCCGGGCTCAGCGAGCCGCTGACCTGCTCGGTGAAGCTCACTAGCGGGCTTAACCGTGCATCGCCGTTGTACAGGCGCTGCAAGGCGCTGTTGCCGGTGGCGAGGGCCTGTGCGGAAAAACCGCCCCAGCACAGCATGCCGGCGATTTCGTCCATGGCCGCAGGCGCCAGGTAGGCTCGGTAGCTGCCAGGCTTGAGGGTAACTGCCGGGCGGCCAAGGAAGCCCAGTTGTTCACGTGCCTGGCGCAGGCGCTCGGTGAAGTCGTCGGCGCTCCACCGCTGGCCGGCGTAGTTGGCCTTCACCGCCTGGCCGTTTTCGTGGAACAGGCTCCAGTCAAAGTTGAAGCTGTTGGCCTGGTGCCAGCCAAAGGCCCCGAACGAACTGGCAAAGCCCCGGCAGATCGGGCCGGCGGCGTAGATGCCGACCAGGTCCAGGTTGCCAGCTTCACGGTCGAGCAGGGCCAGTACTTCGTCCAGTGCGGGCAGGGGATGGTCCAGCAGGCTGTGGCTGTGCCAGGCGCATTCGTCCAGGCGCAGGTACGGGTCGAGGGCCAGCAACGGCAAGGTCTGGCGCAGTTGCTGAAGGGCATCGCTCAGGCGCTGGCGGTCTAGTTGCATGTCGCCACTCAAGGTCACCTGCTGTTCCGCCTGGCGGCCATCGCGCACCAGCCGCAGTTGCGCGCTTGCCTGGCTCACTTCACCGGCCTGGCGCACCTTGGCGTGGTTGAACCGCACGAACTGCGACTGTTCTGCGCTGTAGCCGAGGGTGAACTGCTCGCCTGCTTGCAGGGCAGCGCGTACATCCCCGACAAGCGTTTCGAAAGCGTGCTTCATCAGGCGTCTCCTCCGAATACATCGATCTGGCTGAATACGCAGGCCGGCGAGGCATGGCCGACCCGCACCACCTGGTTAGGTTCGCCTTTGCCACAGTTGGGCGTGCCCAGTACCTGGAAGGTGCTGCGGTCGCCGACGGCCGACAGGTTGCGCCAGAACTGCGCGGAGATCCCACGGTAGTTGGGGTTCTTGACGATGCCCTTGAGCTCGCCGTTTTCAATCAACTGGCCATGTTCACAGCCGAACTGGAACTTGTTGCGCGCATCATCGATGGACCACGAGCGGTTGGTACGCATCAGGATGCCGTGCTCGATGCCTTGCACCAGTTGCTCCAGGCTCTGATCACCCGGTTCGATGTTGAGGTTGGCCATGCGGTCGATCGGTGCACGGTTCCAGCCACAGGCGCGGCTGTTGGCCACGCCGTCCAGGCCAGAACGGAACTGCGACAGCGCGCCGCCCAGTGGGCGCAGCAGCAGGCCGTCGCGGATCAGGAACTGCTTGCTGGCCGGGGTGCCGTCATCATCAAAGCTGTAGCTGGCCAGTTCTTCGCCGATGGTCGGGTCAAAGGTCACGTTCAACAGGCTGGAACCGTACTGCAGGTGGCCGAAGTCGCTGGCTTTGACGAAGCTGGTGCCCGCGTAGTTGCGCTCGTCGCCGAGGATGCGGTCCATCTCCAGCGGGTGGCCGATGGACTCGTGGATCTGCAGCATCATCTGGTCGGGCATCAGCAGCAGGTCGCGCGGGCCGCTGGGGGTGTTGGGGGCCAGCAGCAGTTGCAGTGCCTCGTCGGCCACCTGCCGGGCGGCGCCGACCAGCCCGCAGCGCTCGATGATCTCGAAACCGCCCTGCTGGCCGAAGTTGTCGCGGCCCAGGCTGCGGCTCTGGCTGTCCTGGCCATCGCTGGCGGTTACGCCCAGCCCCGGGAACAGGAAACGCTGTGCGTGGCGCAGTTCGGCGCCCGCGGAGTTCAGGTAGGTTTGCTCGACCAGGCTCAGGCCCAGACTGGCCTGCCAGTCCACCAGGCGGCTGTCCTTGGGCACGCTGGCCGATTCGGCAGCGAGCAGGCCAAGGCAGTCGGCGAGGGAGGGGACGGGCTGGTCGAAGTTGGGCGAGATATGGTCGTGGCGTGCGCTGGTCACCGGCTGGTTGCGCAGGTCCAGCAGGCTGTGTCGTGCAATCTGCCGGGCCAGCGCCTCGGCTTGTTCCAATGCGCGTTGCAGGCCAGCCTGGGAGAGGTCGGCGGTGGCCGCGTAGGCCTCCACGCCATTGACCCGCACGGTGAGCATGGCGCCTTCGTCCTGGCTGAAGAACGGCGGTTCGGCAACGTTGCGGCGAACCGACAGCGCCTGGTGCGACTGTTTCACATGGCGCAGGGAAAACAACTCGGCCGTACTGCGCAGCGCGGCAAAGCGCTGGCGCAGCAGGGCGCTGGAATCGAACATGCAAAAGCCTCCGTGTACACGGTGGCTCCCCCTTAGAACCACTCGTCCTGCATGGTGAGGCAAGTGTTGTCGCGCGCCTCTAGCAATGCCAGCTCATTATGGCAGCCCGGTACTTCCCAGGTCAGGAAATAACGCGCGGCCTGCAGCTTGCCCTGATAGAAGTCGCGATCGGCAGGGTGACCTTTCTGCAGGCCAAGCTCGGCGTGAATGGCCTGTTCCAGCCAGCGCCAGCCGATCACGCAATGGCCGAAGGCCTTGAGGTACAAGGCCGAGTTTGCCAGGGCACCCGCGACTTCGCCTTGGGCCATGTCGCCGAGCAGGGCCAGTGTCACGCCCTGTAGGCGGTTGACCAGATGCTCCAGTGGCTGGCGCAGTGGGTCGAGTTTGGGGTGGTGGCTTGCACGTTCGCCTGTGGTGGCGATCAGGCGGATCAGTTGCTTGAGCCCGGCACCTTGGTTCTGTGCCAGCTTGCGGCCGAGCAAGTCGAGCGACTGGATGCCTTCGGTGCCCTCGTGTATCGGGTTCAGGCGATTGTCGCGGTAGTACTGTTCCACCGGGTATTCGCGGGTATAGCCGTGGCCACCGAGGATCTGGATTGCCAGTTCGTTGGCCTTGAGGCAGAACGTCGAGGGCCACGACTTGACGATCGGGGTCAGCAGGTCGAGCAGCGCCTGCGCTTGTGTGCGGGACGTTTCGTCATCGGCGGTGTGGGTATCGTCGAACAGGCGCGCGGCGTAAAGGCCCAGGTCGAAGGCGCCTTCCACGTACGCCTTCTGTGCCAGCAGCATACGTTTCACATCGGTGTGCGCGATGATCGGCACCGCCGGGCTGAGCGGGTCCTTGCTGTCCGGCAGCCGGCCTTGCGGCCGTTGGCGGGCATATTCCAGCGAGTACAGGTAGCCGGCGTATCCGAGCATCACCGCGCCCATGCCAACGCCGATGCGCGCCTCGTTCATCATCTGGAACATGCAGGCCAGGCCCTGATGCGGCTGGCCGACCAGGTACCCGACGCACTGGCCGTTGTCGCCGAAGTTCAGCGCAGTGGAGGTAGTGCCGCGCCAGCCCATCTTGTGGAACAGCCCGGCCAGCAGTACATCGTTGCGCGGGCCAGGGCTGCCGTCGGGGTTTACGTGGTACTTGGGCACGATGAACAGCGAGATGCCTTTCACCCCGGGGGGTGCGTCCGGCAGCTTGGCCAGCACCATGTGCACGATGTTTTCCGACAGTTCGTGGTCGCCACCGGAGATGAAGATCTTGTTGCCCTTGAGCCGGTAGCTGCCGTCGCCCGCAGGTTCGGCACGGGTGCGGATGTCGGCCAGAGACGAGCCTGCGTGGGGTTCGGTCAGGGCCATGGTGCCAAAGAAGCGGCCCTCGATCATCGGCTGGAGGAACAGGCGTTTCTGTTCGTCTGTGCCGAAGCTCTCGATCAGGTTGGCCGCGCCCATGGTCAGGAACGGGTAGGCCGTGGTGCCGGCGTTGGCGGCCTGGAAGTGTGCGAAGCACGCCTGCGAGACCAGGCTGGGCAGCTGCATGCCGCCGACCTCGAAGTCGCGATTGGCGTTGAGGAAGCCGGCCTTGAGGAAGGCATCGACGGCAGGCTTGACCTCAGGGATCAGTTCAGCGCGGCCGTCCACGTAGCGCGGCTCGTTTTCGTCGGCCTTGCGGTTGTGCGGGGCGAAGTACTTTTCGGCGATGGTGCGGGCGGTGGTCAGTGCCGCGTCGAAGGTTTCGCGGCTGTGCTCGGCGAAGCGCGGGCGCTGGGTGAGGGCTTGGGCGTCGAGCACTTCGTAGAGCTCGAAGGCCAGGTTGCGGGGGCTGAGCAGGGTCTCGGGCATGGTGGCGGTCCTGAGGCGGGATGCTGCGAGTGTAGGGAATCGGGTGGGGTGGGGGGAGGTTAATAGGTTTGGGTGATATGGGTTTAGAACGGGTGGGGCATACAGGTGCTTGCCTTGATGTTTTCTGCGCCTGTGAGACCGAGCGCCGCCCGCGCGGCGCTTCGCAGCACAAGGCTGCTCCTACATCTGTTTCGGGCCAGTTAAGCCTGTGGCAGGCGCGCGCGACCGCTTTGTTTGTACGACGCGATTTCGCGCCATGCACCAAGGGGGTCGCGCGCAATTCCCCAGGAATAATTGGCCCGAAACAGATGTAGGAGCAGCCTTGTGCTGCGAAGCGCCGCGCGGGCGGCGCTCGATCTCACAGGCGCCAAACATCTCAAGATATGCGCCCATAAAAAAGGAGAGCCGAAGCTCCCCTTTTTTATCAACAGCAATCAGCCAATGGTCATCAAGCTGGCATTACCCCCCGCCGCCGCAGTGTTCACACTCACCGCCCGCTCAATCACCAACCGCTCGAGCGCAATCTGGTGATCCCCGCTGGACAGCCCGTGCACACCGACGATCGCACCAGCACGCTTGGCCACCTGCTGGCACACGCTGCGCAGCTGGTCCGAGTCGCCATGGTGAATCACGGCGTCGAACGCCACGTCATCCTTGTTCCAGTCCGCCACCAGCTTGACCTTGGCCTGCAGCTCACGCGGCAGACGGGCACGCAGGGCCTTGCCCGGTTCGCTGTCAGCCCACACCGCCGAGCTACCAACGGCCAGTACGGCAGCCAGTTGCGCCAGCAGGTCAGCGTCGTTGTCGGCCAGGCACAGAACGTGCTCACGCGGCAGGATGGTGTAGCTGTTGCGCTCGCCGGTCGGGCCTGGCAGCAGGCGGGCGATGCCGCTCTGCGACTGGCTGGCGAACTGGTCGCACAGCGCAGCCAGGTCGGCCAGCTGGTTGCTCTGGGCCCAGGCCTTCAGGCCGTGCAGTGGCTTGACCAGCTGTTCGTGCAGGGTGCGGTCTGGCTTGCCTTCGCCATCCTGCTGCTGGAAGTGGCGGCCAATCGCGTCGGCCGGGCGGGTCGACAGCAGGCGGTACAGGTACAGCGGGCCGCCGGCTTTAGGGCCGGTGCCAGACAGGCCTTCACCACCGAATGGCTGCACGCCCACCACTGCACCGACGATGTTGCGGTTGACGTACATGTTGCCGGCATTGGCGTTTTCCACCACCTTGGCGATGGTCTCGTCGATGCGGGTGTGCACGCCGAGGGTCAGGCCGTAGCCGGAGGCGTTGATCTGCTCGATCAGTTGGTCCAGGTTGCGGCGGTTGTAACGCACCACGTGCAGCACCGGGCCGAAAATTTCACGCTTCAGCTCGTCGAAGCTTTCCAGCTCGATCAGGGTCGGCATCACGAAGGTGCCACGTTTGACCTCGGCAGCATCGGCAATGGCCACTTGATACACCGCGCGGCCTTTCTCACGCATGCCCTGGATGTGCTTCTCGATGCCGGCCTTGGCTTCGGCATCGATCACCGGGCCAATGTCCACGGCCAGGCGGTCCGGGCAGCCCAGGCGGCTTTCGGCCATGGCGCCCTTGAGCATTTCGATCACGCGGTCGGCGGAGTCTTCCTGCAGGCACAGCACGCGCAGGGCCGAGCAACGCTGGCCGGCACTGTCGAAGGCCGAGGACACCACGTCGATCACCACCTGCTCGGTCAGTGCCGAGGAGTCGACGATCATCGCGTTCTGGCCACCGGTTTCGGCGATCAGCGGGATCGGACGGCCCTGGTTGTCCAGGCGGCCGGCGACGTTGCGCTGCAGCAGGCGGGCAACCTCGGTGGAACCGGTGAACATCACGCCTTTGACGCGTTCGTCACCAACCAGGCCGGCACCGACGGTTTCGCCACGGCCCGGCAGCAGTTGCAGCACGCCCTCGGGGATGCCGGCTTCCAGCAGCAGGCGCACGGCCTGGGCGGCAATCAGCGGGGTTTGTTCGGCTGGCTTGGCCAGCACCGGGTTGCCGGCAGCCAGGGCCGCAGCTACCTGGCCGGTGAAGATCGCCAGCGGGAAGTTCCACGGGCTGATGCACACCACCGCGCCCAACGGGCGGTGGGCGTCGTTGCTGAAGTCGTTGCGTGCCTGCACGGCGTAGTAGCGCAGGAAGTCAACGGCTTCACGCACTTCGGCGATGGCGTTGGCGAAGGTCTTGCCGGCCTCGCGGATGAGCAGGCCCATCAACGGCTGGATTTCGGCCTCCATCAGGTCGGCGGTGCGTTCCAGAATGGCAGCACGCTCGGCGGGCGGGGTGGCCTGCCAGATCGGCGCGGCGTTCAGTGCGCACTGGATGGCGTTGTCGACGTCGGCAACGGTGGCTTCCTGCACATGGCCGACCACGTCGCGATGATCCGCCGGGTTCAGTACCGGCGCGGCAGCGCTTTCACTGGCGGCGCAGGCCAGCAGCGGGGCGGCCTTCCAGTCGTTGTGAGCGGTGGCCAGCATGGCGCAGGACAGCGACGCCAGGCGGTGTTCGTTGGCCATGTCGATGCCGGCCGAGTTGGCCCGCTCGGTGCCATACAGGTCGCGCGGTAGCGGGATACGCGGGTGTGGCAGGCCGATGTTGCCTTCCTGGGTGCCCATGCGCTCGATACTGGCGACCGGGTCGGCGACCAGTTCCTGGATGGAAATCGAGTGGTCGGCGATGCGGTTGACGAACGAGGTGTTGGCGCCGTTTTCCAGCAGGCGACGCACCAGGTAGGCCAGCAGCGTTTCGTGGGTGCCGACCGGTGCATAGACGCGGCACGGACGGTTCAGCTTGCCATCGGCAATCTTGCCGACCACTTGCTCGTACAGCGGCTCGCCCATGCCGTGCAGGCACTGGAACTCGTACTGGCCCGGGTAGTAGTTCTGCCCGGCAATGTGGTAGATGGCCGAGAGAGTGTGGGCGTTGTGGGTGGCGAACTGCGGGTAGATGGCTTCTGGCACGGCCAGCAGCTTGCGGGCGCAGGCGACGTAGGACACGTCGGTGTACACCTTGCGGGTGTAGACCGGGTAGCCTTCCAGGCCCTCGACCTGGGCGCGCTTGATCTCGCTGTCCCAGTAGGCGCCTTTCACCAGGCGGATCATCAGGCGGTGGCGGCTGCGCTTGGCCAGGTCGATGACGTAGTCGATCACGTACGGGCAGCGCTTCTGGTAGGCCTGGATGACAAAGCCGATCCCGTTCCAGCCCGCCAGCGACGGCTCGAAGCACAGGCGCTCCAGCAGGTCGAGCGACAGCTCCAGGCGGTCGGCTTCTTCGGCGTCGATGTTCAGGCCGATGTCGTACTGCTTGGCCAGCAGGGTCAGCGACAGCAGGCGCGGGTACAGCTCTTCCATCACGCGCTCGTACTGGGCGCGGCTGTAGCGCGGGTGCAGTGCCGACAGCTTGATCGAGATGCCCGGGCCTTCATAGATGCCGCGGCCATGGGAGGCCTTGCCAATCGAGTGGATGGCCTGCTCGTAGGACGCCAGGTACTTCTGCGCATCGTGCTCGGTAAGCGCGGCTTCGCCGAGCATGTCGTAGGAATAGCGGAAACCCTTGGCCTCAAAGCGGCTGGCATTGGCCAGTGCTTCGGCGATGGTCTCGCCAGTGACGAACTGCTCGCCCATCAGGCGCATGGCCATGTCGACGCCCTTGCGGATCATCGGCTCGCCGCTCTTGCCGATGATGCGCGTGAGCGAGGAGGTAAGGCCGGATTCGTTGTGGGTGCTGACCAGCTTGCCGGTCAGCAGCAGGCCCCAGGTGGCGGCGTTGACGAACAGCGACGGGCTGTTGCCCAGGTGCGGCTGCCAGTTGCCGGTGCTGATCTTGTCGCGGATCAGCGCGTCACGGGTGCCCTTGTCGGGGATACGCAGCAGGGCTTCGGCCAGGCACATCAGCGCCACGCCTTCCTGGGACGACAGCGAGAACTCCTGCAGCAGGCCCTGGACGATGCCGGCACGGCCGCCAGCGCTCTTCTGGTTGCGCAGTTTTTCGGCGATGCCAGCGGCCAGCTTGTTGGTGGCCTCGGCCAGCGGTGCGCTCAGGCGCGCCTGCTCCAGCAGCATTGGTACCACTTCCTGCTCGGGACGGCGGTAGGCGGCGGTGATCGCCGAACGTAGTACCGACTGTGGCAGGATGCTTTCGGCAAATTCAAGGAAGCACTGGTGGCTGTGGTCGGCCTGAACATCACCGGCATCATCAGCCAGGCTGGTGGCGTGGCCGTTGAGTTCGGTCAGGGTGGCACCACCCTCGAGCTTCTCCAGGTAATTGAAGATCGCTTGCTTGATCAACCAGTGCGGCGTGCGGTCAATCGACTGCGCAGCTGCCTTGAGTCGCTCACGGGTCGGGTCATCGAGTTTGACCCCAAGGGTGGTCGTCGCCATTTCTTATCCTCGTTATTGCCACGGCTGTGGCCTAAGCTGGCGCCAAGAGTAGCTGTAGGACAATTCGGGTGCAACCAGGTGCAACCCGAATTTTTTGTGTAAAAGGTGCAACTCGTCTGACAGACATTTCCACACCCTGAAAAGGGGCGTTTCCGGTTCGTTTTGATCTGAAAAACCGGCTTGATGCGCCAAAAAGGAGCAAAAAAGTGGCTTTTACAAAAAATGCTCAAGCGGGTGCAACTTGTAAAAGAAAAATGGTTGCACCTGCTTTGCGTTGTTGCATAGGATTCGCCGCCTGGGTGCAACCGCCATGGCTGCGGTTGTGCATGAGATAAAAACAAACGCCAGGGCACACGCATGGGCAATCCACTAACGATCACTTTCGTGGTCTACATCGCGGCAATGGTGCTGATCGGCTTCGCGGCCTATCGCGCCACCAACAACCTTTCCGATTACATTCTGGGCGGTCGCAGCCTGGGTAGCGTGGTCACCGCGCTGTCCGCCGGCGCATCCGACATGAGCGGCTGGCTGCTGATGGGCCTGCCGGGCGCCATCTACTTCTCGGGCCTGTCCGAGGCCTGGATCGCCATCGGCCTGACCGTTGGTGCTTACCTCAACTGGCTGTTCGTGGCCGGCCGGCTGCGCGTGCAGACCGAGCACAACGGTGATGCGCTGACCCTGCCTGACTACTTCGCCAGCCGTTTCGAAGACAATAGCGGCTTGCTGCGTATCATTTCGGCGATCGTCATCCTGGTGTTCTTCACCATTTACTGCGCCTCTGGCATCGTTGCCGGTGCCCGTCTGTTCGAAAGCACCTTTGGCATGCCGTACGAGACTGCCCTGTGGGCTGGCGCCGCAGCTACCATCGCCTACACCTTCGTTGGTGGCTTCCTGGCGGTGAGCTGGACCGATACGGTGCAGGCTTCGCTGATGATCTTCGCGCTGATCCTGACCCCGGTGATCGTGCTGATTTCCACGGGCGGCTTCGACACCACTTTTGCTGCCATCGAAGCGGTGAACCCGGCCAACTTCGACATGTTCAAAGGTGCCACCTTCATCGGCATCATCTCGCTGATGGGTTGGGGCCTGGGCTACTTCGGCCAGCCGCACATCCTGGCGCGCTTCATGGCCGCCGATTCGGTGAAGTCGATTGCCAATGCCCGCCGCATCTCCATGACCTGGATGATCCTGTGCCTGGCCGGTACCTGCGCCGTGGGCTTCTTCGGCATCGCCTACTTCTCGGCCAACCCTGACCTGGCAGGCCCGGTCACCGAGAACCATGAGCGTGTCTTCATCGAGCTGGCCAAGATCCTGTTCAACCCATGGATCGCCGGCGTGCTGCTGTCGGCTATTCTGGCGGCGGTGATGAGCACCCTGAGCTGCCAGCTGCTGGTGTGCTCAAGCGCCCTGACCGAAGACTTCTACAAGGCCTTCCTGCGCAAGAACGCTTCGCAGGTCGAGCTGGTGTGGGTCGGTCGGCTGATGGTACTGGCCGTGGCACTGATTGCCATCGCCATGGCTGCCAACCCGGAAAACCGCGTGCTGGGCCTGGTGGCTTATGCCTGGGCCGGCTTCGGTGCGGCCTTCGGTCCGGTGGTGCTGATTTCGGTGCTGTGGAAAGGCATGACCCGTAACGGCGCGCTGGCCGGTATCGTGGTTGGTGCACTGACCGTGATCCTGTGGAAGCAGATCGATACCTGGGGCCTGTACGAAATCATCCCGGGCTTCCTGCTGGCGAGCATCGCCATTGTTCTGGTGAGCAAGCTGGGCAGCCCGTCGAAAGCGATGGTGCAGCGCTTCGAGACTGCCGACGCGGCGTATCACGCTGACAAGTAATACCCGTTGAATCGGCGTTGCCTTCTTCGCGGGCTAGCCCGCTCCCACAGGTACTGCGCAGGGTTCTGAGAACTGTGCAGGCCCTGTGGGGGCGGGTTTACCCGCCAAGCAGGCGCCGCCGATCAGCAGCCAGGCCTGACTCCGCCTGCAAGGCAAGGTAAACTTGCCGCCTTCGCAGGAGTTGCCATGAACTATCGTCACGCCTTCCACGCCGGCAACCACGCCGACGTCCTCAAACACATCGTGCTGACCCGCCTCATCGCCTTGATGTCGCGCAAGGAGCAGCCGTTCGCCTACATCGATACCCACGCAGGGCTCGGTCTGTACGACCTGCAAGGCGACCAGGCAACCCGCACCGGCGAGTACCTGGAGGGCGTCGCCCGTCTGTGGGGTCGTGATGATGTGCCGGCCATGGCTGCCGATTACCTGCGCGTCATCAAGCGGCTGAACGCCGATGGTGAGCTGCGTTACTACCCCGGTTCGCCCGAACTGGCGCGCCGCCTGATGCGTCAGCAAGATCGCGCGCTGCTCAACGAAAAGCACCCTGAAGACGGGCCGCTGCTCAAAGAGAACATGAAAAAAGACCCGCGTGTGGTCGTGCACCTGGGCGAAGGCTGGCATGTGCCCAGGGCCCTGCTGCCGGTGCAGGAAAAGCGCGCGATCATGCTGATCGACCCGCCGTTCGAGCAGGCCGATGAGCTCAAACGCTGCACCAATTCCATGAAAGAGGCGATCAGCCGCATGCGCCAGACCGTCGCGGCCATCTGGTACCCGATCAAGGACCAGCGCTCGCTGACGCGTTATTACCAGGACCTGACCAGCACCGGCGCGCCGAAGCTGCTGCGGGTCGAGCTGTATGTGCACCACCAGGATAGCCCGCAGGGCCTCAATGGTTCGGGTCTGGCCATCGCCAACCCGCCGTGGGGCCTGGAGGAAGAGCTCAAGGAGCTTCTGCCGTGGCTCGCCAAGGAGCTGGCCCAGACGGACGGTAGCTATCGCATGGACTGGCTCATCGCCGAATAATAATGCTTGCCTGTACTGGCCTCATCGCCGGCAAGCCAGCTCCCACAAGTACCGCATCTCCCTTGAGGTAGCGGTGTTCCTGTGGGAGCTGGCTTGCCGGCGATGAGGTCAGTACAGGTTGCCGCGTTGCGCGCATGTTTGCGTTATAATCCCGCCCTTTAGCCGCCACCCGCCCAAGAGGCCGCTGGCGCATTTTTACCGAATGAAGAGGCTAATCCCTTGGCATTGACGATTCTTGGCCTGTCCGGCGCCCTTAGCCATGACCCTTCCGCGGCCCTGTACATTGACGGCAAGCTGATTGCCGCCGCCGAAGAAGAGCGCTTCGTGCGTGACAAGCATGCGAAGAACCGCATGCCCTACGAGTCGGCGAAGTTCTGCCTGGAGCAGGCAGGCATCAAGCCGTCCGACGTCGACGTGGTAGCCATCCCGTTCGCCCCGATCAGCCTGTTCGGCAAGGCGCGCTGGCACTATGCCAAGCGTTACTGGTACGCCCCGGATCGCGCCCTCGACGCCATCCTGATGGGCAACCGTCGCTACAAGCGCTACCGCAAGAAGATCGTCTGGTGCCTGGAGCAGCTGGGCTTCGACCCGAAAAAGGTCAAGATCGAGCCAGTCGAGCACCACTTGGCCCACGCCTCCAGTGCCTACCACTGCTCGGGCTTCAAGGAAAAAACCGCGATCCTCGGCATTGACGGTAAAGGCGAATACGCCACCACCTTCTTTGGCTACGGCGAAAACGGCAAGATCCACAAGATCAAGGAATTCTTCGACCCGGACTCCCTGGGCGGCTTGTATGGCGCAATCACCGAGTTCCTCGGCTTCGAGATGCTCGACGGCGAGTTCAAGGTCATGGGCATGGCGCCATATGGCGACGCCAGCAAGTACGACTTCTCGCGCCTGGCCAGCTTCGAAAACGGCGAGCTGGTGATCAACACCGAGTACGCCAACGTCATCGGCTTGCGTCGCTATAAAGAGAAGGGCAAGGGGTTCTACTTCTCGCCAAAGCTGATCGAATGGCTGGGCCCCAAGCGCGAAGGCGATATCGCCGACGAGCCTTACATTCATTACGCGGCCAGCATGCAGGCGCTGTTCGAGAAGCTGGCGCTGCAGATGATCGACCACTACCTGGGCGACACCCTGCGTGAAACCGGTAAGCTGGCCTTCGCCGGCGGCTGTGCGCTGAACGTCAAGCTCAACCAGAAGATCATTGCCCGCCCGGACGTGAAAGAACTGTTTGTGCAGCCGGCCTCTGGCGACGCCGGTACTGCTGTCGGCGCGGCCGCCTATGTTTCCCACGCCCGTGGCGTACCGGTCGAGAAGATGGAACACGTCTACCTCGGCCCGTCGTACTCCAACGAAGACGTGATCGCGGCCTGCGCCCGGCACCCGAACCAGCCGAAGTGGCGCAAGCTCGACAACATGCCGCAGCAGATCGCCCAGATCATGGTCGATGGCAACCCGGTGGCCTGGTTCCAGGGCCGCATGGAGTTCGGCCCGCGTGCCCTGGGTGGCCGTTCGATCATTGGCTGCCCAAGCGTCGAAGGCGTGGCTGACCGCATCAACCACCAGATCAAGTTCCGCGAGCGCTGGAGACCTTTCTGCCCGTCGATGCTCGACACCGTCGCCCCGCAGATGATCAAGGTCGACCACCCGGCGCCGTTCATGACCTTCACCTTCGAAGTGGCTGAAGAGTGGAAGACCCGCGTACCGGAAGTGGTGCACGAGGACGGTACTTCGCGTGCACAGGTGCTCAAGCGCGAGTACAACCCGCGCTACTACGACATGATGAAAGCGCTGGAAGACCTGACCGGCAACGGCGTGTCGCTGAACACCTCGCTGAACCGCCGCGGTGAACCGATGATCTGCTCGCCGACCGACGCCCTGAACATGTTCTTCGGCTCGGACCTGCAGTACCTGATCATGGAAGACATCCTGGTTGTGAAGGACGGCGCGGCCGCGTATGACCAGCCGCTCTGAACCGCGCATCCTGCAGTTCTGCCATGGCTATGACGGGCCGTTCCTCGACTGCGCCCGTCAGTACGCCAGCCTGTTCCAGGGGCGTGGCTACCAGGTCACCACGGTGTTCCTCACCGGTGCAGCCGACCCGCTGGTAGCGGCCGGCTGCGCATCGGACGAGGTCCTCTTCCTGGAGTTCAGCTCCAAGGCTGTGCGTGGCCTGAAGCTCGGTGCCATTCGTGCCTTGCGGCGCATCGCGGCCGAGCGCAACTTCGCCTTCTGCATTGCCCACCGCTTCAAGCCCATCTACGTGGCCCTGCTGGGTACCGGCCTGCCGGTCATTGGCGTGCACCATGCCTTTGGCGACTATGAGCGCAAAGGCCGTCGGCTGTTCGCCAACCTGTTCAGCAAGCGCCTGAGCCTGCTGGGCGTGTCGGACGCGGTGCGCGACGACATGCGCCGCTGCCTGCCACAGTGGCCGGCCGAGCGCATCCAGACCCTTTACAACCGCATCGACATCGACGCCCTGCAAACAGCCCTGGTGCCGCGCGTCGAGGCACGCCAGGCCCTGGGCCTGGCTGCCCAGGCGTGGGTCGTCGGCAACGTCGGGCGCCTGCACCCGGACAAGGACCAGGCCACGCTGTTGCGTGGTTTTGCCCAGGCCCTGCCCGCGCTGCCGGCCGGTGCGCGTCTGGCGATCCTTGGCAAGGGCCGGCTGGAAGCCGAACTCAAGGCCCTGGCCGCCGAGCTGGGCATTGCCGGGGAGGTGGACTTCCTGGGCCAGGTGCCGGATGCACGCCGCTATTTCCAGGCCTTCGACGTGTTCGCCCTGAGCTCCGACCATGAGCCGTTCGGCATGGTCCTGCTCGAAGCCATGGTTGCCGGCGTGCCGGTGCTGGCCACGGCCTGTGGCGGGGCCCGCGAAGTGGTCGAGGGTGTGGGTGTGCTGTTCCCGCTAGGCGATGCCGCACAGTTGGCCCACGGGCTGAAGCACATGGCCACGCTGGACGCTGAACAGCGTCAGGCCTGTGCCGGGCACATGCTGCAGCGCCTGCATGAACGCTTCTCCGATCAAGCTGTACGCGAGGCCTTCTGGCAGCTGCCGCAAGTACGTGCGCTGGTGGGGCAGGCCTGATGCTCAATCGTATCCAGGCCTTCCGTGAGCGCGGTTGGCAAACCATCGACGCCCAGGCTTATGCCGAGGCATGGGGGCGTTTTGGTGGCAGTGTTGCCACCCATCCGCTGGTGGTCGAGCAACTGGCTGACCTGGCGCAGATCCCGGTGCGTTACCTGGGCTGGTACCAGGCCGGCGAACTGAAAGCCGCCATCCCGACTTGGGGGCGCCACCTGGCGCTGGCCAAGGACGTGCTCAAACGTGCCGGCAAAAAAGCCCTGTTCGACCTGGGCAATGCCGAAATCATCCTGCCAGCGGCGGCCGATGCCGCTGCACCGTTGCGCCATACCGCACGCTACCTGTCCGAACTGTGCCAGGGCCGTTTCAGCGGCCTCAAGGCGCAGAAGGAACAGCTGGCGATGGCGCGGGCGCACGAAGACCTGTCGAAGAAATTCCGCTACAACCAGCGCCGCGAACTGCGCCTGCTGGAAGAGGCGGGTGGCGTGGTACGCCCGATCAGCGACTTCAGTGCGCAGGAAATCGCCAGCATGTACTGCGACCTGTTCCAGCGCCGCTGGGGCTTCCCGGCCACCGGTGCCGAACGCATGGCCGAGGTGCTGGAGCGCCTGCGCGAGCTGCTGATCGGCTCGGTGCTGATGCTGGATGGCAAGCCGATTGCCATTCAGCTGGTGTACCGCGTCGAAGCGCCGGGATGGGTCAGTGTCGAGTACATCAATGGCGGTGTAGACCCGGAAACCAAGGCCTTCAGCCCCGGCAGCGTATTGAGCTTCCTCAATACCCAGGCCGCCTGGGAAGATGCCCGGGCGCGCAACAAGCCATTGCGCTTCTCGTTTGGCCGTGCCGACCGCGAATACAAGGACCGTTGGTGCAACCCTGTGCCGGTGTATCAGGCGTGAGCCGCAAGCAGCAGTTGCTCAAGCGCCATCGGCGCAACAAGCGCCTGGGCTTGCTGACCGGCCTGGTCGCGCTGATCGCCCTCGGTGTATTGGCCTGGTGGTGGCTGCCGCTGTTGCTGTTGCCGCTGCTCTGGGCCGCCCACGAGGCCTGGTTTGCCGACCACCTGTTCTATGCGCCAGGCGAGGACTACGCCTACGATTTTGGTGAACAGGCGCGGGAAGTTCCTGCCAGCCTGCACGATGGGCTGCTCAAGGCTGACTGCGCATTGCAGGGCGATGAAACCCTTGTGCTGGAGCTGCGGGTAAAAGGCAGCTGGCTCGGGCGGTTCTTCGACCCGCAGGTTGTGCTGGTGGCGGCTGAGCAGGCCGACCGGCAAACCTTCGAGCGTGGCGTCGATGGCGTGCGATTCCTCAACCTGACCGGCCTGGCTGCGCCACTGCAAGCCGGCACGTTGCGCCTGCGTGGTCGTCATTGCCGGCTGCTGGGCGAGCCGCGTCTGTGGATAACCCCGGCGGTCGAACTGCAGCGGCGCCGGGTGATGGTGATTGCGCCGCATGCCGACGACGCCGAGCTGGCTGCCTATGGCCTTTACAGCCAGGCGGATGAAACCTGGGTAGTGACGCTGACCGCCGGTGAAATCGAGGCCGAGCACTACCAGCAGATGGGCTTGGCCAAGGCCGAGGCAGCGCGCCTGAAGGGTCGCCTGCGCGCCTGGGACAGCATCGCGGTGCCGCGCTGGGCCGGTGTGCCGGAGTCGCGTTGCGTGCAACTGGGTTACTTCTGCCTGCAACTGCCTGCCATGCAGGCAGCGCCCGACCAGCCGGCAGCCTCCCGTGAAGCTGACCTCGCCGATATCCGCGTGTTCCGCCAGTTCAACCCGTTCCCGCTGCCGGGCGATCGCGATGGCGCGCCAACCTGGCACAACCTGCTGGCCGACCTGCGTGCCCTGTTGGAAATGGCCAAGCCAGAAGTACTGGTGATGCCCCACCCGCAGCTCGACCCGCACCCTGATCACATCTGTGCACAAGCAGCAGTGCTTGAAGCCTTGCAAGGCCTGGCCTGGCAGCCACAAACCCTGCTGTGCTACGCCAACCACCTGCATGATAACGACCGCTGGCCCATGGGCGACAGCGGCGATGGCGTGGCCTTGCCTCCGCAGTTGAGTGCTGCGCAGGCCTGGGCACCTTGCAGCCTGGTGCTGGACCTGGCTACCCAGCATGACAAGGCCATGGCCCTGGGCATGATGCACGACCTGCAGCCGCCCGCGCCGTTCAAGCGCCGCCTGCGCCGCTTGCTGCAACGCTGGCTGGCCGGGCGGCGGCCGTCGCCTTACGGGGAGAACGAGTTCTTCCGCAAGGCCGTGCGCCGACACGAGCTGTTCTGGCGGCGCGAGCTGTAAGCACGCCCCATGGTTGACCGCGATGGCGCAGAGCGCCCAAGGAAAGCAATGAAAGTCCTATTTCTGGTGCAGAAGGAACAGCGGGCGATTCTCGACCGCCTGTACGATGGCGTCGCGGCCAACTGCGAGTGCGACCTGCGTTGGCTGACCAGCGAAGACCAGCGCAACCTGCGTCGCTATTTCAAGCGCGAAGTGCAGGTCGAGCGCTATGACCGCATCGTGTTCTTCCTGCGCTTCAAGCAGGAAATCCGCCAAGTGGCCTTCATCCGCACCGTACCGAACCTGGTGATCCTCGAGCACGACGCCTACCAGAACTACATTCCGTGCAAGTACACCGGCAAATTCAGCGCTCATTACCGCCAATTGCCATGGGCACGGGTGATCAGCTCTGGCTACATGGTCAGCGAGCGCCTGCGCCAGGAAGGTTTCGATGCGGTGTTCGTGCCCAAGGGCTATGACGAGCAGTTGCTCGCCGACCAAGGGCGTGAGCGCGACATCGAACTGGCCTTCGTCGGCAGTGTCAACAGCGTGGCCTACAGCGGTCGCAAGGCGCTGCTGGACGAGTTGGGGCAGGTCGAGAACCTGCTGGTAACCCGTACCAAGTCGGGTGATGACTATTGCAACACGCTCAACCGTATTCGTTTCTTCGTCAGTGCCGACGTCGGCATGGGCGAATACATGATCAAGAACTTCGAAGCCATGGCCTGTGGTTGCGTGTTGCTGGCGTACGACCAGGGCGAGGAAGAAAACCGCGCATTGGGCCTGCAGGACATGCACAACGTGGTGTTCTATGACAACATCCCGACCCTTCAGGAAAAGCTCCGCCGTTTGCGTGCAGACCCTGAACTGGCCCGGCAGATTGCAGAAAATGGCCGCCATCTGGCGGTTTCCCGTTTCAGTTTCGCCGCAGTTGGACGTAGCATCGTCGACCACATGCGCCCCGCGCTCAGGCCTCACCCACCGTTGTCTCCATGGCAGCGGCTGCGCCTGAAACTGGGCATCTAAACAAGAGCTTTCGCGCCCAGGAGCGGGTGTTGAAAGCCGATAGTCGCAATGCGGAGGGAGTCCGGTGCGCTTTTCAGAAGAAAGTGATGTCACGCTTGTCGTGACCAGTTGTGGGCGGTTCGATCTGCTCAAAGATACCCTTGAGAGTTTCGATCGCTACAACACCGCGCCCATTCGCGAAGTGTTCATCACCGAAGATTCCGGTGACGATGCCGTGCATGGCGCTGTGCCAGAGCACTGGAAACCGTACTGCAAGGTGTTCGTGAACCGGCCCAAACTCGGCCAGTTGCCGTCAATCGACCTGGCCTACAGCCACGTCAAGACGCCGTACATTTTCCACTGCGAAGACGACTGGCATTTCTACCGCCAGGGCTTCGTCGAAGACTCGCGGGCCATCCTGGATGTCAGCCCCAACCTGTTGCAGGTGTGGCTGCGCAGCCATGCCCATGACCTGGCCGTCCACAGCCCGTACATCCACCTGGGCGATCGCCAGATCATCGCCGGTGTGCCGTGCTACCCGCTGCTGTCCGACAAGGCCGAATGGCAGGCGTTTTCGCTCAACCCCGGCCTGCGTCGATTGAGCGATTACCAGCGCTGTGCGCCATTTGCCGCCTATGCTGGAGAGAAGGCGCTTTCCCGACGCTACGCTGAGTTAAATCTGACAGCGGTCACCTTGGAGGGTGATGCAGTATTGCACACTGGATTTGGCAATCACGTGACCTTGCCCATTGAAGTGGAGCGCAAGGCCAAGCGTCGCCAACGTGATCGGATCAAACTGGCATTGACGCTGGTGACAGGTGCCTTGATCGGCATGGGTATCACCCTTTTTGTTCAATGAAGTCGCTGTCCCACCTGACATGAGCGGGAGAGGGCCCATGAACATCGTCAATATGATGTGGGCGGGTGGAACGCCGTACATGTCCATCCACAAGGTGCATCGGCAAGTGCTGTCGCATGCCGGTAACGATGCCCGGATCAGTAACTGGTTGCTGCTGGGTAGCGGGCTCTGCTGTGGGCTCGGTTCGACCCGGGAGTGGCACATGCCGCCACGTGCGCTGAAAGGGCGACACCTGTGGCGCCTGCTGCGGCCGTGGTTGCGCATGCGCTTGCGCAAGGCGCTGACCGAGGCCAAGGCAGAAATCGTGCTGCTCGACGGTATTGGTGTCGCGCGGCTGGTACTGCCGCTGTTGCAGAACATTCCCCAGGTGCGGGCCAAGGTGCTGTTCCATGGCAAGACGCGTCTGAACAGCAGCGATATTCGCCTGTTGCGTATGCTCCCGGCCGAGCGGCTGAGCATCGCGGCCGTGTCGCATACGCTGGCTGAATCGCTGGAGCATGACCTGGGTCGGCCGGTGCAGACCCTGCGCATGGCGCTTGATCCGCTGGCGTTCGTCGAGCCGTTGCTGAGCCGGGACCAGGCCAGGCAGGCGCTGCAATTACCTCAGGCCGACGGGGTGATGCTGGGCGCGGTAGGGCGGTTGGTAGAGAGCAAAGGCTTCGAAATGCTGATCGAGGCATTCGCCAAGGCCAATGCACGGCAACCGGGCCTGCAGTTGGCGATCATTGGTGAGGGGCCGCAGCATGCCGTGCTGCAGGCGCGTATCGACGCGCTGGGCCTGGCCGGGCGTGTTCACCTGCGCGGTCACCGTGAAGACCTGCAGCAGCTGTATCGGGCATTCGACTGGCTATTGGTGCCTTCGCGTTCCGAAGGCCTCGGGCTGGTGGTGCAAGAGGCCGTGATGGCCGATGTGCCGGTGGTGTGCAGTGACCTTCAGGTGTTCCGCGAGCAGTTGCGCGATACCGGTGGCTACCTGCCCATTGCCGACGAAAGCGCCTGGGCTGAGGCGATCGAGCGCTGTACGGCAATCGGTGCCCCGGCGGTAGCCGCCAGGCAGCGCCAGGCGCTGGCGCCGGAGCAGGCCTGGCAGGCCTTCTGCAACGGCTCGCAGAGCCTGTTGCGCAACTGACCGTCAGCGCGCCAGCAGGGCTGCCTCGAAGGCGGCGAGGGGGAACCGGTCACCCAGGTTCTCCCGCTCGATATAGCGCACCATGTGCTGCACATTGCGCCGAATCATGCGTGCCGACAGCGGCGGGCGCAGGAAACGCATGTCGGCAACATCGATCAGGCCGAGCTGCTGCTCAGGGGTGACCACCACATTGCCCAGGTGCAGCGAGCGGAAGTACACGCCGCTGCGGTGCAGCTGGCGGACCAGCTGGATCAGTTCCGGCAGGTAAGTGTCCCAGCTGAAGCCTTCATCGCGCGACATTTGCAGCAAGGTGCGCCCGGGTAGCGGGCGATAAAGCACGGCGGTGCGGCCTGGCAGGTCGAGCTTGTGCTGGCTGATCACCTCGAGGGTGGGGATGCCAAGTTGCGCCAGGCGCGCGGCGTTATCGACGAAGCGCTGCGAGTAGGGACGCAGCAATGCAGATGAAATCAGCCGCTTCCTACGAAAAACCTTGAGGAAATTACCATCCGCGAGCAGGTAGACTTTGGCGCCATGGCTGTCTGCCTCAAGCACCTGTGCGCCTTGTGTCAGCTGATCGAAGTCGACCTGGGTGAGCCGGGAGCATTGCATGAATAGAGCCTTGTCGTCTGGCGAGCAAAATGACCGGCAATAATGCCGAAAATAATGCGGTAGCACCATGGATGGTGTCTTTGATTCATCGGGGGAAAAGGATGTTGTATCAAAAAAACTGGGCACGGGTCTGGTTGGGGTTGGGTCTGGTCTGGTTCCTGGCGGCGATTGCCTTGGCGCCGAGCAACAAGATTTATCAGCAAGGCCTGGTGTTGTTCCTGTGGCTGCCAACGCTGGTGCTGGCATGGTCCGCCCGCGAGGTGCTGGTGCAGGCGTGGAAGCGTCAGCCGGCGCTGTGGATGAGTTTGCTGTTGCTGTTGGCCTGGAGTGGGCTGAGCCTGGTCTGGTCATCGGCAGAGGACCCGGGGCGTGAGATCAAGCGCCTGGTCTACATTCTGGTGTTCCTGCTGGCGTTTCCGTTGCTGGCCCAGCTTGGCCTGGCGAGGATTCGCCAGCTGTTGCTGCTCGGTAGTGCCTTGCTGGCTGTTGCCGCTCTGGTTTCGGTCATTCATTTCTATGGCGTGCTTGGCATGCCTTGGCGGGCCCGCCTGCAGGGTATCGGTGAAATATCGCACCCCATCCTGGGTGCATACGTCGTCGGTACGGCGGTGCTTTTCATGCTTTACGAGCCGCCTCGGCACCGTGGCCTGCAGCTCTTGTGGCTGGCGGCACTGGCGTGCCTGGGGGCGTTTGCCATGCTTAGCCAGAGCCGTGGCGCGCTTTTGGCCCTGGTGCTCACCGTCATCATGGCGCCGCTGTGGTTCCGTGACCGCCACAGCCGGGTGTTTTCCATCCTGGCAGTCATTGCTACCGGCGTTGCTTTCTATGTGGTGTACGACCTGATCGCCAAGCGCGGCTCATCCTACCGGCCGGAAATTTTCCATGCCGTGGTCGACATGATTGCCGCCCACCCTTGGACCGGCCTGGGCCTGGGGGCTGCCTACGACGTCAATGCGGTGGGCAAACATTTTGACCACACCCACAACATGTTCACCCACGTTGCCGTAGAGATGGGCCTGCCGGGCATGCTGCTCTGGATCATGGTGTGGTTGTTCACCCTGGGTGAAATCATTCGCGCGCGCGGCACGCTGTTTGGCAAGCTCCTGCTGGGCTTCTGGGTGTATTCGACCCTGGCCATGCAGTTCGATGCCGCCAGCCTCACCGGTACGCCACGTGCCGAATGGTTTATCAGCTGGCTGCCTGTCGGCCTTGCCATGATGCTGCCATGGAGGCGTGCCGAAAATGACGCCTGTGGTAAAATTTCCGGTTCAACCTGAACAGCGAGCTCGATAATGGCCGAAACCCCGCGACCGGCGGAGCACACCTCCAGCCTGAAGATCTACTTCCGGCTGTTGGGCTATGTGAAACCCTATGTCGGCATTTTCCTGCTGAGCATTGTCGGTTTCGTGATCTTTGCCTCGACCCAGCCGATGCTGGCCGGCATCCTGAAGTACTTTGTCGACGGGCTGAGCAACCCTGAAGCGGTGTTGTTCCCCAATGTCCCCTACCTGCGCGACCTGCAATTGCTGCAGGCCGTGCCGTTGCTGATCATCCTGATCGCTGCGTGGCAGGGCCTTGGGTCGTTCCTTGGTAACTATTTCCTGGCCAAGGTTTCCCTGTGCCTGGTGCACGACCTGCGCGTGGAGTTGTTCAACAAGCTGCTGGTACTGCCCAACCGCTACTTCGACAATCACAACTCCGGGCACCTCATTTCGCGTATCACCTTCAACGTGACCATGGTCACCGGTGCTGCCACCGATGCAATCAAGGTGGTCATCCGTGAAGGCCTGACCGTGGTGTTCCTGTTTGCCTACCTGCTGTGGATGAACTGGCACCTCACCTTGGTCATGGTTGCCATCCTCCCGGTGATTGCGGTGATGGTCAGCATCGCCAGCAAGAAATTCCGCAAGCAGAGCAAGAAGATCCAGGTGGCCATGGGCGACGTCACCCACGTCGCGTCGGAAACCATCCAGGGTTACCGCGTGGTGCGCAGCTTCGGCGGCGAGGCCTACGAACAGCGGCGTTTCAGCAAGGCCAGCCAGAGCAACACCGACAAGCAGCTGCGCATGACCAAGACCGGCTCGCTGTATACGCCGATGCTGCAGCTGGTGATCTACAGCGCCATGGCCGCGCTGATGTTCCTGGTGCTGTTCCTGCGCGGTGAGTCTACTGCCGGTGACCTGGTGGCCTACATTACCGCTGCCGGCTTGCTGCCCAAGCCGATTCGCCAGTTGTCGGAAGTCAGCTCGACCATCCAGAAGGGCCTGGCGGGTGCAGAAAGCATCTTCGAGCAACTGGACGAAGAGCCTGAACTGGACACTGGTACTGTCGAGAAAGACCGCGTGGAAGGGCGCCTTGAAGTGCGCAACCTGAGCTTCACCTACCCGGGTACCGAGCGTGAAGTGCTGAGCGACATCAGCTTTGTCGCCGAGCCTGGGCAGATGATTGCCCTGGTTGGCCGCTCTGGCAGTGGCAAGTCGACCCTGGCGTCGCTGATCCCGCGCTTCTATCACCACGACCAAGGGCAGATCCTGCTCGATGGCGTGGAGATCGAGAACTACCGCCTGCGCAACCTGCGCCGCCACGTTTCGCAGGTGACCCAGCACGTCACCCTGTTCAACGACACTGTGGCCAACAATATTGCCTATGGCGATCTGGCGGGTGCCCCGCGCGCAGACATCGAAGCCGCTGCGGCCGATGCCTATGCCAAGGAGTTCGTCGACCGCTTGCCGAAGGGCTTCGACACCGACGTGGGTGAAAACGGCGTGCTGCTCTCCGGCGGCCAGCGCCAGCGCCTGGCCATTGCCCGGGCACTGCTGAAAAACGCGCCACTGCTGATTCTCGACGAGGCCACCTCGGCCCTGGATACCGAATCCGAGCGGCACATCCAGGCTGCCCTGGACCACGTGATGCAAGGGCGCACCACGCTGGTGATCGCCCACCGCCTCTCGACCATCGAGAAGGCCGACCAGATCCTGGTCATGGACCAGGGGCGTCTGGTAGAGCGTGGCACCCATGCCGAACTGCTCGCGGCCAATGGCCATTATGCCCGCCTGCACGCCATGGGCCTGGATGAGCCGGCCAAGGCCGATATCACCTGAGTCCTCCCTGATCGGGGCCGTAACGGCCCCGATTGTCACGGGAATTTTCCGGGGGCGATCTGGCCGTAAAGCCGTCGTCTACCCTGTGCTAATATCCTGCCCCTGTTCATTATTTCCATATGGGTTGCCCATGAAGTTGTCCATGCCGCGTTTCGATCAAGCCCCGGTTCTGGTGGTCGGCGATGTCATGCTCGACCGCTACTGGCATGGCGGTACTTCGCGTATTTCGCCTGAAGCGCCAGTGCCGGTGGTCAAGGTCGATCAGATCGAGGATCGCCCCGGCGGCGCGGCCAACGTTGCCTTGAACATCGCCGCCCTGGGCGCACCGGCGTCGCTGATCGGCGTTACCGGCCAGGACGAGGCCGCCGACAGCCTCGCCAACAGCCTTCAGGCTGCGGGCGTGCGTTCGGTGTTCCAGCGCATCGCGCACCAGCCGACCATCGTCAAGCTGCGGGTCATGAGCCGTCACCAGCAGCTGCTGCGTATCGATTTCGAAGAGCCGTTCGCCACCGACCCGCTGTCGCTGGGTGCCGAAGTCGACAGCCTGCTCGAAGGCGTCAAGGTGCTGGTCTTGTCGGACTACGGCAAGGGCGCGCTGAAGAATCACCAAAGCCTGATCCAGGCAGCACGGGCCAAGGGCATTCCGGTGCTGGCCGACCCCAAGGGCAAGGATTTTTCCATCTACCGCGGCGCCAGCCTGATCACCCCGAACCTCAGCGAGTTCGAGACCATCGTTGGCCGTTGCGCCGATGAGGCCGAACTGGTCGCCAAAGGCTTGCAGCTGCTGCAGGATCTGGACCTGGGCGCCGTGCTGGTAACCCGTGGCGAGCACGGCATGACCCTGCTGCGCGTTGGCCAGCCGGCGCTGCACCTGCCGGCGCGGGCGCGTGAAGTGTTCGATGTGACCGGTGCCGGTGATACCGTCATTTCCACCCTCGCGGCGGCCATTGCCGCTGGCGAGGACCTGCCCCACGCGGTGGCCTTGGCCAACCTGGCGGCCGGCATCGTGGTCGGCAAGCTGGGTACGGCTGCGATCAGTGCCCCGGAACTGCGCCGGGCGATCCAGCGTGAAGAAGGTTCCGAGCGCGGCGTGCTGGGCCTGGAGCAACTGCTGCTGGCCATCGATGACGCGCGGGCGCACAAAGAGAAGATCGTCTTCACCAATGGCTGCTTCGACATCCTGCATGCCGGGCACGTCACCTACCTGGAGCAGGCGCGGGCCCAGGGCGATCGGCTGATCGTCGCGGTCAACGACGACGCTTCGGTCAGCCGTTTGAAAGGGCCGGGCCGGCCGATCAACAGCGTCGACCGGCGCATGGCCGTGCTGGCCGGCTTGGGCGCGGTGGACTGGGTGATCAGCTTCCCGGAAGGCACCCCGGAAAACCTGCTGAGCCAGGTCAAGCCGGATGTGCTGGTCAAGGGTGGCGACTATGGCATAGACCAGGTGGTAGGCGCTGATATCGTCAAGGCGTATGGCGGCACTGTGAAGGTGCTTGGCCTGGTCGAGAACAGCTCGACCACCGCGATTGTCGAGAAGATTCGCAAGAACTGACACAGCCGGGGCCGCTTTGCGGCCCATTCGCGGCACAAGGCCGCTCCTACAGGGATCGCATAGCTCAGGGCCTACACAATCTCCTGTAGGAGCGGCCTTGTGCCGCGAACGGACTGCAAAGCAGCCCCAGTATCACTTGTGCAGGCTAGTACGCGCCCGCTCCAGCAATGCCCGGGCCTTGTCGCCAAACCGCTGCAGGTGCGATGACCGTGCCGGTTTGCTCTCCACCAACCCCTGCTGCTTCACCCAGTCCTTCCAGCGCACCCGCTCGTCTGTCACCACCCAGCCTTCCTGCCGGGCGAAACTCTCAGCCAGATACAGCCCGCGTGTGCTCGCCGGCACCAGCTCATCCTTCTTCAGCGTATACAGCTCCGCCAGCGGGTGGCCGTCCTTCAACGGCATCAGGTACAGGTCTGGCCGTTTGCGGTTGAGCCGCGCTACCAACTGGCCGCCCTCCAGCCGCTCATCGACGTGGAACAGGCTGAGTTTCTTGGCTTCACGAGGCACCTGTAGGCGCATGTCGTAGATCAGCTGCAGCGATGCGGTGGGCAAGTGCACATAGGCCCTTGGCCGCTCCAGCAGCATCAGGTTGCCGCAGTGCACGGGCCGCGCGGCACCGGACTCGGGGGCCAGCAGGAAGTGCGGTGTTTCGCGGTAGTGCAGGGCAGCGGCGTATGGGACGGGCAGCCAGGTATCGTTGAAGCGCCCGCCTAACCAGCCTTCCGGGGTTTCCAGCAGGCATTCCTCAGCCACTTCCTGAACAGCCGTGTGCAACGGCAGGTTCAGCTCCTGCGCCGGAACATACCCAGAAATCAGTTTCAGCACCACATCGCCACGGTCTTGCCGGCGCTGGCGCACCAACACCCAGTAATCTCGGTTTTGCCAATGCAGGGTAAGGCGCACCGACACACCCAGGTTGGCCAGTTCGACCACGAAGCGCTGCGTGTCGGGCAGCTGGATGGCCTTGCGCCGCTGTTGGGTCTGGGCAAAGTTCAGTGGCATGCCGATGCTCTGGTAGATCAGGCCTTCGGGTGTGGCTTCGACATGCAGTGGCAGTGTCTTGAAGTTGCTCGGGTTCTTGCGGATCAGCGTTCGCGCCACGAGGCTCCTCCTTGCGTCGGGTCATTCTCCTGGCCCTTGTTGGGCCAGGGGCAACTCAGTGCTGGCCCAGGATGCGGGCGACGGTGGCCACGTTGTGGGCCAAGTGCAGCGGATTGATGGTGCCGACGATAGCACTGCTGACGCCCGGGTGGGCGAACAGCAGCTCGAAGCTTGCCTGCACCGGGTCAACGCCCGGGGCCAGGCAGACGTGCCCGCTGGCCAGGGCCTTCTTTACCAGGATGGCCTTGCCGTGTTCGGCAGCGTAGTCCAGCACCGGGCGTTCTGCCTGCTCGTTGAGGTTGTAGGTAACCATGGCGCAGTCGCCTTGTTCCAGTGCTTTCAGGCCACCGGCCACGGTCTTGCCGGACAGGCCGAAGCCGAGGATCTTGCCCTCCTGCTTGAGCTCCGCCAGGGTCTGGTAGACCTCCTGCTGTTCGAGGATCGCCAGGTCGTTGCCGTCGGAATGCACCAGCACCAGTTCGATGCGGTCGGTTTCCAGGCGGCGCAGGCTGCGCTCCACCGAACGGCGGGTGTGGGCGGCACTGAAGTCGAAGTGCGACTGGCCGTTGTCGAATTCTTCGCCTACCTTGCTGACGATCACCCACTCATCGCGTTGGCCGCGCAACAGCGGGCCCAGGCGTTCTTCACTGCGGCCATAAGCGGGGGCGGTGTCGATCAGGTTGATGCCCAGCTCGCGGGCCTGGGCCAGCAGCATGCGGGCTTCGTCATCGTCGGGGATGGTGAAACCGGTGGGGTACTTCACACCTTGGTCGCGGCCCAGCTTGACCGTGCCCAGGCCCAGTGGCGAAACCTGGAAACCGGTGCTGCCCAGCGGGCGGTGGAAGTCGTGCAGGGTGGGCAGGCTCATGGCAGCAAGTGCTCCCAGGCCGGCACGCCCAGGGGGGGGCGTGGCAGGTCGGCCAGGTCGGCTTGTGCCTGCGGGCGGATGCCGTCGCGCTCCAGATGGGCGATGACCCGGTCACTGAAGTCCGGTGCCAGTGCCAGCTTGGTCGGCCAGCCCACCAGCAGGCGCTGCTGGTCGGCAAGGAAGGCGTTGTCCGGGCGTACCAGGCCGGATTGCGCAGGTTCGGCGCGGTCGACGCGCAGGGTGGCCCAGCGCACCAGGCTCTGGTCAACCCATGGCAACAGGTTGGCGATTTCCTTCTGTGCCGCAGCAATCTGCGCTGCAGGCTCGCGCGCTACGCCATCGGCTTCCGCCAGGTCGCCGCCGAGGTACCACACCCACTGGCCATCGGCTGCCGGGTGGGTGGTCACCGTCACCCGTGGCTTGGGCCCGCCACCGAGGCAGTGGGCGTACAAAGGTTTGAGGTTCGGGCCCTTGGCCATGACCATGTGCAGCGGGCGGGTTTGCATGGCTGGCTGGTCCAGGCCCAGCGCCTGCAGCAAACCTTCGGTGCCGGCACCGGCGCTCAACACGATGCGCTGGGCACGGATTTCCCGGTCATCCACGCGCAAGCCAACCAAGGCATCACCTTCACGCAATGGTTCGATGCGCTCACCTGCAAGCAAGGAGTCGCCGGCCAGCTCGGCCAGGTTGGCCAGCAGGCTCGGGACATCAATCACCAGTTCTGCCAAGCGATAAACCTTACCCTTGAAGGCGCGGTCCTGCAGCGCGGGCGGCAGCTGGTCGCCCTTGACCTGGTCGACCCGGCCGCGCACGGCCTTGCTGGCGAAGAAACTGGTGAGGTTGCCGGCCAGGGTGCCGGGTGACCACAGGTAGTGGGCATCGGAGAGTAGACGGGTACGGCCGAGGTCGAGTTCGCCGTCGCCAGCCAAGGCCTCACGCCAGCGGCGCGGCATGTCGGCGATGGCTTCCGAGGCGCCGGTAAGGGCACCGTGCAGGGCGTACTTGGTGCCGCCGTGGATAATGCCCTGCGACTTTATCGTCTGCTCACCGCCAAGGCTGGCGCGTTCCACCAGCACTGTCGAGTAGCCCTGGCGGCGTAGGCGGGCATTGAGCCAGAGGCCTGCGACCCCGGCGCCGACGATCAGCACGTCAGTGGAAATGGCAGATGGCATGGCGGTACCTCGAAGACTGGGACAGCTGGCAAGTATACAGGCTATACCTGTGAGGGCCCTATCGCCGGCAAGCCAGCTCCCACAGGGATAGTGCAGAGCCTGCAACTTCCACTATCCCTGTGGGAGCTGGCTGCCGGCGATGAGGCCCACACAGGTTGTCTCAATGCCCGGCTGTTTTGGAGAACAGCTGAATCACCACCACCCCACCCACAATCATGGCCATGCCCAGCATCGCCGGCACATCCAGCTTCTGCCCATAGATCACCAGCGCCGCCACACTGATCAGCACAATCCCCAGCCCCGACCAGATGGCATAGGCGATCCCCACCGGAATGCTGCGCACCACCAGGGTCAGCATCCAGAACGCAATGCCGTAGCCAACCACCATCAGCAGCAGGGGCAGTGGCGTGCTCAGGCCTTTCACTGCTTTCATGGAGGCAGTGGCGATAACTTCGGCGCAGATGGCGATGGCGAGATAGGTATAGGCATTCATGGCGGGGTCCTCTGGTAACTGGTCGGGCATTCTAGACCTTGCCCAGATGCGGTAAAGTCATTACCTATCAGATATGGGGATAGGATGATGGCTGAGCAATGGAACCTGGAGCAGCTGCGAATTTTTCTGCGCGTCGCCGAATTGCGCTCCTTTTCTGCCGTTGCCCGCGAACAACGCAAGGCTCAATCGGCTATCAGTAATGCCATCGCCCTGCTGGAAGCAGACCTGGGTGTCACGTTGTTCGAGCGCAGCAGCGGCCGGCAACCGAACCTGACCGAAAATGGCAGCGCGTTGTTGGAAGATGCCCGCGAACTGTTGCGTCAGTGCGAACACCTGGACGGCCGTGCCCTGGCCTTAATGCGCGGGCAGGAGGCCTTGCTGCGGGTTGCCCAGGACGAAGCCATGCCTTACCAGCCGGTGATCGACAGCCTGGACGAGCTGGCCAGCCGCTACCCGTTTCTGGAGGTGCAACTGGCCAGCGGTGCCCAGGGCGATGTGGCGCGCAAGCTGGTGGAGCGGCGCGCCGATCTGGGCCTGTTCTTCCACCACGAAAGCATCCCGGCATCGCTGGAGCGGCGGGCGCTGGGCAGTGTGGAGATGGTCACGGTTTGCGCAGTCGGCCACCCGCTGGCGGGCGAAGGCCGGGTCACCCGCCAGCAACTGGCGCGCCACCGGCAGTTGCTGATCACGCCACAACAAAGCGGTTACCCAGGCGGCGAGGCGATCAGCCCGCAGGTATGGCGTGCCGACAGCTTCTACGCCATGGCCGAACTGCTGATGCGCGGCCTGGGCTGGGCCTGGCTGCCGCGGCACGTGGTGCAGTACCCGACCTACCAGGCGCACATGGTCGAGCTCGATAGCGAGTGGCGCCCGCCGGCGCTGGTGGCGGAACTGGCCTGGCGCCGTGATGCGCCCCTGGGGCCGGCCGCGCAGTGGCTGGCCGAGCGCTTTGCGGTGCACCTGCGCGCGATCGGGTAAACTCCGGCGCCATGAACAGAACACTCTATACCTTGCTGTTTCACCTGGGCCTGCCGCTGGTTGCGCTGCGCCTGTACCTGCGCGCACGCAAGGCGCCTGCCTATGGGCAACGCATCGGCGAGCGCTTTGCTTGCAAGCTGCCGGCAATGCGCCAGGGCGGCATCTGGGTACATGCTGTGTCGGTTGGCGAGAGCATTGCTGCCGCGCCCATGGTGCGTGCCTTGCTCAAGGCCTACCCGGAATTGCCGATCACGCTTACCTGCATGACACCGACCGGTTCCGAGCGTATTCGCGCCATGTTCGCCGACGAACCACGCGTACAGCATTGCTACCTGCCCTACGATCTGCCGTGGGCGGCCGAGCGATTTCTCGACCATGTGCAGCCGAAGCTGGGCATCATCATGGAAACCGAGCTGTGGCCCAACCACATCCACCAGTGCGCCAAACGCGGAATTCCGGTGGCGCTGGCCAACGCGCGATTGTCCGAGCGTTCGGCACGCGGCTACGGGCGCTTTGCCAAACTGACTCGGCCGATGCTGGCGGAAATGAGCCTGATCGCCGTGCAGACCGAAACCGAGGCGCAACGCTTTCGTGACCTGGGCGCGCGCCCTGAGTGCGTGCAGGTCACCGGTTCGATCAAGTTCGACTTGCAGGTCGACGGGCAACTGTTGCCGCGAGCCAGGGCATTGCGTGAGCAATGGGGCGCCGAACAGCGCCCGGTGTGGATTGCCGCGAGTACCCATGACGGCGAGGATGCGCTGATTTTGCAGGCGCATCGGCAGATGTTGCAGGTGCATGGCGATGCCTTGCTGATCCTGGTGCCGCGCCATCCCGAGCGCTTCAATGCGGTGCATGCGCTGTGCAGCGAGCAATTCACCACCGTGCGCCGTTCTTCAGCAGCGCCGGTCGATGCGCAAACCCGCGTGTTGCTGGGCGACACCATGGGTGAGTTGCTGTTCCTGTATGCCCTGGCCGACATTGCCTTCGTCGGTGGTAGCCTGGTGCCGACCGGTGGGCACAATCCGTTGGAGCCTGCGGCGCTGGCCTTGCCGGTGCTGATGGGGCCGCATGTGTTCAACTTCCTCGAAATCAGCGCGATGCTGCGCGAGGCGGGTGCGTTGCAGCAGGTTGATGATGCTGACGGGCTGACCGGTGCGGTGCGCCGTCTGGTGGAACTGCCGCAGGACGCCCAGCGCATGGGCGAGGCGGGCAGGGCGGTGATGCGGGCCAATCAGGGCGCGTTGCAACGCTTGCTCGATGGCCTGGATGCGCTTATCCGCTGACTTTTGCACTGGCTTCTTCGCGGGCGAGCCCGCGAAGAATTCATCACCTAACTCAAGGGCGGCGCTCAAAGTTCTTGGCCGCTGCCGCAGCCAGGTCTGGCGGCAGGAAGTCCTTGTCCGGGTTGTAGTCCGGTTTCAGGTAACGCTTGAGGTCCTGCAGGTCTTGCGGGCTGAGGGTGCCGGCTGCCTGCTTCAGGCTCAGGTTGTCGAGGATGTAGTCATAGCGGCTGTTGTTGTAGTCGCGTACCGAGGTGTACAGCTGGCGTTGCGCGTCGAGTACGTCGACGATGTTGCGGGTACCCACCTGGTAACCGATTTCGGTGGCTTCCAGCGCGCTCTGGTTGGAGATGATCGACTGCTTGCGTGCTTGCACCTGTTCCACATCGGTGTTCACCGCGCGGTGCAGGTTGCGGGTGTTTTCCACCACTTGGCGGCGCAGGCTTTCACGTTGCTGCTCGCTCTGGCTCAGGCGCTGGTAGGCCTCGCGTACCTGCGAGCTGGTCAGGCCACCGCTGTAGATCGGGATGTTCAACTGCAGGCCAACGCTGGTCTGCTCGACGTCGCCACCGTAGCGCACGTTTTGCTGCGGCGCCGGGTTGGTAAAACCGAGGCTGTCGTTGTCACCCTTCTGGTACTTGGCCACTGCATCCAGGGTCGGCGCATGGCCGGCCTTGCGCTGGCGCAGGGTCTCTTCGGCGGCGGAAACCGCATAGTTGGTGGCCAGCAGGTTGAGGTTCTGGCGGCCGGCGGTTTCGACCCAGGCCTTGGCGTCGTTTGGCGTAGGTACCTGCACCGGCAGGGTATGCACCACGCCTTGAATCGAGGTGTATTCACGGTTGGTCAGGGTGACCAGCGCTTCAAAGGCATCCTGCACCTGGCGCTCGGCGATGATCCGGTTGGCGCGGGCCGTGTCATAGCTGGCCTGGGATTGCAGCACGTCGGTCTTGTCCGACAGGCCCACATCGAAGCGTTCGTTGGACTGGTCCAGCTGGCGCTTGAACGCGGCTTCCTCAGCCTTGGTAGCGGCCAGGTTGTCCTGTGCGCGCAGCACGGCGAAGTAGCTTTGCGCGGTTTGCAGGATCAGGTTCTGTTCAGTGGCCGACAGCTCCAGCGCTGCCTGTTCGTTGACCGCTTCGGCTGCCTGCAGCTGGAACCAGCGATCAGCGCGAAAGATTGGCTGGGCCAGGGTCGCGCTCCAGGAGTTGCCGCTGCGGTTGGAGGTGATGGAAGGCTCGTCCAGCTTGGTGCGGGTGTTCAGCATCTCGGCATCGGCCGAGAGGTTTGGCAGCAACCCGGCGCGGGCCTGCGGCACCACTTCGCGGCGGGCGCCATAATCGGCACGTGCCGCAGCCAGGTCGGCGTTGTTGTCTACCGCTTCCTGATAAACGCTGACCAGGTCGGTCTTGACTGTCGAGGGCACGTCCACTGCCCAGGCCACTCCGTTGGACGCACAAGACACGGCAATCGCCAGTGAGAGTTTGCGCAGCATAGAGGCAATCCTTGTACGAAATTTAATTACTGAACTGTTGAGTATCGAGTGACGGGCCAGTGTAGTGCCATGCGCCCCTGGCAACAATCGCCCGGTGTGCCTTTCATCAACCGCGCATTTACCCGCTTGGCTTTGCCGACCACTCCAGTCTAGACTGCGCATGTTCTTGTCGGGGTGCCTTGAAGCAAAGGCTGAGATCGCAGAGGTGCGGATCCCGTTGAACCTGATCAGGTTAGCGCCTGCGTAGGGAACAAGATTGCTCGCCTTCCCGGGGAGCCTCTTGTGCCAGGTCCGGGAATGTCGCAGCTGCATGCAGCTTCAGGCACCCCCATATCCGGCACTGCACTCGTCCATGGGTGCGTCCGCGCTTTTCAGGTTCTCCCCGACATTCCACTGCTAGGAAGCCGTCTGGAGAGCCTGTGATGACCAAACAAGAAAAAGCGATCAACCTCAGCGAATCGGCACAAGTCGATCAGCAGTCCGTGCAACCGTTCCCGCGCTCACGCAAGATTTATGTCGAAGGCTCGCGCCCGGACATCCGCGTGCCCATGCGTGAAATCAGCCTGGACGATACCCCGACCGATTTTGGCGGCGAAACCAACGCGCCGGTACTGGTCTACGACACGTCTGGCCCGTACACAGACCCCGACGTCATCATCGATGTACGCAAGGGCCTGGCCGATGTGCGCTCGGCCTGGATCGACGCCCGCGGTGACACCGAGCGCCTGGGCGGGCTCAGCTCCGACTTCGGCCAGCAGCGCCTGAACGACGCCGAACTGGCCAAGCTGCGTTTCGCCCACGTGCGCAACCCGCGCCGTGCCAAGGCTGGCGCCAACGTCTCGCAGATGCACTATGCCCGCCAGGGCATCATCACCGCCGAGATGGAATACGTCGCCATCCGCGAAAACATGAAGCTGCAAGAAGCCCGCGCCGCTGGCCTGCTGAACGAGCAGCACGCCGGCCACAGCTTCGGTGCCAACATCCCGAAAGAAATCACCCCCGAATTCGTCCGCCAGGAAATCGCCCGTGGCCGCGCGATCATTCCGGCCAACATCAACCACCCTGAAGTCGAGCCGATGATCATCGGCCGCAACTTCCTGGTGAAGATCAACGGCAACATCGGCAACAGCGCCCTGGGTTCCTCGATCGAGGAAGAAGTGGCCAAGCTGACCTGGGGCATCCGCTGGGGCTCGGACACGGTCATGGACCTGTCCACCGGCAAGCACATTCACGAAACCCGCGAGTGGATCATCCGCAACTCGCCGGTGCCGATTGGTACCGTGCCGATCTACCAGGCCCTGGAAAAGGTCAACGGCGTGGCCGAAGACCTGACCTGGGAGCTGTTCCGCGACACCCTGATCGAGCAGGCCGAGCAGGGCGTGGACTACTTCACCATCCATGCCGGTGTGCTGCTGCGCTATGTGCCGCTGACCGCCAAGCGCGTCACCGGCATCGTCAGCCGCGGTGGCTCGATCATGGCCAAGTGGTGCCTGGCGCACCACAAGGAAAACTTCCTGTACACGCACTTCGACGAGATCTGCGAAATCATGAAGGCCTACGACGTCAGCTTCTCGCTGGGTGACGGCCTGCGCCCCGGCTCGATCGCCGACGCCAACGACGCTGCGCAGTTCGGTGAGCTGGAAACCCTCGGCGAGCTGACCAAGATTGCCTGGAAGCACGACGTGCAGTGCATGATCGAAGGCCCGGGCCACGTGCCGATGCAGTTGATCAAGGAGAACATGGACAAGCAGCTGGAGTGCTGCGACGAGGCGCCGTTCTACACCCTCGGCCCGCTGACCACCGACATTGCCCCGGGCTATGACCACATCACCTCGGGCATTGGTGCGGCGATGATCGGCTGGTTCGGTTGCGCCATGCTCTGCTACGTCACGCCCAAGGAACACCTGGGCCTGCCGAACAAGGACGACGTCAAGACCGGCATCATCACCTACAAGATCGCCGCCCACGCCGCCGACCTTGCCAAGGGCCACCCGGGCGCGCAGATTCGCGACAACGCCCTGTCCAAGGCACGCTTCGAGTTCCGCTGGGAAGACCAGTTCAACCTCGGCCTGGACCCGGACACCGCCCGTGCCTTCCACGACGAGACCCTGCCGAAGGAATCGGCCAAGGTTGCGCACTTCTGCTCGATGTGCGGGCCCAAGTTCTGCTCGATGAAAATCACCCAGGAAGTGCGTGAGTACGCTGCCAAGATCGAGGCCGTGGATGTGACGGTCGAGCAAGGTATGCGTGAGCAGGCCGAGCGTTTCCGCCAGGAAGGCAGCCAGCTGTACCAGAAAGTGTAAGAACGCTGGGGCCGCTGTGCGGCCCCTTCGCGACACAAGGCCGCTCCCACAGGGACCGCACAAGGTTTAAGGCCTGCGCGGCCCCTGTGGGAGCGGCCTTGCGTCGCGATTCGAGGACGAAGTCCTCGCCAAGAACACCAACAACATTGCCGGCGAGCGCCAACCATGACATCACCCAGCCAGTTCTCCCCCGACCACCCGGTCCCCACCCACCAGCGCATCTTCGGCGCCCGCGACCTGTTCTCGTTGTGGTTCTCCCTTGGCATCGGCCTGATGGTGCTGCAAGTCGGCGCCATGCTGGCGCCAGGCCTTGGCCTGGCTGGCGCGGTGCTGGCCATCGCCCTGGGCACCGGGGTCGGGGTGTTGTTGCTGGGCGCCGCCGGTGTCATCGGCAGCGACACCGGTCTTTCGGCCATGGGCACCCTGAAGCTCAGCCTGGGCAGCCATGGCGCGCGCTTGCCGGCTGTGCTCAACCTGCTGCAACTGGTAGGTTGGGGCGCATTTGAGATCATCGTCATGCGCGATGCCGCCAGCCTGCTGGGCGCGCGGGCGTTCGGCGAGGACAGTGCCTGGAACAGCCCGATGCTCTGGACCCTGTGTTTTGGAGCCCTGGCCACCTTGCTGGCCGTCAGCGGGCCGCTGGCCTTCGTACGCAAGGTGCTGCGCGCCTGGGGTATCTGGGTGCTGCTGGGGGCTTGCCTGTGGCTGACCTGGAATCTGTTCGCCAAGGCCGACCTGGCTGAACTGTGGGGCCGCGCCGGTGACGGTTCGATGTCGCTGGCCGTGGGCTTCGACATCGTCATCGCCATGCCGCTGTCCTGGCTGCCGCTGATCGCCGACTATTCGCGCTTCGCCCGCAACGGCAAGCACGTGTTCGGCGGCACGGTCATTGGCTATTTCATCGGCAACACCTGGCTGATGAGCCTGGGCGTGGCCTACACCCTGGCCTTCGCTGCCAGTGGCGAGGTCAATGCCCTGCTGCTGGCCCTGGCCGGCGCCGGCATGGGCATTCCGTTGCTGCTCATTCTGCTGGACGAGTCGGAAAAGGCCTTCGCCGACATCCACTCGGCAGCGGTTTCCACCGGCGTGCTGGTGCCTGTGAAGGTCGAGCACCTGGCGCTCGCCATCGGCGTGCTGTGCACCCTGATCGCCCTGCTGGCGCCACTGGCCCAGTACGAGAACTTCCTGCTGCTGATCGGTTCGGTGTTCGCGCCGCTGTTCGGCGTGGTGTTGATGGACCACTACGTGGTTCGTCGTCGCCGCTTGCCGGCACAGGTCGGCGGCTTGCACTGGCAGGCGCTGGTGGCCTGGTTTGCGGGGGTGGCAGTCTACCACCTGATTGCCGCGCAGGCACCGGAACTGGGGGCTACCCTGCCAGCATTGCTGCTGGCAGGTGTGCTGCATGGGTTACTGAGCCTTAGCCGCGGCCGGGAAACAGTTCAGGCTTGAGTACGCCATTCAGGCGTGGGTAGGGGATCTTCAGTTCCACGTGGCCCATGGAATAGGGCGCGATGGCATAGACCTCGTACTTGACCACTACTGCGCCGTACGTCAGGGCGATGTGCGGCGACTTCTTGAACGGCCAGGTTTTGACGAACTCGGCGTCCTTGTCCATGCCCACGCTCATCAGCCAGGCGCGGTGCGACTCCTCGACGGTTTTCCAGAAGGTGTCCTCCTGGCCTGGCACCAGCATGTCCTGCAGGGTCAGCACCTTGTCCAGCTTGCGCGAATAGTTGATGAAGCCGCGCCCAGGCATGCCGTGGGCGCCACCGCTGTCCAGGTAGCTGGACAACTCGATGATCACCAGCCCGTCATGCTGCTCGCGTACCTTGGCTTGCAGATAACTGCTGTTACGTTTGTCGGCACTGGCCAGGTATTGCTGTTCGTAGGCCTGCAAGGTGCTTGGCGCGGTGCCATGCTGATTGTCTTCGGTCAGTTGCAGCAGGCGTTTTTCGACGATGCCGTCGAGCGCGGGCAGGGCCGGGAAGTGGACCATGTCGATGTTCACCAGCGGGCAGTCGCTTTCGCTGCAGCCGGGTTTGACATGCTCCCAGGCGTCGCGCTTGACCTCGAGCGGGGCCCGGTAGTTGGGCGTGAACAGGCTCTGGCAGGCGCCCAGAGCGAGTGCCAGCACGGCCACGGAAGTCAGTTTGACAAGTGTCATGATGATCCTTGCAGAACAGGGAAAAGTCGGCCTTTGACCGTCTGCGCGGCCTTCAGTTCGCCACTAAGCTAACAGAGTGAAGACGCGCTGTCCCGAGTGTGCGAACGGTTGGCGGAAAGGGGTGAAACGCGAAAGCGTGCAGAGTAGGATGGCGCGAAGCGGTAATTGAGGTAACGAGGATTTCCATGTCAGACACGTTGAATTCGGTGCCCAAGGCGGTCGAGATCGTCAAGCGGGCCAACTGCTTCCAGGGCTTCTACAAGCTCGACAAGGTGCACCTGCGCCACGAGCTGTTTGCCGGGGGTATGGGCCGCGAGATCAGCCGCGAACTGTTTGTGCGCCATGATGCGGTGTGTGTGCTGCCTTACGACCCGTTGCGCGACGAAGTGGTGCTGATCGAGCAGTTCCGCGTCGGCGCACTGGACAAGGTCGCCAACCCCTGGCTGATCGAGATGGTTGCCGGGCTGATCGACAAGGATGAGCAACCCGAGGAAGTCGCCCACCGCGAAGCCGAGGAAGAAGCCGGCCTGACGTTCAGCGCCCTGTGGCCGATGACCCGCTACTTCCCGTCGCCGGGCGGCAGTGACGAGTACGTTCACCTGTTCCTTGGTCGTTGCAGCAGCAAGGGCGCGGGCGGGCTGCATGGCCTGGAAGAAGAGGGCGAAGACATCCGCGTGCGCGTGTGGTCGTTCGAGGATGCCCTGCAGGCGGTGCGCGACGGGCGCATCTGCAACGCGGCGACTATCATCGGCTTGCAATGGCTGGCGCTGAACCGTGACGAAGTACGAGGTATGTGGAAGTGAACCTGCTGCGCGAGCGCTATCGAGTCGACCTGGTCGGGCTGCAGGCTGCCTGCGAGGCCAACTACGCCCGGCTGATGCGCCTGTTGCCCGATATGCGTACCACCCAGAGCTCGCGCCGCATCGGCATGACCCAGGGCGACCAGATGCTCGGCGTGCTGGTACTGGACGTGGTGCTGGCCTGCCCTTACACCACCACCCTGCACGTGCGTCAGGAGCACAGCTTGCCGTGGCTGCCGGTGCCGCACCTGGAAGTGCAGGTTTACCACGATGCGCGCATGGCCGAAGTGGTCAGTGCCGAACATACCCGGCGCCTGCGCAGTATTTACCCGTATCCGAATGAGGCCATGCACCAGCCGGACGAAAAGGCCCAGCTCAACCTGTTCCTCGGTGAATGGCTGAGCCACTGCCTGGCTTGTGGCCACGAACTGGCAAGCGTCCGCTGACATGTACCCAGACAACACGCGCCCTGTTCATGTGGTGCAACTGACCGACGCCCATCTTTTCGCCGACCCGGCCGGCAGCATGCTGGGGCTTAATACCCGTGACAGCCTGCGCCATGTGGTGGCCCAGGTGCGGCGCGAGCAACCGCTTGTCGACTTGCTGTTGTGCACGGGTGATCTTTCCCAGGACGCCAGCGTTGCTTCATATGAAGCGTTCCGGGATCTGACTGCGTCGTTTGCAGTGCCCACCCGCTGGTTGCCGGGCAACCACGACGAGGCCCGGGTCATGGCCGAAGTGGCCCCGGAGCTGGTGCAAGCAGTCACCGATGTTGGCGCCTGGCGTATTGTCATGCTCAACACGGCGGTGCATGGCGCGACACATGGTCTGCTGGAGCGTGACCAACTGGCAGTGCTGGAAGCCGCCTTGAAAGAGGCGGGCGAACGGCATTGCCTGGTGTGTTTCCACCATCAGCCGGTGGACATCGGCTGCGCCTGGATCGCGCCGATAGGCTTGCGCAATGCCCAGGCCCTGTTCGATACCATCGAGGCTTATCCACAGGTGCGGGCGTTGCTGTGGGGGCATGTGCATCAGGAATGGGACGAGCTGCGCGAGGGCCGGCGCCTGCTGGCCACGCCTTCGACCTGTATTCAGTTCGCGGCAGGCAGCGAAGACTTCAAGGTGAGCGAGGAGCAGCCCGGGTACCGCTGGTTGCGCCTGCACGCCGACGGGCGGTTGGAAACCGGAGTGGAGCGGGCCACGGACTTTGAGGTGAGACTCGACTTCGATAGCCCAGGTTATTGAAGAAATTGTTGCGAAACCCGTGACACTGCGTCAAAACCCGGCGAACGCGCTACACTGCGCGTCCCTGCGCCCGCATCATCAGGCGCGAAGCCACAGATTCCGGGGGCAGCATGTCGGGTTCCATCCTCTATATCCATGGCTTCAACAGCTCGCCGCTTTCGACCAAGGCGCGCCAGCTCGAAGCCGTGATGCAGCAACTGGGCCTGTCGGCCCAGCTACGTGTGCCCGCCTTGCATCACCACCCGCGGCAGGCTATCGCCCAGCTTGAAGCTGCCATCGCCGAACTGGGCGCGCCATTGCTGGTGGGCAGTTCGCTCGGCGGCTACTATGCGACCCATCTGGCCGAGCGCCATGGCCTCAAGGCCCTGTTGGTGAACCCTGCGGTAACGCCACACAAGCATTTTGACGGGTACCTGGGCACTCAGCGCAATCACTACAGCGGTGAAACCTGGGAACTGACCCATGATCACGTACAGGCCCTGGCCGAGCTGGAAGTGCCGGCCCCGGTAGATGCCAGCCGCTATCAAGTGTGGCTGCAGACGGCCGATGAAACCCTGGACTATCGCCACGCCGAGCGCTATTACCGTGCATGTGCCCTGCGTATACAGGCTGGCGGCGACCACAGTTTCCAGGGCTTCGCCGAGCGCCTGCCGGCTCTGCTGGCTTTTGCCGGCATTGCTCGCGGGCAGTATGCGGCGCTCGATTTTTCTGTATTTTGACTTTTTTGCACTCACCAGACTGACGAAGAGACCCTATGGCCAATCCCAGCGCTAGCGCCTATAACGCAGACGCCATCGAAGTCCTCTCGGGCCTTGACCCGGTCCGCAAGCGGCCGGGCATGTACACCGATACCAGCCGCCCCAACCACCTGGCCCAGGAAGTCATCGACAACAGTGTCGACGAAGCCCTGGCCGGCCACGCCCGTTCGGTGCAGGTCATCCTGCATGCCGACCACTCGCTGGAAGTCAGCGACGATGGCCGTGGCATGCCAGTGGACATCCACCCGGAAGAAGGCGTGTCCGGGGTCGAGCTGATCCTTACCAAGCTGCACGCCGGCGGCAAGTTCTCCAACAAGAACTACCAGTTCTCCGGCGGTTTGCACGGTGTGGGTATCTCGGTGGTCAACGCCCTGTCGACCCAGGTGCGCGTGCGCGTCAAGCGTGACGGCAACGAATACCAGATGTCCTTCGCCGATGGCTTCAAGGCCAGCGAGCTGGAAGTGGTCGGCTCGGTCGGCAAGCGCAACACTGGCACCAGCGTCTACTTCAGCCCCGACCCCAAGTACTTCGACTCGCCCAAGTTCTCCATCAGCCGCCTCAAGCATGTGCTCAAGGCCAAGGCCGTGCTGTGCCCGGGCCTGCTGGTCAGCTTCGAGGACAAGGCCAGTGGCGAGAAGGTCGAGTGGCACTACGAAGACGGCCTGCGTTCCTACCTGGTCGATGCGGTCAGCGAGTTCCAGCGCCTGCCTGACGAGCCGTTCTGCGGCAGCCTGGCGGGCAACAAGGAGGCCGCAGACTGGGCCTTGCTGTGGTTGCCAGAAGGCGGCGACAGCGTCCAGGAAAGCTACGTCAACCTGATCCCCACCGCTCAGGGCGGCACCCATGTCAACGGCCTGCGTCAGGGCCTGCTGGATGCCATGCGCGAGTTCTGCGAGTTCCGCAATCTGCTGCCGCGCGGTGTGAAGCTGGCGCCTGAAGACATCTGGGAGCGCATCTCTTTCGTGCTCTCGATGAAAATGCAGGAGCCGCAGTTCTCCGGGCAGACCAAGGAGCGCCTGTCCTCGCGCGAGGCGGCTGCCTTTGTTTCCGGCGTGGTCAAGGACGCCTTCAGCCTGTGGCTGAACGCCCACCCCGAGCTGGGCATGCAACTGGCCGAGCTGGCCATCAGCAACGCCGGGCGTCGCCTCAAGGCCAGCAAGAAGGTCGAGCGCAAGCGCATCACCCAAGGCCCGGCGCTGCCTGGCAAGCTGGCCGATTGCGCCGGCCAGGACCCGATGCGTGCCGAGCTGTTCCTGGTCGAGGGTGACTCGGCGGGTGGCTCGGCCAAGCAGGCACGGGACAAGGAGTACCAGGCGATCCTGCCGCTGCGCGGCAAGATCCTCAACACCTGGGAAGTGGACGGTGGCGAAGTCCTGGCCAGCCAGGAGGTGCACAACATCGCCGTGGCCATCGGTGTCGACCCGGGTGCCACAGACCTGGCGCAACTGCGCTACGGCAAAGTCTGCATCCTTGCCGACGCCGACTCCGACGGCCTGCACATCGCCACGCTGCTGTGCGCGCTGTTCGTCCAGCACTTCCGCGCGCTGGTGGAGGCCGGGCATGTGTACGTGGCCATGCCGCCGCTGTACCGCATCGACCTGGGCAAGGAAATCTACTACGCCCTCGACGAAGCCGAGCGTGACGGCATCCTCGACCGCCTGGTGGCCGAGAAGAAACGCGGCAAACCGCAGGTCACCCGCTTCAAGGGCCTGGGTGAAATGAACCCGCCGCAACTGCGTGAAACCACCATGGACCCGAACACCCGGCGCCTGGTGCAGCTGACCCTGGACGACGTTGAGGCCACCTGCGAACTGATGGACAAGCTGCTGGCCAAGAAGCGCGCCGGTGACCGCAAGAACTGGCTGGAGACCAAAGGCAACCTGGCCGAGGTCATGGTTTGATTCGGCAAGTACTTGCCGTTTGCCTTGCGCTGGTTACCTTGCCTGCCCTGGCGGGTAACTGGCCGGAGCTGAAGCTCAGTGCCGAGCACCCGATCGACGGCATGCGTGGTGGCAACCTGTCTGGCCTGGTGGAATGCCGGGGCGGGCTGTGGGGCGTGTCCGACCGCGACGACGACCGCATCTACCGCTTCGACCAGCAAAAACCGACCTGGCGCGCGCAACCGCTGACCTTTACCCCGCCACCGCCGCCGGAAAGCGGCCTGCCGTGGGGCCTCAAGTCGCGCAATTGGGCGGCGTCGTACATTCGCGGGGGCGAGCTGGATTTCGAAGGCATCACCTGTGACCAGGCGGGTAACCTGTACCTGGCCAGCGAAGCCCATGCCGCCGTGTTGCAATTACCGCTGGAAGGCGAGCCGGACTGGCTGAAGATCGACCCGGCCATGGTGCGTCAGGCCCGTGCCAGCGGCATGCTGCTGAACTTCAATGCTTTGTTCGAGGGCTTGGCGATCAACCCTGCGGGCGATCGCCTGTGGCTGGCCGCAGAACGCGAGCGCCGTGGCCTGGTGGCCATCGAGCGCCAGCAATCGGTGTGGACTTGCGGGCGCAGCTGTGTGCTGCTGAGCGAGGCCGGGGTGGAGATGCAGCCGGCGCAAATGCCCAATGCCCGGGCACTGTCGCGCGATTTTGCCGACCTGGCCTGGTTCGAGGGCAAGCTGTTCACACTCGAACGCAATGCCTACCGGGTCTGCCGGCGTGATACCGACAGCGGCAAAGTAGAACGCTGCTGGTCGTTTGCTGCCGACGCCTTGGTCGAGGCCCGCCGTTACCCGCAACCGTTCGGCCTGGCCGAAGCCCTTGTGATCGATGCCAAGGGCGCCTGGATCGGCCTGGACAACAACAACGGCGCCCGCGCCGATGGCGAAACGCGCCCGATCGTCTGGCGCTTTGATGCACCGGAAGGTGGCTGGAGCGCCAAGTCATGAGCCAGGCGCCGGGCAAACGGGCGGGCAGGGTGCTGATGGTCCTCGCCTGGGCGGCCGCGATGTTCCTTGCCACGCGCTTTTTCGGCCAGTGGGAAGACAATAAGCGCAACCCCAATGCCCAGGTGCAATCCGAACACGGCGAGGGCTTTGTCGAAGTGCGCCTGCTGGGCAACGGCCAGGGCCACTTCATGGTGGATGGCGCCATCAACGGCCAGGCGGTGCATTTCATGCTCGACACCGGCGCCACCGATGTGGCGATCCCCGAGGTGTTGGCCCGTGACCTGAACCTTGAGCGCGGCAGCCCGGTGGTGCTCAGCACCGCCAATGGCCGCGCCGAAGGCTACCGCACGCGCCTGGCCAGCCTGCAGCTGGGCGATATCCGGCTGCAGGACGTACGCGCCACCGTGGTGCCGGGCCTGGACGGGCCCATCGTACTGCTGGGCATGAGTGCCCTGAAACAACTTGAATTTACCCAGCGCGGCGGCACCATGCTGTTGCGCCAGAACCTGAAATGACGAGGCCCGCATGAGCGACTCACTGGAACTCAGCCTGGACGGCGTCGAACGCCGCTCGCTGGCTGACTTCACCGAACAGGCCTACCTCAACTATTCCATGTACGTGATCATGGACCGCGCCTTGCCGCACATCGGCGACGGCCTGAAGCCGGTGCAGCGACGCATCGTCTATGCCATGAGCGAGTTGGGGCTGGATGCCGATGCCAAGCACAAGAAGTCGGCGCGTACCGTCGGTGACGTGCTCGGCAAGTTCCATCCCCATGGCGACTCGGCCTGCTACGAGGCCATGGTGCTGATGGCGCAGCCGTTCAGCTACCGCTATACCCTGGTCGACGGCCAGGGTAACTGGGGTGCGCCGGACGATCCGAAGTCGTTCGCCGCCATGCGTTATACCGAGGCGCGTTTGTCGCGCTACGCCGAAGTGCTGCTCAGCGAAGTTGGCCAAGGCACCGTGGACTGGGTACCGAACTTTGACGGTACCCTGCAGGAGCCGGCCGTGCTGCCGGCGCGCCTGCCCAACATCCTGCTCAACGGGACCACCGGTATCGCCGTGGGCATGGCGACCGACGTGCCGCCGCACAACCTGCGTGAAGTGGCCAGCGCCTGCGTGCGCCTGCTCGACGAGCCCAAGGCCACCATCGAGCAATTGTGTGAGCACATCCAGGGGCCGGATTACCCGACCGAGGCGGAAATCATCACGCCACGGGCAGAAATCCTCAAGATGTACGAAAGCGGCCGCGGCTCGATCCGCATGCGTGCCGTTTACCGCGTCGAGGATGGCGACATCGTAGTGACTGCGCTGCCGCACCAGGTCTCCGGGGCCAAGGTGCTGGAGCAGATCGCCGCACAGATGCAGGCCAAGAAGCTGCCGATGGTTGCCGACCTGCGTGACGAATCCGACCATGAGAACCCGTGCCGCATCGTCATCATCCCGCGCTCCAACCGTGTGGATGCCGACGAACTGATGCAGCACCTGTTCGCCACCACCGACCTGGAGAGCAGCTACCGGGTCAACGTCAATATCATTGGCCTGGACGGCCGCCCGCAGTTGAAGAACCTGCGTGCGATATTGGTGGAGTGGCTGGAGTTTCGCACCAACACTGTTCGCCGCCGGTTGCAGCATCGCCTGGACAAGGTGGAGCGGCGCCTGCACCTGCTGGATGGTTTGCTCACCGCATTCCTCAACCTGGATGAAGTGATCCACATCATCCGTACCGAGGAGCACCCCAAGCAGGCCCTGATTGCCCGGTTCGAGCTGAGCGAAATCCAGGCCGAGTACATCCTCGAGACCCGTCTGCGTCAGCTGGCGCGCCTGGAAGAGATGAAGATCCGCGGCGAGCAGGACGAACTGCTCAAGGAACAGGCCAAGCTGCAGGCGCTGCTGGGCAGCGAGGCCAAACTGCGCAAGCTGGTGCGCAGCGAACTGATCAAGGATGCCGAAACCTACGGCGACGCGCGCCGTTCGCCAATCGTCGAGCGCGTCGAAGCCAAGGCCCTGTCTGAAAACGAGCTGATGCCGACCGAGCCGGTCACCGTGGTGCTGTCGGAGAAGGGCTGGGTGCGTTGCGCCAAAGGCCACGACATCGACGCCACCGGCTTGTCGTACAAGGCCGGCGATGGCTTCAAGGCCGCCGCAGCCGGGCGTTCCAACCAGTTTGCCGTGCTCATCGACTCTACGGGGCGCAGTTATTCGGTGGCGGCTCACAGCTTGCCCTCGGCACGTGGTCAGGGCGAGCCGCTGACCGGCCGCCTGACGCCACCCCCAGGCGCCACCTTCGAGTGTGTGCTGTTGCCGGAGGACGACGCGCTGTACGTGGTTGCCTCGGATGCGGGCTACGGCTTCGTGGTCAAGGGTGAGGACTTGCAGGCCAAGAACAAGGCCGGCAAGGGTTTGCTCAGCCTGCCCAACGGTGCCAAGGTCATGACCCCACGCCCGGTGGCCAATCGCGAGCAGGACTGGCTGGCAGCGGTGACCACCGAAGGCCGCCTGCTGGTGTTCAAGGTCAGCGATTTGCCGCAGTTGGGCAAGGGCAAGGGCAACAAGATCATTGGCGTGCCGGGCGACCGGGTAGCCAGCCGTGAAGAATTTGTCACCGATCTGGCCGTGATTGCCGAAGGCGCGACCCTTGTATTGCAAGCAGGCAAGCGTACCCTGTCTCTGAAAGCGGACGATCTTGAGCACTACAAGGGCGAGCGCGGACGGCGAGGCAGCAAGCTGCCACGCGGCTTCCAGCGCGTCGATGGGTTGCAGGTGGAAGTGCCGGCGTAACGGGCAGAAATGTCTGGAACGGCAATTTCAGCGCCGTTCCGGGCAGAAATGCTGGAGTCGGACGGTTATTTCGCGGATGATATGGCCCTTGCGGTGCCGGCGTGGCCGTGTGCCCGTTTGAATCTACATGTATCACTGCGGTGTGCCTTATGGCGGCCGCCTGGATGGGATGATGAAATTTCTGCGCCTTCCATTTGCGCTGTTGATGACTGGCCTGCTGGGCCTTGGCGGGTGCACCATGCATCAGCCGGTTGCCCTGTATCAGCTCGACAGTGGTGATCCTGGCCAGCCGTCGCAGAGTGCGGGCATGGCCGTGGTACTCGGCCCGGTATCGGTAGCCGATTACCTTCAGCGTGAAACGTTCCTGCAGCGTCAAGCCGACGGCAGCCTGAGCGCGGCGACTGACGGCCGCTGGGCGGGTAGCCTTTCGTCGGATATCGACCAGCTGCTGGTGCGTCAACTTGCCTGGCGCCTGGACAGCCAGCGCGTGGTGCTGGCGCCGGCGACCGCTGGCTTCAGCCCGGACGTGCAGGTGCTGTTGTCGATCACGCGCCTGGACTCAGGCAAAAACCAGCCGGCCATCCTGGATGCCCAGTGGCGTCTGCTGGATCGCCGTGGCCATGTGCGTGACAACCGTATCGTTCACCTCGAGCAGCCGCACGAGGGCAGCGAGTCGTCGCAAGTTCAGGCCCAGGGTCAACTGCTTCAGAAGCTGGCCGAACAGCTGAGCACTGCGGTCAAGCCGCTGGCCAACCAGCCGGCGATTGCCGAAGAAGCACCGAAAAAGCCCGCTGCACCGGTGCAGGTCAAAAAGGGGCCGGAGAAATCCAAGATTCCGATGGCCTCGCCGATTCGCACCGACATGGAAGTTTATCGGTTCTGATCGAACTGACACCCACAAAAAAGCCCGCATTTGTTGCGGGCTTTTTTGTACCTAAAGGATAGATGCGGCCTTTGTGGGAGCGGGCGTGCCCGCGAACACCGGCGCAGCCGGTGCCATGCACCGCGGCGCCTGATTCGCGGGCGCGCCCGCTCCCACAGGGAGAAACTATCAGGCGCGGCGCTCGTGCATGCGCGCCAGCTGGCGCTCCAGCATCGACGGGTAAGGCTCCATCAAACGCTCCACACAGCAGGCACCCTCAGGGCTGGCAATCGGGCGAATGCGGGCACGCTGGCGAATCAGCGCGTCATCGCTGATCTGCCGCTCCACCAGCAACAGGTTGCGGCTGTGCTGCGACAGCGCCAGGGCATCCTGGACCTTTTCGGCCATCAGCAAGTCCACCAGCTCCAGCCCTTGCAGGTCGTTGCCCAGGACCAGGCCCAGTTGCAGCTGAAGGGTGATGCCGCTGTCGGCCACTTCGATCTGCAGGGCATGGCCCAGGGCGCGCAGCAGCTCGCCGCAGCAGATGGCGTTGGTCAGGTAGTCCTCGCCACAGTCGCGGCTGTGGAACAGCACCAGGGTGCTGCCGTCGTTGAGCGTGTGGGTTTCACCGTCGTAGAGCGAGGCAGCATGCTCCAGGCAATCGCGGTAGCGGTCAGTCAGCTCGGTCAGGCGTGTACGCGGCAGGCGGCGCAGTTGTTCCTGTGAGCCCAGTTGCACGGCAAGTACGGCGCTGTACTGCGGCTCGTCAGATTCGACCGGGGCGGCTTTGGGCGCACTGTCGTCGTCCAGCAAACCGGCAAAGGCTTCGTCGTCATCGTCCTCGGCCAATGCGGCAACCTTGGGGCGCGGGGCTGCCTTGGGAGCCGGCGCTGCGTCGTGGAAGTCGTCGAAATGCTCGTCGTCCTCTTCCTCCAGCTCTGGCTCCGGTGGCGGCGGCGGGGCCAGGCGCGCGTGCAGCTGGCGGGCGATGTCGCCGATCTCGTCCTGGCGGTCGGTGGCCGGGGTATAGGGCTGGGGGTCTCGCAGCCACACCCGCAACTGCAGCAGCGGCAGGGTGATATAGCGGCCCTGTCGCAGGCTCAGGCTGAGGGCCAGGGCCAGCAGGATTGCCGCCATGATGCCCATGCTCTGCAGGCTGATCAGCATCGGCTGCTGGAACTGGCTCATGTCCAGGCTGATGCGCAGTTGCCCGGCCGTCACGTCCTGGAAGGTGATCTTGGTCTGGTACAGGCCCTCTGCCTCGCCCAGCAGGCTGTTGCGCGGGCGCTGGCCGGCCTCGGCGAGGATGCGGTTGTCCACGCTGTAGATGGCCGCGTGGGCCACCAGCGGGTTTTTCACCAGGTTGCCCAGCAGCACGTTGAGACTGAGGATGTCGTTAGACACCAGCAGCTCGGTCGCCGAGGTGGCGGTCTGGGTGGTCAGGCTCTGGCCAAGGGCATCAGCCTGCTCGTGCATGGCCTGCTTGAACTGCAGGCCCATCACGCAGGCATAGATCACCAGCGCCAGCGCGACCAGGAAGATGTTGGTGCAAGCGATGCGCAATGCCAGCGGCACGCGACGTTGACTCAGGGCACGATAGATCATCAGGAAGAAATTGTCTGGTTTGACGGGCGTGGGCCGGTTCACTGAGCTCGGCTCTTAATGGCAGAAAGTGTGGGGCAGTATAGCGACCCGGGTTTTGTCGGCAAAGTATCGTTGGCGCCCGATGGTCACGGAAAATCGGTAGAATGCGCATTTTTCATCGAAGTCGGAGCCAGGTTGTGCGCGAAATCGTCCTGATCAACATCACCGGTGAGGACCGTCCCGGTCTCACTGCGGCTATCACCGGCGTCCTGCTGCAGGGCGGTGTGAGCATCCTCGACATCGGCCTGGCGGTCATGCACGGCACTTTGTCGTTCGGTATCCTGGTCGACATCCCGGACAACGAAGTGGCTACCGCCCTGCTGCAAGGCGTGCAGGCCAAGGCCCACGAACTGAACCTGCAGGCCCGCTACACGCCGATTTCCGAGGCGGACTACCAGCACTGGGCTGACGGCCAGGGCGAGGCGCGCCACATCGTCACCCTGCTCAGCCGCAAGATCACCCCAGAGCAACTGCAGCGGGTGAGTGCGGTGATCAGCCAGTACGGCCTGACCATCGAGCGTATCGAGCGTCTGTCGGCGCGTGTGGCGCTGGATGCCGAAACCGACAAGGGCAAAGCGGCCATCGAAATCTCCGTGCGCGGCGCGCCGAGCGATGCCCAGGCCCTGCGTGCCGACTTCTTTGCCCTGGCCGAAGCGCTGAGCATCGACATCGCCTTCCAGAAGGACGACCTGTTCCGCCGCAACCGCCGCCTGGCGGTGTTCGATATGGACTCGACGCTGATCGAAGCCGAAGTCATCGACGAACTGGCCAAGGCGGCCGGCGTGGGTGAGCAGGTGGCGGCAATCACCGAGCGCGCCATGCGCGGTGAGCTGGACTTCCGCGCCAGCTTCAAGGAGCGCATGGCGCTGCTCAAGGGCCTGGATGTGGGTGTGCTGGACGAAATCGGTGCCTCGCTGCGCCTGACCGAAGGTGCCGAAAACCTGTTCGCAGAGCTCAAGCGCCTGGGTTACAAGACCGCGATCCTGTCCGGTGGCTTTACCTACTTTGCCCGCCAGGTGCAGGCGCGCCTGGGTATCGACTATGTGTTCGCCAACGAGCTGGAAGTAGTCGACGGCAAGGTGACTGGTGTGGCTGTCGAGCCGATCGTCGATGCCCAGCGCAAGGCCGAGCTGCTGCAACAGCTGGCCAGTGAAGAAGGCTTGCAGCTGGAGCAGACCATCGCCGTGGGTGATGGCGCCAACGACCTGCCGATGCTGTCGCTCGCCGGCCTGGGCGTAGCGTTCCGCGCCAAGCCGCTGGTGCGCCAGTCGGCCAAGCAGGCGATTTCCACCCTGGGGCTGGATGGCGTGCTGTACCTGTTGGGCCTGCGCGACCGCGACGCCCGCGGCTAGTTTGCCGTCTAGTCTGCAGCGCGTGTGAAATCGAGCGCCGCCCGCGCGGCGCTTCGCAGCACAAGGCTGCTCCTGCATCTGTTTCTGACCAGTCAAGCCTGTACCAGCGCACGCGACCGCCTTGTTTGTCCCACGCGACATCGAGGCGGACGCCAAGGCACCGCGCGCCTTCCCCTCAGAAATCATTGGCCTGAAACAAATGTAGGAGCAGCCTTGTGCTGCGAAGCGCCGCGCGGGCGGCGCTCGATCTCACAGGCGCTGGAGAACCCCCGCCGATCACCTCGAAGCAAAAACCACGGTCAAGCCTGTGCAGGCGCCGCCAGCAGCTGCCCCATGCGCACTGCAGAACCAGCGCCCAGGTTCTCAGCCCACTTCACCTGCTCCGGCCCGAACAGCACGATGGCGGTCGAGCCCAGCTTGAAGCGGCCCAGCTCGGCACCTTTCTCCAGGTGGATCGGCGCGCGGCTGGCTTCGTCGTAACGGAAGGTCTTCAGCTCACGCTTGGGCGGCGTCACCAGTCCGGCCCACACGGTTTCGATCGAGGCGACGATCATCGCACCCACCAGCACCACGGCCATCGGCCCACGCTCGGTGTCGAACAGGCAGACCACGCGCTCGTTGCGGGCGAACAGCTCGGGAACGTTCTCTGCGGTGGTCTGGTTGACCGAGAACAGGCGCCCCGGCACATAGACCATTTCGCGCAGGGTGCCGGCCAGCGGCATGTGCACGCGGTGGTAGTCCTTGGGCGACAGGTAGATGGTGGCAAACTCGCCGCCCATGAACGGCGCTGCCATGGCCGGGTCACCGCCCAGCAGCTCCTGCGCGCTGAAGCCGTGGCCCTTGGCCTGGAAGATGCGGCCGTGCTCGATCGGGCCGAGCTGGCTGACGGCACCGTCGGCCGGGCACAGGATGGCGCCCGGGGTTTCGTCCAGCGGGCGGGCACCCGGTTTCAGGGCGCGGGTGAAAAACGCATTGAAGTGCTCGTAGGCGCTCAAGTCCTCGACCAGCGCTTCAGACATGTTTACCTGGTAGCGCTTGGCGAACCAGGCGGTAAAGGCATTCTTGAACCAGCGCACGCGGCACTCGGCGATGCAGCCGGCCAGCCGCGACAGCAGGTGGTGCGGCAGCAGGTACTGGCTGATGATGAACAAACGGGATTTCATGCAGGTTCCTTAAACTTCTACAGGCGTGTCCGGGTGGTTGCCCCATTCGCTCCACGAGCCGGCGTAGGCCTTGACGCGTGGGTAGCCGAGGGCCTTGGCCACCAGATAAGTGAAGCCGGAGCGGCGGTGGGTCTGGCAGTGGGTGATCACTTCCTTGTCAGGGGTGATGCCCAGTTGCTCGAGGACATTTTTGATGTCTTGGCGAATGCGCAAGTGGTCGTTGAGGTCCATGCCGGCGGTCCACTCGAAGTTGATCGCGCCGGGAATGTGCCCGCCCTTGGCAGCCAATACCTTCTCGCCGCTGAATTCCTGCGGGCCGCGGGCGTCCCAGATGACCAGGTCATCGGCGCCCAGGCGGCTTTGCAGGTACTCGCGGGTGGCGGTGGGGGCGTTGTCGATACGCAGGTGCACCGGGCTGTTGACGCTGGCGGGCACGTCGGTGGACAGGGTGTCAGCCGGCCAGGCCTGGATACCGCCATTGAGGTAGTGATAGGCCTTGTGACCAATCACGTCGAGCAGCCAGATGAAGCGCCCGGCCCAGCCCCCGCCTTCATCGTCATACACCACATAGACGGCGTCGTCGCGGTGGCCGAGTTCGCTGAACAGTTTTTCCAGCTCGCCCAGGGACGGCAGCAGGCCCGGCGCTGGAGGCTGGCCAAGCTGGGTACGCTTGCCTTCGACAAAGCGAGCGCCGGGGATATGCCCGCTGACATAGCGGTTGGCACTGCTCAGGTCGACCAGGATCAACTGTGGCGAACCCAGGCGTGGCAGCAGGTCCGCGGCTTCGATCACCAGGGGCAGGCCGGAAAAGTCAGTCATCCACGGTCTCCAGTGTGGAAAGAGGGGCGATTGTAGCGCAAGGCTCAGCCCTTGCGGTTGGCAAACACCGACAGTGCCCGCTCGGTGCATTGCGCGGTCTTGCCGAAGGCCTGAACGCTGATGTCGGCCAAGGGCCGGCAGCCCTGGTCGGCCACCATCAGCATCAGCACCTGATCGTTCACCGCCAGCGAGCGCAGCAGCACGTGCTCGCTGCGGAACAGCGCACGCAGCGGGGCAGGCAGCAGGGCCGAAAACTGGCTGTGGTTTTCCGGGGTAATGCGCAGTTGCCCGGCCTGGGCCATCAGCTTTTGCAGCAGTTTGTTTTGCGACACCTGCAGGGCCAGGGCCGCGGCCTCTTTGGGCAAGCCGGCGGTCTGCTGCACGCGCAGGTAGTCGCTGGCCTTGTCCAGGCTCAGCAGCATAAGGCGCTGCATGCCGCAGGCCAGCAGGGCTTCGCGGGCCTGGGTGGCGAGGTGCACGGTATTGGTGAACGGGCTGGGCTGGGCCAGCAGGTCCTGGCACAGCTTTCGCCAACGCGCCAGGTCGTCGCTGCTGGGCGGGGGCGGGGCCAGCATGTCCGGGTGCGGGCGGCGCTGGTGCCAGGGCCAGATCAGTGCTTCAGCCGGGTGGAACAGGGCATGCCTGGCGTGGCGGCGGGCACTGGCGGCAGCTTGTTGGTGCACTTGCTGCTGCACGTCTTCCAGCGAGGTCTGCAGGTACAGCGCCGTCAGCAGTTGCCAGCGCAGCAGGTGCGGGTTGTCCCAGCCCACCTGCGCCGCCAGCGCAAGGTTGTTGGCCAGCAGCACGGTGTTGGCCGGCTGGTTGAACCAGCGGCGCAGGCCGGGCTCGGCATCCAGGCGGTGCTGCTGGCTGAGCAGGTCTTCGTCGCGGGCGATGCTCAGCACCTGGGCCAGCTGTTCGCGTTCTTCCAGCAGCAGGCGGTAACCCTGGGTTACCCACTGCGGCAGGCGCCAGTACTCCGCCATGGTCTGGCACAGCGCCATGATTCGCACGCCAAACAGCTCTTCCTCTACCTGGGCGGCGTCCTCGCCCTTGTGGATAACCCGCAGCTCCCAGGTATCGAGCAGCTTGGGGTAGACCAGTGCCAGCGGCCAAAGTGGTGACAGGAACAGCAGGCTGCCCCAGTGGATTTCCTGCCACAGCCGTGCCAGGCGGCTGGCGAACAGGCCGCTGGCCTGCTGCGAGGCGTGCTGGCTGATCAGCTGGAACTGGCTGAGCACGGGCGGGATTTCTTCGACCGGCAGCGAGGGCAGGCGCTTGAGCAGTTGCTCACTGCGCTCCAGGCCCAGGCGGTTGAGGGCGACCTCCAGGCTTTCGGCTGGCTCGGCCTGGCTGGCGTTGGTGGGGTGATTGGCTTCGCGCATCACCGATAGCACCAGTGCCGGGCTATCCTGCATCAGTTCGGCGATGTCGCGCAGCGAGCGGCGGCTATCGTGGATGGCAGCCATGACCCGGTCGTAGCTGTGCTTCGGCACGGGGATGCGAACACTCTCTAGCAGCTTTACCCAGGCTTCTAGCGTACGCGGGGCCTGAGCGGGCACCTTGGTTTCAATTGGCATTTTGACATCAGTCCGAACTGGCTTTTCGCATTGAGTGGCTATAGTCTGGCGCAGTTCTGCCGATAAGTAGAAGAAGAGTTTTAAAGCTCCCGTCTCTTCCCCTGACCACGACAGCAAGTGCTTTGAACCTATGGCTAAAATTATCGGCATCATCGTCGTATTCGCGAGCGTGCTCGGCGGCTACGTGCTCTCCCACGGCAAGATCGCAGCGCTGATCCAGCCGTTCGAAGTACTGATCATCGGCGGTGCAGCCTTTGGTGCATTCCTGCAGGCCAACCCTGGCCACATGACCATGCACGTCATCAAGAAGTCGATGAAGATGTTCGGCTCGCGCTTCACCCATGCCTACTACCTGGAGGTACTGGGCCTGGTGTACGAGATCCTCAACAAGAGCCGTCGCGAAGGCATGATGGCCATCGAGGCTGACATCGAAGACGCCGCCGCCAGCCCGATCTTCGCCAAGTACCCGACGGTACTGGCCGATGAGCGCATGACCGCGTTTGTCTGCGACTACCTGCGCATCATGTCCACCGGCAACATGGCCCCGCACGAACTCGAGGGCCTGTTCGACATGGAGCTGCTGAGCATGAAGGAAGAGCTGGAGCACCCGTCCCATGCGGTGACCGGCATCGCTGACGGCATGCCTGGTTTCGGTATCGTCGCGGCGGTACTGGGTATTGTGGTGACCATGGCCTCGCTGGGCGAGGGTGACCAGGCGGCCATCGGCATGCACGTGGGTGCGGCGCTGGTGGGTACCTTCTTCGGTATCCTCGCTGCCTACGGCTTCTTCGGCCCGTTGGCCAAGTGCCTGGAGCACGATGCCAAGGAAGAGCTGAACCTCTACGAATCGATCAAGGCTTCGCTGGTTGCCTCGGCCTCGGGCATGCCACCTTCGCTGGCCGTGGAGTTCGGGCGCAAGGTGCTGTACCCCATGCATCGCCCAAGTTTTGCCGAGCTGGAACAAGCGGTTCGCGGTCGCTGAGTCATGGAAAACAATCAGCCCATCATCGTAAAGCGCGTCAAGCGCTTTGGCGGCGGCCACCACGGCGGCGCCTGGAAAATCGCATTTGCCGACTTTGCTACGGCAATGATGGCGTTCTTCCTGGTGCTGTGGTTGATGTCCACGGCCACGCCGGAGCAGAAGATTGCCATTGCTGGTTACTTCAAGGACCCGATCGGCTTCTCGGAAAGCGGTACGCCTTATGTCATCGACCTGGGCGGCTCGCCTGAACTGGCGCCGGAGAAAACCATCAACCCGGAAGTGAAATCCGAGCCGATGCCCGAGAGCACGACCCAGCTGAGCAAGGACCAGGTCGAGACCATGGCCGAGCAGGTCGAGCGCGAGCGCCTGGAGTTGCTGCTGCAGGAACTGCAGAACAAGGTGGAAGAGAACCCGCAGCTGCAGAAGTTCAAGGACCAGATCCTGTTCGAAATTACCCAGGACGGGCTGCGCATCCAGATCATGGATGCCGAGAACCGGCCGATGTTCGACATCGGCAGTGCCCGCTTGCAGCCCTACTTTGAAGATATCCTGCTGGCCATGGCCGACACCATCAAGGCGGTGCCGAACAAGATCAGCATCAGCGGCCACACCGACGCCAAGCCGTATGCCGGCAGTGGTGAGTTCGGCAACTGGGAACTGTCGGCCAACCGTGCCAACGCGGCGCGCCGTGCGCTGGTGGCCGGTGGTTACCCGGACGGGCAGGTGGCGCGGGTGGTGGGTTACGCCTCGTCGTCGCTGTTCGACCGCAAGGACCCGTTCAACCCAGTCAACCGCCGTATCGATATCATCGTGCTGACCAAGAAGGCCCAGCGCAATATCGAGGGTGAGCAGGGCGCGCCGGAAGCGCCGGCCGGCGAGCCTGCTGCACCGCCGGCTAGCGGCCCTGTGCCTGGGGCTGCCGCACCGGAAGCGGAGCAAGCACCGATGCAACCGCGTGAGCTGCGCCAGAAGCTGAACATCTTTGAAGATGGCACGCTGAAGATGGATGAGGCCAAGGAGCAGTAAGCGGCTTTTGTGTTAATTGCAGGAATTCGCTATTCCTGTGGGAGCAGGCATGCCCGCTCCCACAGGGGGGCGGCGCGCTCACGGTCTTGGTCGTCTGCGCAACCTTGCCCTATCAGTAGCTGTCTTCGCTCAGGCTGGCGATGATCGAGCGGTAGCTGTTCATGCGTTGCGGCTTGATGCGCCCCTCGTCCAGTGCCTTGAGCAGCGCGCAGCCCGGTTCGCGGTCATGCTTGCAGTCGCGGAAGCGGCAGGTGCCAAACAGGTCGCGGAACTCGATGAAGCCATCTTCCACGTCGTCGCGGCTGACATGGCCGAGGCCGAACTCGCGGATGCCCGGCGAGTCGATCAGGTCGCCGCCGTTAGGGAAGTGGTACAGCCGCGCCGTGGTAGTGGTGTGGGTACCTTGGCCAGACCATTCCGACAGGTCGCCGACACGGGTGCCGGCATCTGGCAGCAGGCTGTTGACCAGCGACGACTTGCCCACCCCCGACTGGCCGACGAACACACTGATGTGGCCGTCGAGTTGCTGTTGCAGGCGCTGCATGCCGTCACCCTGGTGTGCCGATACTTCCAGCAGCGGGTAGCCCAGTTCACGGTAGACCTCCAGCAGCGCATGCAGGCCGGGGCCATTCTCGTCGTTGATCAGGTCGGCCTTGTTCAGCAGCAGCAGCGGGCGCAGGCCAGCGTGCTCGGCAGCTACCAGGTAGCGGTCGATCAGGTTCGGGTGCGGCTCGGGAGCAGGGGCGAACACAATCACGATCAGGTCGACGTTGGCGGCCACCGGCTTGAGTTGACCGTGGTTGTTCGGCCGGCACAGCTCGGTGCTGCGCGGCATCTGCGCCACGATTACGCCGATGCCCTGGTTACCCGCACGCCACACGACACGGTCGCCAGTGACCAGCGCCGGCAGGTTGGCGCGCAAATGGCAGCGGAACACCTGGCCTGCGGTTTCGCCATCCTGGGCTTCAACTTCTACCTGCACGCCAAAGTGCGCGATCACCAGGCCCAGTTGCTCTGGCCCCAGGTCGCCGCCTTCCAGTTCCTGCAGCGCATGCTGCTCGCGTTTGGCGGCGCGAGCGGCGCGCTCGCCCTGGATTTTTTCGATCCGCCAGTTCTGGCGGCGATTGAGCTGGCGTTTGGCCATGAAGGTACCGTGTGGAAGGCCCGGGCAGGGCATTGAAAACGGCTGGCAGTTTAGCACGCCAGGCGCTGGACCATGGCGCTTACCTTTGAAGCGGTGAATGGGCGTGCTTTTGGCCACTAGGCTAATATGACGGCCTATATGAGGAGCCCTGCATGCAAAACCCACAGAACCTGATCTGGATCGACCTGGAAATGACCGGCCTGGATCCGGACAGCGATGTCATCATCGAGATGGCCACCATCGTCACCGACAGCGAGCTGAACACCCTGGCGGAAGGGCCGGTGATCGCCATCCACCACAGTGACGAAGTGCTGGCGCGCATGGACGAATGGAACACCCGCACCCACGGTGCTTCGGGCCTGACCCAGCGCGTGCGCGAGAGCAAGGTCAGCATGGCTGAAGCCGAGGCGCAGACCATCGCCTTCCTCGAGCAGTGGGTGCCGAAAGGCAAGTCGCCAATCTGCGGCAACAGCATCTGCCAGGACCGCCGCTTCCTCTATCGCCACATGCGCAATCTGGAAAACTACTTCCACTACCGCAACCTGGATGTCTCCACCCTGAAAGAGCTGGCCGCGCGCTGGGCGCCGGACGTGCGTGACAGCTTCAAGAAGGGCAACACCCACCTGGCGCTGGACGATATCCGCGAATCGATCGCCGAACTGCGCCACTACCGCGAGCATTTCATCAAGGTGTGAGCCGAAAAGGCGCAGATATTGTATCTGCGCCCCCTTTTGGTGCCCTGGGCAACTGGTTAGACTGCGCGCCTTTCTCGCACGGACCCGCGCCATGTTGTTGATGCTCTACCTCATCGCTATCACCGCCGAAGCCATGACCGGCGCGTTGTCTGCCGGGCGCCGCGGCATGGACTGGTTTGGCGTGGTGCTGATCGCCTGCGTCACCGCGCTGGGTGGCGGTTCGGTGCGCGACGTGCTGCTCGGGCATTACCCGCTGACCTGGGTGAAGCACCCGGAGTACCTGGTGCTGACCAGCTTTGCGGCGTTGCTGACCATTTTCATTGCCCCGATGATGCGCCGCCTGCGCTCGCTGTTCCTGGTGCTCGATGCCCTGGGGCTGGTGGCCTTTACCCTGATCGGCTGCATGACCGCGCTGGAGATGGGGCAGGGCATGCTGGTGGCGTCGATCAGTGGGGTGATCACCGGGGTATTTGGCGGGATCTTGCGGGATATCTTCTGCAACGACATTCCACTGGTGTTCCGCCGCGAGCTGTATGCCAGCGTGTCGTTTGCGGCGGCATGGTTCTACCTGGGGTGCGTGTATTTCAAGGTGCCGGCAGAGCAGGCGATGCTGCTGACCTTGTTTGGCGGGTTCCTGGTGCGGTTGCTGGCGATCCGCTTCCACTGGGAAATGCCCAAGTTCCACTACAACGACCAGCAGTGACACATGGGGCCGCAAAGCGGCCCCCGTTATTGAATGCCGTGACGGGCCAATGCCCACTCCACATGCTCGCGCACCAGTTCTGATTCATCCTCGCGCCGGGCCTTCAGCGCCTCGATCACAGGAATGGTGGAAGGGGCGTTGCCCAACCCCACCGCCAGGTTGCGCAAGAATCGCTCATACCCCGCCCGCCGCAACGGCCCGCCCTCAGTCTTGCGCAGGAAGGTGCGCTCATCCCACAGGAACATCTGCGCCAACTCGGCATTCTCCAGCCCGTGCCGCGGCTGGAAGTCCTGTTCCTGGCTGTGCTTGGCAAAGCGGTTCCACGGGCAGACGATCTGGCAGTCATCGCAGCCGAACACCCGGTTGCCCATCTTTGCGCGCAACTCGACAGGGATCGCGCCTCTCAGCTCGATGGTCAGGTACGAGATGCAACGCCGCGCATCCAGCACATAGGGCCCGACAAACGCCTGGGTCGGGCAGATGTCCAGGCAGGCCTGGCAGCGCCCGCAGTGCTCGCTGGTAGTCGCTTCGTCCACCGGTAGCGGCAAATCGACAAACAGCTCTGCAAGGAAGAAGTAACTGCCCGCCTTGCGGTTGAGCAGCAGGGTGTTCTTGCCGATCCAGCCCAACCCGGCCTGTTCGGCCAGGGCCTTCTCCAGTACCGGCGCGCTGTCGACGAATGCGCGGTAGCCGAACGGGCCGATGGCTTCCTGGATGCGGTCGGCCAGGAATTGCACGCGCTTGCGCACCAGCTTGTGGTAGTCCCGGCCCAGTGCATAGCGCGATATGTAGGCCTTTTCCGGCTGTGCCAGGCGCTGCGCCATCTGTGTGTCGCCGGGCAGGTAGTCCATGCGCAGCGAGACCACCCGCACCGTGCCGGGAATCAGTTGGTCGGGGTGCGAGCGCTTGCTGCCGTGCGCGCCCAGGTACTCCATTTCGCCCTGGTAGCCGGCATCGAGCCAGCGCTGCAGGTGGTGTTCGTGTTCGCCAAGGTCGACCCCGGCGATGCCGACATGGGCAAAACCGAGTTCCTGGCCCCAAATCTTGATCGATTGGGCCAGTTGGGCGAGGTCAGGTGTGCAGCTGGACATGGATGGGCAAGGCAATACGGGCTCAGGTGCGTATAATTCTGCCAGACATTGGAGCCTTTGACCCCATGCCGCAGACCAAACACCCCAGCCATGCCCCGCAATCGCTCAGCAGCGTGACCGTCGCGCACCTGCCGACGCGGCCTGTGCATGCCCATAAAGGCGACTTCGGCCATGTGCTGGTGGTCGGTGGCGATCTGGGCACAGGCGGCGCTGTGCTGTTGAGCGCTGAAGCCGCCCTGCGCTGCGGCGCCGGGCTGGTCAGCGTGGCGACGCGAAATGAGCATGTGAGCGCGAGCCTGGCCCGTCTGCCCGAAACCATGTGCCTGGGCGTCAGCTCGGCCAACCAGTTGATGGGCGTGCTGGAGCGCGCCTCGGTGCTGGTGGTGGGCCCGGGGTTGGGGCAGGCGGCGTGGGGGCGTAGCCTGCTCTCGGCAGTGGCCAACGCCGAACAGCCGCAGGTGTGGGACGCCGATGCCCTGAATTTGCTGGCGCGTACCCCTCTGGCCCTGCCCAGTGGCAGCATCCTCACCCCGCATCCGGGGGAGGCGGCGCGGCTGCTGGGTATTTCCACCGAAGCGGTACAGGCCGACCGCCAGGGCGCTGCGCGCAAGCTGGCGCGCCGTTACAACAGCGTTTGCGTGCTCAAGGGCGCCGGCACCCTGGTGGCCGACCCGGCCGGGCAACTGATGCTGTGCGAACGAGGCCACCCGGCCATGGCCGGGGCCGGCTTTGGCGATGTGCTGACCGGTGTGCTGGCGGCGTTGTTGGCCCAAGGGCTGGATGCCTGGCAGGCCGCTGGCCTGGGGGTGTGGTTGCATGCCTGTGCAGGCGAGCGGCTGGGTGTAAAAGGTAGAGGCTTGGCGGCCAGTGATCTGGCGCCGGTCATTCGTGAGTTACTGGAGGAGCATTCTGCGTGTCTGGCATAACCCTGTTTCTGGCCGATGAAGACGCCACGGTCAAGTTTGGCGCAGCACTGGCCGAGGTGACCGGCGGTCGCGGCGTGATCTTTCTTGAGGGCGACCTGGGTGCGGGCAAGACTACGCTTTCCCGAGGGCTGATCCGTGGCCTGGGCCATACAGGTGCAGTGAAAAGCCCGACCTTCACCGTGGTCGAACCCTACGAAATCGGTGAGGTGCGAGCCTTCCATTTCGACCTGTATCGCCTGGTCGATCCGGAGGAGCTGGAGTTCATGGGGATTCGTGACTATTTCGAGGGCGACCCGCTGTGCCTGTTCGAGTGGCCACAAAAGGGTGCGGGCGTTTTGCCAAAGCCTGACCTGACCATTACCATAAGCCCCCAAGCGGGCGGACGCTCGCTGATCCTTTCGCCGCAGGGGGCTCGCGGCGAGGCCTGGTGCATGGCACTGGCCAAACACTATAAACAGTAAGTGGGGTAGGTATGCGCATACGCGCACTGGTCGCCATCGTTGGGCTGCTGCTGACAACGGTGACCGTTGAGGCTCTGGCCGTCACTCAAGTCAAGAGCGTGCGCCTGTGGCGCGCGCCAGACAACACGCGGCTGGTCTTCGACCTGTCTGGCCCCGTGCAGCACAGCGTCTTCACCTTGAGCGCGCCTGATCGCCTGGTTATCGACATCAATGGCGCGACACTGGCCGCGCCATTGAACGTGGCCACCTCCAACACGCCGATCACTAGCGTGCGTTCGGCTCAGCGCACCCCGACCGACCTGCGGGTGGTGGTCGACCTGAAAAAGTCGGTCACCCCGAAAAGCTTCACGCTGGCGCCGAACGCCCAGTACGGCAATCGCCTGGTGGTCGACCTGTACGACCAGGAAGCCGATGCCATTGCGGCCAGCGCGCCACCGCCGGCACCGGCGCCGGTACAGACGCCGGCGACCACACCAGCGGTGCCGGTATCCCCGGCCCAGCCCGCCATCAAGTTGCCGCCGGTACCTAGCGGTAAGCGTGAAATCGTGGTGGCCATCGATGCCGGCCACGGTGGCGAAGACCCGGGTGCGTCCGGTTCGCGCGGCCAGCATGAAAAAGACATCGTGCTGCAGATTGCCAAAGAGCTTCAGCGCCAGATCAACAGCGAAAGGGGCTTCCGTGCCGAACTGACCCGTACGGGCGACTATTTCATTCCGCTGCGCAAACGCACCGAAATCGCCCGCAAGAAGGGTGCCGACCTGTTCATCTCGATCCACGCCGACGCCGCGCCGTCGCGGGCTGCATTTGGTGCTTCGGTGTTCGCCTTGTCTGACCGCGGCGCCACCTCCGAGACCGCGCGCTGGCTGGCAGACACGGAAAACCGTTCCGACCTGATCGGCGGTGCCGGCAACGTCAGCCTCGATGACAAGGACCGCATGCTGGCCGGCGTGCTGCTGGACCTGTCGATGACCGCCACGCTCAGCTCCAGCCTCAACGTGGGGCAGAAGGTGCTGGGCAACATGGGCCGTGTCACCTCGCTGCACAAGCAGCGTGTGGAGCAGGCTGGCTTCATGGTGCTGAAGTCGCCGGATATCCCGTCGATCCTCGTTGAAACCGGGTTCATCTCGAATAACAACGAAGCTGCCAAGCTGGCCACCGCCAGCCATCAGCAGGCCTTGGCCCGTTCGATTCATACCGGTGTGCGTCAGTACTTCCAGCAGAACCCGCCGCCGGGTACCTATATCGCCTGGCTGCGTGATACCGGCAAGATTGCCGCCGGCCCGCGTGAGCACACGGTGCGCCCTGGCGAAACCCTGGCGATGCTCGCCGTGCGCTACCAGGTCAGCGTGGCCAGCCTGCGCAGCACCAACAGCCTCAAGACGGATGAACTGAAGGTCGGCCAGCGCCTCGACATCCCTGCTACCACATTGGCCGCGCAATGAGTGGCGGTTCGCGCATCCAGCTGCTCAGCCCGCGGCTGGCCAACCAGATTGCCGCCGGCGAGGTAGTCGAGCGGCCCGCCTCCGTCGCCAAGGAGCTGTTGGAAAACAGCCTGGACTCCGGCGCCCGACGCATCGACGTGGACGTCGAGCAGGGCGGCGTCAAGTTGCTCAAGGTACGGGACGATGGCAGTGGTATTTCTGCTGACGACCTGCCGCTGGCCTTGGCCCGCCACGCCACCAGCAAGATTCGTGAGCTTGAAGACCTTGAAGGGGTATTGAGCCTGGGTTTCCGTGGCGAGGCCCTGGCATCGATCAGCTCGGTGGCGCGCCTGACCCTGACTTCGCGTACCGCCAGTGCCAGCGAGGCCTGGCAGGTCGAAACCGAAGGCCGTGACATGACCCCGCGCGTGCAGCCGGCGGCGCACCCGGTGGGTACTTCGGTAGAAGTCCGCGACCTGTTCTTCAATACCCCGGCGCGGCGCAAATTCCTGAAGGCCGAGAAAACCGAATTCGACCACCTGCAGGAAGTCATCCGCCGGCTGGCGCTGGCGCGTTTCGACGTCGGCTTCCACCTGCGCCACAACGGCAAGAGCGTCCTCAGCCTGCACGAGGCCCATGACGAAACTGCCCGGGCGCGGCGGGTGGGCGCCATCTGCGGCCCGGGCTTCATGGAGCAGGCGCTGCCGATCGACGTCGAGCGTAACGGCCTGCGCCTGTGGGGCTGGGTCGGCCTGCCGACCTTCTCGCGCAGCCAGGCAGACCTGCAGTACTTCTTTGTCAATGGCCGTGCGGTGCGCGACAAGCTGGTCGCCCACGCTGTGCGCCAGGCTTACCGTGACGTGCTGTTCAATGGCCGGCACCCGACATTCGTGCTGTTCCTGGAGCTGGAGCCCAACGGCGTTGACGTCAATGTGCACCCGACCAAGCACGAAGTGCGCTTCCGCGAGGGGCGCTCGGTGCACGATTTCCTGTATGGCACGCTGCACCGCGCGCTGGCTGATGTGCGCCCGGAAGACCATTTGGCCGCGCCTGCCACAGTACCTGAGATCGTCCGCCCTACTGGCCAGCAGGCTGGTGAATTCGGCCCGCAGGGCGAAATGCGCCTGGCCTCGCCGGTGCTTGAACGGCCCCAGGCGCCGCAGCATGCGATTTCCAATGGCGGCAGTGGCGCCGGTTACCAGTATCAATACACCCCGCGCCCCTCGCAGCCCGTGCCGGCCGCGGAGGCGCAGGCGGTGTATCGCGAGTTCTACAAACCGCTGGAAGACGGAGCGGCACCGGTAACCACGCTGCCCGAAAGCCAGGGTGACATTCCCCCGTTGGGCTACGCACTGGCGCAGCTCAAGGGTATCTACATCCTGGCCGAGAACGCCGTTGGCCTGGTGCTTGTGGACATGCACGCTGCCCACGAGCGCATCATGTACGAGCGCCTCAAGGTGGCCATGGCCAGCGAAGGCCTTAGCGGCCAGCCGCTGCTGGTGCCCGAAACCCTGGCCCTGAGCCAGCGTGAAGCTGATTGCGCCGAAGAGCATGCGCAGTGGTTCCAACGCCTGGGCTTCGAACTGCAGCGCCTGGGCCCCGAGACCTTGGCGATTCGCCAGATTCCGGCCTTGCTCAAGCAGGCCGAGGCCAACCGCCTGGTTCAGGATGTGCTCGCCGACCTGATGGAGTACGGCACCAGCGACCGTATCCAGGCCCACCTCAATGAACTGCTCGGCACCATGGCCTGCCACGGCGCCGTGCGTGCCAACCGGCGCCTGGCGATCCCCGAAATGAATGCCCTGCTGCGCGACATGGAAAACACCGAACGCAGTGGCCAGTGCAACCATGGCCGTCCCACCTGGACCCAGATGGGCCTGGACGATCTGGACAAACTTTTCCTGCGCGGTCGATGAAATGAGCGGCAAGCCCCCTGCAATATTCCTGATGGGCCCGACGGCGGCCGGCAAGACCGACCTGGCCATCGAGCTGACCAAAGTGCTGCCGTGCGAGCTGATAAGCGTCGACTCGGCGCTGGTCTATCGCGGCATGGACATCGGTTCGGCCAAGCCGTCAAAAGAAATTCTGGCCGCCCACCCGCACCGCCTGATCGACATCCGCGACCCGGCCGAGAGCTATTCGGCCGCGCAATTTCGCGCCGATGCCCTGGAGGCCATGGCCGACATCACCGCGCGCGGGAAGATCCCGCTGCTGGTGGGCGGCACCATGCTCTATTACAAGGCGTTGATCGATGGCCTGGCCGACATGCCGGCAGCTGACGCTGCGGTGCGAGCCGACCTGGAAGCCCAGGCCCAGGCGTTGGGGCTGGCCGAACTGCACCGCCAGTTGGCCGAGATCGACCCTGAATCGGCGGCGCGCATCCACCCCAACGACCCGCAGCGGTTAATTCGCGCGCTGGAGGTGTACCGGGTGAGCGGCGAGAGCATGACGGCTCATCGCCAGCGTCAATTCGCGGAAAGTCGCGGCGCAGACGCAGGCGCTGGCGGACATTTGCCCTATACTGTCGCGAGTTTGGCGATTGCTCCTACAGATCGTCACATTTTGCATCAGCGAATTGCGTTACGATTTTCGCAGATGTTGGAACAGGGCTTCGTTGACGAGGTCCGATCGCTGCGAGCCAGAAGTGACTTGCACGCCGGGCTGCCGTCTATACGGGCTGTGGGTTATCGGCAGGTCTGGGATTACCTGGACGGCACGCTGACTGAGAATGAGATGCGAGAACGCGGTATCATCGCTACCCGGCAGCTGGCCAAGCGGCAGTTCACCTGGTTGCGTGGCTGGCCTGATGTGCACTGGCTTGACAGCATGGCCTGCGACAATCTGTCCCGCACCTTGAAATACCTTGGGGCCATCTCCATATTGAGCTGAGTCCCTGCTGATTGCCGTCTATTCTTGCGAAGGGGCGGCCTAATTTATCGATTTTCTTGATTTTCTATTATTTATCCTTACAGGAGTGCGGCATATGTCAAAAGGGCATTCGCTACAAGACCCTTACTTGAACACCTTGAGAAAAGAAAAGGTTCCGGTATCCATCTACCTGGTCAACGGCATCAAACTGCAGGGCTCGATCGAATCGTTCGACCAGTTCGTTGTACTGCTGAAGAACACCGTCAGCCAAATGGTCTACAAGCACGCCATTTCGACTGTGGTACCTGCCCGTCCGGTTCGCCTGCCAAGCCCGTCCGATTCCGACCTCGGCGACAGCGAGCCAGGCAACGCCTGATAGGAGCCTGCATTGTTCTTTGAGCGCCACGGTGGTGGTGAACGGGCGTTGCTCGTTCACTTGGAAGGTCAGAACCCTGAGGCGCGCGAAGATCCGCAGGAGTTTCGGGAGCTGGCACTGTCGGCCGGGGCGGACATCGTCTCGCTGGTGACCGTGACACGGCATCAGCCAACGGCTAAATACCTGATTGGCAGCGGCAAGGTCGAGGAATTGCACGACCTGGTCCATGCCGAACAGGTAGACCTTGTGATTTTCAATCACACCCTTACGCCCAGTCAGGAGCGCAACCTTGAACGTGTGTTCGAGTGCCGTGTGCTCGATCGTACCGGGCTGATCCTCGATATTTTCGCCCAACGGGCGCGTACCCATGAAGGCAAGCTGCAGGTCGAACTGGCCCAGCTTGATCACATGAGCACGCGGCTGGTGCGCGGCTGGACCCACCTTGAGCGACAAAAAGGCGGTATTGGCCTGCGTGGCCCGGGTGAAACCCAGCTCGAAACCGACCGCCGCCTGTTGCGGGTGCGCATTCGCCAGATCAAGTCACGACTGGAGAAGGTACGCAGCCAGCGTGAGCAGGCGCGTCGCGGGCGCAAGCGCGCGGATATCCCTTCTGTGTCGCTGGTGGGTTACACCAACGCCGGCAAGTCCACGCTGTTCAACGCGCTCACCGAATCCGAGGTGTACGCCGCGGACCAGCTGTTCGCCACCCTCGACCCGACCCTGCGCCGGCTCGAGCTCAACGACCTGGGGCCGATCGTGCTGGCTGACACCGTGGGCTTCATTCGTCACCTGCCGCACAAGCTGGTCGAGGCATTTCGGGCTACGCTCGAAGAGTCGAGCAACTCCGACCTGCTGCTGCACGTGATCGACGCCCATGAGCCAGAGCGCATGGAACAGATCGAGCAGGTGCTGGCCGTGTTGGGCGAGATTGGCGCTGAAGGCTTGCCCATCCTCGAGGTGTATAACAAACTCGACCTGCTCGAAGATGTCGAGCCGCAGATCCAGCGCAATGCCGATGGCAAGCCGGAACGGGTCTGGGTATCGGCACGCGATGGGCGTGGTCTGGAGCTGGTTGGCCAGGCGATTGCCGAGTTGCTGGGGGATGATCTGTTTGTCGGTACCCTGTGCCTGGAGCAGCATTTTGCACGCTTGCGCGCGCAATTCTTTGCTCTGGGTGCCGTGCAGAGTGAAGAGCATGATGAAGAAGGGCGCAGCCTGCTAAGCGTGCGACTGCCCAGGGTCGAATTGAATCGCCTGGTCAGCCGCGAAGGCATGGAGCCGCAAGTGTTTGTCGAGCAACACACTTTGCAATAAATGCTCGTCGAGGTCGCCGGGCAGCAGTGACAGGCATTCTGTAGCATTGGACGGCGCGCCGTGGGCGCGTCTTTGCTTTATCAGATGGAGAGCGCTATGGCTTGGAACGAGCCGGGTGGCAACTCGAACAATCAGGATCCCTGGGGCGGCCGCCGTGGTGGCGGTGGCGGTGGTGGTGACAAGAAAGGTCCGCCGGATCTGGACGAGGCCTTCCGCAAACTGCAGGACAGCCTGAACGGCATGTTCGGCGGTAACAAGAAACGTGGCGGCGGTGACCGCAATGTCGGCAAGGGCGGTGGCCTGGGCCTGCTGGGCATCGGCCTGGCGGTACTGGCTGCCATCTGGCTGTACAGTGCCGTGTACGTGGTCGACGAGCAGGAGCAGGCTGTGGTGCTGCGCTTCGGCAAGTATCATGAAACGGTCGGTCCCGGCCTGAACATCTACTTCCCGCCGATTGATCGCAAGTACATGGAAAACGTCACGCGTGAGCGTGCCTATACCAAACAGGGCCAGATGCTGACCGAAGACGAGAACATCGTCGAGGTGCCGCTGACCGTCCAGTACAAGATCAGCAACCTGCAGGACTTCGTGCTTAACGTCGACCAGCCTGAGGTAAGCCTGCAGCACGCGACCGACAGTGCCCTGCGCCACGTGGTGGGTTCCACCTCGATGGACCAGGTACTGACCGAAGGCCGTGAGCAGATGGCCGTGGATATCCGCGAACGCCTGCAGCGCTTCCTCGACAACTACCGTACCGGTATCACCGTTACCCAGGTCAACGTACAGAGCGCGGCAGCCCCGCGTGAAGTGCAGGAAGCCTTCGACGACGTGATCCGTGCCCGCGAAGACGAGCAGCGTGCCCGCAACCAGGCCGAGTCCTACGCCAATGGCGTGGTGCCGGAAGCCCGTGGTCAGGCCCAGCGCATCATCGAGGACGCCAACGGTTATCGCGACGAAGTCATCGCCCGGGCCAAGGGTGAGGCCGACCGCTTCACCAAGCTGGTCACCGAGTACCACAAGGCACCTGACGTGACCCGTCAGCGTCTGTACCTGGAGACCATGCAAGAGGTCTACAGCAATTCGAGCAAGGTCATGGTGGCGACCAAGGACGGGCAGAACAACCTGCTCTACCTGCCACTGGACAAGATGGTCGAAGGCAGCCGCAACCCGTCCACGCCAACCACCAGCGTGTCGCCATCGGTCAACGATGCGGCCGCCCGTGCGGCGCAGGACCTGCAACAGCAACAGCAGCCGCTGCGTACTAGGGAGAGCCGCTGATGAGCAATAGATCGCTGATCGCCCTGATCGCCGCCGTCGTTCTGGCCATCGTGGCCTGGAACAGCTTCTATATCGTGTCCCAGACAGAGCGTGCGGTACTGCTGCGCTTCGGTAAGGTGGTCCAGGCAGATGTCCAGCCAGGCCTGCACGTGAAGATTCCGTATGTGAACCAGGTGCGCAAGTTCGACGCCCGCCTCATGACCCTCGACGCCCCGACCCAGCGGTTCCTGACCCTGGAGAAGAAAGCGGTGATGGTCGACGCCTACGCCAAGTGGCGCGTCAAGGATGCCGAGCGCTTCTACACCGCCACGTCCGGCATGAAGCAGATCGCCGACGAGCGTCTGTCGCGTCGTCTGGAAAGCGGCCTGCGCGACCAGTTCGGTAAACGTACCCTGCACGAGGTGGTTTCCGGTGAACGTGACGCACTGATGGCTGACATCACTGCATCGCTGAACCGCATGGCCAACAAGGAGCTGGGCATCGAGGTGGTCGACGTGCGCGTCAAGGCCATCGACCTGCCGAAGGAAGTCAACCGCAGTGTGTTCGACCGTATGAGCACCGAGCGTGAGCGTGAAGCTCGCGAGCACCGTGCCAAGGGTAACGAGCTGGCTGAAGGTATTCGTGCCGATGCTGACCGCCAGCGCCGTGTGCTGCTGGCCGAGGCCTACCGCGAAGCAGAAGAAACCCGTGGTGACGGCGACGCCCAGGCGGCTGCCATCTATGCCAAGGCCTACAGCCAGGACGCTGATTTCTATGCGTTCCACCGTAGCCTGCAGGCATACCGCGAGAGCTTCTCGAGCAAAAGCGACGTGCTGGTTCTGGACCCGAAGAACGAGTTCTTCCGTTACCTGGACAAGAGCAGGCCGTGATGCTCAGGCCCTGATTTTCATGCAGGGGCGCCCCGCCGGGCAGCTAAAACACCAGGCGGGGTGCATCCTGAATGAAAAGGGGTGTATGATGAGGCAGCCGGGAAATTTCCCGGCTTTTTTGCGTCTGAAAGGTTGATTGGCAAAGCGCCAGTTGACGGTTTGGTCAGCTCGCAAGGCAATTCGAGGGTATCGGGTACGGTGGCTGCGCTGGGATCAGTGCTGCCCGCTGCTGTGCGCGATACCGGCTTTACTGACGGCTCGCCTGCTGGCAAGCCGCCCGGACCAGAGGGGAAAAGGCGTAATGGCAACGGTAGACCGCTGGCTGCTGCCAGATGGCATCGAGGAAGTACTGCCACCTGAGGCTGCGCGCATCGAGATCGCGCGCCGTCAGGTGTTGGACCTGTTCCAGAGTTGGGGCTACGAGCTGGTCGTCACCCCGCATATCGAGTACCTGGAGTCGCTGCTCACCGGCGCCGGCCAGGACCTGGATCAGCGCACCTTCAAGGTAGTGGACCCGCAGTCCGGCCGCCTGATGGGCTTCCGCGCCGACTTCACCCCGCAGGTGGCGCGCATCGACGCCCACACCCTGCGCCGTGAAGGCCCGAGCCGCCTGTGCTACGCCGGCAGCGTGCTGCACGCCCAGCCGCGTGCACTGTCCACCTCGCGCAGCCCGATCCAGCTGGGCGCCGAGCTGTATGGCGATGCCAGCCCGACCAGCGACGTGGAAGTCATCAGCCTGATGCTGGCCACGCTGCAACTGGCCGATGTGCCGGACGTACACATGGACCTGGGCCACGTCGGTATCTACCGCGGCCTGGCCCGTGCTGCCGGCCTGTCCGGTGCGGTCGAGCAACAGCTGTTCGACGCCCTGCAGCGCAAGGCCGTCGATGAAGTGCAGGCACTGACCGCCGACCTGCCGAAGGACCTGGGCAACATGCTGCGCGCACTGGTCGAACTGTGCGGTGGCCGTGAAGTGCTGGCCGAAGCCCGGGTGCGTCTGGGTCGTGCTCCGGCCGGCGTGCTGGCAGCGCTGGACGACCTGCTGTCGATCGCCGATCGCCTGACGTCGCGCTTCCCGGACCTGCCGCTGTACTTCGACCTCGGCGAGCTGCGCGGCTACAACTATCACACCGGCGTGGTGTTCGCCGTGTTCGTACCGGGCGAGGGTCAATCGATCGCCCAGGGCGGGCGCTACGACGACATCGGCGCCGACTTTGGCCGGGCACGTCCGGCCACCGGTTTCTCCACGGATTTGAAGACCCTGGTCACACTGGGGCGAGCGGAGGTCGTATTGCCAACGGGCGGCATCTGGATGCCGGACAGTGGCGACGCGGCCCTCTGGCAGCAAGTCTGCCAGTTGCGCAACGAGGGCCAGCGTGTGGTCCAGGCCCTGCCTGGCCAGCCGTTGAGTGCTGCTCTCGAGGCGGATTGTGATCGGCAATTGATTCAGCAAGACGGGCGCTGGCAGGTTCTGCCGCTGGCCCAGTGAGTTTCTGCGTCGGCAACAGGCCGGCAACCAAGTTTGCGTGAATGAGGACCAATGTAATGGGTAAGAATGTCGTCGTCCTGGGCACCCAGTGGGGTGATGAGGGCAAAGGCAAGATCGTCGATCTGCTGACCGAACATGCTGCCGCCGTAGTGCGCTACCAGGGTGGCCACAACGCGGGTCACACCCTGGTGATCAACGGTGAAAAGACCGTTCTGCACCTGATTCCGTCCGGCATCCTGCGTGAAGGCGTACAGTGCCTGATCGGCAACGGCGTGGTCGTTGCCCCGGACGCCCTGATGCGCGAAATCACCAAGCTGGAAGAAAAAGGCGTACCGGTGCGCGAGCGCCTGCGCATTTCCCCGGCTGCGCCGCTGATCCTGTCGTACCACGTGGCGCTGGACCAGGCCCGCGAAAAAGCCCGTGGCGAAGCCAAGATCGGCACCACCGGCCGTGGTATCGGCCCAGCCTACGAAGACAAGGTCGCGCGCCGCGGCCTGCGTGTGGGCGACCTGTTCCACCGCGAGCGTTTCGCTGCCAAGCTGGGTGAGCTGCTGGACTACCACAACTTCCAGCTGGTGAACTACTACAAAGAGCCGGCCATCGACTTCCAGCAAACCCTGGACGAGTGCATGGCCTACGCTGAACAGCTCAAGCCGATGATGCTCGACGTCACCGCCGAGCTGCACAACCTGCGTCGCGCCGGCAAGGACATCATGTTCGAAGGTGCCCAGGGCTCGCTGCTGGACATCGACCACGGTACCTACCCGTACGTCACCAGCTCCAACACCACTGCTGGCGGTATCTCCACCGGTTCCGGCGTTGGCCCGATGTACCTGGACTACATCCTGGGCATCACCAAGGCCTACACCACTCGCGTGGGTTCCGGTCCGTTCCCGACCGAACTGTTCGACGAGACCGGCGCTACCCTGGCCAAGCGTGGCCACGAGTTCGGCTCCACCACTGGCCGTGCCCGTCGTTGCGGCTGGTTCGATGCCGTCATCCTGCGTCGCGCCATCGACGTCAACAGCATTTCGGGCATCTGCCTGACCAAGCTGGACGTGCTGGACGGCCTGGAAACCATCAACATCTGCGTTGGCTACAAGAACGAGAACGGTGCTGTCATCGACGCGCCTTCCGATGCCGACAGCTACATCGGCCTGGAGCCGGTGTACGAAGAGATGCCAGGCTGGAGCGAGTCGACCCTGGGTGCAAAAACCCTGGAAGAGCTGCCGCAAGCTGCGCGTGACTACATCAAGCGCATCGAAGAGCTGGTCGGCGCGCCGATCGACATCATCTCGACCGGCCCGGACCGCAACGAGACCATCGTGCTGCGTCACCCGTTCGCCTGATCCGCCCTCCAGGCTGATCTGACGCCGTGGCCCTGAAAAGGGCCGCGGCGTTTTCATTCGTGGGGTACACCAGTACCGGCCAATCCACCTTGCTGAACCATGGCGTTTATCCCTGCTGCCTCCGGCACAACCCTTGCTGTAAGAAGTTTCTGAAGATGCCATCAAAATAGTGGCGCCAGAAAACACGAGGGTTACACCGTGTCTGCCATCCTCTCACTGTTACGAAGCCGCCTTTTGCGGCCTGTGTTTGTTGCCCTTGGTATCGCTCTTTTGGTGCAGGTGCTGGTTGCCGTTGCGCTCACCCGAAGCACGGTCACCGCCCTGGAGGCCGACCTTGGCGAACGCCTGGGTAACGACAGCCGCCAGCTGGCCAATGACCTGGAGCAAGCCGGGCAAGATGTGCGCTCGGGCCTCGACGGCCTGTCCAGCAGCACCCGCCAGCGCCTGAGCGCCGGGTTGTCGGAGCGCCTGCAAAGCGAACAGCAGCAACTGCGCAGCACCCTGGAAAAGAACCTGAAGGACTCCGCCAACGACATGGCCGAGCTGCTGGCTTCGGTTGCCCCGCGGGCGATCTGGGACAACGATGTGCCGGTGCTCTCCGACTTTGCCCGGCGTGCCCAGCGCAACCCCAATGTGCTGTTCGTGGTGTACGACGATGCCCAGGGCCAGCACCTGACCCGTTACCTGAACCGGCAAAACCCGATCAACCAGGCTTTGATGGACAAGGGCCAGGGCGAGCGTGCGCTGGACAAGGTGATCAATGCCGCCCGACACGACCCGGCGGTGTACTTTGTCGAAGCTTCGATCAACCCCAATGGCGCAGAAATCGGCAAGGTGGTGATGGGGGTTTCCACGGCGGGCATCGACCAGGAGCTCAAGGCCCTGGACCAGCGCTTCGCGGCGCTGATTGCCAGCGGTGAGCAACTGGTTGGCGACAGCCTGGTGGGTGCCGCAGCCGACAGCGGCAAAACCCTGCGTGAGCGCCTGGAGAAGGCGCAAGGCAGTGCTGCAGCGATGCAGGCCAATACCGCACAGACTGTGCGCGATGCCGCTGCCGAACTGCGCTGGCGCATTGGCCTGGGCCTGGTGCTGGTCGGCCTGGGTGTGCTGCTGGTGGTGGCCGTGGTGCTTGGCCGCCGAGTGCTGAGCAAGCTGCGCCTGCTGATTGCTGCCCTGGACGACCTGGCGGCGGGCGAAGGCGACCTGACCAAGCGCGTGCCGCTCGACAGCCGCGACGAAATTGGCGACATGGCTTCGGCGGTGAACCGCTTTGTCGACAAGCTGCAACCGATCGTACGTGAGGCGGGCGAGGTGGCGCAGCGTACCGGTGTCGAGATTGGCGCGATGGCCCAGCGTAATGCCGGCGCTGATGCGGCTGCGGCACTGCAACGTGATGAAGTGGCAGCCAGCCTGCGCGACCTTTCGAGCATGGCCGACGAAGCTCAGGCCGAAAGCCACGCGATGCAGGCGGCCTTGAAACAGGTGGTGGATATCCGCCAGGCCACCGACGAAAACAGCCGCACCTCGACCCAGCTCGCGGGGTTGATCGAGAACCTGGCAGGCCAGGTAGAGACCGGCTCACAGGTGATCGAGCGTCTGGCCAAGCAGAGTGAGCAGATCGAAGTGGTGTTGACGGTGATCCACGGCATTGCCGAGCAGACCAACCTGCTGGCGCTGAACGCGGCCATCGAAGCCGCCCGGGCAGGTGAGACCGGGCGCGGGTTTGCCGTGGTGGCCGATGAGGTGCGAGCGCTGGCGAGCAAGACGCAGAGCTCCACGGGGGATATCCAGTCGCACATCGCGGCGCTGCAGAAGGGCGCCAAGGAAGCCGTGGCGACCATCAGCCAGGCCGGGCTCAAGGCCAGCGAAGGGCTGCTGGTACTGCGTGATAACGAGCGCCGGCAGCAGTCGGTGCAGGCGGCGGTGGAGCAGGTGCATGCGGCCATTGGGCTAGCCACCCGCGCAGCTGAGCAGCAAGCGAGCGGGGCGCAGGCCGTGCGGGGGCGGGTGGAGACTATCCATGCCCAGGCTGAGCGCTCGGCCGAAGTGGTGATGCAGACCACGGCCAGCAGCAAGGTGCTGGATGACCTCGCCGCGCAGCTACGGGCAAGCCTTGGCCAATTCCGCGCCTGACGCGGTCCCTGTAGGAGCGGCCTTGCGTCGCGATGGGCCGCTCCTACAGTGGGAGGTGTTGCTATGATGGCGGCGACACATGGCAAAGGGAGTTGTTCATGTCCGCCCAACTGGTCGCCGCTCCGGCTGAACTGGATTTTCTTCATAGCGATGGCATTTGCGTCACCGCACCAATGACCGCCATCCAGGCCTACTGCGCCATGACCTCGGACGTTCCGGGCTGGCTGGCCATGGCCTTTCGCCTGCGCGACTTCATCTCGCGCCGGTTCAACGTTGCCACTATCCACGGTTTTTCATCGCGCAGCCCTGAGCGGGTTCCGGCAGTGGGTGAGCTACTGGATTTCTTTACCGTCGAGGGAATCAGCGACCAGCAACTGGTCCTGACGTCGCGTGACACGCACCTGGCGGTGATGGTGAGCATGGATCTGGATGAAGCAGAGCAGGGCCGGCAACGCTTGAATGTGACCACCTCGGTGCAGTGCTCCAATCGTTTCGGCCGCCTCTACATGCTGCCCGTCGGCAAGGCTCATGGGCCAATCGTTCGCCGGATGCTGCGTAACATCTGATGGCCTCATCGCCGGCAAGCCAGCTCCCACAGGTACTGCACAGGCCTTGCGGGCGGCGCGGTACCTGTGGGAGCTGGCTTGCCGGATGAAGGCGACGCGGGTCAAGCTTTGTTCAGGTACATCCGCGTCGTCAGCAGATAAACCGGCAACCCCGACACTACGATCAGCAATGCCGCATAAGGCGCCGCTGCCGCGAACTCGACGTTGGCTGTATGCGCCCACACCTCGGTGGCCAGTGTGGTCATGCCCGTGGGGCTGAGCAGTAGCGTGGCAGTCAGTTCCTTCATGGCATCCAGGAACACCAGCGCAAAAGCCGCCGCCATGGCCGGGAAGATGATCGGCAGGGTCACCCGGCAGAACGCGGTAAAGCTGCTCGCGCCCAGGGTGCGTGCAGCTTCCTCAAGCGTTGGCGAGGCCTTGTTCAGCGCGGTGCGCACCGGCGACTGGGCCAGCGGCAGGAACAGCAGCGCATAAGCCAGCAGCAGCAGTGCCGTGGTCTGGTACAGCGCCGGCACGTAGTGCAGAGCGAAGAACACCAACGTCAGGGCAATCACCAGGCCGGGCAGGGCGTGCAGGAGGTAGGGCAGACGCTCAGCCCAAATCGCCAGGCGACCCTTGTAGCGCACCACCAAGAAGCTGATCGGCAGGGCCAGCAGCACGCAGAAGCCAGCACCGCCAAGCGACACCGACAACGAAGTGAACAGTGCCTTGGAGATGGCCGCGACCGGGAACGCTGCTGACGACCCCACGCTCAGCCAGTAGCCGAGCATGGCCAGCGGAATACCGCTGCCCAGCACCGCCAGGCCCACGCAAAACAGCTGTGCCAGCACCGCCCAGCCACGCAGCCGCACCGGTTGCGCACGCCGCGCTACGCCCTGGCCGATGCGCACATGGCGGGCTTTGCCGCGTACGCGCAGTTCCAGCCACAGCATCACCAGGCACATCGCCAGCAACACGGCAGACAGCATGGCAGCGTTGGCGTTGCTGAACTCCAGTTCGAACTGTTGGTAGATGGCGGTGGTGAAGGTTTGCAGGCCGAGGATCGACAAGGCGCCGAACTCCACCAGCATGTGCAGGGCAATCAGCAGCGCGCCGCCGAGCATCGACGGCCACAGCAGCGGCAGGGTGACCTTGCTGAACACGCCCCAGCGGCTGCAACCGAGGGTGCGCGCCGACTCCTCCAGCGAGGTGTCGAGGTTGCGCAGGGTTGCGGCAACGGGCAGGAACACCAACGGGTATTTGGACAGGGCCATGACCATGATCGCCCCGCAGAGGCCTTCGAAGTCCGAACTCAACGATACCCAGGTGAAGCTGCTGACGAACGACGGCACTGCGAACGGCAGGCATAGCACCACGCCCCACAGCCGGCGGCCGGCCAGGTTGCTGCGCTCCAGCAGCCAGGCCAGCGCCAGGCCCACCACCATGCAGGTCAGCGTCACCCCGACCATCAGCAACAGGGTGTTGCGCATCAGCCCCCAGACAAAGGGACGCCACAGCAGGTGCAAGGCCTCGCGCCAGCCGGCTTCCCAGGCTTTGATGGCGACATAGGCCAGTGGCAGCAGGCTCATCGCCACCAGGAACAGCACAGGTAGCACCACCCAGATGGAGGGGCGCTTGCGGCGCGGTACGAAGCGCACCGGCGCCGGTGCGGACAGGGCGGCAGTCATCAGAGCAGACCGACCTCGCGTTCAAGCTCGATGGCTTCTTCGGCGTTACCCAGGTCGGCCGGCGAGATCTTCGGCGGGCGCAGCTCATCGAACGGCTTCAGGCCACGGTCAGAAACCATGCCCTTGTGCAGCGGGTACTCGGCGGTGGTCTGGGTGATCACGCGCTGGCCTTCTTCGCTGGCCATCCAGTTGAGCAGGGCCTGGGCTTCTTTCGGGTGCTTGCTGGCCTTGACCACGGCCGCGCCGGAGATGGTGACCAGGTTGCCGGCATCGCCGTCGGCCAGGTAGTAGAGTTTGGTGTCCAGCTTGCCGCGTTCGCGTTCAAGCGCGTACCAGTAGTAGTTGTTCACCAGTACCGCAGCCACTTCGCCTTTTTCCACGGCTTTGAGGGCGACCATGTTGTTGGTGTAGGTCTTGCCGAAGGCTTTCAGGCCGGTCAGCCATTCTTCGGTGGCTTCTCGACCGTGCATTTTCAGGATGGCCACGGCCTGCTCCTGGAACGCACCACTGGTGGGTACATAGCCGACGCGGCCTTCCCACTCGGGGTTGGCGAAGTCCATCACCGTGGTTGGCAGGTCTTTTTCGTCGACCTTTTTCGGGTTGTACACCACGATGCGGGTACGGGCCGTGATGCCCATCCAGGTGCCGTTGGCGCCAACGTACTCCTTGGGCACCATGTTCGAGGTGGCGTCGTCGATCTTCGCCAGCAGGCCCAGCTCGCCCAGGTTGTTCAGGGGCGGGGACTCTTCGGTGTAGATGATGTCGGCCGGCGACCGGTCGCCTTCTTCGATGATCTGGCTGGCCAGCTGGTTGCTGCTGCCCTTGCGAATGTCGATGTGAATACCGGTCTTGGCCTCGTAGGCCTTGGCGATGGCTTCGCCGATTTCCTTGTGCTGACCGTTGTACATGGTCAGGGTGACCGGTGCGTCTGCCATGGCGGCCGGAGCGCCGATGACCAGGCTCAGCACGGCGGCGGCCAAGGTGCGCATCAGCGGTTGCGGGCGGATCGTCATGCGGGTACTTCCTCGCTTACGGCTACATATTTGGAAACAATGGTAAACGAAATTGTTTCTCAAGTGGCCGTATGACGAGAAATTCATGGGCAGACCATGGTGTAGGCACTGGGAGCGCGCGGGAAGGGCGGGGGCAAAAAACGCAGGCAAGAAAAAACCCACTAGCAAGCTAGTGGGTTTTTGTATGGTGCCCAGGAGAAGACTCGAACTTCCACGACCTTGCGGTCACTGATACCTGAAACCAGCGCGTCTACCAATTCCGCCACCTGGGCAAAGCTTTACATCATCTGTAGAAGGCGACTATCGTTCGCTTTCACACAGTAGTAACAGATCCTTGGTCATCTGTTACTTGAAAATATTTGGTGCCCAGGAGAAGACTCGAACTTCCACGACCTTGCGGTCACTGATACCTGAAACCAGCGCGTCTACCAATTCCG
>NZ_JAWRYI010000418.1:0-276 GCF_046534705.1 Pseudomonas sp. SIMBA_068
CAGCAGCAGACTGGTGGTCAGTACATGATCGTACCAGGCAAAATCGCCCACCGGCAGCAGGTCGATACCCGCTTGCTTTTGTTGATCCCAGTGACGAGCACGTAATTCACGCCCTACCGCCAGCAGTTCTTCACGCGTGGAGTTCCCCGCCCAATAACTTTCTTGCGCTTTTTTCAGCTCGCGACGCAGGCCAACGCGAGGGAAACCGAGGGTGTGATTCAATATTGTCATTTTTTCTTCCTCTAATTATATGTAAATCCTATGGATTTTGAATTT
>NZ_JAWRYI010000419.1:0-276 GCF_046534705.1 Pseudomonas sp. SIMBA_068
GGGGGGTTTCCCGACGGAGGTCATCGGCCAGCCGCAGTACCGCTTTCAACTCACCGTCAACCGCCACGAAACTGCCACTGTTGGCCAGGTAGTCCAGTTGCTGCAAACGCGCCTGTGCCCACCGGCCATCGTCCTTCTCGTTCTGCACGTAGGTCAGGGCGCCCAAGCGTACGGCCTTGCCTTGAACAATCCCGGCAAGCCCCTGGCCGGGGCTTTCCTGCACCTGCTCGGGAGCGGTCAGCGTCAGGTTGCGCAGACGGGCAGCATGAACGATGG
>NZ_JAWRYI010000420.1:0-276 GCF_046534705.1 Pseudomonas sp. SIMBA_068
TTTGCGGATCTGGTTACGATAGGTGTTGTAGTTCAGTCCATCGTAAGCCAGACGGCTGCGCATCTGATCCAGCGTCATGTTGTTCTGTTTCGCGATGTTAGCAATCGCCTGATCCAGCTGCTCATCGGAGATTTTCACTCCCATTTTCTGCCCCATCTGCAGGATGATTTGATCCATGATCAAACGTTCCATGATTTGGTGGCGCAGCGTCGCGTCATCAGGAAGTTGCTGCCTTGCCTGAGCAGCGTTCAGTTTTACCGACTGCATTAATCCATC
>NZ_JAWRYI010000421.1:0-275 GCF_046534705.1 Pseudomonas sp. SIMBA_068
CTACGGGGGCGGAGTCGGCGAAACCAGGAATAATGTGTTCCAGACTGTGGGCATAGAGACGCCCGCCGGTGACGTTCTTGGCACCTGCGGAATTGCCACGCTCGATAACTAACACTTGCGCACCTTCGCGGGCGAGCACCAGTGCGGCAACCGAACCGGCAAGCCCTGCACCGACGATGATGGCGTCAAAGATATCTTCGGACATAAGAGCTCCCTGTCAGCGGCAGGGCCAAAATGCAGCCCTGCCAGAGTGGATCAACGCGCTAAAGCTGCGG
>NZ_JAWRYI010000422.1:0-275 GCF_046534705.1 Pseudomonas sp. SIMBA_068
ACCGATGAGCAGCAACAACAGCTTATAGGACATCTCACAAAGAAAGGCTTCTATCGAGGAGCTAATATTAAAATAACCATTTTTCTATGTGGTGGTGACGTTGCTAATCATCAATCTTGGCGTCATCAATTATCACAATTTTTAGCAAAGTTCAGTGATGTTGATATATTTTATCCAGAAGATCTATTTGATGATCTTTTGGCTGGTCAAGGGCAGCATAGCCTTTTAAGTTTAGAAAATATTCTGGCTGAAGCTGTCGATGTAATAATTTTATT
>NZ_JAWRYI010000423.1:0-275 GCF_046534705.1 Pseudomonas sp. SIMBA_068
GTGGCTTCGCGATGGCGTCATCTCCAGCGATCGTCAAATTTGTGGGAGGCACCCCTGCCGATGCCACCAATAACAGCCGTAGGATGCAAGCAATCACCCTCGGTGGTAACCCCGCATTTACACTTCCTGCCCTCAATTTTGCCCCCACCGCAGCAGGGATTGATGCGCGTAAAGTGACCGATCGCGGCATTTTACCGGTCATCAATACGGGTATCGCCCACAAACAAGCGGGGGTCGGGCAAATTGGTGCCGGGATCACCACTGCGCCGATGGCC
>NZ_JAWRYI010000424.1:0-275 GCF_046534705.1 Pseudomonas sp. SIMBA_068
TAAAGTCACAGATATACTGGTATAGCCATTTAACACACTCCTTTGTCATATGAAGAGTGATAGTATCCTCCGCCTGCGCTCCCATTATGAAATGCTGAATGACATTTAATTAATGGCAATCAATAAAAACGCATATATTCCTCCATTTTCGGTCTGCTCACGCATCCTATATTTGCCCTCAGGACACCCTCTTTTATTGTAATCTGAACTTAACCGGGCTGAAGCTAATGAGACGCAGACTGATGCGTTCAGAGTTATAGTGGGGAGCCCAGTGT
>NZ_JAWRYI010000055.1:0-466 GCF_046534705.1 Pseudomonas sp. SIMBA_068
CGGTTGATTTCTTTTCCTACGGGTACTTAGATGTTTCAGTTCTCCGCGTTCGCCTCGTTAACCTATGTATTCAGTTAACGATACCTGCAAGCAGGTGGGTTTCCCCATTCGGAAATCCTAGTCTCAAGTGCTTTTTACTAGCTTGACTAGGCTTATCGCAAGTTAATACGTCCTTCATCGCCTCCAACTGCCAAGGCATCCACCGTGTACGCTTAGTCGCTTAACCTCACAACCCGAAGATGTTTCACTTCAGAGTTGCGAAAATTTGAGAGACTCACGAACAACTTTCATTGTTCAGTGTTTCAATTTTCAGCTTGATCCAGATTTTTAAAGAGCAAATATCTCAAACATCACCCGAAGATGAGTTTTGAGATATTAAGGTCGGCGACTTTCACTCACAAACCAGCAAGTGGCGTCCCCTAGGGGATTCGAACCCCTGTTACCGCCGTGAAAGGGCGGTGTCCTG
>NZ_JAWRYI010000425.1:0-275 GCF_046534705.1 Pseudomonas sp. SIMBA_068
GCGCTGGCAGTACGTCCTCAGCACCCGGTACCCGCTCTGACCACCCCAGTATCCACCACGGCCCCTGTGCGCTGTTGGTCGCCAGGTAAAGATGCGGGCTTAACCGGATATCCGGCGGCAGCGCCCCCCACAGCCGCGCCAGCGTGTGGCCGTCCGGCTGCGCTGCCTTACCACCGCGCACCAGCCACATTGACTCGCTGCGGCTGTACACCGCCTCCCCCGGCAGCAGCGGCTCAAAGTGAATGCTCCGCCCGCCGTTGTCGTTGAGTACCAGT
>NZ_JAWRYI010000426.1:0-275 GCF_046534705.1 Pseudomonas sp. SIMBA_068
GCCCAAGCCCTAAATCGCCAACGCGGGTATCAGGTGAAATGGATAAACTGACCTGTGCGAGCAGCTTCTGACAGCGTAGCGTCATCAGGTCATAATCCATAATGCCATTGTGGGTTATTTCGTTACCCAGGAAGATATTTTCCAGCACGGTCAATTCTTTCACCAGGGCCAATTCCTGATGAATGATGGCGATACCTTTGCGTTCGGTATCGCGGATGTGACTCGCCTGAATCTCTTCTCCCGCAAAAATAATTTCGCCTTCGTAGGAGCCATGG
>NZ_JAWRYI010000427.1:0-275 GCF_046534705.1 Pseudomonas sp. SIMBA_068
TGGGCGTCGACCTGGTCCAGGGCTATCTGCTCTGCCGGCCCCAGGAACATCCGCCGCAAGAAGCGCACTTGATGCTGCCCAAACAAGACAGTGCCAGCACCGCCCTCAGCGAAGAAGGCAGCGACCTCAGCGCCCTGCTCAACGAACAACCAGCGGTGGACCAAGACACCGCCACTGCCCAGGTGCTGGAGTCGTTTCGCCGCCAGGCCAACCTGAACTCGCTGGCCGTACTGGACCGGCGTGGCCACCCGGTCGGCATTGTGCATCGACACTCG
>NZ_JAWRYI010000428.1:0-275 GCF_046534705.1 Pseudomonas sp. SIMBA_068
TTATAACGCCGACCTTCCTCAGTTCATTTGTCGTGCTGGTCTGCTTTGGGGTGATTGGCTTGCCGCATACTGCGGTGCGCTGCATCTCTTATAAAGACAGCAAGGCAGTCCATCGGGCCATTATTCTGGGTACCATTGTGGTGGTGATCCTGATGCTGGGAATGCATCTGGCCGGTGCGCTGGGCCGGGCGATACTGCCGAATCTGACCGTGCCGGATAGTGTTATACCCACCCTGATGATCACTGTGCTGCCACCGTTAGCTGCCGGACTGTTT
>NZ_JAWRYI010000056.1:0-461 GCF_046534705.1 Pseudomonas sp. SIMBA_068
CTCCACGACCGGTTTTACCACCACCTTCGTCGTAGGTGAAAGAGATCATTTTACCAACACGCCAAACTTTTTTGATTTTAGAGATGTCAACTTCTTTTTCTTCACCTTTGTATTTGAATTTAACGGTCGCACCACCACCACCGGTACCAGATTTTTTGATGTTCAGCCAAGAGGTCAGACCGGTCTGTTTGGTTTTCTGCCAACGCAGGTCTTCTTTACGGTAACCGAAACCTTCCAGGATACGCAGAACCGCCGGCAGAACCTGGTTTTCGATGTAGTATTCCGCGTCGTATTTGTGTTTACGCGGGTCGTATTCTTCCGCCAGGATCGCACGGTTAGAGATCGGACCGTCACCACGCAGAACGATGTAACCGATAACCATACCCGGTTTGATTTTAACACCTTTCGCCGCCAGACGTTTCGCAACCGCAACGTGCGGGCCGATCGCTTTGTATTCGTGC
>NZ_JAWRYI010000429.1:0-275 GCF_046534705.1 Pseudomonas sp. SIMBA_068
GTGGGAGAGAATAATATTCATCGGTGATTGCGGCGTATTAGCCATCGAGCTAAACAGGATTTTCAACCCGCCGTAGACTGCAACCCAGACCACAAATGGATAGAGAATACTGCGCACCTTGTTATTAAAAAAAGGACCCAGGCCTTTTCTTAACCCGGCATCGACAAATAAACCTGAAACAAAGAACATCAGCCCCAGCCTTACCGGTGCCAGCATCTCATTTAACAGGCCGCTGAAGGCGGTAAAATGTCCGGCGTTATTATGCACGGCAATAG
>NZ_JAWRYI010000430.1:0-275 GCF_046534705.1 Pseudomonas sp. SIMBA_068
GAGGCGCGCAGGATTGACCGTAGTTGTGTGGTAAACAACGACGCGTATTCTTCATAAATACGCACCGCGCGCCTCTGCTCACGGCAGCCTGAAAATCATGATCCCGATGATCTCCTCAATGGAAGAGATCTTATGGGTGAAAGAAAAACTGGCGGAAGCCAAACAGCAACTGCGTAACGAACACATTCCGTTTGATGAGAAGATCCAGCTCGGCATTATGCTGGAAGTGCCGTCGGTGATGTTCATCATCGATCAATGCTGCGAAGAGATTGATT
>NZ_JAWRYI010000431.1:0-275 GCF_046534705.1 Pseudomonas sp. SIMBA_068
GCTGTTTGCCATTCTGTTTGGTTTTGCCCTGCATCGTCTGGGTAACACTGGCACGCTGATTTTCAACGTGATTGAAAGCTTCTCAAAAGTGATTTTCGGCATCATCAACATGATCATGCGTCTGGCACCGATAGGGGCATTTGGCGCGATGGCGTTCACTATCGGCAAGTATGGCGTGGGCTCACTGGTGCAGCTCGGCCAGCTGATTATCTGCTTCTACATCACCTGTATTCTGTTTGTGGTGATCGTGCTGGGGCTGATTGCACGCCTGTTCG
>NZ_JAWRYI010000432.1:0-275 GCF_046534705.1 Pseudomonas sp. SIMBA_068
CCAGAAAAAATTCCTACGCTAGCTTTCCGCAACAAATTCCGGGCAGCTCTTGAACCAAGAAAAAAACAAGTGATACAAAAGCCCTGCGCAACGAGCGCACTCAAATCAACCTTAAAGGAGCAATAGCCATGGGACGTCGTCGTTCTGAAATCAACATGCCTCAGATCTCTCGCGTGATGAACTACACATTTACCGAATCCGAGGTTGACTTCCTCAACATGCTGTAAGCAATAAGCCAGAAGGGGCTTTGCCCCTTCTAGCCTGACCTAGGAGCT
>NZ_JAWRYI010000433.1:0-275 GCF_046534705.1 Pseudomonas sp. SIMBA_068
GTGGGCGCCGCCGCGCTGCTGGTGCTGATGCTGTTGCTCGGCCTGATGATGCAGCGCCGCCGCCACTACGTGGAGCGGATCGCCTTCGAAGCCAAGGCGCGGCGCGAGCTGGAGATGCGTGTGGCCGAGCGCACCAGCGACCTGGAAAGCCTCAACCGGCGCCTGAAGCAGGAAGTGCTGGAGCGCGAAACCGCCCAGCAGGAACTGGTGCGGGCCCAGGACAACCTGGTCCAGGCCGGCAAGCTCTCGGCTCTGGGCACCATGTCGGCCAGCAT
>NZ_JAWRYI010000434.1:0-275 GCF_046534705.1 Pseudomonas sp. SIMBA_068
CGTGTTGGTAGTGTCAGAAATAGGCTCAGATCTTGGACGTAGCACCAATATCGCTAAGCTGAGGAAAGGGTTACCTTTAGAGCCCGATGCATTGCCCTGCCTTCAAGATACGTCGCTGGCTGGGATGGTACCGACGGGTTTTGTCTTGAGCGGTATTGAGCATATAGACGGGTGCACTTATGCCCAGTCTTGTTGGTGTCGGGAGGTCTAAACCAACACTTACTTTTCGATTTTTTATGCAACGAGACGCCAACTAACAGCAAATTATGAGAAAT
>NZ_JAWRYI010000435.1:0-275 GCF_046534705.1 Pseudomonas sp. SIMBA_068
GGGGCCATTGCCCTACCGCATTGCATCTGCCAGGCGTAAACTGATCTTCTCTTTCCCACTCTGCCGGAGGCTGCATGTTCAAGGCACTGGTCATTGAAAATGACGAACAAGGTTACCGTTCCCTGCTGAAAGATCTCCCCGAATCTCAACTGCCTGACCACGATGTCACGCTCGACGTCAGCTACTCATCCCTGAACTACAAAGATGCCCTGGCTATCTGTAACAAAGGCCCGATTGTGCGCCAGTTCCCGATGGTGCCAGGTATCGATTTTGTT
>NZ_JAWRYI010000057.1:0-459 GCF_046534705.1 Pseudomonas sp. SIMBA_068
GCGTGCTGCTGACGCTGGCCGATAACGACACGCCGGTGTGGCTTTCTACCCCATTAAATAACGATATCGTCAACCAGAGCCTGCGTTTTCATACCAACGCGCCGCTGGCCAGCCAGCCGGAACAGGCGACCTTCGCGGTGACGGATGAGGCGATTTCCAGCGAACAGCTCAACGCCCTTTCCACCGGCACCGCCGTTGCGCCGGAAGCGGGCGCGACGCTGATTTTACAGGTCGCCAGCCTGAGCGGCGGGCGCATGTTGCGTCTCACCGGCGCGGGTATTGCCGAAGAACGAATGATCGCTCCGCAGCTGCCGGAGTGCATTCTGCACGAACTCACCGAGCGCCCGCACCCGTTCCCGCTCGGCATCGACCTGATCCTGACCTGCGGCGAACGCCTGCTGGCTATTCCGCGAACCACGCATGTGGAGGTGTGCTGATGTACGTTGCCGTAAAAGGGGG
>NZ_JAWRYI010000436.1:0-275 GCF_046534705.1 Pseudomonas sp. SIMBA_068
TTTGTACGTTTTGGATTATTCAAAATTTTCTTATCCAATATGTTGCCTTACTTAATTAATTAAATATTATTTAAAATTCCAATTAATTTCATTTACTGCTTCTCTAATTTATTGTGATTCTATCAGATTTTACTTCAATCTTTAACATGAATTCCCCTTTGTTTTGATCATTGGTTTTTAGAGTGAGTAGTGGTTACTTTAGCTAGTATCCACATCTTATTAGAATTTGGCATTACCCAGAAACTCTGAAAGATTCAAGGCATACGCTAATGCCG
>NZ_JAWRYI010000437.1:0-275 GCF_046534705.1 Pseudomonas sp. SIMBA_068
CGCGTCGAATCGTCATTAAAGGCATCTGCTGGCATGGACAGGCTAACGCCGGGACTGTCGACACCGCGGCCAAAGTCACCGTCACGCCTGAACAGTGCAGTAACACGCAGCCGTTCTTTGAAAATACCATTGTCGGAGGCCAGATCGTCAATATCTTCTGCTTCAAGGCGCAAAGTACCGGGGGAACCGTCTTTAAGCTGCAGGATACGCTCGACAGTAAGTTCGATCAGATTTACAGCTCCAATACCTTTTCACGGGTGTTTGATGTCGGCTGG
>NZ_JAWRYI010000438.1:0-275 GCF_046534705.1 Pseudomonas sp. SIMBA_068
GGATGGCGACGATGTCGTTTTCCGGTGCACTACCGCCATCAATCACCACCCAGTTACCTTTCGGCGCGGCGGCGCACTTTTCCGCCAGCGGCGGACCTGCGCCATCATCGCCCGTCATGCTATTGCCAACACAGAGTAAAACGTCAGTCACGCAGTCTCCTCACCATCAAACAGATGGCGTTTTCCTGATGAATATCATGCAGCATACTTAACAGCATTGTACTCCATTCCTGCTGCTGCGAAGTTTGCGCTGCCCGGGCTTTATCGAATGCATT
>NZ_JAWRYI010000439.1:0-275 GCF_046534705.1 Pseudomonas sp. SIMBA_068
GATCGACCCGCTAAGCAGTGCCCGCCTCCCGATGTTAAACTTGAGCCATTCATTCATTTTGGTGCGCATCTTCACTGATGCCGCACAGGGAACCTGGCATGCAACCCTCTTATGGCCGACTGGTAAAGCGTGCTGCGCTCGGCGCGACCATTCTTGCGTCTGTGCTGTTGCTCGTGAAAATTTTTGCCTGGTGGTACACCGGTTCGGTGAGTTTACTGGCCTCTCTGGTGGATTCACTGGTGGATATCGCCGCCTCGCTGACCAATCTGCTGGTG
>NZ_JAWRYI010000440.1:0-275 GCF_046534705.1 Pseudomonas sp. SIMBA_068
GCTGTGGGCTCGTTACGTGCAGACAGCCGGGAGCGTGAAAGCGGGAACGGCAAATGGAGTTGCGACGTTCACGATGAGCTATCAATAAATCTCGTGTGCGACCTGTCATGCGCGACCTTCGTGATACCTGTCGAGCAAGCTGATGCTAGATCAAGGCCCCGGTTCGAACGAATTCGGGGCGAATGTTTGTTGCTCATAGATCGTCTATTCGAATAACGAGTCAATTCAGAATTGGCTTGCTCTAGCAGGCCATTCAATTACCGTCCGTCCTGACG
>NZ_JAWRYI010000441.1:0-275 GCF_046534705.1 Pseudomonas sp. SIMBA_068
TTAAGCTGCTGTCCCGGAACCGGAGGCGTACCGCCCAACTGACCGGCAGCAACCTGGGTGTTCTGCGTATTCAGCGCGCTGATAACATCAACCGGCGTCAGGTTGTAGTTGTTCAGCTTGTGCGGATCCATCCAGATACGCATCGCGTACTGTGAACCGAACAACTGAACATCACCCACGCCCGACGTACGGCTGATGGCATCTTTCATATTCGCCGCCACGTAGTCGGAGATATCCTCCTGCGTCATGGTGCCATCGGTGTTGATAACGCCGAC
>NZ_JAWRYI010000442.1:0-275 GCF_046534705.1 Pseudomonas sp. SIMBA_068
CTGATCATTAGCCTTGACTTCATCATTGAACTCCCTGTCGGTCATCACCGGAATATTGAGCTGTAGGTATAGCCAACTTTGCGCAAACAAGGGTTTCTGCCGGCAAGTTTTGCCGCAGTGGTAGAAACGCGCTATTGCGCTTGAGAAGTGAACTGCACCGGTCATTTCGCAGGCAACTGCGTATGACTAATCCACGAGCGGTGGGTAAGGTAACGCGACATTCCTCGTCAGGAGCATCGCATGCGCACCATTGGCCTTATCGGCGGCATGAGCTG
>NZ_JAWRYI010000058.1:0-458 GCF_046534705.1 Pseudomonas sp. SIMBA_068
ACCGATGGCACGACGGTTGTTGTGGCTGCCAACAGCACCACCGGCTCGGCCACTGCAACTGCGCCGGATAACGTCTACGTCGGTGCTAACCAGCCAGTGGTCAACGCCATCGACGCCGTCAGTGGCGCGGATGCGTGGAAGTTTGAAAACCTGAACCTGGACAAAACCCCGGTCAGCACCACCGTTACTGACGAGCCAGGCACTCCGGGCAACGAAGGCGACCTGGTCAAGGTCACCATCACGGCCGACCAGACTTCGGTAGCCGAGAACGTCAAACCGACGTTCACCGTGCACGTCAACCAACCGCTGGACCACGACCTGGTCGTGACCTTGAGCAACAACGCTCAAGTCACCATCAAGGCCGGTGAGACCAGCGCGCCATACGAGCACGCTGCACAAGGCGATGACGTTTACAATGACGCTGGCCAGATCAGCCTGGGCATCAATTCGGCTGTAGA
>NZ_JAWRYI010000443.1:0-274 GCF_046534705.1 Pseudomonas sp. SIMBA_068
GTTGCCCTTGAAGCGGATCTGCGCGTCTTTTTGATACTTGCTGAACACGAACGGGCCGGTGCCGATCGGCTTCTGGTTGATGTCGGCCGCCTTGCCGTTGTTCAGCAACTGGTCAGCGTATTCGGCGGACTGGATGGAGGCGAAACTCATGGCCAGGTTCTGGATGAACGCGGCGTCGACTTCGTTGAGGGTGAACTTCACCGTGTGCTCGTCGAGTTTCTCAACCTTGGCGATGTTCTTGTCCATGCCCATGTCGGTGAAGTACGGGAACTCG
>NZ_JAWRYI010000444.1:0-274 GCF_046534705.1 Pseudomonas sp. SIMBA_068
GTCCTCTCCATGGGTATAGGGGTCGTACAGTATGGTGGTGATGGCTGTAGCCCCCTCTACACCTGTCCTGGGGTCCCAGCCCTGGCCATGCACAGCATTATTCCCGGCATACAGCTGCATCAGGATCAACCGCTCACCTTGTGGGTCGCCTTTGCGAGCAGATTGCAGTAGCTCTCTCAGCGCGGGCTGCCCAGCCAGCAGGGCAAGTTGCGCGAGCACGCGAAACTGGAACTGTGGCGTTCCGTAGATCGAAAGGTTGGGTATTTGTGTGTCG
>NZ_JAWRYI010000445.1:0-274 GCF_046534705.1 Pseudomonas sp. SIMBA_068
GATTGGTACACAAATGCTGGCGAAAGGTCACCATTTCCCGGATGTGACGCTGGTTGCATTACTGGACGTGGACGGCGCGCTGTTTTCTGCCGATTTTCGCTCGGCAGAGCGTTTCGCTCAGCTTTACACCCAGGTCGCCGGTCGTGCCGGGCGTGCGGGTAAACAGGGCGAAGTGGTGCTGCAAACGCACCATCCGGAACATCCTCTGTTGCAAACGTTGCTCTATAAAGGCTACGACGCCTTTGCCGCTCAGCCAGCGCCTGTTCGGCAAAGG
>NZ_JAWRYI010000446.1:0-274 GCF_046534705.1 Pseudomonas sp. SIMBA_068
GGCATCACCTGCTCCACCGCCACCAACTGGATTGCCAACATGATCGTTGGCGCAACGTTCCTGACCATGCTCAACACGCTGGGTAACGCCAACACCTTCTGGGTGTACGCGGCTCTGAACGTACTGTTTATCCTGCTGACATTGTGGCTGGTACCGGAAACCAAACACGTTTCGCTGGAACATATTGCACGTAATCTGATGAAAGGTCGTAAACTGCGCGAAATCGGCGCTCACGATTAATCTCCTCAGGCTTCCTCCGCGACGGGAGGAAGCC
>NZ_JAWRYI010000447.1:0-274 GCF_046534705.1 Pseudomonas sp. SIMBA_068
GTGCGCGCCCAGCAGGGGCAGGGCAGCGACCGCTGCGATCGGCACGTTGAAGTGTCGACCTGAGGCGTTGGGCGCGCCCTTCCTGATTCATGAAAGCCATAACAATAACAGCCGCTGACACATCGACGGGGTCGGCCCCAGGGCCGCTTGCCGGTCGATTGCCAGCCACTTCATGAGAACTCGATTATGTCCACCGAACAATCAAAGCCGGCGTCGGCCCACGCGGCCGGGTACAAGAAAGAGATGCACACCCGCCATATCGTCATGTTGGCGC
>NZ_JAWRYI010000448.1:0-274 GCF_046534705.1 Pseudomonas sp. SIMBA_068
TGGCGCAGATAGCTGCGCTGACGCGCTTTTGCACTGTCGCCGGCGACGTCCGGGCCGTTCAGGGCAATCCATGAGAACCACGGCGCCTGTGAACCGTTCTGTTTCTCCAGCCAGTTCTGCCATTGCGCCACAGTACTGGCGTTGGGCTGGCTGGTCGTTGCAGGCAGTGAATAATCAGTCAGCAACGCCTGCCGGTAGAGCGGCGGATTAAAGCCTTCCGAGGAGAAGAGGCCAAACTGGTAACCCTGGGTGCTAAGCGCGCCCAGCAGCGCCG
>NZ_JAWRYI010000059.1:0-455 GCF_046534705.1 Pseudomonas sp. SIMBA_068
TCGCTGAAGCCGCTGAGGTCTTCGACATCCAGGTCCAGGCTGCGCAGGCCGGCCGGAATCGGCAGGTTGTCACGCAGGTGCGACTGGGTCAGCAGCAAGCCGATGCCGCTGTCTTCAAACATGTAGGCCAGGCGGTCCTGCGGGTATTCCGGATCCAGCGGCACGTAGGCGCCGCCTGCCTTCACAATCCCCAGCAAGCCAATGACCATCTCCAGGCTGCGCTCCATGGCGATGCCCACCAGCGCATCCGGGCCAACGCCCAGTTCACGCAGCTTGTGCGCCAGTTGGTTGGCGCGGCGGTTGAGCTCAGCGTAGCTCAGAGCCTGCTCGCCAAACACCAGTGCCGGAGCGTCCGGGGTGGCGAATACCTGAGCTTCGATCAACGAATGAATGCTGCGCTCGTTCGGATAGGCCGCTCGGGTGTGGTTCCAGCCTTCGACCATCACTTGCTGTTC
>NZ_JAWRYI010000449.1:0-274 GCF_046534705.1 Pseudomonas sp. SIMBA_068
GCGTCAAACGCAAAAGACATCACTGCTGACGTGCTGAAACAGGTTAAATAATTCATGTCATCTATTCGACTGGCTGATTTAGCCCAGCAGTTGGATGCAGAATTGCACGGAGATGGCGATATCGTCATCTCCGGCATTGCTTCTATGCAATCCGCCACAACTGGCCAAATCACTTTTCTTGCAAACAGCCGTTACCGCGAGCAACTCGCCCTGATTAAGGCCTCAGCCGTGGTGCTGACGGAAGCGGATCTGGAGTGGTGCAATACCGCAGCGC
>NZ_JAWRYI010000450.1:0-274 GCF_046534705.1 Pseudomonas sp. SIMBA_068
GGGGCAAGTCGCTACTGCCTACACCGTGAATACCGATGAACTGACGGCCTGGCGCAGCGGGAAGCTGGTGTTCAACAACGCCACACTGGGCGATGTGGCGCGCGAGGTATCGCGTTACCGCGAGCGGCCGTTGCGGGTCAGCTCGACGGCGGTGGGTAACCTGCGCTTGACCAGCGTGTTCAAGTCCAGCGATACCGACGCCTTGCTCAAAGCCCTGCCGCACATATTGCCGGTGGCGGTGCGCGCTTTGCCGGACGGCAGCCAGGAAATTATT
>NZ_JAWRYI010000451.1:0-274 GCF_046534705.1 Pseudomonas sp. SIMBA_068
GCTTCCAGGCCTATGGCTGGCACACCCTGCACGTCACCGATGCCAATGATCTGCAAGCCCTGAGTGCTGCGTTGGCAACCTTCCAGGCCAACACCGGCGCCCCGACCCTGATCGTGGTCGACAGCGTGATCGGCTATGGCTCGCCCCACAAACACAACACGGCCGCCGCCCATGGCGAGCCGCTGGGTGAAGAAGAAATCCGCCTGACCAAGGCCGCCTATGGCTGGCCACAGGACTCCAGCTTCCTGGTGCCCGATGCGGCACGTACGGCGTT
>NZ_JAWRYI010000452.1:0-274 GCF_046534705.1 Pseudomonas sp. SIMBA_068
GGTATTATCGATCAATTTATTGAATATTTACGTCACCACAAACGCGAAGAACTCAGTTGTGAAGATATAAACGCGTTAGTGGGTGAGGTCGTTAATTGCGAGTTAAAGCATCAGCGCTCTATTACCTTTAAAAGTAACCCAAGTATAGAGAGTATTCCGCTCAGCAGTGTGGCTATAAAGCGTGTTGTAACTAACATGATTGAAAATGCAATTCGTTATTCTGACGGCGATATAGAGGTACTTAGTTATTATAACTCCAATAAAAAGTATGTGG
>NZ_JAWRYI010000453.1:0-274 GCF_046534705.1 Pseudomonas sp. SIMBA_068
TAGTGCGTACTGACGCGGGAGATTACCAAAGCGTGGACGCGGTTATCGACAAAGATCCCTCTACCGCGCTGCTGGCCCGTGAAATTCACGCCGACATTCTTGTGATCACCACTGGCGTCGAAAAAGTGTGTATTCACTTTGGCAAACCGCAGCAGCAGGCGCTCGATCGGGTGGATATTGCCACCATGACCCGCTATATGCAGGAAGGGCATTTCCCGCCCGGCAGCATGTTGCCAAAAATCATCGCCAGCCTGACATTTTTAGAACAAGGCGG
>NZ_JAWRYI010000454.1:0-274 GCF_046534705.1 Pseudomonas sp. SIMBA_068
GCTTGCAACCGACAAACTCGTTGAGGGAAAAAGAAGTACTGGCCTTACTGATACCATGTTGGGTGAATTTGATATTCTTCGTGAAGGGTTAAATACCATAGCCGATACTATGGTAATGCAAAAAGACGAAATGCAAAAAAATATTGACCAAGCAACCAGTGATTATCGTGAAACGCTTGAACAATATGAAACGCAAAATATTCAGCTCACAATGGCAAAAAAAGAAGCACAAGATGCCAACCGTGTTAAGTCAGACTTTTTAGCAAAAATGAGT
>NZ_JAWRYI010000060.1:0-451 GCF_046534705.1 Pseudomonas sp. SIMBA_068
TCCTGATACATCTTCTCTGCGATAATTTTACACAGTGTGGGGCTTTCAATTAGCTTGCAAAGTTTTGGTCTCAGAGCATTTTCCCACGCAGCCGTATCCGCTTTTGATGCACGGTATTGTTTTGCACCACCGTGCCTCTTGATCTCCCGGCTAATCGTTGAGGGGGCTCTCGATAGTTTGTTTACGATCGCCCTGATGCTGATTTTTGCTACCATCGCTCTGGATATTTCCTCTCTTTCATCAAGTGAAAGCGCTAACGGGTGCCGCTTTCGGACAGGGAGGCGGTACCCACCAGTCTGGTGGATAGTGGGCATAATAGAAGAATGATATCTGTCGAACATTCTGGCGATATCATGCTGGGAATCACCTTGCTTATATCTGTCCCAGATAATCGCTTTCTGTTCCGGCGTGTAGTTAATACGCGTTCTTCGTTTCATGGCAGCATCCCCCT
>NZ_JAWRYI010000455.1:0-274 GCF_046534705.1 Pseudomonas sp. SIMBA_068
CTCATAGCCTTCCTGGTCCATCAAGGTGTCGAGGTCGGCGATGTTGGCGACCTGGATGCGGAAGAACCAGCCGTCCTTCATCGGTGAGGCATTGACCAGTTCCGGGTCGTCGGCCAGGGCCTGGTTGACCGCCACCACGCTACCGTTCAGGGGCATGCTGATGTTGCTGGCGGCCTTCACCGACTCCAGCACCGCGACTTCATTGCCCTCGGCGTACTCGCCCGGCTCCGGCAACTGCACGAACACCACATCACCCAGCGCCTCCTGGGCATAG
>NZ_JAWRYI010000456.1:0-274 GCF_046534705.1 Pseudomonas sp. SIMBA_068
GGCATCTTCCTCAACGATCAGTACGTGAAAGGTCTGGCGAAAAAGCGCGGCAGCGAAAGCGGCGCACCCGCTCAGGCAGCGGTACTGGGCGCAGGCATTATGGGTGGCGGCATCAGCTACCAGTCTGCGTGGAAAGGCGTGCCGGTCAGAATGAAAGATATTAATCCACAGGCGTTAACGCTGGGGATGAACGAAGCCAGCAAGCTGCTCAATAAGCTGCTGGAACGCGGCAAAATCGACGGCAACAAACTCGCCAGTGTGATCGCCACTATCC
>NZ_JAWRYI010000457.1:0-274 GCF_046534705.1 Pseudomonas sp. SIMBA_068
TGCCAAGACGAGCGTGTAGATGAAGCGAATGCGTCGCCTGTTGGTTATCGGCTGCTTGTGGCTACCCTTGATCGCGCTGGCAAGGCCCGAGGCAGTGCCGAGCGTGGCCCTTGAACCCGCGCAGCAGCAGTGGCTGGAGGCGCATCGCAGCCTGCGGGTCGGCCTGGTGTTGCAGGCGCCGTATGCGCAGTTCGACCGCCGTCTGCAGCAACTTTATGGGGCCAATGTCGAGCTGGTGGACGCGTTGGCCCAGGCGCTGAGGCTGGACCTGACC
>NZ_JAWRYI010000458.1:0-274 GCF_046534705.1 Pseudomonas sp. SIMBA_068
GAGTTCCGGCGGTTGCTGGAATAGCCTGCTACGCAGGATTTTCCTGATAGGCATTGCAGTTCGAGGTTAGTAAGGTCGGTGCTTTACCGACCTGGACACCTTTAATCATGCAGGATGCAGCCACCCTCCCTCCAGCCATGCTGGGTATCGACCTGGGCACCACCAACAGCCTTTGCGCCGTCTGGCAATCCGGCAGCGCATGCCTGATCCCTAACGCGCTGGGTGAGGTGTTGACGCCCTCTGTCGTCAGTCTTGACGATGACGGTCATATTCT
>NZ_JAWRYI010000459.1:0-274 GCF_046534705.1 Pseudomonas sp. SIMBA_068
ATTTTTACGTTCCTTGTTTCATTCCATTTTGTTTTTATTATTAAACTTCCATGAGTTATTTTATTATTTTCGGTCATCCTGACTCTTTTGTAGTATTTCCTTTAGTAGCACAATCTTTGTGCTATGTAGTCGTGCCGCGCTACTTTCCTTATAGCTGTTTCCATTTTTTTATTGTTTTTTGCGACAGCTGTTAATTTACTCGTTAATAATTTTGTTACAACTGGTTTATATCTTTTTTCTTACATTACAGCCATACATAAATAAAAGCCTATTT
>NZ_JAWRYI010000460.1:0-274 GCF_046534705.1 Pseudomonas sp. SIMBA_068
GTCTGAACCTGGCTCAGGCCTCTTCCCAAAAGCGCAATCCGCTTCCGGAAAGGGGGTAAAACGGCGTCAGAATAGCTGGAGTCACCTTTAAAGACAAAAATAATTGAAGGATGTCACGTAAAGTTGTGTAGTTATAACTATTTTTTAATTGTTACAGCATTAGTTGAGGTGAGCCATGGCGAATGAATCTGGCAGTACCAATTGGTTTCGGATGTTTCAGCGCGGCCAACACTATATGAAGACCTGGCCGGCTGATAAGCGCCTGGCACCCATG
>NZ_JAWRYI010000061.1:0-451 GCF_046534705.1 Pseudomonas sp. SIMBA_068
GCTGGATTGTATCAAACGTTGATAATGCAGAATTAAAAGCAATTGCAATTACACGTTTAGCGCGTATTCAAATTGCACAAACTAATTTTGACGATGCTTTAAACACACTAAATGCACCATTACCTGAAGCATTTAATGCAAACGTAGCAGAACTTAAAGGCGATATTTACGCTCAGCAAGGTAATAAAGAACAAGCACGTACTGCTTACCAAGCCGCGGTAGATGCAGGTGGGTTAACAGGCAACCCACTCTTACAAGTTAAGTTAGATGACCTAGCAGTAACTAGCCCAGCGGCATAAGGTTTTAGGTATGAAAAAATTAACGACCGCAACCCTTGCCCTATGTATGGCAACGCTAATGGGTTGTTCATCAAGTGATGAAGAAGACGAACTAGTCCTTCCAGAAATCGTCAATCAGTTTGAAACTGATGTGGTTTGGCAAGAGTCTGTAG
>NZ_JAWRYI010000461.1:0-274 GCF_046534705.1 Pseudomonas sp. SIMBA_068
TTTCAAATAATTCTGTGACTTGCGACAATGTCCAGCGTGGGCGGTGAGCCATGGGGCTTCTCCAAAACGTGTTTTTTGTTGTTAATTCGGTGTAGACTTGTAAACCTAAATCTTTTCAATTTGGTTTACAAGTCGATTATGACAACGGACGATCTTGCCTTTGACCAACGCCATATCTGGCACCCATACACATCCATGACCTCCCCTCTGCCGGTTTATCCGGTGGTGAGCGCCGAAGGTTGCGAGCTGATTTTGTCTGACGGCAGACGCCTGG
>NZ_JAWRYI010000462.1:0-274 GCF_046534705.1 Pseudomonas sp. SIMBA_068
GCGCATCATTCTGGAACACTACCAGGCCGATGATCCGCTGAAGAAGAAGATCGCCAGCGTTTTCCTGGAGTCGTTTTTGTTCTATTCCGGCTTCTGGCTGCCGATGTACTGGTCGAGCCGTGGCAAGCTATAGACCGATGCATCCAGAATACGGCTGTTAGCCGTCATCTGATTAAGAATGGCTTCTATCTGAGTCCGGTTATTTTCACTGTTGTCCATCAACGGCTTAAGGCTGAACGCCACCTGGCTGGTCAGCGTATGCGCCAGCTCCTCG
>NZ_JAWRYI010000463.1:0-274 GCF_046534705.1 Pseudomonas sp. SIMBA_068
GGCCGTGCAGTGCGCCTGAGGGTTCATTACGGTGACAGCTGCCGAACTCTGCCATACGCAGCGGCAGGTCACGGTAGGATTTCAGACCCTGATTAAAGATCTGAACATGCCCAGGACAGTTCATCGGTTTGATGCAATATTCACGGTTCTCAGATGAGGTGGTGAACATTGCTTCTTTATAGTTTTCCCAGTGCCCGGTTTTTTCCCACAGGACGCGATCCATCATGAATGGACCTTTAACTTCCTGGTACTGGTACTCTTTTAACTTGCTGCG
>NZ_JAWRYI010000464.1:0-274 GCF_046534705.1 Pseudomonas sp. SIMBA_068
ATCAGCGTATGGGACGACGACGACGGCAGCCCTAAATACCAGGTGCCCAGGTTCCAGATAATCGCTGAGAAGAGCAGCGCATAGACCATGGCAAACCCGCTGCCGCTGCTGGCCTGCAGGATCAACTCCACCGGCAGCAGTGAGATAATGCCAAACGCCACCACGCCGCTGGAGAGCAGCACACCCAGAAAGTTACAGAAACCGGACCAGACCACCGCGATGCCGGGCGTCAGCGAATGGGTGTAGATCACGGTCGCCACGGCATTGGCGGTAT
>NZ_JAWRYI010000465.1:0-274 GCF_046534705.1 Pseudomonas sp. SIMBA_068
CGGTCATTGCGGAAGTTGCCGTGGTGGCGACCGACCCAACCCGTTTGCTGCCCTTCGAGCTGCGCCTGCTGGGCAAGTTGATGCGCGGGCGCAACCCCGTGCTGGTACTGGGGCCGGATGTCGATGGCTGCGGGGCCAACGGCCTGGCGGTGCAACTGGCGGAAAAGCTGCGCATGACCGCCTGGGTGGCGCCGTCGGCCTCACGTTGCCCGTTCCCGACGCGGCATGCGTGTTTCCGTGGAGTACTGCCGGCCTCGATCGCGGGCATCAGCCG
>NZ_JAWRYI010000466.1:0-274 GCF_046534705.1 Pseudomonas sp. SIMBA_068
GGCAGCCCGAGGGGCCGGCTGGGGTGGCGGCGAATCGCTGCGCCTGACCGGCGCCGGCGGAGGTGCAGACCTCGGCGGCGTATCGTCTTCGTCCTGGTCGTCATCGTCCCGTGCGGCGGCCTGGGGCCGGGCTGGCTGCGGTTCGCCCTGCTCGAAGAGGCTGGCCTGCGCGAGCGCCTGCCGTAGCTTGTCCCCGTCGTTCTCGACGTAGCGGTGCAGGCCGAGGAAATAGGCCATGGCCAGGTTGTACACCATGAGGTCGAGCGCCTCGTTC
>NZ_JAWRYI010000062.1:0-450 GCF_046534705.1 Pseudomonas sp. SIMBA_068
AATTCACTGTTCGTCGCGACGCCTGCGCAGGACCCGCAGGTCATGGCCGCCAAAGCGGTCGAGATTGGTTATGACATTCTGCAGGGCAAACCGGCACCCGATAAGCCGGTGCTGATCCCGGTGAAACTGATCGATCGTAATAATATCGGCAGCTATCAGGGCTGGACGGTGAAATAAGCTTTAGTGCGGCACCCGCTTCAGACTTCTGACAGACTTAAATCAGGGTGAATCTGGCAGCAACGAATAACCTTATCGCGCAGGGAACCCGGTCAGAGGAGGAAAGCGTCCCGCGCCATGGACGGCGCGGGCCGAGCGGCCAGGGATTGGCCTTAGCGACTTTCCGATCTGACCGGGCTCTCTGCGCAGGCTCGCTCTTACAGCTAACCCGGGCCAGACTTTGTCAGTACCCTCAGGAGGCCACCATGCAACGTTCAGAGGTTAATTATTACC
>NZ_JAWRYI010000467.1:0-274 GCF_046534705.1 Pseudomonas sp. SIMBA_068
CTTGAAATGGTATTTAGTAAAGCCGATAGCTGGTTAAGTGAGCACTATGATAATGCGCTGGTGGAAGATATGTACAAGCCGTTAGGTGTAACGTTGCGAAAAGAGCTTGAAGAAGCCATTGAGCTTGTGCAGTCGTTAAGCCCGCAAAAAAGCTTACTTGCAGCTCAGCCTTGGATAAAAGAGTCGATTAGTTTACGAAACCCGTACACCGATCCGCTCAATGTCTTGCAGGTTGAATTGCTTCGACGTGCTCGCTCTAACGAGGAGCACAACG
>NZ_JAWRYI010000468.1:0-273 GCF_046534705.1 Pseudomonas sp. SIMBA_068
CGCATCGGCCTGGCCCACGTTTCGCGTGATGTGTTCCTCGACGATGTGCGCACTACCGAGGCCATCAGCGGGCAGTTGCAGCAAGGCATCGCCCTGGCGCGCAAGCAGGGTTCGGCTGTGTTGATCGGGCACCCTTATCCTCAGACTCTCGATGTGCTGGAGCGGGCACTGCCACAGCTCAGAGGCCAAGGCATCGAACTGATCAAGCTCAGCCAGATGATTGCCCTGCGAAGCAACCAAGCGATGCCTGGGCATGGCAAGAATGGCCGCTAC
>NZ_JAWRYI010000469.1:0-273 GCF_046534705.1 Pseudomonas sp. SIMBA_068
GGCCTGGTGATAAGGACGTGCGCCAATAAACGCTGGCAGGAATGAATGGTGAATATTGATGATCTTATTCGGGAAGCGTGCCACAAATTCCGGCGTTAATACCCGCATATACTTCGCCAGCACCACGTAGTCAGGTTGATAAGCATCAATGGCATCCGCCATCTTTTGATCGTGCTCGTTGCGGCTTAACCCTTCATGGCTTACCAGCTCAAACGGAATATCAAAACGCTCAACCAGAGAACGTAGAGTATCGTGGTTACCAATAACTGCCGC
>NZ_JAWRYI010000470.1:0-273 GCF_046534705.1 Pseudomonas sp. SIMBA_068
TACCCGGTGGTCATGGTCGAAGGTGCAGGCTCGCCTGCGGAGATCAACCTGCGTGCCGGCGACATCGCCAACATGGGCTTTGCCGAAGCGGTGGACTGCCCAGTGATTCTGGTGGCCGATATCAATCGGGGCGGGGTCTTCGCGCACCTTGTCGGCACCCTAGAATTGCTGTCGCCGAGTGAGCAGGCACGGGTCAAGGGCTTTGTCATCAACCGCTTTCGCGGTGATATCGCCCTGCTTCAGCCGGGCCTGGACTGGCTCGAAGCGCGCACC
>NZ_JAWRYI010000471.1:0-273 GCF_046534705.1 Pseudomonas sp. SIMBA_068
GCTGATCGCCTGCCTTCGATAACAACAGACAAAGCAAGGTAAACCCGACATGCGCACCCTTCTTCTTGCACCTCTGATGCTGGCCGCCAGCATGGCCAACGCCGCCGACACGGTGAAGATCTACAACTGGTCCAGCTACGTCGCGCCGGACACCCTCAAGCACTTTCAGCAAACCACGGGCATCAATCCCACCTACGACGTGTACGACAGCAACGAAACCCTCGATGGCAAGCTGATGACCGGCAATTCCGGCTACGACGTGGTGTTTCCGTC
>NZ_JAWRYI010000472.1:0-273 GCF_046534705.1 Pseudomonas sp. SIMBA_068
CGGTGGTGCAATGGCTGCAGCGCAGCTTCGAACTGGGCGAAGACAGCGCCAGCCAGTTGCTCGATTACCTGGGGCGCACGCGGGAAGTACTGGGCGCCCTGCCCTCGCAACAGACGCTGATCATGGAGCGCTTCTTCGACGAGTCCGGCGGCACCCAACTGATCATCCACTCGCCCTATGGCAGCCGTATCAACCGCGCCTGGGGCCTGGCCCTGCGCAAGCGCTTCTGCCGCACGTTCAATTTCGAGCTGCAAGCGGCGGCCAGCGAAGATG
>NZ_JAWRYI010000063.1:0-450 GCF_046534705.1 Pseudomonas sp. SIMBA_068
GCTTTTTGCCCTATACCGATGGAGTCCCAAGATGAAGAAACTTGTGCTGTTGGGCGCCATGGCGCTGTCCGTGCTGTCCATGCAGGCCTTCGCTGATGAAAAGCCCCTGAAGATTGGTATCGAAGCGGCTTACCCTCCGTTTGCCTCGAAGGCGCCGGATGGCAACATCGTGGGTTTTGACTACGACATCGGCAACGCCCTGTGCGAAGAGATGAAGGTCAAGTGCGTGTGGGTCGAGCAAGAGTTCGACGGCCTGATCCCGGCGTTGAAAGTGCGCAAGATCGACGCGATCCTGTCGTCCATGTCCATCACTGACGACCGCAAGAAGTCCGTCGACTTCACCCACCGCTACTACCTGAGCCCAGCGCAGCTGGTGATGAAGGAAGGCACCACGGTCAGCGACAGCCTGGATGAATTGAAAGGCAAGAAAATTGGCGTGCAACGCGGTTC
>NZ_JAWRYI010000473.1:0-273 GCF_046534705.1 Pseudomonas sp. SIMBA_068
GTGGTTGATGGAAATTGACGTGATCGCGGTTATCCCAGAGTAAGGAGGCAGCCCATGACCTTTTCCATCGTCGCTCGCTGCGCGGACACCGGCCAACTGGGGATCGCCATCAGTTCCTCGAGCATCGCCGTAGGCGCCCGTTGCCCGTGGCTGCGGCCCGGTGTCGGCGCGGTGTCGACCCAGAACATCACCCTGCCGGCCCTCGGCCCGGACGTACTCGACCTGCTGGAACAGGGCCTCGCACCGGTCGACGCCCTCGACAAGGCCCTGACG
>NZ_JAWRYI010000474.1:0-273 GCF_046534705.1 Pseudomonas sp. SIMBA_068
GCCGGCATGGCCTTCGAGGCGCTGAACCACGCGCCGGAAGTGGACGCCAATATGCTGGTGATCCTCAACGACAACGACATGTCGATCTCGCGCAATGTCGGTGGCCTGTCCAACTACCTGGCCAAAATCCCCTCCAGCCGTACTTACGCGAGCATGCGTGAAGGCAGCAAGAAAGTGCTCTCGCGTCTGCCGGGCGCATGGGAAATTGCCCGGCGCACCGAAGAGTACGCCAAGGGCATGCTGGTGCCTGGCACCCTGTTCGAAGAGCTGGGC
>NZ_JAWRYI010000475.1:0-273 GCF_046534705.1 Pseudomonas sp. SIMBA_068
TGGCTGGCGCAATGATGCTGACGCTCCTGCTCCTGTGCTGGTGTTGTTTCCCTGGAAAGGCGATGCAATACCATACGGGGGTGCAAACACCGGAGTGGAAACCGCGGCTGGTGTGGAGTTGTCTGGGGCTGTATATCGTCTTTCTGACGGCGCTGGAGTTCAAACAAGAGCTGTGGGGACTGGTGATTGTGGCGGCAGGCTTTGCGCTGCTGGCACGTCGCGTGGTGCTCAGTGTGGACTGGACGCTGCTGCTGGTGTTTATGGCGATGTTTA
>NZ_JAWRYI010000476.1:0-273 GCF_046534705.1 Pseudomonas sp. SIMBA_068
TACGCATGCTGCCGCCGCCAGACATGTATGAGCTGCTGGGTGAAATCACGGGTGAAGTACTGATCAACCTGTTTCTGATCTGGGCCACCCGGGGCATGGGCGTGCAGCTTCGGCTGGGAGCCCAGGTATTGGGGCATATCAAATCCGGGCGGGTGCGGGGCTGGCTGGAAACGCTGGCGAATCAGTTGGTGGGGCCACCTCTGGAGCCCCATGCCGAAGCGCTGAAACCGCTGTTGCTGAGCAGTGTGCCGATACCGATCAAGACGGTGCCGC
>NZ_JAWRYI010000477.1:0-273 GCF_046534705.1 Pseudomonas sp. SIMBA_068
ATCCTTACTTGTCACAGTGCATTTTACGGAGAAGGTTCTAAAAAAACACAACTAAACTTGGCCTTTGAACTTGTTAATCAAGCATTAAATGAAAAAAAGATACAGAAGAAGTTTATTGCAAACAAAGATATTTGTAATGTAAATACTGAATTTATTTTTGGATAGGAGACTGAAACAATGAAAAATGCAGGATGTGTAATAGTAAGTGAAATTAATAGGCCAGATATCGAATTAGTGAACTTATTTAAAGGGTTGCCAGTAGCAAATATTGAT
>NZ_JAWRYI010000478.1:0-273 GCF_046534705.1 Pseudomonas sp. SIMBA_068
GTCTTCACCGCCAGATCCACCACCGCCCGGGGCGCTTCGTGGATCGCCAGGGTGCGGCACTCGCCGTTGATGTCCTGGCCCTTGGCCTTGTGGTTGTAGATCTGCCAATGGCCCTTGGACATGAAGTACTGGCAGGCAAAGATCGGTTTGCGGTTGAGCACGCCGATGCGCCAGTCGTACTCGGTGTAGAAGAACTCCTGGGCCAGCAGCAGTACCGAGTGCTCGAACAGCTCGGCGGTGGCTTCCATCAAGGCCTGCTGGCTCTCGACCTTG
>NZ_JAWRYI010000479.1:0-273 GCF_046534705.1 Pseudomonas sp. SIMBA_068
CCTTGGGCTACTCAAAGACAACGCGCGAGCCGATCTCGAACTGTGCTGTCGTTGCACAGCGCGATGCGAGGTGAGGGGCAAACGTGGCGCGCAAGCAGCGCGCGACGCAGATTTGGGGAGGGGCGAGCGGTCAATCTACAATTGGGTGCTCGGTTCAACTCATCATACGCGCATCGCTCGTCAGGCAGCTGCTTTATTTCTCGGCGATGAGAGGCGGCCCGTCGTGATCCTGCGGCCGGATGACCGGGAGACTGACAGTGTCGAACGTCGAGG
>NZ_JAWRYI010000006.1:0-360018 GCF_046534705.1 Pseudomonas sp. SIMBA_068
CACATCAACACCGCCCTGGCCAACGACCTGGTCGTGACCCTGAGCAACAACGCTCAAGTCACCATCAAGGCCGGCCAGACCAGCGCGCCATACGAGCACGCGGCACAAGGCGACGACGTCTACAACGACGCCGGTGAAATCAGCCTGGGTATCAAGTCGGCAGCCGACATCGGCGGCCGTACCTTCGAGAACCTGCAGCTGGGCGACGCGGCGAAGGTCAACGTCACCGACACCACCGACGAAGTCATCGCGAAACTTACTGCGACCCCGTCGGTCACCGAAGGCGGCGTGATCACCTACACCGTGACGCTGACCAACAAAGATGGCCTGCCGATCAACAACCACTCGGCGCTGACATTCACCCTGAACGATGGCAAGACCACCATCACCGTGCCGGCCAACGGCACCGTGGGTACTGCCACCGTGGCTGCCCCGGACAACGTCTACGTCGGTGCAAACGACCCTGTGATCAAGTCGATCGCTTCGGTCAGCGGCACTGATGTCGGCAAGTTCGAGCAACTGACTCTGGACAAGACCTCGGTCAGCACCACCGTGACCGACGAGCCAGGCTCGGGTATCCCGGGCACCGGCAACCAAGGTGACGTCACCACGGTCGGCATCACCGGCACCAGTTCGCTGACCGAGGGCGAAACCGGCCAGTACACGCTGACCCTGAGCAACGCCTCCAAGGCCGAAGTCACGATCACCCTCAGCTACAGCGGCACCGCCAAAAACGGTGAGGACTTCACCGGTGTCACCACCGTGAAGATCCCGGCCAACAGCACAGGCACCACGTTCAACATCGCTACCATCGACGACAAGCTGGTCGAAGGTACCGAGAACTTCGTGGTGAAAATCGAAACTGCCACCGGTGGCAACTTCGAGAACCTGCAGGTGGATAGCAGCAAATCGAGCGTGGCTACCACCATCCTCGACAACGACCACCTGCCAGTTTCGCCTGGTGGCGCGGTGTTTGGCGTGGAAGACACCGACTACGTGTTCGCCTGGAGTGATTTCAAAGTCACCGATGCCGATGCCAACACCGGTCTGTCGGTGACCATTACCTCTATCCCCGGCGCAGGCAGCCTGCAGTTCTTCAACGGTACTGCCTGGGTGAATGTGACCGTTGGCCAGGTGGTGAGCCAGGCTGACATCATCGCCAAGAACCTGAAGTTCGTTCCGCTTCTCAACCAGTCGGGCTCGGATAACTACGGTGGCAATGGCGTGGGTAACCAGAAGGCCGACTACGCACAGTTCAAGTACAAGCCGAACGATGGCACCAACCTGGGCACAGAAGTGACCATGAAGGTCGACATCAGTCCGGTAGCCGACAAACCGACGCTGAGCTTCGGCAGCGCCGATATCGACTCCAAAGGCCTGACCAAGGAAGTCTGGACCAGCCTCAAAGGCCTGGGTACTGGTGGCAATGGCATTACCGGCGAGGACCTGAAGACGGTATTTGCCAACTCTGGCAACGCCAACTCCAGCAGCACTACTACCAACGTGCAGTCCGATGGCAGCGTCACTGCTGGCACCGGCTCGAAAACGTCGGGCCTGATCTACCTGGAAGCCGGCAAGACCTACACCTTCAGCGGTACCGCCGACGACAGCTTCGTGGTCACCATTGGTGGCAAGACTGTGGTCACGGCCACCTGGGGTGCCGGTGGCCAGGTTTCGGGTACCTTCACCCCGAACACCAGTGGCTACTACCCGATCGAGGTCTACCATGCCAACCAGTCTGGTCCAGGCAGCTATGACCTGAACATCCAGGTAGGCTCGGGTGCGGCCACTGACCTGAGCAGCTCGAACATCAAGATGTATCAGAACGTAACCGAGATGGCCAACGCTGGCCTGGGCGTGTCCGACCTGCACACCGTGAATGGTCAGAGCTACTACGACGGCTACAAACTAAACGAAGGGCCGGAAGGTGGCTCGGTGAAACTGGTTGGTATCAATACTGCCCTGACCGACACCGATGGCTCCGAAACCCTCAACGTTAGCCTCAGCGGCATCCCGAAAGGCACTGTACTCAGCGATGGTGCAGGCCACACGGTCACGGTAGGCAGCGCACCGGTGGATGTAACCGGCTGGAAACTCAGCGGCCTGACCCTGACGCCGCCGGCCTACTACAAAGGCTCGTTCGACATCACGGTCACCTCGACTGCCACCGAAAGCCTGGGCGGTTCGGCCATCACCACCGGCAACATCCCGGTGACGGTGTACGGCGCAACCTACAAGGCCAGCGTGGGTACTTCGGGCAACGACACCATGACCGGCAGCGAAGGCAACGACATCATCGTCGCCGACGTGTCGGGCCTGAACGTGGTCCAGGGCAAGAACTACAACATTGCCTTCATGGTCGACAGCTCGGGCAGTATGAGTGACCAGTCTGTTGCCACGGCCAAGGCCCAGCTGGCGTCCGTGTTCCAGACGCTGAAAGCGAGCCTGGGCTCCGACTCCTCCGGTACCGTGAACATCTTCTTGGTCGACTTCGACACCCAGGTCAACAAGAACGTGACGGTGAACCTGAACGATACCGATGCCCTGAGCAAGTTGCAGACGGTACTGGACTCGATGGTGGGCGGTTCTCGCTACGGCGGTGGTACCAACTACGAAGACGCGTTCAAGACCACGTCCAACTTCTTCAAGAGCACTGTGGCCTTGAGCAATTCTGGTGCGGAGAACCTCACCTACTTCATCACTGATGGCAAGCCGACTTACTACCAGAACGGGGAAAGCACCAACCCTCGCCTATGGACCAATGGCAAGTATCTGGATGACGTGGTCAACGTCAACAATTACAAGATTGGCGACACCTTCAGTGCCTGGGCCGACAGTACGCACAAGGTTGAGATCAGCAGTAACGGGCTCATCACCGTCTCTACCTACAGGAGTAATGGCAGGCTCGACTCGACCAAGGAGATCGGGACGATCCATGCCCAAGGTGATGGTACCTACGAGACCTCCGACCTGGCGGGTACTGGCTACGCTGACGCCTGGAACTATTACTACTCAGCGGCAGGTTCCACTGCGAGCTTTGCCGTACTTGGTGGCAAAGATACCGGTCTGAGCAAGGTGCAGGCGATTGGCCTGAACAGCGATGTCTCGCTCAGCGACCTGACAGCCTATGACACTGCTGGCAAGCCACAGGCCAACATCGACCCGGCCGACCTGGCCAAGGCGATTCTGGGCCACTCCGAGGCGATCTTGCCAGGTGCAGACACCATCGATGGCGGCAACGGCAACGACATCATCTTCGGTGACCTGATCACCCTCAATGGTGTCGTCAGCGAGGGGTATCAGGCCCTGCAGACCTACGTTGCGCAGAAAAGCGGTGTCGAAGCCAGTGCTGTTACCACCAGCAACGTGCACCAGTACATCACCGAGCATTACACCGAGTTCGATATCTCCGGTGCCAACGACGGCAAGGACTTCTTGTCCGGCGGCAACGGCAACGACATCCTCTTCGGCCAAGGTGGTAACGACACGCTCGATGGTGGCAGGGGTAACGACATCCTGCTGGGCGGTACTGGCAATGACACCCTGATCGGTGGCCACGGCGACGATATCCTGATCGGTGGCAGCGGTGCCGACACCTTCGTGTGGAAGGCGGGCGATTACGGCAACGACGTGATCAAGGACTTCAAGGTAGGCGAGAAAGACAAGATCGACTTGAGCGATCTGCTGCAAGGTGAGAAGGGCAGCACGATCGACAACTACCTGAAACTCACCACCGTGGAAGGCACGACCACGTTGCAGGTCAGCAGCGAAGGCAAGCTCAACGATGCTGGCGGTCTGGCAAATGCCGATGTGACCATCAAGCTTGAAGGGGTGAACTGGTCCAACACCACGGTCAACTCGTTGATCAGCGGTGCTGACCCGACCATCATCATCCACAACAAAGACAGCTGATGCGCTACAGGGCCGCTACGCGGCCCTTTCGCGACACAAAGGCCGCTCCCACACGGGTCTTTCCTGCCATCTGCTGACAGCGCATACTCTTGCGCCGGGCCTGCGCGCCCGGCGATCTTTGCCTATGCTGCTGTCTACCAACAAGGAACCAACGTGACGAGGGACACCGCCATGTTCTACGTGCAACGCGACGCCGCTGGCCAGTTGCTGCGGGTAGAAGCAGCTGCTTTTGACCAGTTCACCGAAATGCTCCCCGCCGACCATGCCGATATCCAGGAATGGTTTGCCGATGACGCCGTGGAAAACAGCCTCAACCAGCTCAAGCAAAGTGACCTGGACATGATCCGCGTGCTCGAGGACCTCATCGACGTGCTGACCGCCAAGGGGGTGTTCAAGATCACCGACCTGCCCGCCGGCGCACAGGCCAAGCTGCTCAACCGCTCCACCGCGCGCAAGGCGCTCAGCAGCCTCAACAACCTGATCGACGAAGAAGAGCAGGGTGGGCTGATCTGACAGCAGGGCAGCCCCGGCGACAGTGATATGGTTATGCTTTAAAGGTATTTAAAATATCGCGCTTATGACTTTATAGTCACATCCACTGCGTACCCGTCGACCAATCGATGCGCCGCACGACTTGAACCCACACGGGAAATCCCCGTGCGTTTCTGATCGTTGCGCGCCATTGAAGTCGCGCACTGCGTGGGAGTGATAAATGTCAGCCGCCTCGAACGCCTTGTCGACCATCGACAGCGCCCAGCCGCAAGTTTTCGAAATCCGCCCGTTCTCCGGTGCCGTAGGCGCCGAGATCATCGGCCTGGACCTGGCCAAACCGGTCAACGCCGAGGATTTCGCCCGTATCCATCGCGCCCACCTCGACCACCATGTGCTGGTGTTCCGCGACCAGCGCATCAGCCCGGAACAGCAGATTGCCTTCAGCCGCCGCTTTGGTGAGTTGCAGATCCATGTGCTCAAGCAGTTCCTGCTGGCAGGCCATCCCGAGATCCTGATCGTTTCCAACATCATCGAAAACGGTCAGAACATCGGCCTGGGTGATGCTGGCAAGTTCTGGCACTCCGACCTTTCATACAAAGCGCTGCCCAGCCTCGGTTCCATGCTGCATGCCCAGGAACTGCCAAGCGAAGGCGGCGATACGCTGTTCGCCGACATGCACAAAGCCTGGGACGCCGTACCCGACGCCCTGCGCAAAGTGGTCGAGGGCCGCAGTGCTGCCCACTCCTATACCGCCCGTTACGCCGAAACCAAATTTGAAGGTAACTGGCGCCCGAACCTGACCGCCGAGCAATTGGCGCAGGTACAGGAAGTTATCCACCCGGTGGTCCGCACCCACCCGGAGAACGGCCGCAAGGCGCTGTTTGTCAGTGAAGGCTTCACCACCCGCATCGTCGGCCTGCCAGACGATGAAAGCCGCGACGTGCTGCAACAGCTGTACGCACTGAGCGTGCTGGAGCAGAACATCTACCGCCACCAATGGCAGCCCCATGACCTGGTGTTCTGGGACAACCGCTCGTTGATCCACCTGGCCGCCGGCTGCCCCGCACACCTGCGCCGCAAGCTGTACCGCACCACCATCCAGGGCGACGCCCCGTTCTGACGACTGAGGACATCATCATGCGCAAATCCATCAGCCGCCTGGCGGCAAGCATCGGCCTGGGCGCAAGCCTGGTCGTTGGCAGCCTGGCTGCCCCTGCAGTGGCCCAGGCCGAAGGCAAGATCCGCATTGCCGAACAGTTCGGCATCGTCTACCTGCTGCTGAACGTGGTGCGTGACCAGCACCTGATCGAAAAGCACGGCAAGGAGCAGGGCATCGAAATCGACGTCGACTGGGCCCAGCTGTCGGGTGGCTCGGCCATCAACGACGCACTGCTGTCCGGTTCGGTAGACATCGCCGGCGCGGGTGTCGGCCCGTTGCTTACGGTGTGGGACCGCACCAAGGGTCGGCAGAATGTGAAGGCCGTGGCCTCGCTGGGCAACTTCCCGTACTACCTGGTCAGCAGCAACCCCAACGTGAAGACAATCGCCGACATCTCCAACAAAGATCGCATCGCCGTGCCAGCGGTCGGTGTTTCGGTGCAGTCGCGCTTCCTGCAGTATGCCGCTGCCCAGCAGTGGGGCGACAAGGAATACAACCGCCTCGACAAATACACCCTCGCCGTACCTCACCCCGATGCCACTGCCGCGCTGCTGGCCGGCGGTACCGAGCTGAACGGGCACTTCTCCAACCCGCCGTTCCAGGATCAGGTACTGGCCAACAAGGACGTGCATGTGGTGCTCAACAGCTATGACCTGCTCGGCCCCAACTCGCCGACCTTGTTGTTCGCCACCGAGAAATTTCGCAAGGACAACCCTAAAACCTACAAGGCCTTCGTTGACGCCCTGGCCGAAGCCGCAGACTTCGCCCAGAAAGACAAGGCAGCTGCCGCCGACACCTACATCCGTGTGACCAAGGCCAAGATCGACCGCGACGCGTTGATCAAGCTGATCGACAACCCGCAGTACGAATTCACCGTCACGCCAAAGAACACCTACAAGCTGGCCGATTTCCTCTATCGGGTAGGCGCCATCAAGCATAAGCCGGAATCGTGGAAGGACTACTTCTTCCAGGATGAACGCCCGCTGCAAGGGAGCTGATCGATCATGACCGCCCCATTGCCAGGCCACACGGCCAGCAACCTGAGCCGTGTCGCAACGCCGCCTTTGCTCAAGGTGGATAACCTCAGCCTCGAATACCGCACCGCGCAACGCGTGGTGCGGGCCACCCACCAGGTCAGCTTCGAAGTCGACCGTGCCGACCGCTTTGTGCTACTTGGCCCCTCAGGCTGCGGCAAGTCCACCTTGCTCAAGGCCGTCGCCGGTTTCATCCAGCCGCAGGAAGGGCAGATTCTGTTGCAGGGCCAGGCTGTCCGTGGTCCGGGCCCCGACCGCATAGTGGTGTTCCAGGAGTTTGACCAGCTGCCGCCGTGGAAAACGGTAAAGCAGAACGTCATGTTCCCGCTGCTGGTGTCGCGCCAGCTCAAGCGCGCCGAAGCCGAAGAGCGGGCACTGCATTACCTGGAGAAGGTCGGCCTGGCCGCCTTCGCTGATGCCTATCCACACACCTTGTCGGGTGGCATGAAGGCACGCGTGGCGATTGCCCGGGCCTTGGCCACACAGCCGAAGATCTTGTTGATGGATGAGCCGTTCGCCGCCCTTGATGCGCTGACCCGGCGCAAGATGCAGGAAGAGCTGTTGCTGCTGTGGGAGGAAGTACGGTTCACCCTGCTGTTCGTGACCCACTCCATCGAGGAGGCGCTGGTGGTCGGCAACCGCATCCTGCTGCTGTCGCCGCACCCGGGGCGGGTACGGGCCGAAGTGCACAGCCATCAGTACGACCTGGGCAGCCTGGGTGGCAGCGACTTCCAGGCCAGTGCCCGGCGTATCCACCGTCTGCTGTTTGACGAGGCGGACACCCCGCAACAGCCTGACGAGCTTGGTTTTAACGATATTCGCATCGCCTACTGACAGGAGCTTCAGCCATGACCACTACACCTGTACGCCAGGAATACGAGGTGCAGCTGGAGCCCCTGCTCAGTGTGCCTCTGGAACGACAACTGCCGTTGGCCCGGCGCCTGTGGCAGCAAGGCTGGCTGCGCAAGGCGGTTATCCTGCTGGTGATCGCTGTGCTGTGGGAGGCCGTCGCCCGCTATCAGGACAACGACCTGCTGTTGCCAGGCTTTTTGCAAACCGCCGCCGCCCTGTGGGACGGGATGATCAGTGGCGAACTGCCGGCCAAGGTTGGCGTGTCGCTGGTGATTCTGCTCAAGGGTTATGTACTGGGCATCGTCCTGGCATTCGGCCTGACCAGCCTGGCGGTTTCGACCCAGCTGGGCCGCGACCTGCTGGGCACATTGACCTCGATGTTCAACCCGCTTCCGGCCATTGCCCTGCTGCCGCTGGCCTTGCTGTGGTTCGGGCTGGGCGACAATAGCCTGATCTTCGTGCTGGTGCATTCGGTGCTGTGGGCTTTGGCGCTGAATACCTACGCGGGCTTTCTTGGCGTCTCGGAAACACTGCGCATGGCGGGCCGTAACTATGGCCTGAAAGGGCTGCGGCTGGTGCTGCACATCCTGGTGCCGGCGGCTTTGCCGTCGATCCTGTCGGGGCTGAAGATCGGCTGGGCCTTTGCCTGGCGCACCCTGATTGCCGCCGAACTGGTGTTTGGCGCCAGCAGCGGTAAAGGCGGGCTGGGCTGGTACATCTTCCAGAACCGCAACGAGCTGTATACCGACAAGGTATTTGCCGGGTTGGCGGTGGTGATCCTGATTGGTTTGCTGGTGGAAGGGTTAGTGTTCAACACCCTGGAGCGGCTGACCGTGCGGCGTTGGGGGATGCAGCGCTGACCTGTACTGGCCCTATCGCCGGCAAGCTGGCTCCCACAGGTACTCCACAGGTCGTGAGGCTTGTGGCTTTCCAGTGGGAGCTGGCTTGCCGGCGATAGGGCCAGTACAGGCTATCAACTCAGGTACTGAGCCGCCGCATTGCTCAGGATCTTGCCAATCTCTTCCCTCAATACCACAGGCTGCTCCACCACCAACCCATCCCCATGGCTCAACAGCCACCAGCGCAATGGCCAGCCGTCACTCACCGTCGCCCGCAACCGATGCCCATGCTCCAGCGCCGTCATCTGCATGTCGCTGCTCAACGGTGCAACGCGCAGTTGCCGCGCCAGTGCATCGCTGATCCGTGCCACCAGCTCCACCCCCTCACCCTTCGCCGGTTGCAACGCATCCCCCCGTAGGTGCGTCAGCAAGTCGAAGTTACCGCGCAACTCGCCCACCGCACTCGCCGACCAGTGCCAGCCGAACGGGATGCTCTTGTCATTGCGCTCCAGCGGGAATATCAGCGACAGCTCATTGAGGTCGCGCTCGACAGTGCGTTTGCTGACCGTGAAGCCGACATCGCGCAGGCCCCAGACAAGCTCGGCGCTGGTAATGCCGGGGGAGCGGTTGGGCAGCTGGCGCAGCAGCGCCCACTGACGGCTGAGGGTGGCGCGAGTGGTGGCGAACGGCAAAATGTAACGTCCTTGTCTAGGCTTGCCGCAACAGGATGGCGGCACGCGTGCTGTATGGCAATTGGCCACAGCCTGCTCAGATCAAGGAACTCGCATTTGGTTGCCGTGTGCCGATTCGTTCGCGACAGGTTTTGACGTGACGTCACGCAGAATCACGCCTCATCACAGCCGAAGGTTGGGGTTGTGCGTCGTTCAATGAGGATGAACATGTCTGCTGCCAGCAATATCCATTCGCTGCTTGCCCGCCTTCTTCCCGAGCGGGTCATTGCGCCACCGGCCCCGGTCGGGAGGCGACAGTGGCTGTTTGCCGGTGTGGGTCTGCCCAGCCAGCGCTCGATGCTGGTCAACCGCCTGGATGAGGCCAGCGACCTGCAGGCGGTGTATGCCGACCTGCGCCGCCAGGCGTTGCTGGGCAGCGTGGCGGCACTCAACGACCTCGGCTGGATCTGGCTCAACGGCAAGTACTGGCGTGCCGATACCGTGCTGGCCGGCCACCTGCTGCGCATGGCGGCCCTGCAAGGCAATGCCGCCGCTTGGTTCAACCTGGGGCAGCAGCATTACTTTGGCAAAGGCATCGACCCTTCCTACGTGCAGGCAGCGGAGTGCTATCGGCAGGCCTTTGAGCGGGGCATGCTCCACGCGGCCGCGGCATTGGGCGACCTGTATGAAGAGGAGGTGTGCGACGGCGACCTGGACTGGCAGGTCGACCTGGTTCAGGCCTACCACTGGTTCATGCGCGGGGCAGAGCGGGGTGAAGCACGCTGTCGTTTTGAGGTGGGTTACCGGCTGATGCACGGGCTGTATGTAGAGGCCGACCTGAAGGCCGCGCTGTACTGGCTGGAGCTGGCGGCAGCGGCGGGGGTGGTGCAGGCGGCAGAGGAGCTGGCGGTGCATTTCAGCAGCCGTGATGCAGCGCGCTATCAGGAATGGCGGGACCGGGCGGTGCAGATGGGCAGCACGCTGGCACTGACCATGAAGCTGGAAGACCAGATCCAGCCCTGATTTTCTGTTGCCTGTGCCGGCCTCTTCGCGGGAAACCACAAGCCTCAAAATGTGGGGTACCTGTAGGAGCGGGTTTACCCGCGAAGAGGCCGGCACAGGCTAAAAAATGAACAACATTTAACCCGGTTGTCCGTCGCCCACTGTTGACGACAGGGGGAGGGCAAGGCGTATATTGATAGTTAGCAAACTATGAATATCCTTGGTTCCCTTCATGTCCCTTGATCTCCTGCGCCTGCAAGTCAGCAGTGGCATGGTGGTCGCCGCCCGTCATTGGCGGCGCATCTGCCATACCGCCCTGACCGGTTACGGCATTTCCGAAGCCTGCGCTGCGCCGCTGCTGATGATCGTGCGCCTGGGCGACGGTGTGCACCAGGTGGCCGTAGCCCAGGCTGCCGGCCTGGAAAGCCCATCACTGGTGCGCCTGCTCGACCAACTGTGCAAGGCTGGCCTGGTGTGCCGCAGCGAGGACCCACTGGACCGTCGCGCCAAGGCCCTGAGCCTGACCGCCGAAGGCCGTGCCCTGGCCGAGGCCATCGAAGCCGAGCTGGTGCGCCTGCGCCGCGATGTGCTCAACGGTATCGACCAGGCCGACCTGGAAGCCACCTTGCGCGTGCTGCGCGCCTTTGAAGCAGCCGGCCTGGGCGGTACGGGCGGGGTGGCATGAACGGCTTCTTCAGCTCTGTACCACCGGCCCGCGACTGGTTCTACGGTGCGCGTACCTTCGCCGCCTCCATGATCGCCTTGTACATCGCGTTGCTCATGCAGCTGCCGCGCCCCTACTGGGCCATGGCCACGGTGTATATCGTTTCCAGCCCCTTCGTCGGCCCCACCAGTTCCAAGGCGCTGTACCGCGCCGTGGGCACGCTGCTGGGTGCCGGCGGGGCGATTTTCCTGGTGCCGCCGCTGGTGCAGTCGCCGTTGCTGCTGAGCATCGCCATCGCCCTGTGGACCGGCACCTTGCTGTTCCTGTCGCTGAACCTGCGCACGGCCAACAACTACGTGTTGATGCTGGCTGGCTATACCCTGCCGATGATCGCCCTGGCGGTGGTCGACAACCCGCTGGCGGTGTTCGACGTGGCGTCCTCCCGTGCCCAGGAAATTTGCCTGGGGATCGTCTGTGCGGCAGTAGTCGGCGCCATTTTCTGGCCGCGCCGGCTGGCCCCCGTGGTGGTCGGCGCCACCGGTAACTGGTTCACCGAGGCGATCCGCTACAGCGACACCAACCTGGCCCGCGAAGCCAGCGCCGACAAGGTCGGCGGCATGCGCGGGGCGATGGTCGCCACCTTCAACTCGCTGGAGCTGATGATCGGCCAGCTAGGCCACGAAGGTGCCGGCCCACATACCCTGAAGAACGCTCGTGAGCTGCGTGGGCGGATGATTCACCTGCTGCCGGTCATTGATGCGCTCGACGACGCACTTGTGGCCCTGGAGGGCCGTGCCCCGGCCCAGTTCGCCCAGCTTCAACCCGTGCTTGAAGCCGCGCGCGAATGGCTGAAAGGCACTGCTCACAGCGTTTCGGTAACGCGCTGGACCGCGCTGCACGAGCAGATCGACCGCCTGCAGCCCGGTGCCGCCGCCCTCGACCAGCGCGCCGAACTGCTGCTGTCCAACGCCCTGTACCGCCTGACCGAATGGGCTGACTTGTGGCAGGACTGCTGCACCCTGCAGCACGCCTTGCGTACCGACGATGCCAAGCCTTGGCGCGCGGTGTATCGCCACTGGCGCCTGGGCCGCCTGACGGCATTCTTCGACCGTGGCCTGATGCTGTACTCGGTGGGCTCTACCGTACTGGCGATTGTGGTGGCGTGCGGCCTGTGGATTGGCCTGGGCTGGAACGATGGCGCGAGCGCCGTGATCCTTGCTGCCGTGTCGTGCAGCTTCTTTGCTGCCATGGACGACCCGGCGCCGCAGATCTACCGGTTCTTCTTCTGGACGCTGATGTCGGTCATCTTCTCCAGCCTGTACCTGTTCCTGGTGCTGCCCAACCTGCACGATTTCCCGATGCTGGTGCTGGCGTTTGCCGTGCCGTTCATCTGTATCGGCACCCTGACCGTGCAGCCGCGCTTCTACCTGGGCACCTTGCTGACCATCGTCAACACCTCGACCTTCATCAGCATCCAGGGTGCTTACGACGCCGACTTCTTCACCTTCCTCAACGCCAACCTGGCCGGCCCCGTTGGCCTGTTGTTCGCGTTCATCTGGACCTTGGTGATGCGCCCGTTCGGCGTGGAGCTGGCGGCCAAGCGCATGACCCGCTTCGCCTGGCGCGACATTGTCGAAATGACCGAGCCGGCGACCCTGGCCGAGCAACGCCAGGTGGGCGTACAGATGCTCGACCGCCTGATGCAGCACCTCCCGCGCCTGTCGCAAACCGGCCAGGACAGCGGCGTGGCACTGCGTGACCTGCGCGTGGGGCTGAACTTGCTCGACCTGCTGGCCTATATGCCGCGCGCCGGCCAGCAGGCCCGCGAGCGCTTGCGCACGGTGGTCGAAGAAGTCGGCGCGCACTACGCCGCCTGCCTGCGGGCCGGTGAGCGCCTGCATGCCCCGGCCGCGCTGCTGCGCAACATGGAACGCGCACGCCTGGCGCTGAACCTGGATGAATTGTACGAGCGTGGCGATGCCCGCACCCACCTGTTGCATGCCCTGAGTGGCCTGCGGCTGGCGCTGTTGCCGGGCGTGGAAGTGATGCTCGAACCCGCCGAACAACCGCAACTGCCCCCTGGCCTCGACGGAGCGCCCCTGTGATTGGTGAACTGGATATCAGCGGGGTGTTTCTGCCCACGCTGCTGGTGATGATGTTTGGCACCTACCTGGTGTTCCTGGGGGTGCACGCGGTGCTGGTGCGCCTGCATTTCTATCGCCTGGTCTGGCACCGGGCGTTGTTCAACGTTGCTCTGTATGCCGTGCTGCTTGGCGCGGTGGACCACTTTTGCCGAAACCTGATGCTGCCATGAAAAAACCTTTGTTGACCTTGGGCCGTGTGGTCCTGACGTTGCTGGTAGTGACCTTCGCCGCCGTGCTCGTGTGGCAGATGGTGGTGTACTACATGTTTGCCCCCTGGACCCGCGACGGCCACATCCGCGCCGACGTGATCCAGATCGCCCCCGATGTGTCGGGGTTGATCCAGAAGGTCGAGGTGCGCGACAACCAGACCGTCAAACGCGATGACGTGCTGTTCACCATCGACCAGGACCGCTTCAGCCTGGCCCTGCGCCAGGCCAAGGCCACCCTGGGCGAACGCCAGGAAACCCTGGCCCAGGCCTCACGCGAGGCGCAGCGCAACCGCAAGCTGGGCAACCTGGTGGCCGCCGAGCAGCTTGAAGAAAGCCAGTCCCGCGAGGCCCGCGCCCGCTCGGCTGTCAGCGAGGCCCAGGTGGCAGTCGATACCGCCCAGCTCAACCTCGACCGTTCGGTGGTGCGCAGCCCGGTGGACGGCTACCTGAACGACCGCGCCCCGCGTAACCACGAATTCGTCACCGCCGGCCGCCCGGTGCTGTCGGTGGTCGACAGCACCTCGTACCACGTCGATGGCTACTTTGAAGAAACCAAACTGGGTGGCATCCACATCGGTGATGCCGTGGACATTCGCGTAATGGGCGACAACACCCGCCTGCGCGGCCATGTGCAGAGCTTTGCCGCGGGCATCGAAGACCGCGACCGCAGCAGCGGCGCCAACCTGCTGCCCAACGTCAACCCGGCGTTCAGCTGGGTGCGCCTGGCCCAGCGTATTCCGGTGCGCATCGCCTTCGATGAAGTGCCGCAGGACTTCCGTATGATTGCCGGGCGCACCGCCACGGTGTCGATCATCGAGGGCCAGCGCCCATGAAGCAGCTGATCCTGGCCGGCCTGTGCCTGTCGCTGGGGGCCTGCATGATGGTCGGGCCCGACTATGAGGTGCCCAAGGACGCTGCGGTGCAACGTAGCGATCTGAGCGGCCCGCTGCGCCAGGATGCCGATAGCGTGGTCTCGGCGCCGGTGCCCGAGGACTGGTGGCAGCTGTATCAGGACCAGCGGCTGAACGCGCTGGTGCGTCAGGCCCTGGATGCCAACACCGAGTTGCGCGTGGCGGCGGCCAACATCGCCAAGGCCCGCGCCCAGGTCGAAGTGGCCGAATCGCAAGGTGGCTTCAATGGTGGCGTCAAACTCGGCGCCCAGCGGTTGCAGGAGTCGGGCGAAGCCTTCCTGCAGCCCGAGAAGGTACCAGTGGCCAACATTGGCGAGGCTATTATCAGTGCCTCGTACCAATTCGACCTGTGGGGTACCTTCAAGCGCGGCACCGAGGCCGCCAAGGCCAATGCCGACGCGGTGCAGGCCGCTGCCGATACCGCGCGTATCACCCTGGTGGCGGATGTGGTCAAGGCTTACACCCAGGTGTGTTCGGCCAACGAGGAACTCCACATCGCCCGCGAGTCGCTGGACCTGCAGGAGCAGAGCGTCACGCTCAACCAGCGCCTGCGCGATGCCGGCCGCGGTGATGAAACCCAGGTCACCCGTTCGCAGACCCAGTTCAAATCCTTGCGCGCCGAACTGCCACGCTTCAAGGCCGAGCGAGAAACTGGCATGTACACACTGGCCGCGCTGCTGGCCAAACCGGTCGACCAGTTGCCTGCCGGTACCGCCGATTGTGCCGAGCTGCCACACCTGAACCAGCTGGTCCCGGTGGGTGATGGCGCCGCGCTGCTCAAACGTCGCCCAGACGTGCGCCAGGCGGAGCGCCAGTTGGCTGCTGCCACCGCCTATATTGGCGTGGCCACTGGCGCCTTGTACCCGGACATCAGCATTGGCGCCCAGGTTGGCACTATCGGTATCCTGGAGAACCTCGGTGAGCCCGCAACCAACCGCTGGGGCTTTGGCCCGCAGATCAGCTGGAGCATCCCTACCAACGGCACCCGTGCGCGTATTCGCATGGCCGAAGCTTCAACCCAGGCGGCGTTGGCGAACTTCGATGGGGTTGTGCTGAACGCCATCCGCGAAACACAGACCCGCCTGGCGCAGTACAGCGCCCTGCTGGACCGGCGTGATGCCTTGGCCGAGGCAGAAAAATCGGCCAAGGAAGCGGCGGACCAGACCCACCGGTATTACCAGGCAGGGCGTGAATCGTTCCTGGCGGATTTGCAGGCCACACGCACCTATACCGACATGCGTGCGCAGTTGGCAGCGGCCAATAGTCAGGTAGCCATGGGGCAGATTGGGGTGTTCCTGGCGCTGGGTGGAGGCTGGAAGGACACCGCCAAGCCTTGAGGCCCAATCGCCGGCAAGCCAGCCCCCACTGATCAGCGCAGCTTCTGAGGGCGGCGGAATACTTGGCATCTGATTTGTAGCAAGATTTTTCATGAAATCTGCGTGGCACCCTTGAGGGAAGCAAAGTGGGAGTGAACAATGTTCTCTTTCGCATTCCCTTCGAGACTGGCCATGAAAACCCGTTCACGTCTGCTTGCCTGGTTGCCGGCTTTATTACTCGGCCCAGTGCTGGCGCTGTGCAGCTCCCTGGCGCTGGCCGAGTCCCCCGCCGAGGCCGGCAAAGCCCTGCACCTGCTGGACTACATTGGCGCCGACTACCCGCCGACCGTACAAGATGGCAAGGTGATCGACGAGGGCGAATACCGCGAGCAACAGGAATTCAGCGCGGTATTGGCCGAGCTGGTCAAAGCCCTGCCCGCAAATACCGAGCAAGCCGCGCTGGAGCAGGGCGTCCAGGCGTTGCGCCAGGCCATCGATCAGCGCCAGGAGGGCACGGCTGTCGCCAGGCAGGCCCGCCAGCTGGGCGCGCGCCTGGCAGTGGCCTACGAGGTCAGCCAGGCCCCGGTGATTACCCCGGACCCGGCCCGCGGCGCTGCGCTGTACGCGCAAAACTGCTCGATCTGCCACGGCGACACCGGCGCGGGCGACGGCCCGGCTGGCGTGGGCTTGGAGCCTGCGCCCGCCAACCTGCGCGATGTTTCACGCCTGGACCAGTTGAGTCTGTTCGACCTCTACAACACCCTGGCCCTGGGTATCGACGGCACCGAGATGCCGTCCTTTGCCGACCAGCTGGATGACCGTCAGCGTTGGGATATAGCCGCCTATATCGCCAGCTTCACCGCCAAGCCGGAAGCCGGCAAAGGCGACAAGACCTGGAACATCGCCGACCTGGCTCGCCAGACCCCGGCCGAAGTCGCCGCCAACGAAGGCAGCGCGGTCGTGGAAGCGTTCCGTGCCCAGCGAGCCCAGCCGCCGCAAGTCAAGCGCGGCCCGGCGCAACTGCTCGAATACACCGCCAGCACGCTGGACAAAAGCTTGGCCGCCTACCGCGCAGGTGACCACGACCAGGCCTATGACCTGTCGGTAGCGGCCTATCTGGAAGGCTTCGAGCTGGTGGAAAGCTCGCTGGACAACATCGACACCCAGGCGCGCAAGGACACCGAAAGATCCCTGATGGCCTACCGTCAGTCCCTGCAGGATGGCCTGCCCGTGGCCCAGGCCGAGCAGCGTCTGGCTGAGGCAAAAGGCAAGCTCGACCAGGCCGCCAAGCTGTTGGGCAGCGACGGCCTGAGCTGGTCGCTGAGTTATATCTCCGGTTTGCTGATCCTGCTGCGCGAAGGCCTGGAGGCGATTCTGGTGCTGGCCGCGATCCTGGCCTTCCTGCGTAACACCGGGCAGCAGTCGGCGGTACGCAGCGTCAACATCGGGTGGGGGCTGGCGCTGGTCGCCGGGTTCGCCACTTGGGCGGTGGCGGCCTATGTGATCGATGTGGGCGGCGCCCAGCGCGAACTGCTGGAAGGCTGCACGGCGCTGTTCGCCGCGGTGATGGTGCTATGGCTCGGTGTATGGATGCATGACCGCCGCCACGCTGCCGCCTGGAAGGACTACATCAAAAGCAGCCTGGTCAGCGGCGGCGGGCGCTTTGGCTTTGCCATGCTGGCGTTTTTCTCGGTGTACCGCGAACTGTTCGAAGTGATCCTGTTCTACGAAACCCTGTGGTTGCAGGCAGGCCCTGCCGGGCACCAGGCGGTGCTGGCGGGTGGCGCCACGGCGCTGGTGCTGCTGGTGGGCCTGGCCTGGGTGATTTTGCGCGGTTCTGCCAAGCTGCCGCTGACGCTGTTCTTCAGCATCAACGCCGCACTGCTGTGCGCGCTGTCGGTGGTGTTTGCCGGGCATGGTGTGAAGGCGCTGCAAGAAGCCGGGGTGCTGGGCACACGGCCGGTGGCGTTCTTCGAGTTCGATTGGCTGGGCATTCACGCTGATGCCTACTCGCTGTGGGCACAGGCGGTGGCCTTGCTGGCCATAGTGTTCCTGTATGGGCGCTCGTGGCTGGTGGAAAAGCGCAGGGCAACGGCCAACTGACCGGGGGCCGCGCTGCGGCCCATCGCCGGCAAGCCAGCTCCCACCCCGACCGCATCAGTTTCAAGCCATGTGCAATACCTGTGGGAGCTGGCTTGCCGGCGATGGGCTGCATGGCAGCCCCTTGTAATCTCGGTTCAGGCCGGCTGTGGCGCCTTGAGGATGTTCTGCAGCAGCTGGACACTGTCAACGGCGTCATGACCCAGGCTGGTCAGGTAGCCGCCATCGGGTTGATCGGTCAGCCCCTTCTCATGCAGGCGTTGCGCAGCGGCGACCAGGGCAGGGGCGGCGTTGCTGTTTATCTTGATGCCTTCCTGGCTGCTGTCGTGTTTGAACAGCGCGAGTACTTCCAGTTCAGCGATCAGATCGGGGGTAAAAGACATGGCGACTCCTGACTTCCAGACAAGGATGGCGGCACCGCTTACGGTGCCTGACCTTCGAGTGTAGTCGGGTTATTCGTCCTCGCCTTGATCCATCTCAGGCGGCAGCTCCGGCAGCGCCCGCAAGGCGTTCTCGTACCACTCGCCGTCGAACGCGCGGTCTTCCACCAGCATGTTGTCGATTTCGAAGGCCAGCACATGGGCCATCAGGTTGAGGATGTCCTCGCGCTCGTAACCGACCAGGGTCAGCTTGTTGAAGGTGGCCTTGGCCGCAGGCGGTTCGCCGCTTTCAATCTGGTTTTCGATGGCTTGGGTCAGTGTCGCCTCGGCGAAGGCTTCGTCGTCATTGTCGATGTCGGTGGGCTCGCTCATGGCGGTACTCCTGTGATGGGATGCACAGTGTGCCACGCCCGTGGCGGCAATGCCCGGGCATTGACGGGGTGCATGACGCTGGTCAGGGGCGGGCTTAGAGTCTATAAAAGCCGGGCCAACCCCTTACGGCCTGGAGGCTGTTACCTCATGCTCAAGCTTCATGGATTCTCGGTCAGCAACTACTACAACATGGTCAAGCTGGCCCTGCTGGAAAAAGGCCTGCCCTTCGAAGAAGTCACCTTCTATGGCGGCCAGGCGCCACAGGCGCTGGAAGTGAGCCCGCGGGGCAAGGTGCCGGTGCTGCAGACCGAGCACGGCTTCCTCAGCGAAACCAGTGTAATCCTCGACTACATCGAGCAGACCCAAGGCGGCAAGGCACTGCTGCCGGCCGACCCGTTCGGGCAGGCCAAGGTGCGTGAGCTGCTCAAGGAAATCGAGCTGTACATCGAGCTGCCGGCGCGTACTTGCTATGCCGAGTCGTTCTTCGGCATGTCGGTTGAGCCATTGGTCAAAGAGAAAGCGCGGGCCGATTTGCTGGCCGGCTTTGCCACCCTCAAGCGCAACGGTCGCTTTGCGCCCTATGTGGCGGGCGAGCAGCTGACGCTGGCAGACCTGATGTTCTGCTTCTCGGTCGACCTGGCTTATGCCGTGGGCAAGAAAGTGCTGAACATCGACTTTTTGGCCGACTTCCCGCAGGCCAAGGCGTTGCTGCAGCTGATGGGCGAGAACCCGCACATGGCGCGGATCTTGGCGGACAAGGAAGCGTCGATGCCGGCCTTCATGGAGATGATTCGCAGCGGGAAACGCTAACCGGAGCTAGCGCTGAACCTGTAGGAGCAGCCTTGTGCTGCGAAGAGGCCGGTGCAAACACCTTCTATCCATGGTGTTTGCACCGGCCTCTTCGCAGCACAAGGCTGCTCCTACAAAAAGCAGGGCAGCGAGGCTGGCTTAACGCGAAGCCAGCAGCGCCTTGCCACGAACAACGGCAGCGCGTACCTGCGCCGGTGCGGTACCACCAATGTGGTCACGGGCATTCACCGAGCCTTCCAGGGTCAGCACGGCAAACACGTCCTGCTCGATCTGGTCGCTGAACTGGCGCAGTTCGTCCAGGCTCATCTCGGCCAGGTCCTTGCCGGTGTCCACGCCGTACTTCACAGCGTGGCCAACGATTTCGTGGCAGTCACGGAACGGCAGGCCACGGCGTACCAGGTAGTCGGCCAGGTCGGTGGCGGTGGAGAAACCGCGCAGGGCCGCTTCACGCATGATGGCGTGCTTTGGCTTGATCGCCGGGATCATGTCGGCAAAGGCACGCAGCGAGTCGCGCAGGGTGTCGGCAGCGTCGAACAGCGGCTCCTTGTCTTCCTGGTTGTCCTTGTTGTAGGCCAGCGGTTGGCCTTTCATCAGGGTCAGCAGGCCGGTGAGGGCGCCGAACACGCGGCCGCTCTTGCCACGTACCAGCTCTGGCACGTCCGGGTTCTTTTTCTGCGGCATGATCGAGCTGCCGGTGCAGAAGCGGTCCGGCAGGTCGATGAACTGGAACTGCGCGCTGGTCCACAGCACCAGCTCTTCCGAGAAGCGCGACAGGTGCATCATCGCCACGCTGGCAGCGGCGCAGAATTCGATGGCGAAGTCACGGTCCGACACGCCGTCCAGCGAGTTGCCGGCCACAGCTTCGAAGCCCAGCAGCTTGCAGGTCAGCTCGCGGTCGATCGGGTAGGTGGTGCCCGCCAGCGCGGCGCTGCCCAGGGGCATGCGGTTGGTGCGCTTGCGGCAGTCGACCAGGCGCTCGTAGTCGCGGCTGAGCATTTCGAACCAGGCCAGCAGGTGGTGGCCGAAGGTGACCGGCTGGGCCGTCTGCAGGTGGGTGAAACCGGGCATGATGGTTTCGGCTTCACGCTCGGCCTGCTCCAGCAGGCCCTGCTGCAGGCGGGTGATTTCGGCCAGGATCAGGTCGATTTCGTCGCGCAGCCACAGGCGGATATCGGTGGCCACCTGGTCGTTGCGGCTGCGGCCGGTGTGCAGCTTCTTGCCGGTGATGCCGATGCGGTCGGTTAGGCGTGCTTCGATGTTCATGTGCACGTCTTCGAGGTCGACGCGCCAGTCGAAGTTGCCGGCTTCGATTTCGTCCTGGATGGTCTTCAGGCCATCGATGATGGTGTCGCGCTCGGCATCGCTGAGCACGCCGACCTGCGCCAGCATGGTGGCATGGGCGATCGAACCCATGATGTCGTGGCGGTACAGGCGCTTGTCGAAATCGACCGAGGCGGTGAAACGGGCGACGAAGGCGTCGACGGGCTCACTGAAGCGGCCGCCCCAGGACTGATTGGTCTTGTCGGTGCTCATGGATTCACTCATTGCAGGCGTGAACGAAAAAGTGGCGCCGATAATAGCAGGGTTGGGCTGGCTGCCGCAGGGCGCCGGTCGAGAGAAATGCCCGGAAAATGGCAGAGAAGGATTTTAAGGAATGAACGGCAGTGTTCCACGGACCGTCTACAGTTGGACAAAGGACTGGCGGTGAATCTGCCGTCCGAGTGAATCTTTGGCCATCGCACCGGTCTAGAGCGTGACCGCAGTGTCGCTCGAACTACACCTGTCTACGCTATACCTGTGCGAGACTCATTCAGGAATCCAGCGCAATTATGAATGTCCTGATCGTTGATGACGAACCCCAAGGCCGTGAACGCCTCAGCCGGCTACTCGGCGAACTGGAGGGTTATACCGTGCTGGAGCCTAGCGCCACCAACGGCGAGGAGGCCCTTGCGCTGATCGAAAGCCTCAAGCCCGATGTGGTCCTGCTGGACATCGGCATGCCAGGCCTGGATGGCCTGCAGGTAGCCGCTCGCCTGTGCGAACGCGAGGCGCCGCCGGCGGTGGTGTTTTGCACCGGGGATGACGAATACGGTGCCGAGGCATTCAAGGAAAGTACCCTCAGCCATGTGACCAAGCCGTTCCAGGCCCAGGCGTTGCGCGATGCCTTGCGCAAGGCCGAAAAACCCAACCGCGCCCAGTTGGCGGCGCTTACCCGGCCGGCCAATGAAGGTGGCGGCCCACGTAGCCACATCAGTGCCCGCACGCGTAAAGGCATCGAGCTGATTCCTTTGCCCCAGGTGATCTATTTCATTGCCGACCACAAATACGTCACCTTGCGTCACGAGGCCGGGGAAGTGCTGCTCGACGAGCCGCTCAAAGCCCTGGAGGATGAATTTGGCGAACGCTTCGTGCGTATTCACCGCAATGCGCTGGTTGCCCGCGAGCGCATCGAACGCTTGCAGCGTACCCCGCTGGGGCACTTTCAGCTGTACCTGAAAGGCCTGGACGGTGATGCCCTGACAGTGAGCCGCCGGCATGTTGCCGGCGTGCGCAAGATGATGCAGACCCTCTGATACGGCGCCCGCATGGCAAGGGCTGCGCCCTTGTTCGCGGCTAAAGCCGCTCCCACAGGTGGATCATTGGCCTGTAGAGCGGCAGCTCACCCTGTGGGAGCGGCTTTAGCCGCGAAGAGGCCCTCAGGTGATCCACATCTGCAAGCGATAAAGGAGATGCTGTTATCATCGGCGGCATTTCTCTGGATCGGGGCGTTCCATGTCCACTCGCGAAATCCGCATTGCCACCCGTAAAAGTGCCTTGGCCTTGTGGCAGGCCGAATACGTCAAAGCCCGCCTCGAGCAGGCCCACCCCGGTCTGCTGGTGACCCTGGTGCCCATGGTCAGCCGGGGTGACAAGCTGCTCGACGCGCCGCTGGCAAAAATCGGCGGCAAGGGCCTGTTCGTCAAAGAGCTGGAAACCGCCCTGCTGGACAACGAAGCCGACATCGCCGTGCATTCGATGAAAGACGTGCCCATGGACTTCCCCGAAGGCCTGGGCCTGTACTGCATCTGCGAGCGTGAAGACCCGCGTGATGCCTTCGTTTCCAATACCTTTGAGAGCCTTGAAGCGCTGCCTGCCGGCAGCATCGTCGGCACTTCCAGCCTGCGCCGTCAGGCCCAGTTGCTGGCGCGCCGCCCGGACCTGCAAATCCGCTTCCTGCGGGGCAACGTCAATACGCGCCTGGCCAAGCTGGATGCCGGCGAGTACGACGCCATCATCCTCGCCGCCGCCGGCCTGATCCGCCTCGGCTTTGAAGACCGCATCACCGCCACCATCAGCGTCGATGACAGCCTGCCTGCTGGCGGCCAGGGTGCGGTGGGCATCGAGTGCCGCAGTGCCGACCTCGAGATCCACGCACTCCTGGCGCCGCTGCACCATGCCGACACCGCCGACCGGGTAGTGGCCGAACGCGCCCTGAACAAACACCTGAATGGCGGCTGCCAGGTGCCGATCGCCTGCTACGCGGTGCTCGAAGGTGACCAGCTTTGGCTGCGTGGCCTGGTTGGCCAGCCGAGCGGGGGTACCCTGCTGGTGGCCGAAGCCCGTGCCCCTCGCGCTGCTGCCGAGACCTTGGGCGTACAGGTGGCCGAAGACCTGCTGGGCCAAGGTGCCGAGGCCATCCTCAAGGAAGTCTACGGCGAGGCCGGCCACCCGTGAGCCAATGGCGCCTGCTGCTGACCCGGCCTGCCGAGGACTGTGCGGCGCTGGCGCAAAGCCTGGCGGCAGCGGGGGTGGGCAGCAGCTGCCTGCCGCTGCTGGCGATAGAGCCCGTCACCGTGGAGCCCCGGCAACGTCTGCTGCTGGAAGGCCTGCATGGCTTCCAGGCGATCATCGTGGTCAGCAAGCCGGCTGCCAGGCTGTTGCTTGAGCAGCTGGCCGAAGCCGGCATGCAGCCGCCACGGCAAGGCTGGTTCACCGTGGGTGAGGCAACCGCTGCAGTGCTGCAGGGCGCCGGGCTGGAGGTAAACACTCCGCCGCGTGGCGATGACAGCGAAGCCTTGCTGGCGTTACCGGCCCTGCTTCAGGCCGTTGCCGTGCCTGCAGCGCGTGTCCTGGTCGTGCGCGGCGTCGGAGGTCGCGAACTGCTGGCAGAGCGTCTTGCAGAGCAAGGTGCTAGTGTCGAATATCTGGAACTGTATCGTCGCTGCCTGCCGGGTTACCCGGCGGGCACCCTGAAGCGCCGCATCGAAGCGGAACGCCTCAATGGCCTGGTGGTCAGCAGTGGGCAGGGTTTTGAACATCTGCAGCAGCTGGCCGGTGCGGATTGGCCGCAGCTGGCACGCCTGCCGCTGTTCGTGCCCAGCCCACGGGTTGCCGAACAGGCCCGGGCCGCCGGGGCCCAACAGGTTGTGGATTGCCGTGGCGCCAGTGCCACGGCCTTGCTGGTAGCCGTGCAGCGCAGCGCTGCACCTGCCTCTTAAGGCGCTAAGCTGAACGCGATGCGCCCCCATGCAAAGGATGGATACGTGAGCGAGACTGTCTTGTCCAATAATGATCAGCCGTCGGCACAGGCGCCGGCGGAACCCGTCACCGCCCCACCTGCCAAGCGCTCCGGCAGTGGCCTGGCAGCGCTGGCCTTGATGCTGGGTGCGGCCGGGGTGGCAGTAGGTGGCTGGGGTGTCTGGCAGGTACGTCAACTGCAAGGCAGCGAGTTCAACCAGGGCCAGCACATCGAGGCGCTCACCCAGCGCGCCGAAGCCCTGCAGCAGCGCGAACAGCAGATCAGCGCGCAACTGGCCAGCCTGCCGGCGGCCAGCGAGCTGGAAGACCGCCGGCGCCTGGTGGCGCAATTGCAGGGCGACCAGCAGCGTCTCAGCCAGCGCCTGGAAACCGTGCTAGGCGAAAGCCGCAAAGAGTGGCGCCTGGCTGAAGCCGAGCACCTGCTACGCCTGGCTACCCTGCGCCTGTCGGCCTTGCAGGACATCACCAGCGCCAAGGCCCTGGTCGAGGGCGCCGACGAGATCCTGCGCGAGCAGAGCGACCCAGGCGCATTCGCCGCCCGCGAGCAGCTGGCGCGCAGCCTGGCCACCCTCGGCAGCACCCAGCAACCGGACCGTACCGGCCTGTTCCTGAAACTGGCCGCACAGCGTGAGCTGGTACAGCAACTGAGCGCGCAGTCGCCCGAGTTCGACAGCAATGCCGATGCGCTGGGTGCCCTGACCGCCGACGGCGATGGTGCCAGCCGGCTGTCGCAGTGGTGGGCAGAAATCTCCAAGTACTTCCAGATCGACTTCAACGCGGATGAAAACGTGCGGCCGCTGCTGGCCGGGCAGCAACTGAACCAGCTGCGCCTGGCCCTGAGCCTGACCATCGAGCAGGCCCAGTGGGCGGCGCTCAATGGTGACGCCAAGGTCTACACCCAGGCGCTGGACGACGCCCGCAGCGTGTTGTTGGCCAACTTCAACGCCGACAACCCGCAAAGCAAGGCAATGCTTGAGAGCCTCAATGCCCTGGCCGATCAGCCGGTGTCGGTGGTTACCCCCGACCTAAGCGAAAGCCTGGCGGCCGTGCAGGCCTACATTCAGCGCCGTCACCTGCCGGCTGAGGCTGAAGGGGGCAAACCATGAAGCGTGTCTACCTGCTGGCCGTGCTGGCAATCGTGATTGCCGCGGCACTGGGTATTGCGGTCGCCAAGCACAGCGGTTACGTACTGCTTTCCTATGGAAGCTTCCGCTATCAATCGGGGCTGTGGGCGGCCCTGGCCGGGCTGCTGGCCGTGGTCGCTGTGTTGTGGCTGTTGCGTTACCTGGTCGGCCTGGTGCTGACCTCCAGCGGTGTGGTCAACCCATGGTCGCGGCGTAATCGCAGCCGGCGCATCCGTCTGGCCATCGAACAGGGCCAGCTGGACCTTGCCGAGGGCCGCTGGGCCAGTGCTCAACGCCACCTGCACCGTGCCGCCGAGGCCGAGCGCCAGCCGCTGCTGTACTACCTCGGTGCCGCCCGTGCTGCCAACGAGCAGGGCCGCACCGAAGACAGCGACAACCTGCTGGAGCGCGCGCTGGAGCGTCAGCCGCAAGCAGAACTGGCCATCGCCCTGACCCATGCGCAGTTGCAGATGGACCGTGGTGAAAGTGACGGCGCCCTGGAAACCCTGCTGGCCATGCAGGAACGCCACCCGCACAACAGCCAGGTGCTGCGCCTGCTGCAGCGTCTGTACCTGGAGCGCGGTGACTGGTCGGCACTGATCCGTCTGTTGCCCGACCTGCGCAAGGGCAAGGTGCTGCCTGCCGCCGAGCTGGCCGCCCTGGAGCAACGCGCCTGGGGCCAGAACCTGAGCCTGGCCACCACCCGTGGCGAAGACGCGCAAAGTGCACGTCAGGCCCTGGAACGCGCCTGGCAGCAGCTGACCGCGGCCCAGCGCCAGGAGCCGCAACTGGTGCTGGCCTACGCTGAACAATTGCGCCAGGTAGGTGCCCAGAACGAAGCCGAGCAGGTGTTGCGCACCGCCCTCAAGCGTGGATACGAAAGCCACCTGGCCCGCCTGTACGGCCTGGTGCGCGGTGATGACCCGGCGCGCCAGCTGCAAACCGCCGAAGGCTGGCTCAAGGATCACCCGCAAGACGCCAGCCTGTTACTGACCCTGGGCCGCCTGAGCCTGCAGAACCGGCTGTGGGGCAAAGCGCGGGACTACCTGGAAAGCAGCCTGCGCATGGAACGCAACCCCGAGGCCTGTGCCGAACTGGCTCGCCTGCTCGCTGGCCTGGGCGAGACCGAGCGCAGCAACCAGCTGTTCCAGGAGGGCCTTGGCCTGCTGGACGAGCGCCTGCTGGCGCTGCCCTTGCCAGAAGGCGTACGCGCCTGACCCACCCCAAAGCCCGCGCCAAGGTGCGGGCTTTGGGGTTGGGTAACTTTTCTACCGCTGCCAGTTAGATCTGCAGTGCAGTTCCTCAGCCGCCTCCTACCGTATCGCTTGAAATTTCCTACACCATTCAGCGACTTGTCGCTACTGTCTCGCCTTGATACAAAGCGCATCTTTCCTCTACCGTCTCACATCCCAACATCTTCCCCGGGACTTTCACCGCCCATGCTTCCGGCCCGTTTGCGCACCTTTTTCCTTCCTGCCTGCCTGGCCGCATTTGCGGTGCTGGTGGCGTCATACCACCTGGAAAACATACGGGGGTTGATGCCGTGCCCGTTGTGCTTCAGCCAGCGGCTGCTGCTAGCGGTGTACGCACTGCTGAGCCTGGCGGCGGTGCTGCAGGCACCAGGCACGCAGGGCACCCTCCATTACGCGCGGGCGACTCTGGGCTGCACGCTGGCTGGCGCGTTGCTGGCAGCACGGCATGTCTGGTTGCAGGGGGCCAGCGGTGCTATCCCTGTATGCCCGGTACCGATCGGGCGTGTGTTCGAGCAATCCTGGAGCGAGGCGGCGCGGCAATTGCTGCTCGGCGGCCCCGAATGCAGCTCGCTGACCTGGAGCTTTCTCGACCTGACGCTGCCTGAGTGGAGCCTGCTGGCCTTCCTGTTGCTGGCCGTGCCGCCCTTGAGTTGCCTGCTGGCGTATCGTTTCCGCACCCTGGCAAGAAGTTGACCTGGAACAAGGCTGGGCCACTAGCGCGACCAATGGCGTATTAACAGGGTATTAAACACTTGTATGAACTTTGTCCGCTGCGTACCTTGATGGGCAGCACGCGCGGGAATAATCTCCCAGCACGCATACCGAAAATACAACTGCTCGATGCCGTCCTGCTGATGTCACCTTTGTGCTGCGCGGTCGTGGTGCGAGGTGCAGCGGCATCTACCCAGAAGGGAAGAGATTGCCATGCTCGATAGTTGTCAGAATGCCCAGGAACGCTGGGGTGGGGTTCACGACCTGATCGACCGTTGGCTGAAGGCGCGCCAGGACCTGGTGCAGTCTTTCGGCGCACTGCGCGATTTGAAGCCAGCCTTCGCCGACAAGGACACCAACGGGGACTTTTGCGCGCTCCTGGTCGACTACGTTTCGGCGTGGCACTTCGAAGTTTGCGAGCAACTGGTCAGCGAGGCCAAAGCTTTCGGAGACGAGAAGGCGCTGAGGCTGGCCGAAGAAATCAACCCACGGATCAACGACAGTACCCAGATTGCACTGGCCTTCAATGACCAATGCACCAAGGGTGAGTGCAAGGACACCGAACGCTTTGCCGAAAAGCTAGGCAAGTTGGGCGGGCTGTTGCACGAGCGCTTCGAACTTGAAGACTGCCTGATCGAGGTGCTGCACAACGCACACAAGGAAGAGGGTGCGGTCCAGGCATGAGGGTTGGCGTCAGTCGCCAACCGCCAGCAATTCGATCTCGAACACCAAGGGTGTATAGGGTGCGATAAGGTCACCCGCGCCTTCGGCGCCATAAGCTTGCGCCGACGGAATTACCAGGCGCCATTTGGCCCCTGCGTGCATCCTTGGCAAGGCCACTTGCCACCCTTCGATCACCGAATCCAGGCTGAACCACTGGGGCGCCTGGTTCTGGTCGAACACCGAACCATCCGGCAGCCTGCCCACATAGCGTACCTGCACTTTGCCGCCAGCCTTGGGCTGCGCGCCTGTGCCTGGCTGCAGTTCACTGTAGAGCACACCTTCCGGTAGTTCGCGTACTCCATAACGGCCACGCTCGTTGGCCATGAAGCGTGTTTCGACTGCCTGCAACTTCTGCGTGGCGGCGTCACCTTCCTGCGCTTCGTCTTGCTGGAGCACGGCCTGCATACGAGCCTTGTCGAGCTTCAAGGGTTGCCCCTGATAGGACTGCTTCAAGCCTTCGACCAGTGCGTCCAGTTGCAGGCCAGGCATATCCTGGCGCAGACGCTCACCCAGGCTGGCGCCCAGGCTGTAGGCGAGGTCATGGTCGTTGCTGTCGGCCATTGCAACTGGCACCAGCAGGCATAAACCTAATACAAGATATCGAGGCAATGCCCTGACTCCCAAATATCAGCAATGATTAATTCAGCAACTACACTTTCACGCAGCTGCAAGATAACAACTTTGCCCAGGCATGCAACGCGGCGTAAATATTACTGTCAACATGCCCTAGCGGCGGTAGCAGCAGAAGCATAGTATGAGCCGCAATCTCGTCAGCCAGGAGGTAAACCATGTCGGCCAAAAAGAAGCCAGTAAGTACGCCGTTACACCTGCTCCAGCAACTTTCGGGCAGCCTGCTCGAACACTTGGAAGATGCCTGCTCGCAAGCGCTGGCTGATGCGGAAAAACTGCTGGCAAAACTGGAAAAGCAGCGTGGCAAGGCCCAGGAAAAACTGCACAACGGGCGCCTGAAATTGCAGGATGCCGCCAAGGCAGGCAAAGCCAAGGCGCAGTCCAAAGCGCAAAAAGCCGTTGGTGAACTTGAAGGGCTGCTCGATGCCCTCAAGGAACGTCAAACCCAGACCCGCTCTTATATCCAGCAACTCAAGCGCGATGCTCAGGACAGCCTCAAGCTGGCCCAAGGTGTAGGCAAGGTTCGCGAAGCAGCAGCCAAAGCCCTTGACCAGCGCGCCGTCAAAACCACCAAGGCTGCCGCTGCCAAGCCAGCTGCCAGAACCACTGCAGCCAAACCTGCCGCGAAGCCAGCTGCCAAGGCTACTGCTGCAGCCAAACCTGCTGCGAAGCCAGCTGCCAAGGCTACTGCTGCAGCCAAACCTGCCTCCAAGCCAGCCGCTAAACCGGCTGCCAAGGCTACTGCTGCTGCCAAGCCAGCCGCCAAACCAGCCGCCAAACCAGCTGCCAAGGCCACTGCTGCAGCCAAACCTGCCGCGAGGCCAGCTGCCAAGGCTACTGCTGCAGCCAAACCTGCCGCGAAGCCAGCTGCCAAGACTACTGCTGCAGCCAAACCTGCCGCGAAGCCAGCTGCCAAAGCGACTGCTGCCGCCAAACCTGCGGCCAAGCCTGCTGCCGCTGCCAAACCTGCAGCCAAGCCAGCGCCAGCCAAAGCCGCTGCCGCGAAACCAGCTGCGAAACCTGCGGCCAAGCCTGCTGCCGCCAAGGCTCCTGCACGTCCGGCCGCCAAGCCAGCTGCCGCCAAGCCTGTTGCCAGCAAGCCAGCCGAAGCCAAACCTGCTACGCCAGCCGTCAGCACCCCGGCCGCAGCAACCAACTCGGCCACCCCGGCCACCCCGGCCGCTTCGGCAGCACCTGCCAGCACCCCGGCTCAGGCACCGTCTTCGGCGTCTTGAAGCGCAGCCGCCGCGACGCGCAACAGATCCAGCGCGTCGTGGTGTCGGGCAGGGTCCGGCGCCAGCCGGGCCAGCCAGTCGTCCGTGGGCTCATGGGAGTCCGCGGGCCACTGTCGCGAGCATTCCTGCATACGCGCCAGCAGCGCTTTTTCTGCCTGTAATTCCAGCCCCTTCACCTGCTCACGCAACGCCGCCAGTTGCGTATCACCCGACGCTGATGCCCGCCATTGCTGGCGCAGGCTGCGTAACGGGCCCACCACTTCCCGCTGCCAGGGCTCGGCAATGTCGTGCAGGGCTTGTGCGCGCGCGTCCAGCGGGGCCACGCCACGTGCCTGCAGCCAGGTGGCGCACAGCAGCAGGCAGACATCGCCACCCTGCGCCTGTAGTTCAAGGCAGGCCGCTTCCACGCCGGGCCTCGCATACAGGGCCAAGGCGTAATTCCACAGGTCGGTGTGCATGGTTCCACTCGCGCTATGGGCCGAGGAAGCTGGTAGACTCCGCGACCATCATGATCAGACTAACCAATCTCACTTTACAGCGTGGTCCGCAGCGCTTGCTAGACGGCGCCGACATGACCCTGCACGCCGGTCACAAAGCCGGCCTGATCGGCGCCAACGGCGCCGGAAAATCCAGCCTGTTCGCCTTGCTGCGCGGTGAGCTGTCGCCCGATGGTGGCGATTGCCAGCTGCCCGGCGACTGGCGCATCGCCCACATGCGCCAAGAGGTCGACACCCTCGACCGCCTGGCCGTGGACTACGTGCTCGATGGCGATCTTCGCCTGCGCAAGGTCCAGGCCGAACTGGCTGCGGCCGAGCAGGCCCACGATGGCACCGCCCTGGCGCGCCTGCACAGTGAGCTGGAAGGCGCCGACGGTTATACCGCTGACGCCCGTGCGCGCAAATTGCTGGCGGGCCTGGGCTTCACCAACGAGCAGATGGACCGCCGCGTCGGCGACTTCTCCGGTGGCTGGCGGATGCGCCTGAACCTGGCTCAGGCGCTGATGTGCCCGTCCGACCTGCTGCTGCTCGACGAGCCCACCAACCACCTGGACCTCGACGCCATCCTGTGGCTGGAAGACTGGCTCAAGGGCTACCCCGGCACATTGTTGCTGATCTCCCACGACCGTGACTTCCTCGACGCCGTGGTCGACCATGTGCTGCACGTCGAGCAGCGCAAGCTGAACCTGTACAAGGGCGGCTACTCCGCCTTCGAGCGCACCCGTGCCGAACGCCTGGCGCAGCAGCAGCAAGCCTACGAGAAGCAGCAGGCACAGCGCGCGCACATGGAAAAGTACATCGCCCGCTTCAAGGCCCAGGCCACCAAGGCCCGTCAGGCACAAAGCCGGATCAAGGCCCTGGAGCGCATGGAGGAGCTGTCGGCGGCGCATGTCGACTCGCCGTTCGACTTCGTCTTCCGCGAGTCGCAGAAAATCTCCAGCCCGTTGCTGAGCCTGTCCGAAGGCCGCCTGGGTTATGGCGACAAGGCCATCCTTGACAAGGTCAAGCTGCAGCTCACCCCGGGTGCGCGAATTGGCCTGCTCGGGCCCAACGGCGCCGGCAAGTCGACCCTGATCAAGAACCTTGCGGGTGAGCTGGAGCCGTTGTCGGGCCGCCTGGTCCGTGGCGAGAACCTGGCGGTTGGCTACTTTGCCCAGCACCAGCTGGACTCGCTGGACGACAAGGCCAGCCCGCTGCTGCACCTGCAGCGTATTGCCCCCACCGAGCGCGAGCAGACCCTGCGCGACTTCCTCGGTGGCTTCGACTTCCATGGTGCCCGCACTGACGAGCCGGTGGTGAATTTCTCCGGTGGCGAAAAGGCCCGCCTGGCGCTGGCGCTGATTGCCTGGGAACGGCCGAACCTGCTGCTGCTCGACGAACCGACCAACCACCTGGACCTGGAAATGCGCCTGGCGCTGACCATGGCGTTGCAGGAGTTTGCCGGTGCTGTGGTGGTGGTGTCGCACGACCGTCACCTGCTCAAGAGCACGACCGATGACTTCCTGCTGGTGGCCGACGGCAAGGTCGAAACCTTCGACGGAGACCTGGACGACTACAGCCGCTGGCTGGTCGAGTACCGCCAGCGCAGCGCGCCGGCCAGTACGGCCCCGGTCAACCCGGACAAGACCGACAAGAAAGCCCAGCGCCAGGCTGCTGCAGCCTTGCGTCAGCAACTGGCACCGCACAAGAAGGCGGCCGACAAGCTGGAAACCGAGCTCAACCAGGTGCACGTGCAACTGGCCGAGATCGAGACCGCGCTGGGTGACGGTGGCCTCTACGAAGCGGCGCGCAAGGACGAGTTGCGTGACCTGCTGGCGCGCCAGACCAAGCTCAAGCAACGCGAAGGCGAGCTGGAAGAAGCCTGGATGGAAGCGCTGGAAACCCTCGAAAGCATGCAGGCCGAGCTCGAGGCGCTGTCCTGATGGAGGAACTGCGTTCGCTGCTGCCAGGGCAATGGATGGACACCTTCTGGCTGGGCTTGCAGATTCTGTTGATCCTGGTGGCGGCCTTCGTCCTGCAGCGCATCGTTGCTCGCGGGTTGAGCCGCCTGGGCCAGCGTTATCCGCTGCCACCAGAGCTGCTGGTACCGGTGCGTGGCGGCCTGCGCTGGCTGATCATGGGCAGCGCGCTGCTGTTTGTGCTGGAGCGCCTGGGGGTTTCGGCGACCGTGTTGTGGACGGCACTGTCCGGCTTTGTCGCGGTGGCGGCGGTGGCGTTCTTCGCCATGTGGAGCGTGCTGTCCAACCTGCTGTGCGCGGTGCTGATCTTCACGGTCGGGCCGTTTCGCATCGGTGATGTGGTCGAGCTGGTCGACACGCTGGACAAGCCGGGGGTGAAAGGGCGGGTGATCGCTATAAACCTGCTGTTTACCACCTTGCTGGAAATGCCCGAAGCGGGCGGGGCGCTGGTGCAGGTGCCCAATAGCCAGTTCTTCCAGAAGTCGGTCCGGCGCTGGCGCGGGGCCGAGGTACAGGCCCTGCACAAAGAAACAGCTGCCGAAGCCGACTAAACCTTTAATGGCCTCTTCGCGGGTACAGGCGATAGAAATCCATCAGAAATCGCTGGTTATTTTTTCACCAAAACCTTAGCTTAACCTTTTGCAACAAGTGTTCGAGCGAGGTGTGTGATGTCGATGGAAGTATGGTTGGGCTTCTTTGCCGCCTGTTGGGTGATCAGCCTGTCACCCGGTGCCGGGGCAATTGCCTCGATGTCCAGCGGCCTGCAATACGGCTTCTGGCGTGGTTACTGGAACGCTCTGGGCCTGCAACTGGGTCTGATTGTGCAAATCGCCATTATTGCCGCCGGCGTCGGCGCCATCCTGGCCGCCTCGGCCACCGCCTTCCAGGTCATCAAATGGTTCGGCGTTGCCTACCTCGTCTACCTGGCCTACAAGCAATGGCGCGCCTTGCCGATGGACATGTCCGATGAGTCCGGCGTGCGGCCTATCGGCAAACCGCTGAGCCTGATGTTCCGCGGGTTCCTGGTCAACGTCAGCAACCCCAAGGCGCTGGTGTTCATGCTGGCGGTGCTGCCGCAGTTCATCAACCCGCATGCACCGCTATTGCCGCAGTATGTGGCAATCACCGTGACCATGATCACCGTGGACATGCTGGTGATGGCGGGGTACACCGGCTTGGCTTCGCGGGTGTTGCGCTTGCTGCGTACGCCCAAGCAGCAGAAGCGCTTGAACCGGACTTTTGCCGGGTTGTTCATTGGGGCGGCGACCTTCCTCGCTACCCTGCGTCGCGCGCCGATCTGATCGGGCCACGGGCGCAAACACAGACTCTGTAGGAGCAGCCTTGTGCTGCGAAGAGGGCATTGCAGCCGAAGATGATCTTTAGCCTTACCGGCCTCTTCGCAGCACAAGGCTGCTCCTACAGGGATTGCGGAGCGGCCCTTATTTTTTCTGCTTGTCTACCAAGCCCGTCAGCAAGTCCACCGGCATCGGGAAGACAATGGTCGAGGTCCTGTCGCCCGCAATCGCCCCCAGCGTCTGCATATAGCGCAACTGCATCGCCCCAGGCTCCTTGCCCAGCATCTGCGCCGCCTGCATCAGCTTCTCTGACGCCTGCAATTCCCCCTCGGCATGGATCACCTTGGCCCGCCGTTCGCGTTCGGCCTCGGCCTGCCGGGCGATGGCGCGTACCATCGATTCGTTGAGGTCGACATGCTTGATCTCGACGTTGGCCACCTTGATGCCCCAGGCATCGGTTTGCGCGTCCAGCACCTGGCGAATATCCGCATTCAGTTGCTCACGTTCGGCGAGCAGCTCATCCAGTTCGTGCTTGCCCAGCACCGCACGTAGCGTGGTCTGGGCCAATTGGCTGGTCGCCACCAGAAAGTCCTCGACCTGGATGATCGCCTTTTGCGGGTCGAGCACGCGGAAGTAGAGCACCGCGTTGACCTTGACCGAAACGTTGTCGCGGGTGATTACATCCTGTGGTGGCACATCCAGCACCACGGTGCGCAGGTCTACCCGCACCATTTGCTGGATCACCGGGATCAACAGGATCAGCCCCGGCCCCTTCACCTGCCAGAAGCGCCCCAGCTGGAACACCACGCCGCGTTCGTATTCGCGCAGGATGCGAAACGCCGACAACAGCAGCATCGCCAGCACGATCAGCACGGCAGTGAAACCCACTTGCATGAACATGGTTATTCTCCTTGCGCCGCAGGCGCGGCGGCGCTCACGTCCAGCATCACGCCATGGCGCGCGGTCACCCGCACGTCCTGGCCAGCTTGCAGCGGCGTTGCGCACTGCACTTGCCATTCCTCGCCCTGGGCCAGTACCACGCCACGGAACGGGTTGCCTGCCATCACTTGGGTGACGGTGACCAGGCTGCCGACCAGGCTGGCGTCACCGCTGACGAGCGCCCGTTGACGTGCCTTGAGGGCCATGCCCAGCACGCCGCCGATCAACAGCGCCGAGAGCACTGCCAGGGTACCGATCAAGGCCAGCGGGATGCCGTAGCCGGGTGCGTCGGTGTCGATCAGGATCAGCGCGCCGACCACAAAGGCAACGATGCCGCCAAACCCGACCACGCCGAAACTGGGCAGGAAGGCTTCGGCGATCATGAAAGCGATGCCCAGCAAGATCAGCGCCACCCCGGCGAAGCTCACCGGTAACAGCTGCAGGGCGTACAGTGCCAATAGCAGGCAGATGCCGCCGACCACGCCTCCCACGGTAGAGCCGGGGCTCATGAATTCGAACAACAGGCCGTACACCCCGACCATGATCAGGATCAGCACCACGCTCGGGTTGGTAATGACCGCCAGTACCCGGGTGCGCCAATCCGGCAGGTGCTCCACCAGGCTGGCGCCGGCTGTCTGCAACTGGTGTGGCTGGCCGGCGGCCTCCAGCGTTTTGCCGTCGAGTTTGCGCAGCAGGGCGGGCAGGTCGTCGGCTACCTGGTCGATCACATTCAGCCGCAAGGCTTCGCTGGCAGGAAGGCTGACAGCCTCGCGCACGGCCTTCTCCGCCCAATCGGCATTGCGCCCGCGCAGCTGCGCCAGGCCGCGGATGTACGCAGCGGCATCGTTGACCTGCTTGCGTGCCAGGGTTTCATCATCGCTGCCTTTGGTCTTGTCGTCCTTGGGCGCACCTGGGGGGGCGCCAATCTGTACAGGTGTGGCGGCCCCCAGGTTGGTCCCGGGGGCCATCGCGGCAACATGGCTGGCGTAGAGAATATAGGTGCCGGCGCTGGCAGCGCGGGCACCGCTTGGGGCCACGTAGGTGGCAACCGGCACGGGGCTGGCGAGAATCGCCTTGATCATCTGGAGCATGGCGCTGTCCAGGCCACCTGGGGTGTCCATGCGGATCACCACCAGTTGCGCGCCCTGGGCCTGGGCCTGGTCGAGGCTGCGTACCAGGTAGTCGGCGCTGGCCGGGCCGATGGCATCATCGATGCCCAGCACCCACACTGCACCGGGCGCTGCCTGGCCACCTGGCGTGATGCCAAGCAGCAACAGCAGCAACAGCCAGCGCCAGCAGCGGGCGATCACCTGTCGTCACCTCGTTTGGCCCTATTACACAAGTTTAGCCCTGGCTGGCGCCAGCCGGCCTAAAATTGGAGATTGGGGGGCGAAACCGGAGGTGCATCATGCGTATGGCAAAGACCCTGCAGGCCCGCCTGGACAAGGCCAACTGCGACTACGACATCATTCCCCATCCACACTCGGCCACCAGCCTGGAGTCGGCCCGTACGGCCGGCGTGCCCGCCGAGCGGGTCGCCAAGTCGGTGATGCTCGATGACCGGCATGGCAACTACATCATGGCCGTGCTACCGGCCAACCGGCATCTGGACATGACCAAGGTGCGCATGTCCGGGGCCTGGCAATTGACCCGAGAAAGCGGCCTGCCGAGCTTGTTCGGCGACTGCGAGCGCGGCGCCGTGCCGGCCCTTGGCGACGCCTACCAGATAAAAATGCTGCTTGATCCGAGTCTTACTCGCCAAGGCGATGTCTATCTGGAGGCGGGTGACCACGATCACCTGATCCACATGAGCATGGAGCAGTACATGAAATTGGTGCCGCACGCCGAAGTGCGCGAGCTGTGCTGATGTTTTCACACCCATGCCAGACGGGCGTCGTGGACGGCCTGCCTGGCGCTCAGGAGGAACCATGGAAGCGCCGACCCATCCCTTTGCCGACCTGTTCAAGCAGTTGGGCTTGCCCGACGATCCCGAGAGTATCGATCAGTTCATCACCAGCCATTCTCCGCTGAAGAACGAGATAAAGCTGGTGGATGCGCCGTTCTGGACCGACTCCCAGCGTGCTTTTCTCAAGGAAAGCATCATTGAAGATTCCGATTGGGCCGTGCCCTTCGATCAACTCAACGAAGCGTTGCGCCGCCCCCGAAAATAAAGCGCCGAGCGGCACCTGACGAGTGATTGGCCCTTGCTATGCTCAGGAAAACAATAAGGGGATAGCGCGATGAAAGATCCCTATGCACCAGGTTTCTGGTGCTCCGTGACGATCCTGGGCACCCTGACGGCCAGTTACTTCTATGGCATCAGGCAAACGCAACAGATGAACCAGGCTGTGCACTTCCTGTATGCGGCTGCCGCTGTCACGGTGGCGGTGGTATTGGTGGCGCTGACCTGGATCGCCTGGCAACAGTTGCACCTGAACAAGCGCGAAGTGATTCAGGGACGAACGTTGCTCACCATCTGGAACACCAAGGTGGCGCTACGCCGCGTCGAGACAGTATTCGACCGCTATTTCTGGGGCAGCTACTGGCATTCGGGGCGCACGTTCGAAGAAGTCATGGGCGAGCTCAAGGGCACGCCGCTGGAGCAGAGCCTGGATGCGCTGAAGCGACAGTGCCGGGTACTCGACCGTGAAATCCATGACCACCATCACCATTGGCTGGCCAATGCCCGCGACCTGTCCAGCGTGGCCCAGGCCATGGCTCGTGAACGCTACCAGCTGGACCTGGGCGAGCCAACCTGCAGTGGCAATGGCAATACTGCCGTGCTCAACCGTGACCTGGAGGTGCTGGTGTACACCTGGTCGGCGCGCCTGCGCAGCTTTGACCATCAACTGGACGAGCTGGAGCGCGCCTACCATTGAGGGGCGTCATTCGCCGCGGATGTACTGCTCCAGCTGCTGAATCAGGCTGGCCTGTTCGGTGATGGTTTCCTTGACCAGGTCGCCGATCGACAGCAGGCCGAGCAGTTTGCCGTTGTCGACCACCGGCAGGTGACGCAGGTGACGGTCGGTCATCAGGTTCATGCAGAAATCGAGCTTCCGCTTCGGTTCCACGGTGACCACGGGTGCGCTCATGATTTCGCGCACCGGGGTGGCGGCGGAAGAGCGGCCCTTGAGGACCAGTTTGCGCGCATAGTCCCGTTCACTGACGATACCCACCACCTGGTCGCCCTCGACCACGGGCAACGCACCGACGTTTTTCTCCGCCAGCACTTTCAGGGCGTCGAGCACCGAGTCATCCGGGCCGATGGTGTAAACGGTCTGGTGCTGGGACTTGGTCTTGAGGAGTTGTTCGACGGTCTTCATACGGGCCTCTGCGGGTGAAAAAAGCGCTGTCTCGGAGTAACTAAAGCATCCGGCACGGCGCTCTGCACGGCAATGCAGGAAACGGCATGGAGTCGATTGAAAAACGTCATCAGCCGACATTGCGCCTACGGGCAACCGGTCGCGGCCACCTCCTGGCTCGCTTCCTTGAGTGCCGCGGCCACAGCGGCGGCATCGTTGGCGGTATACACCCGCCCGCCGGTGTTGCTGGCTGCGCAGTTGGAGCCGGTGCTGGCGCTGATGTTGACTACGTTGATGCGCAGGCGCGGCTGGTTTTTGGCGATCTGTTCCGACACGCTGCACACACTGGTACCGCAACTGTCCCGGCCATCCACGAACATCACGATCACGCCATCCCGATCACGGCCGTTCATCTTGCTGGCGGCTGCTTGCAGGCTGATACCCAGCCCCGTCCCGCCACGTGCGTTCAGGTCGGCCACCCGCTTGACCAGGTCTGCGCGCTGGCCTTGGCCAAAGACGCCGTGGTCCACCGGGCTGCGGCAGCCATCGAAGGTTACCAGGCGCATGTCCACGGCCTTGTCCAGGTCGCCGATCACTGCGGTCAGCGAGCTTTTTGCCACGTCCATGCGGGTGAGCCGTTGCGGCTGGTTGTTGGCCAGCAGTTCGTCAACGTAAGGAATGCGGGCCAGCAGGCCGATGTACCAAGGGTCATCTTCCTTTTTCACCCTGATGCGCTGGTCCATGGAGCCCGAGGTGTCCAGCACCACCGCAAACTCCGATGCCTGGAAGGCGCCCCCCGGGGTACAGATTGCAGTCTGCGTATAGCCCTGCCAGCGCTGGTACAGCACAGGCCAGCTGCTGTACAGCCAGTAGAGCAGGAGCAGTAACAGGCCAAACAGCAGCCAGGGCCACAGGCGCAGGCTGCGGCGTTCGGTCATCACCACGGTTCGTGTCCGGGTGGGCTTGGGGGTTGGTGCGGGTTTTGGCTTGGCCGGCGCTGGCTGTCGCGGTGCCGGAGGTGGCGACACCACGGGCGGCGCAGCGACAGGTGCCGGCTGCCCCCAGCGAATCACCAAGGGTTCGTCGTTGATGCTGTAGAGGTTGGCAAGGTCGGGTCGGCCGATCAGTGTGCGCAACGCTTCGGCTGCGGGCGCCTGGCCGCGCCGTTGCAGCTCATCGGCCAATTGGCTGACGGCTGCCTGGCGCTCTTCATAGCGCTTGAGCAAGGCAGCCTGCTGCTCTCGGCCGAGGGTGGCATACAGATGCGGTTGCCCCTCCAGTTCAGACCACCATTCCAGCACACCGTCGCGGCCCTGCCGGGGTATTGCGTACAGGTGAGCGATGCCCGGCGGAAAGTGCTGACGGATCAACGCCACCCTGAGTTCGAGCGCGCTGGCAGCATCCTGGCTGGCGTGGGTGTCGCGGTTTACCCTTTGCATGTTTTGTCCTAGTCGCAATCGGCTGTGCTGGAGACTTCCTGGCTGGCAAGCTTGATGGCCGCGGCAACCTGCCCGGCATCGCTGGCGGAATAGATGCTCCCACCCGTACTCTCGGCCACACAGCTGGCCAAATTGCTGTTGCTGATGTCGACCAGATTGACGCGCAACCTCGACTGCTCGCGGGCAATCCGCTGCGCCACTGCACACACGTCCTGTTCACAGCCGTCGGCACCGTCGATGAACATCAGGATCACCCCATCGCGGTCGCGACCGTTCATTGTTTTGGCCGCCACATCAAGGCTGGCCGCCAGGGCGGTGCCATCATTGGGTACCAGTGCCTGGATACCTTTGATCAATGCCGGGCGCTGGGCCAGGGTGAACACGCCGTGGTCCAGCGGCGCGCGGCAGCCATCGAAGGTCACCACGCGCATATCGACCGCCGGGTGCAGGTCGTTGATCAGGTGGGTCAGGTTGCTCTTGGCCACGTCCATACGCACCGGGGCCCGGGTAAGTTGCGCGACACGCTGCTGATCGATGTTCGGGTCGTCATTGATGTGCTGGAAGAACCATTGTTCGTCTTCAAGGGTGGTGGCGACGTTGAGTTGCATCGAACCCGATGTGTCGAGCACCACGGAAAATTCGGGCGGCTGTATGCGGGTGTCTTTCACGCAGGCGAAGGGCGTGGCGGGGCGGTTGCCAAGCCAATGCTGCAGGTAGGGCCAGCCGAACCACAAGGCCAGGGCCAGCAACAGCAGGCCGAGCAGTGGCAACAAGAACCATGGCAGCCATACCCAGCGCCGACGTACCACGGGCGCGGGGCGTGGCGGCAGCGGTGTGGGCGACGGCTTGACCGGGGCAGGTTCGGCCCAGCGCACGACCAGCGGTTGGCCGTTGATGCTGTACAGGTTGTTCAGGTCGGCAGGCCCGATGAGCTTGCGCAGCAGCGCCGCATCGTTGGCCTGGCCCAGGCTTTCCAGTTTGCTTACCAGCTGGTGTACGGCTTCCTGGCGCTCGTCGTAGAGGCGCAGCAACGCGGCCTGTTGCTCGGCGCCGAGGTCATGGTATTGGTGCGGTTGGCCTTGCAGTTCCGACCACCATTCGCGCAGGCCATCCTTGCCGTTGCGTGGGGTGGCAAACAGATGAGCGATGCTCGGCGGAAAATGCCTGACGATGATCGCCATGGCCTGTTCGAGCACCCGCAGGTCGTCCTTGGCGGGGCTGGTGTCGCGGGTGACCCGCTGCATGTGGATATCCTGAGAAGATTCGGCAGCCGAAGCTGCCGATGAGGTTTTACTCGTAACCCAGGCTCAGCTGAAGGCGGCTGACCTGTTGTTGAAGGGCCGCGAGCTTCTGCTTGCGGGCTTCGATCTGGGCGTTGCTGGCATTTTGCGAGGGTGCGGCCTGGTTAGCCTTGAGCTGTTGCTCCAGGCCGGCGATCTGCTTTTGCACATCGCTCTTGTTGCCATGGCGCGCCTTGAGCGTGCCCAGCAGGTCGTTCAACGATTTTTCCAGGCTGGCCTGCTGCCGCTGCTGGCTTTGCAGGTCCTGGCGGGTCGAGGCCTGCAGTGCACTCAGTTGTGCGTACACTTCGTTGAACTGGCGGTTCTGCTCCTTGGCGCTGAGCAGCTGCTGTTCGCTGTTGCGTACACCCTCGGCATAACCTCCGCCGTAATCGCAGTTGAGCTTGCCGATCAGGCTGGCGCTGCTGTCGGAGGCATTGCACTGGGAGGCAGTGGTCGCACAACCGGCAAGGCTGGCCAGCAGTGCCAGGCACAGGCAGTTACGTAGAAACATGGCGTGCACTCCTTCAGCCCAGGGTGATTGCCGAACGCTGGCTGTAGAGGCCATCGACCTCCTGCTGCAGCGAGGCGACCTTGGTGTTCATCTTGGTGATCTCGGCTTCGACCTTTTGCACTTCGGCTTGGCTGGCGCCGCCATCACGTTCAAGCTTGGCCACCTGCTGGTATTCGGTAACGCGTTTTTTCATGTTGGTCAGGTCTTTGCGCATCAACCCGATGTTCTGGTCGATGTTGGCGATATCCCGCTGGGCCTTGGCCTTGTCCAGGGTCTTGGCTTTCATGCTCTGCTGGATGCTGGCAATTTGTTGCTTGTCGTCGTTGATGACGCGTTGCAGCGTATCGCTGCGCTGCGCGACCTTGGCGGTTTCACCCTGCACTTCGGTAGTCATCGCGTTCAGGCGCTCGGTGGTATCGGCATATTTCGCCCGGCGCTGATCAAGGTAGTAGTTGGCGCCCATGGCCACACCGCACGCGCCGACACCGGCGATGATCGAGCAGGCTGCCTTATTGCCGGAGTTGGACAGCATGCAGGCAAGAATGCCAGCGCTGGCCGCGATGGCACAGGCCTGGAAGCCCGATGTGGTAAAGAACTTGGCATCGTTGCCGCTGGTCAGGCGCGGATCGACAGTGCCCTGGCTACCGGTCATCGAGCTACCGGTATTGGCACAACCGGTAACGGCCAGGCAAGCAGCCATCAGCAGACCCAACCAAGGGTTGATACGGGTGGATGTAGGGAAGTTCATGGTGGCTCCTGGATGTCCTTGGGTCAGTGTGCGACGGTCTTGCAGCTGTTCAGCCATGCGTTGGCATCAATCTTCTGTGTCTTGAGGAACGACATCTGGTTGGCCCAGTGGGTACGCAGGTAGGGCGACAGGTCCTTGAGGTTCTTGTTGGCTTTGAACGAACCGTCCAGCACCGGCACCTGGGCTTCGAGCAGGTCCTTGCCGTACAGCGAACCCGACTCCACCAGGGAGCTGGCGTAGTAGCGGCTGAGCTTGTGCAGGCGCTCCTGTTGCTCTTCGAGCTTGACCTTGCGCACGCCACAGGTCGGGTCTTCTTCGCCGGCCTTGCAGTTGCTGGCGTAGTTTTTCTGCAAAAAGTCCAGGTACTGGCCGTCGTCGAGCATCTTGGTGCACAGGAAGGCGCCCAGGTTGAGGCTGGCGCGAATCGCCTGGTCTCGGGCTTCCTGCTGCTGCTGGTTGCTGGCGCGCAGTTGGTTCTCGACGGTCTTGAGCTGGTTCTTCAGGGCTTCGTCTTCCACGTTGGAAGCAAGCTCTTCCAGCGCCTTGACGGTGCCTTTCTGCTTGCTTTCGGCAGCCGGTTGATCGTTGCCCAGGTTGCTCCAGCTCTTCTCGATGTTTTTTACCCGGTCGCGCGAGGTGAGGGTCGGGGAAACCATGGCCAGGCGCAGGCCGTTGGTTTTCTTGGCCACTGCACCCTCGGCGTTGTAGTACGGCTCTTCCTGGCGCAGCGAGGTGCGCAGGTCGCCTTCGCTGGTCAGGTAGTTGCCACCGCGCACCACATAGCCACCGGCCTGGCCGTGCTGGCGGTCGAGCTTGTTCAGGCGGAACGGCTCGAACATCATCTCGCTGGCATTGCCGAGCATGTCATGCAGGCCCAGCGGGTTGGGCTTGAGCAGCCCGCTCAGTTGCAACTGGCCGTTGGCGGACTGCGCGCCGGCGAACCACTCGTAGGCATTCAGGCCTTCGGGCATGGGGTAGCGGCCATCGCGGAACTCGGCCGTGCTGACTTGCAAACCGCCACGCGCGGCGAATTCCCACTCCACCTCGGTTGGCAGGCGCAAGAAGCCTTGGGCGCCATCTTCTCGGGGCAGCTTGTCGGGTGCATTGGCACGCAACCAGCGGTTGTACTTGTCGGCAGCCTGCAGGGCGTCCAGCCACGACACCGATACAATCGGCAGGCGCTGCTTGTTGGAGGCGGTCGGGCAGGTTTCGTCCATCAACGCCTTGTACTGCAGCTGGCTCATCTCGTATTTGGCCAGCAGGTAGTAGCGCGACTTCTCACCTTTGGCACTGGTGAAACTGCCGGCAATGAACGCCGGGCGGGTCTGCTCGACATAGCCCCACTCGGCGCTGTCCTGGCCGATGTTGATGGGGTAGTCGTCCAGCGGGCCGGCCACCGGGATCATCACCTTGCGAAATACCATGGCGCCGTCACACGGCATGGGCAGCACCACGTCATCGGCGTCGGCCATGGGGTTGTAGTATTTCTCTTCCCAGGTCGCCGCTGTGGCTTGCAGCGCAAAGCCGAGAGCAAGTGGCGCCAGAAGCAGGCGGCTGTAGGCTTTAGAGTTCACGTAGGCTCTCCGCAGGTTGTATGCGTATGGCACGCAAGGCGCCGATCAGGGCGACCAGGCCGGCGACCAGGAAGGCCAGCAGCAGGGCGACCAAGCCATGCCATACGGTGATGTGACAAATGAAGGCGCCGGTTGCCTGGCTGCTGACCAGCAAGCGGTCGAACAGCAGGCTGCCGAGGTAGTAGCTGCCAAGGCCGCCCAGGTAGCCCACCAGGCTCAGCACGAGTGCTTGAAGCACCACGTAGGCCGATACCGCGGGGCTGCTGAAGCCCAGCAGGCGCAGCACGGCCAGGTGGCGGCGCTTGCGATCGATGTTGGCCAGGAAGGCGCCGACCAGCGAGGCGATGCAGCCGATCAGGGCGGCCCCGGCAATAACGCTGAAAATCAGCCCGAGCACGTGGTTGATTGCCTTGACGCTGTTGATTTCTGCCAGGCGGCTGGCGGTTTCGATGCGCTGTTCGTTAAGCCAGCGCTCCAGCGGTGCCACGCTGTCGATGTCCCGCGCATAGACCCGGGCCCGGGCGTAGCCGACGTTCAGGGCATCAAGGGCCTGGCCACTGCTTGCCCCGAGGCTGGCGACCAGATAACCGTCGCGATAATGTTCCAGCTCCATCAGCAGCTCGGGGCTGACGAAGGCTGCAGGGCGGGCGAAGCGAACCGAGCTGACGATGGCACGTACCTGCAACGTGCGCTCGCCACGCTCGTTGACTTCGTTCAGGCGCCGGGCAACGCGCAAGCGCAGGGTGTCACCGGCCTTGGCGTCGAGCCGTTCGGCGGCTCGTTCGCTGAGAATCACCTGGTCGGGCGCCAGCTCACTCAGATCTGTTGCCAACAAGGGATCGCCGGCCCGGGTAGGGATGACCTCGACGTTGTCGGCGAAGCGGCCGTGTGTACCCAGCAGGTCGGCCTGGGTGTTCAGCGAGCGGGTCTGGCCGATGGCGAAGCCCACCTCCGGGCGTGCCTGCAACCGTTGCAGCCAGGCTTGGTCGAAATGGCCGCTGCTGAGCATCTTGACCTCAAGGTTTCGGGGGTCGCTGAGCAGTTCCTGTTGCAGTTGGCTGACCACCCCGTGCTTGAGGCCGAACAGCAACAACAGCGGGGCAATGACAGCGACCAGCGAGGCCGCCATGCACAAGGAAACGTTACGGTCGTGCCAGAGATCGGCCAGGGATAACCGTGCCAGCAGTGCCAGGCGTTTATGCCACGGGTTCAAAGCGTGTTTCCCCTTGACCGTTGATGGCACCCAGGCGCGGCAGGCCGAAGCGTTCGACCAGTGCCCAGTCGTGGGACACGACCAAGGCGCTCAGCCCTAGCTCAGCCACCAGCTGCAGCAGCAGTTCGAACAGCCGCGCTGCATTGTGCGGGTCGAGCGCGGCGGTGGGCTCGTCGGCCAACAGCACCCGGGGTTCATGGGCGATGGCACGCACGCAGGCCACCCGCTGACGCTCGCCGATGGACAGCGCCTGGGGCAGCTTGCCCAGCAGCGGCGCCAGGCGCAGTGCCTCGACAGCCTTGTCCACCGCCGTGCTGGCAGGTGGCAGGCCGAGCAGGCGGCGTGGCAGCAGGATGTTGTCGCGCACACTGAGAAAAGGCAGCAGCCCGCCGTTCTGCAGCACAAAGCCCAGCTCGCGCGAACGCAATGCCGCCAACGCTGGCTGCTGGTCGCTGGCCAGCAGGCTGGCCACGTCCTGGCGTTGCGGGCCAAGCCTGTAGTGCGTCAGTTGCTCAGGCTTGAGCAGCAGGCCAATGGCCTCCAGCAGTGTGCTCTTGCCGCAGCCGCTCTCGCCCGTGATGGCACGTACTTCGCCGGGTTGCAGGCACAGGGCGTCCAGCCGTACCCGGTGAGCCTGCGATCCTTCGCCTCGAACGACTAGTAGTCCCTTGATATCGAGCATATGGGGTCAGGGCATCATTTCCAGCGGTACCGGGTAGACGTTGTCGCGGCTGTCACTGCCCGGCGCCAGGGCAACCCAGCGGTCGACATCGGCGTTGTAGCGTTGGTAATGGCGCAGCTTGGTGCTCAGGCTACGGATGAATTTCTCCTGGGCCAGGCCATCCCAGCCCTTCCAGGTTTCTTCGTCCAGGTTCAGCACTTCGCTCTGGTAGGGCAGGTCTTGCAGGTACTCGCCAAGCACGCCCAGGTCTGCCACGCGAGTGGTCGAGCCTTGCTTCAGCTGGTTCGGGTCGGCACCCATGGTCGCGGCAACCGAGCGCAGGCGGGTGAACATTTCGTCTGGCGAAATCATGCCTTCGTTGGCGGCATCCAGGATCTGCTTGAGTACATCGCTCAGGTCGCTGAGTTGGGCCTTGGTCAGCAGGACGCGCACATCGGTGGTCGGCACGTTCTGTTTGATCAGGTCGCGGTCGCTGATCCAGGCCTGGAACACCGGCGGCGCCTGGGTACCGTTGGCCTTGCCCAGGTAGGCCAGCTGCATGGCGTGGCCGATCAGTGCGGCATCCTCGAGCATTTTCTTTTCGGCAGGGTCGGCCTTGGCATTGTTTGCGCTGCCGATGGCCGCCTCGCCCATGTAGGCCGCCCGCACTTGCTGGGTGATGGCGGCAGCCAGGCCGTCGACCTTGCGGCCAAAGGCCTCCACATCGCCGGCATTGACCGGGTAGTACAGCGAGGTGTTGGTGCCCGGGTAGTTCGACAGGGTGCGGTACTGCGCTTCGGCGGAGCTGTGGTTCTTGGCGCCGCTGGGGGTTTTCAGGTGCAGGGTGTACAGGGCCACGCCAGGGTTGCTGGCTTCGATCTTGACCTGTTCGGCGCCAAGGCCGGTGCTCGACAGCTTGTCACCCCCGTCAATGGCGCCGGCATCGGTGATCAGCACCACATAGCGTGCGCCAAACTGGCTCCAGTCGATCTGGTCGACGGCAGACATGACACCGGCGTAGGCATCTTCGTTGAACTCGCTGCTCGACACCTTGGCTTGCTTCAGGTCCGCGACCTTGGCCATGAAGTCGGCACCGTCCTTCACCGTGTTGGGGTCGGCGTACATCTTGCTGACGTATTCCAGGCCCGGCACTGCTTTGGTGCTGGAGCGGTAGGCGACCAGGCCGAACTTGACCTGCTTACCGAGGTTTTCCTTCTCGATCTGCCCGTACACGCGCTTGATCGCCTCGCGGGTGCGGTCGATGTACGGGTCCATCGAAATGGTCGAGTCGATGACGAACACCACGGCCGCGCTGAACGCCTTCAACTGCTGGTTGGCAGCGGCCTGGGCAGGCGCAGGTGTGACGGCTGCGGCACTGTCGGCCTTGCTGACCGAAGCCACATTGAGGATGCGCGTGCGGAAGCCTTCCTCGGTCATCACTTCTTCGCCGCTGAGCACGGGCAGCAGGTAGAAGTTTTTCTGCAGGTCGACGAAGTATTCGGGCTCTTCGGCCAGCACGCCGGGCGCCTCGGTGCCGTGCTTGAGCTTGGCGCGTAGCGGGGCCACATGGCTGACCGGGTCGGGGGCGTTGAGAATGCCTTCGAGCTGGTTGCGCTCCTTGAAGAACATCAGCCGATCACGGTTGGCGGGGTTGGTAAACGCCAGGGTCAGCTGCATTTTCCATTCGACGGTGCAATCGGCAGGCAGCCAGCCGATGCTCTTGCCCTGCGTGTCAGGGCCGACCCGCAGCCACTCGCGGGCGTCAGCCTGGGCGCGTTCGTACACGTAGAAGCGGCTGAAGGTGGGTTGCGCGGCGCCAGGGGCAGCCCCGGCGTTATCGCTCAGCTTGCAGCCCGGCGTGGTCAACACGCGCTGGAACAGGGTTTTCTTGCCGTCCTGCAGCAGGGGCTTGTCGGCCGCCTGCAGGGCAGGGCTGAGCGACAAGGCCAGCAGCGCGGCGCCAATGCTACGCATCTTCATGGCTTGAGCTCCTCGTAGCGCTGCTTGGCTTCGGCGTTGTTTTCATCGAAGCTGAGGATGGTCTCGTACCAGGAGGCTGCGGTGGCGGCTTCCGGCGCCTTGAAGCAGTTGCTTGGCTGGTGGTACTTGGGATCGTATTCGTGAGCGTAGGCCGTGGCGATCTGGATGTCACCGGCATTGGCGCGGTTGGCATACAGGCGCTGGGCCACATCGCACTGGTCGTTGGCCTTGGCCAGGCTGATCACTTCAAGCAGTGCGGCGCTGTCCGGTTTGCTCTGGATGCACGACTGCAGGAACGCCAGTGACGTCTGGCCTTGCATGCTTTCCAGCGAACAAGGTTTGGCCGCGTCGGCCTGTGCGACGGGCTTGTCTTCAGGCGGCACGGCTGCAGTTGCTCCGCCTGCGCTGCGGTTGAACCACCACCAACCGCCCCCGGCGGCAAGCGCCAGCAGGATCAGGGCCAACAGGGGCAGCAGCCACTTCTGGCCTTGCTTGGCAGGCGCCTTCGGCGGCGGTGCCACAGGTGCCGGCTGGGGGGCTGGCGCGGCTTCGGGCTCGGGTTCTGGCGCCACTGCCGGAGCAGGCTCAGGGGTGGTCACCGCAGGTGGCTCGACAATCACCGTCGCGCTGGGCAACGGTGCCGGGGGCGGCGATTTCTCCAGCGCTGGCCCAGACTCGACAGACGCGATGATGGCGCTGTTGATACGCACCATGCCAAGGTCGCTGCGCCCGGTCTGCGGGTCGCTGACCTCGATGCGGAAGGTGGCGGTACCGCTGGCTTGCAGCAATGGGTTGATCAGGTTGGGGCCGATCCGCGTTTCGATGGCCGGGGCGCCTGCGACAGCATTCATGCCATCCAGGCGGAACCAGTGAGCCACTTTGGCCCAGTGCCCGCCATCATGAAGAAACTCGTGGGACTGGCTACTTTGCAGAGAGCATTGCAGCCCTTCGCTGGTGCCTTCCCAGCCGGTGATCCGCAACAGGCCTTGGCCTGGTGTGTTCACGTCCAGTGGCAGCACATCAACTCTGATACCCATTGCAATCAACTCGCTTGAAAGGTGTTCAGCAGCACCGCCAGCTGGCGTCGCTGCTCGGTGGTGATTTCCGGGTCCGCGCCACTTTTGGCGTTTTCCTGGGTCAGCCAGGCCAGGCTCGACAGCCAGTCGATCTGGAAGCTCTGCTCCTGGTTGGACGGCTCTTTCGGGAGCACTGGCAATTCGCCCTGGGCGAAGGTCTGGTAGGCGCCGAATACGGGTTGGCCCTCACCCAGCAGGGCGGTCGGGCGCTCGCTGACAGGTTTGCCCAGCAGGTCGAACCAGGACAGGAAGTCCCGCATGGCCAGTTGCACGGTCAGGACCTGGCGCTGGACTATCTGGTCACGGCGCACGCCGTTGAAAATCCGGCGCATGACGGCGGCATCCAGTTGTTCGATGAAGGCCGGTCGGCGTACTGCACTGACCAGTTCCTCGACCAGGGCCTCGACCACTTCGCGGCTCATGCGCAGGCTGCTCAGGTGCAGCGGTTGCGTACCCAGCTCGCGCATATGCTTGATCCACGCCTTCAGCGCCGCGCGTACAAAGCGTTGCTCGGAGTTGAGGCGCTTGGCCACAGGCTTGGGGGCAACTGCTGGCGTTGCCGAGGCAGTGTTGCCGAACACGTTGCCGAAGTTGAGTGCCGGGGCCTTGTTGGCCGGGGCCCTGACGGCGGGTTCCGGCTCTTCGCCGGCCTCGCCGTCAATGCCGTCGATGTCGTACACACCGCCCAGGTACAGTTCACGCAGCTGTTCGACAGGCACCTGCAAGGCATGGATCAGTTCGCTGATCGCGTCCGGGTCGGCGCCCAGGTTGTCGAGCAGGTACTGGGTTTTTTCACGCTTCTTGTTCAGCAGTTGCTCGAAGTCTTCCTCGCGCCAGGTGTTCAGGCCGTGCTCCAGCAGGTCGGTGCGGCACTGTTCCAGCTGTTCTTCGATACGGGTGAGCTTGAAGTCGATGTTGCTGATGCCCCGGAAGCTGCCACTGAAGCGGGTGATCCCGCCGTCATTCAGTTCGAGCATCGCGGCCCAGGCGTCAGCCGGGTCCTTGATGTGCCGCAGCACCGACGGGCTTTGCGCGAAGCATTGTTGTAACTGTACAAGGCGCGGTGCATGGCGCTCGTTCAGGCTGGTTTCTTCGCCGTTGCCGATATCGCGCTCGATGAACGCGGTATCCAGGCGCGGCTTGCGCACCAGGTAGGTGTTGTTGAACGGTACCCCGGACCAGTCTTTCATCCACTCCTGGCTGCCGAAGCGCTCGATCATGGTCAGCTTCATCATGTTCTCGCAGCCTTCGGGCAGCTGCCCTTCGCTCAGGGCGAGCGTGTTGCCGATGAAGCCATCGAGCATGGTCAGCGCCCAGATCAGGCCGGGGGTGCGCTGGCTGCGTTCTTTGGGCGTGGCGCCCTGTGTCTTGTGGATCCAGCGGGTCAGCACCGGCCCCACGCTGACCACTTCGCTTTGCTTGAACGAACTGGTGCACAGCACCAGGCCATTCATCTGCTGGGCGTCGGTATAGCGCTCGAACAGATAGGCGACCTTGCCCCGCAGGATCAGGCTGGCGGCCGGGTTGACCTCTTCGACCACGTCCGGGCTTGCCGCATCTTCGATACGCAGCAACTTCTGGCGAGTGCGGTAACCGGGGAAGTCGAGCAGGTCGACTTCTTCAACGACCGGGTCCTTGGGGCTGTTGGTCAAGCGGAAGGTCATCTCGGCAGTCAGTGCCGCCAGTTGCGCGACCGACAGTGTCACGCTCCCCTGCACCTTGTCGCCCTGCAGCGGCAGTACGTTTACTGGCAGGTCGCGGCCAGTACCCAGGCGGCCGAGAATATCGACGTTCATGATGCTGTTGGCCTGGGTGTAGGCGCCGTTTTCTTCCTTCACCAGCACGCTCAAGGGGGCGTAGACGGTGTCGGGGAAACCCAGTTTCTGCAGGCTGCCGACCAGCAGTTCATAAATTTCGGTGAGGGCGTCCTGTTCGCCCCACAGTACTGAAAACAGCTTGGCACGCTGGCGCGGGTTCAGGCGTGGTGCCAGCTTGATCACCCGTGGCCAGTAAAGCTCGTTGAGCTTGCGCACCGACTTTTCGTAGTTGCCTTTGAGGTAGTCCCACAGGGCGACCACGTCATCGCCGTTGACGCCCGGTTGCAGGCCTTCGTTCTCGCGGCCCTCGAAGCCGGCCAGCAGGGTCTGGATGCGTTCGTCTGTATAGGTGTAATCCAGCTTTTCCTGGTCGAAATCCTCGAACCAGGCATTGGACAGGATCTTTGCCACTTCGATTTCGCTGAACAGCTTCAGCTCGACCGGATGGTTGGCATCCGGGCTGGGTCTGGCGCGCCGGCTGAAACGGGTGACCAGGCCGGTGGCTTCCTTGCCTAGGCCGGTCGGGTTCACATGTTCGATGAAGTCCAGGGTGCGGCCGCCGAAATCGGTTTCCAGGCGGCCACTGCGGTCAGCGGCCAATGCCGAGATCAGGTACGACTTGCCCGCCTGGGACAGGCCGAAGAAGCCGATCACCATGGGTGTGGAAGCGGCACGCTGCAGGTCCTTGGCGCGGTTGCGGGCCTGGCGTAGGCGCAGGTTGAGGCCATCGGCCTCGGCCTCGACACTGGCGGCATTGCCACGCACCTGCTCGATCCATTCCAGCGCCTCGCCGGCGCCTTTGTGAATGGCGCCCCAGGCACCCATCAACTGCTGTTGCTTTGGCGTAAGGTCGCTCATTTTCCTTTGACGTTCCCGCTGTCGAGCCAATAGTCGCTGTCACTCAAGCTCATGGTTGGCATGGTGTTGAGTGAGAGTTCAAGATCCCGGTCGAAGTCGAAGTCGGCATCCTGGATGTTCGATTCCAGCTTCTGGATGACCAGCTTGTCGCTGATCAGCCCCTGGTCGCGTTCTTCCTGTTCGAACTGCTCGACTTCAAGGCGGATGCGCAAAACCGGCGCTTCGCCATTCTTGCCGATCGCCCTGGAGAACGCTGCCTTGCCCGAGGGGGTGAAACGCAGCGTGTAAAGCGGTGAGGCCGACCAGCGCTCGGTGGCCAGTTGGCGGTAACCCAGGTGCAGGTCGCCGCGCATCTCCAGCCAAGGCGTACCACGCTCATCGCCTTCGCCGACGATGGGCAGTTCGATCAGGCCTTTATCAGACTTCAGGTCGTGGTAGAGCACGTCGTGATACTTGATGGTGCCGGCAGCGTCGATCTGGCCAAAGTGCTTGATGATCGAGTAAGGCTTCAGCGCGGCGGTGCGGAAATAGAAGTTCGGCACACTGTGGTTGGAGCACAGCAGGCAGATCATCGCGCCCACCGATGCGGTGCTCTTCGGGTCGTCGATCAGGCCGTTGCGATGGAACGGGTACCAGCCGCCGGTGCGGTAGTTCTGCATCGGCAGAATGCGCCCGGGCGGCAGCGGCAGGCGCTGGCGGATGAACGCCTGAATGCCTGGCAGGCGCGATGGCCGCCCCGTCAGCAGCAGCATGTCGCAAGGGTACTTGGCGACCACTTCGCACAGTTCGGCAAGTGCTCTGGTGACGTTGATCTGGCCGCCGATGAACGCGGCGTGCACCTGTTCGAGGTCGAAGGTGATCGGCGTCTGCAGCAGGTCAAGCGTGCCATCGCGGCCCACTTCGCGGCGCACGGCGGCGTCGACGTACGCCAGCACCTTGTCGCTGACAACGGCTTCACCCAGCGCCTGCTGCCAGGTTTGCTCGACCGCGGCGGGTGGCAGGGCCGGGTCGAACTGCTCGTAGGCCTTCAGCAGTGCGAGGCCCAGCGGCACGAACACTTGCAGGTTCAACTGCTGGCGCAGCAGGCGTTCCTGGACGGTGGCTCCGCCGTTCCCGCACAGGCTCGACATCAACGCATCCGGTGCCGGCACGCCGGCATTGCGCAGCGCGTTGGCGAAGGAGGGCAGGATGAACTCCTGGATCACATCCAGCAGGATGTCATCGCCCGCAATCTTGAAGCCGTCACGGAAGCGCTGGTTCGGCACGATGTGCGCGTTGGCGCCGGCGCCACCGCCGGTGCCCCGATCCAGGCGGTAATCGGTAATCACCAGGTCCGTGGTGCCGCCGCCGATGTCGATGGTCGCCAGGGTGATCTGTTCGTGCTCAAGCTTGTCCGGGCGGGCCAGCGTGGCAAAGAACTCCTCCGGGTGACCGGCAAAGTTCTCGTTGACCTCGTTGTACAGGTAGACCAGCTGGCCGCAGCTGGCTTCGTCCCACTCCACACGCACGCTAGGGAACGGGGTGCGGGTCGCGACGCCCTTGCCTTTGAACGGGTTGCTCTCGTCCTGGTGCCAGCCCAGGCTCTTCCACACCAGGCCAATGGCCTCGTACAGGCGGTTGCTGAGCAGGCTGCGCTCGGCCTGGGGCATGCCTGGTGGAACGGTCAGGGTAATGCTGTTGAGCAGGCGCGGCACCCGCGCGTGGCCCTGGCGCGAGCGCTGCGCCGGGCTGTTGATCTGGGTCAGCGCCTGGGTCACCACTTCGGCCAGCATGAAGGTCATCAGGTTGCTGCGCGAATAGCGCGGGTTGAAGACCGGCATGTCGAAGGGCTTGAGGTACAGCGGCTGGCCACGGTCGTTGATCAGGTTGGCGAACGGCGCGGCGACGGCCATTGGCTCCTTGTCGGTCTTGACGTAGGCGGTGTTGAAGCGCCAGCCATGGCCGTAGGCCTTTTCATCCCACAGGTAGCGTTTGGGGCTGGAGAGGCCGGTCGAGCCTTCGGTGCCGCGGTTGCGGCTGGCCAGGCGGCTGGCTTCACCGCCGACACGGGCGATGGTCGGCCACTGGAAGGCATTGTGGCGGCCGCTCTTGATCGACAGGTGGTCTTTGCCGAAGGCGGCGTGGGTGAACTCGACCCGGCTCTCGAAAGCCTGGTTGTAGACTTTTTCCGGCTCGCTCAGGTCGCGCAGTGCCAGTACGTAGTTGTGGCGCATGCCCGAACCCGCCTGGCCATGGTCCTCAATGAGGATGCCGCAGGTGCGCGAGTTGCCGACGTCCAGCACCAGGTCCACCGGGATCGGCTTGACGATGCCATTGGCCTCGTTGGCGATCACCTTGATTTCCGGGATCTCGACCTTTGGCTTTTCGTTGCTCTGCTCGGCCGGGACCGGGCGGCGCAACAGGCTCAGCAGGTTCAGATAGTGGCCAAGGTGGCGGTTGCCCTGCAGGTCACGATCCAGGCGTTCGCGCGTCCACTCGGCACGCGCCTCGGTGTACACCTCCACCAGCCAGTCGCGGATCCATGTGTGCGTCAGGAACCAGCCATATTCGCGGGCACTGCACGCCAGCTTGAACGCCACGCCCGAGCGCACGTCGTCTTCGTTGGGCGCCAGGTACGGTGCGCCGGTAACCACTGGCATGGTGCGGCTGTCGAAGCCGAGGGTGAGGCGGTGGGTGTTGCCGTCGACATCGGGCTCCGCGAGCTTGACCAGGCGCATGCGCGCCCAGTTGTTCGGGCCTTCGTCAAAGCGATAAGGCGGCGTGAAACGCAGGACCGGGATCGGCAACCAGATCCCGTCCAGCAGCTTCAGGCTGTCTTCCATGGGCAAGCGGAAGTGGCTCTCTTCGCTGGTGTCGAACTCCACCTGCACCACTTTGTCTGGCTCGGGCTCGTAGAAGTCCTTGTACTCCTTGGACCACAGCAGGCGTGTCGGCACCATGCCGTTGTTGAGCTGGACGAATTTGCCGGTCTGCTCGCCATCCGGGCCGAGACGCAGGGCGAAATCCATGAATTGAATTCCGGTATCGCTGACCAGCGTGACCGTTTCTTCGAACTGGGTGATTTCGGGCAACATCTTCTGCGTTTCTCGTGTGATTAGCCGGCTTTTTTCATTTGAATGTCGAAGCCTTTGGCACCGTAGTTGGCGTTGCAATCGGCAGCGCCGTTGGCGTTGGCTTTGCAGCCCACTTGCGGCAAGTCATAGCTGCTGCCATCGGCGCAGGCGGCCTGGCCGGAACTGTTGATCGACAACAGGCCGCCTTGCATGGCTGCGGCAACTGGCGCATGGCACTGCACGTTGTCCGGGCGGGTGACCGTGGCCTGGCCCTTGCCGTTCTGGAAGTCGTACTTCAGGCGCAGGGGTTTGCCAGTGCCGGCTTCTTGAATGCCTGCACCCGCCCAGTTGCCGTTGAGGAAGTCCGCGTTGCCGTCGGCCGCATCTGGCGGGATGCTCAAGTCATCAGGTTGCGGCGGCTGAGCGCTGGTTTGCGCTTGCTCATCGGCCAGCTGTGGTGGCGCAGGGGGCGTGTTCCCTGGCGTTGATGCCTCGGGCCCGCCTGGCGGTGGCGTGTCGGATGCTTGCTCTGGCGCTGGCGGCTGCTCCGGCGCTGGCGGTGTTTCTGGCTTGCCCTGCGCAGGGGTGTCGGCATTATCCGCCGGCGCTTGGCTATCGCCTTGTGGCACGGCACCGCCTGCATCGGCTGAGCCGCCCGGCAGGCCCGCCGGGTTGCCATTACTCACCGCCACGTCCGGGGCAGCTACACCCATTGCACCGTTCGCAGCGCCAACAATGCCCGACGATTGTGTAGGCACTTGGGCTTGGTAGTTGTTTGATGCAGAGGTATCGCGGCCAAAGTCCGGGATGCCTGGACCGGAAAGGTTGACCCCAGGGATGCAGCCGCGCAGCCCGAACAACAGCAGGAGCAGCAGCGCCAGCAGCAACAGCAATGGCAGCAGCCAGCGCCAGTTGCGCCACCACGGCAGGCGTGCGACGGCAGCGGCTGGCGCTACCGCTGCTGCTGCCGCCGGCGCAATGGGCGCGGCTGGGGGAACCGGCGGCGTGGCCACGGGTTCGGCGATGGGTGCGGTGCGCGGATACAGGCAGTGCAGGGGCTGTCGGCTGCGCTCGGCACCGGCATGGATGAAGCCCCAGAAGGTCAGTACAGGGCGGCCATCGACCAGGTAGACGAAGTTTTCGTCAGGGAAGGGCACGACACAGGTCAGCAGCTTGCCGAACACCGCGTTATCACCTTCGGCGGCCTTTCTGGCCGTTGCCGAGGGTTGGCCGTTGGCATCCAGGCCAAGCAAGGTGTTGCTCAGGGCGTTGATCTTGGTTTGCAACACCTCGAGCTGCGCACGTGCTGGCGCGCGTTCCTCCTCGGTGGCGCTGCTCCAGGGGATTACATCGCCTGGGCGGTCGCTGTACCAATCGATGGTGCGGCCCTGCTCATCGCTCTGCGGGATGGCCAGGTGCTCGATCAGCTCCGGGTGCTCCGGGTACTTGCGCCGAATGGCTTCGCGAATCTGCAAAGCAGCGCGATAGACGGGTTGGCCAGTCTCGCCCAATGCGGTGAAGTGCTCACTTCTACCGCTGCGTAGTAATACTCCGCGCATCCTTGTAGACCTACCTAGTCTATTAGCCGAATCCATTCGGTATCCATTAAACAATACCGAAAAACCGAGTCACACTAATGGCAAAGTGCTTTTTTCGTCAATTCATATGGATGGCTTTTTGACGTCAAAGGACGTTTTATCCGGTTACACTCCGCCTGGTCCGATCAACGGCATCGGCAACTCATCATCGACGAATGGAGCACGAAGAGCATGAGCCTTTGGGATGACCTGAAGAAAAAGGCCTACGATGCCAACCCGGAGCTGGCCGCCAAGGCCGCCCAGGCGTTGGAAAAGGCCAAGGACCTGGCGGTGGAGGCCGGGCAGAAAGCCGCGCCCTTGATCAAGGAAGCCAGTGACAAGGCCGCAGGCTACGCGCAAGAGAAAACGCCGTTGCTCAAGGCTCAGGCCCTGAAGGCGATTGACGATGCCCAGCAGCGTCGTGCCCAGCTGCAAGAGCAGGCCAAGCGCGACAAGGCCGCGCGCGCGGAAATGATCCGCACCATGTATGACATCACCCTAACCCCGGAAGACGTCAATTTCGTCGAGGAACCGTTCAACCATTTTGAGCGGCAGTTGATGTTTTTCGTGCGTAACGGCGAGGTGCTGGAAAGCGAAAAGCGCAACCAGACGCACCTGGACGCCTACCACTCGCACCGCACCACCGGTGGCCACATGTGGCAGGGCACGGGCCATACCGGTAGCAGCTCATCGACCATGCAGGTCACTGCGCACAATGTTCAGGAGCACGAGTTCTGGGTGCGCCTGGAGAATGGCACCGAGGCGTGTTTCCAGCTGAACAACAATGGTGTGCGCCTGCGCCCTGGGCAGTATGTGAGCATGGCGTTTGTGCGCAACGCCAATCAGGACATGGGGCAGATGGTGGCGCTGTACAACCATAACGCCGGGCAGAACTTCGTGACCCTCTCGCCGAGGCAGATCAACCAGCAGTTCCAGCTTTACTTGAAAGAGCCTGGCATTTTCAACGCCAACGAAGTGAACGGTACGCGCGACAGGCTGCTGCAGGCGCTGGACAAGCGTCTGGGCGAACTGGCCAGGTACATGGCGTTGCACGGTGACAGGCGTGCCGGCCAGTTGATAGAAGGGCAGGCGGAATAAACGAAAAAGCCCCGGGAGATGTCCCAGGGCTTTTTTGATATGGCGCACTCGGCGGGATTCGAACCCACGACCCCTGCCTTCGGAGGGCAGTACTCTATCCAGCTGAGCTACGAGTGCAACGCGCACGCATGATACCCATCTGTGTCGTTGACGTCCATCGCCTTGATCTGTGGCCTTTTTCCTCTTTTTGCGCAGGCGGCTTTTGCGGGCCACCGGCCTGCGCAAATTTATCTATCCATATGCGATATCAATATTTCCCACACCCTTCTTATGCCCTCTATCCTCTGGTCACAACTTGTTATAACAAGTCATCGATCAGCGAAGAGACCCCATGGCCGAACTGCTCCCCCTGTCCCCGGTACCGCTCTATACCCAGCTCAAGGAACTGCTGCGCGAGCGCATCCTCGACGGCACTTATCCACCGCATAGCCGCATGCCCTCGGAAAGCGAACTGGGCAAGGCCTTCGACGTCAGCCGCATCACCGTGCGCCAGGCGCTGGGCGACCTGCAGAAGGAAGGGCTGATCTTCAAGATCCACGGCAAGGGCACGTTCGTCGCCAAGCCCAAGGCGTTCCAGAACGTCAGTACCTTGCAGGGCTTGGGCGAGTCGATGACGCAGATGGGCTACGAAGTGATCAACCGCCTGCGCAGCTTCCGCCATGTGCCGGCCAACGCATTGGTTGCCGCCCGGCTGCAGGTCGAGGAGGGTAGCCTGGTCACCGAGATCCGCCGGGTGCGCCTGATCAACCGCGAGCCGGTGTCGCTGGAGCTGACCTGGCTGCCCAAGGCTGTCGGCGAAAAACTGGAGAAGGCCGACCTGGTCACCCGCGACATCTTCCTGCTGCTGGAAAACGACTGCGCCATCGCCCTTGGCCACGCCGACCTGGCCATCGATGCGGTACTGGCCGACAGCGACCTGACCCAGGCGCTGGATGTTGAAGAAGGCTCGCCGATCATGCGCATCGAGCGCCTGACCCATGCTGCCGACGGCACGCCGCTGGACTTCGAACACCTTTATTACCGCGGCGATGCCTTCCAGTACCGCCTGCGCATTGATCGCCAGAAAGGGGGCAAGGCATGAGCATCCAGACCCAGGACTACGACATCATCATCATCGGTGGCGGCACGGCCGGGCCGATGGCGGCGATCAAGGCCAAGGAGCAGGACAAAAGCCTGCGCGTGCTGCTGCTGGACAAGGCCAACGTCAAGCGCAGCGGTGCCATCAGTATGGGCATGGACGGCTTGAACAACGCCATCATCCCCGGCCACGCCACCCCCGAGCAGTACACCAAGGAAATCACCGTGGCCAATGACGGCATCGTCAATCAGGCCACCGTGCATGCCTACGCAACCCACAGCTTTGAAACCATCGAGCAACTCGACCGCTGGGGGGTGAAGTTCGAGAAGGACGAGACCGGCGACTACGCGGTGAAGAAGGTTCACCACATGGGCGCCTACGTGCTGCCAATGCCCGAAGGCCACGACATCAAGAAGGTGTTGTACCGCCAGCTGAAGCGTGCCCGGGTGGAAATCAGCAACCGCATGGTCTGCACCCGTGTGCTGCTCGATGGCGAAGGCGCCGCCGCGGGTGTGCTGGGCTTCGACTGCCGAAGCGGCGAGTTTCGGGTGGTGCGGGCCAAGGCGGTAATCCTTGCCTGCGGCGCCGCCGGGCGCCTGGGCCTGCCGTCGTCAGGCTATTTGATGGGCACCTACGAGAACCCGACCAACGCCGGTGACGGCTACGCCATGGCCTACCATGCAGGCGCCGAGCTGGCCAACCTCGAGTGCTTCCAGATCAACCCGCTGATCAAGGACTACAACGGCCCGGCCTGTGCCTACGTCACCGGCCCGCTGGGTGGATACACCGCCAACAGCAAGGGCGAGCGCTTCATCGAGTGCGACTACTGGAGCGGCCAGATGATGTGGGAGTTCCACCAGGAGCTCGAAGGCGGCAATGGCCCGGTGTTCCTCAAACTGGACCACTTGGCCGAAGAGACCATCCAGAACATCGAAGAGATCCTGCACAGCAACGAGCGCCCCAGCCGTGGCCAGTTTCACGCCGGGCGTGGCACCGACTACCGCCAGCACATGGTCGAGATGCATATCTCCGAGATCGGTTTCTGCTCCGGGCATTCGGCGTCGGGCGTGTGGGTCAATGAAAAGGCCGAGACCAGCGTCAAAGGGCTGTATGCCGCGGGCGACATGGCTGCGGTGCCGCACAACTACATGCTCGGCGCCTTTACCTATGGCTGGTTTGCCGGTGTGAACGCCGCGCATTACGTGGCCGGGCGCGAACTCGCCGAGGTCGATGCCGCGCAGGTCGAACGCGAGCGCGCGCGGGTGTTTGCCCCGCTGCAGCGTGAGCATGGCCTGCCCCCAGCCCAGGTCGAGTACAAGCTCAGGCGCATGGTCAACGACTACCTGCAGCCGCCGAAGGTGACCAAGAAGATGGAAATCGGCCTGGCGCGCTTTGCCGAGATCGAGCGTGATCTGGAGCAGATGAAGGCCAGCAACCCTCATGAACTGATGCGTGCGATGGAAGTGTCGGTGATTCGCGATTGCGCCGAGATGGCGGCGCGGGCCTCGTTGTTCCGCGAGGAAAGCCGCTGGGGCCTGTACCACCACCGGGTGGACTTCCCTGAGCGCAACGATAGCGAGTGGTTTTGCCATTGCCACCTGAAAAAGGGCGAGAACGGTGAAATGACCAGTTTCAGGAAGGCCGTCGAACCCTACCTGATCGCCCTGGATGCCGATGAACAGACCGCCTATGACCGGTTGCGAGTGAAGGCTGATGCAGCGTGAATGAGGCCATCAGCCTCTGCAAAAAACAGAACGAGGGCCACAGGCCCCAAGGACTCCGTGAAATGGCCTACCAGCCGCAAGAAATCTTCTTCCGCAGCAGCGCCCCGGTCACCATCGACGAAGACAAATGCATCGCTGAAAAAGGCTGCACAGTGTGTGTCGAGGTCTGCCCCATGGACCTGCTGGCGATCAACCCGGCCACGCAGAAGGCCTACATGGCTTTCGACGAATGCTGGTACTGCATGCCCTGCGAGAAGGACTGCCCCACCGGTGCGGTGAAGGTCGACATCCCGTACCTGCTGCGCTGATTCATCCTGCCATCCGGCGAACCACCGGACGCCCTCCTGCTGTGCCCCTCGTTTCCCACCACCCAAGCCGGGCGGCGGAGACGACCCCAACTCTTATAACGATTCGAGGGGAAACACCCATGCGCCTTGTTGCAACCGCGGCCGGCCTTGCGCTGGCGCTCACTGGCCTGAGCGCCAGTGCCGAAACCATACGCATCGCCATCGGCACCCAGGACACCACCATCAACTGCGCCACCGGTGGCCTGCTGATCCGTGAGCTGGGCCTGCTGGACAAGTACCTGCCGCACGACGGCAAGTACAAGGATGCCACCTACCAGATCGAGTGGAAGAACTTCACCAGCGGTGCGCCGCTGACCAACGAAATGGTCGCCGGCAAGCTCGACTTCGGCGCCATGGCCGACTTCCCGGGGTCGTTTAACGGCGTTGCCCACCTGGATGCCGGCAAGCGCAGCCTGTTCATCAGTGTGCTGTCGGGCAGCGTGCATGGCAGCGGCAACGGCATCGTCGTGCCCGCCGCCTCCAGCGTGCAGTCGCTGGCTGAACTCAAGGGCAAGACCATTTCGGTGCCGTTCGCCTCCACTGCCCACGGCATGCTGTTGCGCGCCGTCGCCGCTCAGGGCTGGGACCCACAGAAGGATGTGCGGATCATCGCTCAGGCACCGGAGATCGCCGGTTCCGCGCTGCGCAGCAACCGCATCGAGGCCCACGCCGACTTTGTACCGTTCGCCGAGTTGTTCCCCAACCGCGGCTTCGCCCGCAAGATCTATGACGGCGCCCAGGCCAACGCACCGACCTTCCATGGTGCCCTGGTCGATGCCGATTACGCGAAGAAGTACCCGGAAGTGGTCACCGCCTACCTGCGTGCCAGCCTTGAAGCCGACCGCCTGATCGCTGCGCAGCCTGAAAAGTACAGCGAGTTGATCGAGAAGGTCACGGGGATCGAAGCCGAGGTCAATTACCTGTTCCATGGCCCGCTCGGCCTGCAGACCCGCGACCTGACCTGGAAGCCTGAATACCGGCAGGCAGTGGCTACATCCATCGATACGCTCAAGCTGCTGAAAAAGACCGACCGTGGCCTGGACACCGACAAGTTCATCGACGACCAGTACATCCGTGCCGCCTTCAAAGAGGCTGGCCTGGACTACGACAAGGCGCTGAAAGACTACGACGCGCTGCCACTCAAGGCCAATGACGCGCGGACCGGCAAACCGATCACCGACTTCAGCCGCCTGGCGCAGATCTGGGTGCGCGGTGAAGACAAGGTCCGCCACTACGCTTCGCCGGAAGCGGCCCTTGGCGCCCTGGCCCAGCTGGAGCAGGAGGGCAAGGACATCCGCGCCATCTACGCCCAGGCCGCCGACAGCGGCATCAAGTTGCTGGCAAACCAGGCCTGGTTCGTGCGCAACGGTAAAGGCGAACTGGCGGCGTTCCTGCTCAAGGACCAGGCCGAGCAGTATGCCAAGGCCCATGGTGGCGAGGCGCTGGACTTCGTCAGCGCCAACCAGAAGCTGGTCGCCCAGCGCTGACCGGGAGGCACCGACATGACCCGCAACCTCAAGCGCTGGCCGGTGCGCCTGGCGTCGCTGCTGGCCTGCCTGCTGTTCTGGCAGGTGGCGGCAAACGTGAAACTGGACCTTGGTCTGCTGACGTTCACCTATGTCCCCACACCCAGGGCGGTGCTGGACGCTGCCTGGCAGTTGCTGACCTCCAGCACCCTGCTGGCGCACCTGGGCAGCAGCCTGTCGCGGGTATTTGCCGGTTATGCCACTGCGGCACTGGTTGGCGTGGCCCTGGGGTTGCTGATCGGCCGCTTGAAATGGGCTGAAGATACCCTGCTGCCGCCGCTGGAAGTGCTGCGGCCGATTCCGGCGGTGGCGTGGATCCCGCTGGCAATCCTGATGTTCCCGTCGTCGGAACTGTCGATGGTGTTCATCACCTTCACCGGTGCGTTGTTCCCCATCCTGCTCAACACCGTGCATGGCGTCGAGGCCGTCGACCCGCGCCTGGTGGCATCGGCGCGCAGCCTCGGTGCCGGGCGCTGGGCGATCCTGCGCGAAGTGGTGTTGCCTGGGGCGTTGCCGAGCATCGTCACGGGCCTTGCCATCGGCATGGGTACGTCATGGTTCTGCCTGGTCACTGCCGAGATGATTTCCGGGCAGTTCGGCATCGGCTACTACACCTGGGAGTCCTACACCTTGCAAAACTACCCGGACATCATTGTCGGCATGCTGCTGATCGGCGTGCTGGGCATGGGCAGCAGCGCCCTGGTCAAGCGCCTGGGGGCGTTGGCCACGCCGTGGTACCGCACGCGGGGGGCCAGTTGATGAACAGTTATCAACAGGCGCAGGGGCGTATCGATGGTCGTGGCCTGTCGATTCGCCTGGGGCACGGCAGCGAAGCGTTCGAGGCGGTGCAGCGCCTGGACTTTGCCGTGGAGCCGGGCGAGTTCGTCTGCATCCTCGGCCCCTCCGGTTGTGGCAAGTCGACGTTGCTCGGCGCCCTGGCCGGCCACCTGGTGCCCAGCAGCGGCCAGTTGAAGGTGGACGGCCAGACCGTTGCCGGGCCGTCACCGCAGCGGGGCATGGTGTTTCAGCATCACACCTTGCTGCCCTGGCGTAGCGTACTCGACAACGTGGCCTTCGGCCTGAAGATGCAGGGCCTGGGCCGCGCCGAACGTCACCGGCAGGCTCGCGAGATGCTGCAACTGGTGGGGCTGGCCGACTTTGCCGGGCGCTGGCCCAACCAGCTGTCCGGCGGTATGCAGCAGCGGGCCGAAATCGCCCGGGTGCTGATCAACCGCCCACGGCTCTTGCTGATGGACGAACCTTTCGGCGCACTGGATGCGCAAACCCGTGCCCGCATGCAGGAGCTGTTGCTGGATATCTGGGCCAGCATCCGCACCACCGTGGTGTTCGTCACCCACGATATCGACGAAGCGCTGTTCCTCGCCGACCGCATCCTGGTGATGAGCCCGCGCCCCGGTCGCTTTATCGAAGACCTGCGCCTGGACTTTGCGCGCCCGCGCCGCGCCAGCCTGCTGACCAGCCCTGAATTCACTCACCTCAAGCGTCACTGCCTGGCGTTGCTGCGCCACGAGGAAGGCCGCGAACTGCCGCGCCTGACCCCGCTGGGCCTGCCGGACACTGACCACCCACCGCTACGGATCGCGCTATGACTGACCGAACGACCGACAACCCCGACATTCTTGCCCTGTTGCCTCGTCTTGATGCCAGCGACGCTGGCGTGCGCCGCATTGCCCTGATCGAGCTGGCCGACCTGGAAGACCCGGATGGCTTGCCTTGGCTCACCGATGCCCTGCTGGTGGACGCCGCCGACGAGGTGCGTGCCGAGGCCGCGCGCCTACTTGAGGCCTGGGAAGAACCCGAAGTTGTGCAAGCCCTGTGCGCTGCGCTGGCCGATGGCGCCGAGCCGGTACGTCTGGCAGCTGCGCAGAGCCTCAGCGAACTCAAGAGCCTTGAGGCCGGCCAGCTGATCCTCCCGTGGGTCAAACACGCCGATGCCTTCGTCCGCGCCAGTGCCCTGCGAGCCTTGCGCGAGCTGCGCCTGCAGGATGCCGCCGACCCTGCGCTGCTGGCGCTGGCCGATGACGACGCCACTGTGCGGCGTGAGGCAGTGGGCATTCTTGGCTGGCTCAAGCACCAGCCGGCGTTGCTGGCGCTGGCAGCGCTCGCCGAGGCCGAGCCGGACACCGAGGTGCGCCGCGCGGCCATCGGCGCGCTGGGCCTGGCCCGGGACAACTCGGTGTTGCCTGCGTTGGTGGGGGCATTGACTGACCAGGCCTGGCAAGTGCGCGAGGAAGCCGCCACCACGTTAGGCAAGGTCGGTCAGGACCAAGCAGGGCCGGCGCTGGTGGATGCCCTCGCCGATGACTTCTGGCAGGTACGCCTACGGGCAGCGCGCTCACTGGGTCGGCTGCGCTATGCCGCTGCACTGGACGCGCTTGGCGCGTTGCTTGGCCATGGCATCGCCAACCTGCGCAAGGAGGCGGCGCTGGCGCTGGGCGAGCTGGGCCAGGCGCGTGCTTTGCCGGTGCTGCAGGCCGCCGAGGCCGACAGCGATCCCGAGGTGCGCAAGGCTGTGCGGATTGCCTTGGCGCAACTGCGCGGGGCTGCCTGATGAACGCCCCGCAAGCCATTCGCAACCTGCGCGGGCCAGGGCAGTTGGTACTGCAATGGGAAGACGGCGAGCACAGCCTCAGCCACACCCGGTTGCGCGGTGCTTGCCCTTGCTCACAATGCCGAGCGGCGCGCCTGTCGGGGGAGATCAGCCTGGTGCGCGACGATGTGCGCGTGGTGCAAATCGAGTCGCAAGGGTATGGGGTGCAGCTGGTGTTCAGCGATGGGCATGAGCGCGGGATCTACCCTTGGGCTTACTTGCGTGACCTGGTCAGCAAGTGAAGCTGATCCCTCAGGCTACCGCATCCCCTTGTAGGAGCAGCCTTGTGCTGCGAAGAGGCCGGTAAGGCTAAAGATTATTTTCAGCTGCGATGGCCTCTTCGCAGCACAAGGCTGCTCCTACAGGGCTTGTGTCTGCATTGAAATTGTCGCCGGTCATTCACAATGCAATCAGCTCCGGCCGCAGCCCTTCGACCCGTCGCACCGGCGGTGGCAGGTAGCCGCCATCCCCCGTGATCTGGTGCAGCACCTTCTCGCGCAGCCCATGCAGTGCAACACCGGTGCGCAACCGTGGGTGCGGCAGGTCTATCTCGACCACCGATTTGATCCTGCCCGGACGTGGCTCCAGCACCACAACCCGATCAGCCAGGTACGTCGCCTCCTCGGCATCATGGGTCACCAGTAAGGTTGTGATACCTGCCCGTTCGCGAATGGCCAGCAGCTCGTCCTGCAGTTGCTGGCGGGTCAGGGCATCCAGGGCGCCGAACGGCTCGTCTAGCAGCAGGATACGCGGGCTGGCTACAAGGCCACGGGCAATGGCCACGCGCTGCGCCATGCCGCCCGACAGCTGGTGCGGATAAGCCGACTCGAAGCCGACCAGCCCCACCAGTTGCACGAATTCATGCACCCGCCGGGCACGTTCACCCTGGGTGAGCGACTCGTTGACCAGCCCCAGGGCAATGTTCTGTTCCACGTTCAACCACGGGAACAGCCGGTGCTCCTGGAACACGATGCCGCGTTCGCCACCAATGCCGCTGACGGCGCGGCCATCGACGCGGATGCTGCCGCTGTATTCGGTATCCAGCCCCACCAACAGGCGTAGCAGGGTGGACTTGCCGCAACCGGAAGCCCCGACGATGGCAATGAACTCGCCCTCGTTAATCGACAGGTTGAAGTTGCGGATAGCCTCCAGCGGCTGGCCGTTCACGCTGAACACCTTGCCGACCCCCTCGAAGCTGACCAGCGGCGGGGTGGTGTCGGGCTGGTTGGCCGCCTGCAGGTGCGAAGTGTTGAATGCGTTCATGCGGTTCTCCAGCGCGTGGCGCGCGATTCGAGGCGTTGTCCAAGGGTGCCGAGCAGGGCGCCGACCAGGCCGATCAGGACCATGACGGCCATCACCTGGTCCATGCGGAACAGTTGCTGGGCGCCGATCATCAGGCTGGCGATGCCGCCGTCCGACGGCATGAAGTATTCGGCGCCGATGGTGCCCAGCCAGGCGTAGATCAGCGACAGGCGCAGGCCGGCGAAAATCGCCGGGGCCGCGCCGGGCAGTACCAGCAGGCGCAGGCGTTGCCACAGGTTCAGGCGCAGGCTGCGGGCCGCCTCGCCCAGCTGCGGCGAGAGGCTGGCGATACCGCGCTGGGTAGCGATCAGCAGCGGGAAGAATGCGGCCAGGCCAACGAACACAAGCTTGGCCCCTTCACCCAGGCCGAACCACGCAGTGAGCAAAGGCACCCAGGCGAACAGTGCCACTTGGCGCAAGGCCGACAGGCTTGGCCCGAAGACGCGTTCGGCTGCACTGGAAAGCCCCAGCAGCAATCCGGCCAGCAAGCCTGCGGCGCCGCCCAGCAGCAGGCCGCTCAGGGTACGTTCCAGGCTCAGCAACAAGGCCTGCGGCAACGACCCATCGGCCAGGCCGACCAACAGCGTGCGCAGTACCTCAAGTGGCGAGGTGAGGATGTTCGGGTCAACCCAGCCAAAACTGTTACTGGCCTGCCACAGCGCCAACAGCCCCAGGGGCAGCAACAGGCTTTGCCAGCCGCGGGGCACAGGCCCGCGCTGCTGCTCGCCAGTGGCTGGTTGCGGCCAGTACAGCAGGCGTTTTTCCAGGGCTGAGAAGCTGCGCTCCAGCACGGCGCCGACCAGGCCGATCACCAGAATGCACAGCATCACCAGGTCGAGCATGAACAGTTGCCGGCCCCACACCATCAGGTAACCGATCCCCTCGCTGGAGGCCAGCAACTCGACCGCCAGCAGCGAGGTCCAACCGGTGGTCAGCGCCAGGCGCACGCCGGTGAGGAAGGCAGGCAGGGCAGCCGGCAGTAACAGGCGCAGGAACAGCAGGTGCCGGGGCAGGCGCAGCGCCGCAGCGGCCTCACGCAGTTTTGGCTGGGCATCGCGCACACCCACCAACGTGTGCAAGGTGACCGGGACCACCACGGCCTTAACCAGCACCACCAGCTTCAGCACCTCGCCAATGCCGAAGAACAGCATGAACAACGGAATCCAGGCCAGGGTAGGGATCTGGGCCAGCGCCACGAAAGTCGGCAGCACCAGCGTCTGTGCCCGCCGCGAAGCCCCCAGCCACACACCCAGCAGCAAGCCGCTGGCAATGCCCGCCGCCAGCCCCCAGAACAACCGTTGCAGGCTTATCCACAGGTGCCCCCACAGCTCCCCGGAGCCAAACTCCAGCGCGCTCTGCCACACCAGCGCCGGTGCCGGCAGGATCTGCTCGCTCATCCAGTGCTGCCGGCTCGCAACAATCCACAGCAGGGCAATCAGCACAGGCAGCAACCAGGGTAGCACCCGCTCCCCAGAGAAGATGCGACCCCTGTAGGAGCGGCCTTGCGCCGCGAATGGGTCGCGTAGCGGCCCCCCCCGATTCCTGCTCTGAACTCCATTCATCGGCCATCTCTCGAAGCGTTGTTAGGTTATTCACTTATGGAATTAAAAAAACAGTAATGTGAATTTCAAGAGATAAGAGCATGCGTTCCCTGCATACGGAAGCCCCTCGCCGTTGCGTTTTCCTCATATTTTCCATGCGTTTTCCGCAAGCTCCCCGCCGGCCCGCATGCCGCTTGGTTTATGCCTTTCAGTTACTAAAAAATGAAGTTTTGATCTTTGTAGGTTCTAACCAGACCTGCCTAGCTTCTGGCCAAAGCGCCGGCCTTCGCCGGTGGCAGCCTGCCAAGGAGCCTTGCCATGAAAACCCCATTGCGCCACCTGATCACCGCCCTTGGGCTGGCCTTCAGCCTCGGTGCCCACGCGGCTGAACCCGCCAAGCCAGAAAGCATTCGCATCGCCGTGCCCGACCTTAGCGCCGGCAGCAAGCCCAGCGCCGGTGGCGTGGTCGATGTGCTGCGTGACCAGCAGCTGCTGGAGAAGGAATTTGCCAAGGACGGCATCCGCATCGACTGGCATTTTTTCAAAGGCGCCGGGCCCGTGGTGAACGAGGCACTGGCCAACGGCCAGGCCGACTTCGCCTACCTGGGCGACCTGGCCGCGATCGTCGGCAAGGCCAATGGCCTGGACACCCGCGTGCTGTCGGCAGGCGTGCGTGGGGTCAAAAGCTACCTGGGCGTGGTGCCCGGCTCTGGCATCAAGACCCTGCATGACCTCAAGGGCAAGCGCGTGGCGGTGTTCCGCGGCACGGCCAACCAGCTGTCGTTCGCCAGCGCTCTGGCAAGCCAAGGGCTGACCGAGCGCGAGCTGAAAGTCATCAACCTGGACTTCAACGCCGCCAATGCCGCACTGGCCGCCAAGCAGATTGACGCCACCTGGGGGCTGTCCAACCTGCTGTCGCTACGTGAGCGCGGGCTGGTCGAACTGCCGGTCAACTCGCGGGATCTCGAAGGCGCCGGCAGCACCCAGGCGGTGCTGCTGGGCACCGGCGATTTCATTCGCAAGTACCCCGAGCTGGTCCAGCGCCTGGTTAACGCCCAGGAGCAGGCCAGTACCTGGCTGCGGGATGAACACAACCGCCAGGCCTACATCGAGCTGGTGGCCAGCAACGCCAACTGGCCGCGCAGCATCCTCAGCGATGACCTGGCCAAGGAAGACCTCGCCCACTACTTCGACCCACGCCTGGACGCTGGCTTCGTCGGCCAACTGCAGCAGGGCGTAGACCTGGCGGCCAAGGAACGCCTGATCCGCCGCGGCTTCCAGGTAGCCGACTGGATCGAACCGCGCTTCCTCGATGCTGCGCTGAAACAGGAACAGGCCGTGCAGGCCGCCCGCTAAACCTTCAAGAACCCGACAATGACCGCAAGGACCACGACCATGAGCAATGCCGCCCTGGCCACCGCGCCACAGCCCCTCGAACTCGACATTCATCCGGTTGCCGGCCGTATCGGCGCCGAAATCCGCGGTGTGCAACTGTCCGCCGACCTCGATGCAGCCACCATCGAGGCTATCCAGGCTGCACTGGTGCAGCACAAGGTGATCTTCTTCCGCGACCAGACCCACCTGGATGACCAGAGCCAGGAAGGCTTTGCCAAACTGCTCGGCGAGCCGGTCGCCCACCCCACCGTACCGGTGGTGGATGGCACCAGCTACCTGCTGCAACTTGATGGCGCCGAAGGCCAGCGGGCCAACTCCTGGCACACCGACGTGACCTTCGTCGACGCCTACCCCAAGGCTTCGATACTGCGCAGCGTGGTAGCGCCGGCTTCGGGTGGCGATACCGTCTGGGCCAACACCGCCGCGGCTTATCAGGAACTGCCCGAGCCGCTGCGCGAGCTGGCCGACAAGCTGTGGGCGGTGCACAGCAACGAATACGACTACGCCAGCCTCAAGCCGGATGTCGACCCGGCCAAGCTGGAGCGCTATCGCAAGGTGTTCACATCGACCGTTTACGAGACCGAGCACCCGGTAGTGCGTGTGCACCCGATCAGTGGTGAGCGGGCGCTGCAACTGGGGCATTTCGTGAAGCGCATCAAGGGGTATTCGCTGGCGGATTCGCAGCACCTGTTCGCTGTGCTGCAAGGGCATGTGACGCGCCTGGAAAACACCGTGCGCTGGCGCTGGCAGGCGGGAGACGTGGCGATCTGGGATAACCGCGCGACGCAGCATTATGCGGTGGATGATTACGGCACCCAGCCGCGTGTGGTGCGGCGTGTGACATTGGCGGGCGAGGTGCCGGTCGGGGTGGATGGGCAACTGAGCCGGACTACCCGCAAGGGCTGAGCCCAGCAGAGAACCCTGTGTAGGAGCAGCCTTGTGCTGCGAAGAGGCCGGTGCAGGCACCGCAGATTGATGGTGTCAGCTCCGGCCTCTTCGCAGCACAAGGCTGCTCCTACATCAGTCTGCGCAAGCCTTCACATTTCGGTATCACAGGCAATCAACTGCCTGACCAGCCCCTGCGCCAACGGCGACAAGCCATACCCCACCCGGCTCACCACCCCATAGCGGGTATGGCACGCCTCTTCCTGCTCGGGCGTCAGGTCTGCCAGCTTCAACTGCACCAACCCGCCCTCGCGTTGATACGGCCGCAAGTTGGCATTGCAGGCAATGCCGATGGTGTCCGAGTGCATCACCACATTCAGCAGCGCATACCCGTGCTCGCACTCTACCGCTGGCAGGAAGTCCTGCCGCCCGCTGAGGTCGCTGAGGATCTTGCGGATGTTCGGCGGGCGGAAGGTGGTAGCCATCGGGTAGTCGAACAGGTCTCGCGCCTGCACGGCCTCCTGCTCGGTCAGCGGGTGCCCGGCGCGGCAGCAGAAGTGCCAGCGCTGGGGCGTCAGCTTGTGCACCTGGTAGTCCGGGTCGGACTCGAACTGGCGGGTGTCGGCGACAAAGAACTCGATCTCTTCGGCCACCAGCTTGCGGTTCAGCGCCTGCCAGTTGTCCACCTGGAAGCAGGTGCGCGCCGCCGGGTACTCGGCCACGAAGCGCGCCACCGCGCGCGGCACCAGGCCACCGGCTGGCGCAGGGCCGGAGCCAAATCGCACCACCCCGGTGGTGGCGCCATTGAACTGGTGGATTTCGTTGACCAGATTGTGCGCCCCATGCACCAGCCGCCGCGAATGCTCCAGCACCAGCAAGCCCTGGCGGGTCGGCGCCAGCTCTTTGCTCGCGCGGTCCACCAGCCGGCAGCCGATGTTGTGCTCCAGGGTCTGGATGCTGCGGCTGAAGGCCGATTGCGACAGGTTCACGGCCGCCGCAGCGGCCACGAAACTGCGGTGCTCGACAAGGGCGATGTAGTGACGCAACTGACGCAGATCGATATGCATTTTTTACATTAAAACCTTCGGTCAAATGCAATTGCTGACAAGGGTGAGTCCCCTTATAAAGGGTGTTACTTATTCCACTAAATATGAATTACAAATATTTATATTACTAAAAAGAATATAAGCCCGACTGACCGCGATTCGGTTCCGCCAACGGAAATGCTCGCCAGGGCCCACGCCTCAAGGAGCATTTGCATGTCCGGACTTTCCAGTTGGCCTGCGCGCGCGTCGCGTTTCACCTTGCAACCCTTGGCCGCCGGCGTGTTGCTGGCGGCGTCCTCTGGCAGCTTCGCCGAAGAGCCGGTCAGCGCCACCCCGGCGGTAGAGCAGGAAGCCAAGCTCGGCACCGTCACCGTCAATGCCCGCCGCCGCGAAGAAACCGCGCAAAGCGTGCCCACGCCCATCAGCGTGCTCGACAGCGAAACCCTGGAAACCCAGCGCATCTACCGCGTGCAGGATTTGCAACAGCTGGTGCCCAGCACCAACGTCGCCTACGTGCATGCACGCCAGTCGAGCATCTCGATCCGTGGCCTGGGCAACAACCCGGCCAGCGATGGCCTGGAAGGCAGCGTCGGCATCTACCTGGACAACGTCTACCTCGGCCGCCCGGGCATGGCGGTTTTCGACCTGCTGGATGTGGAGCAGCTGGAAGTGTTGCGCGGCCCTCAGGGCACGCTGTTCGGCAAGAACACCACGGCCGGCGTGCTCAACATCAACACGCGCAAGCCCACCTTCCACCGCGAAGGCAGCATCCAGCAGTCGATTGGCGAAGACGGCTATCTGCAAACCCAGGGCAGCTTTTCGGGGCCGATCAGCGAGACCTTGGCCGGACGCATTAGTGCCTACCGCACCGAAGACGACGGCTATGTGAAGAACATCCACAACGGTGACGACCTCAACGGCGGCAAGCGCCAGGGCTTTCGCACCCAGCTGCTGTTCAAGCCCAGCGACACCTTCAACCTGCGCTGGATTGGCGAATACAACGAAGAAGACTCCAATAACGGCATCCTCAGCCTGTACAGCACCGGCCCCACCATCAATGGCGTCAACCGCTACGAAAGCCTGGCCGCCCAGGCGGGCGCGACGCTGGTGTCGGGCAAGGACCGCAAGGTCAATTTCGACGCCGACCAGCAGGTGACGGTGTTCCAGGGCGGCACCTCGGTGGAAGCCAACTGGACCTTGCCTAACGACTTCACCCTGACCTCGATCACTGCCTACCGCTGGTGGGACTTTACCCCGCGCAACGACGATGGCCTGGACGTGCCGGTGTTCTACAGCGCCGGGGTATCGGTACGCGACAAGCAGTACTCGCAGGAAATCCGCCTGGCTTCGCCTACCAGTGGCGCCTTCGACTACGTGCTGGGTGCCTACTACTTCAAGCAGGACCTGGACAACAAGTCCTTCACTTACTACGGGCCGCAGGCGGATGCCTGGAACCTCACCCCGGCCGGTGCGCTGAACAACGTCAACACCATTGGTGACGGGCATATTGATACCGACAGCTATGCGCTTTTCGCCCAGGGCACCTGGCATGTCACCGACCGCCTGGATTTCACCGCCGGCGTGCGCGGTACCTATGAAGAAAAGAGCGCCTGGGTGACCCGCGATGCACCTGACGGTGGCGCCGCTGTAACCGGGGCTGCTGCCACCGCGCGCCAGGCGCGGATAGGGGCCTACGATTCGGGCGATCTCAACCAGTACAGCTTCAGCCCTTCCGGCCTGCTGGGCCTGAGCTACCGCTTCAACGAACAGCTGCTGGGCTACGCCACCCTGACTCACGGTGAGAAGTCTGGTGGCGTCAACCTGACCGTCGGCGCCGCACCACGGCTGGGGACCGATTCGCTGCTGGTGGGTACCGAGCGGGTCAACAACGCCGAACTGGGCTTGAAAAGCACCCTGTTCGACGGTCGCCTGCAACTCAACAGCAACCTGTTCTGGGCCGAGGTGCATGGTTACCAGGCCAACGTCTACGACCAGATCAACCGCGTGCAGTACCTGGCCAACGCCGGCAGCGTGCGCTCGCGCGGCCTGGAGTTCGAAGCCACGGCGCTGCCGGTCCGTGGCCTTACGGTCAACTTCAACGGCTCGTGGAACGACGTGCGCTACACCGAGTACAAGGATGCCCCATGCCCGCCTGAGATGAGCCTGGCCAATGCCACCGCCACCTGCGACCTGTCTGGCCACCAGGTGGTCGGCGCCTCCAAGTACATCGCCAACCTCAACACCCAGTACAAGTGGCAAGCCACCGACCATGTCGAGCCCTACGTCACTGCCAGCTACGCCTTCCGCTCGAAGGCCGTGGGCACCATCGACGATTCCGATTTCGGCCAGATCCCCAGCTACGCGCTGGTCAACCTTTCCGCTGGTGTGCGCCTGGACCAGGGCGACGGCGTGGTCGACCTGTCGCTATGGGTGAAAAACGCCGGCGACAAAACCTACTTCACCAGCCTGTGGAACTCCGCCAACGGTGGTTATGCCGGCGTGCTCGGCACCCCGCGCACCTTCGGCGCCACCGCCCGTTACGATTTCTGAGCACAAGGAGCTTTGCCATGAATGCCAAGACCCAAACCCCTGCACTGCCTGAAGGCGCCTGCCTGACCGCCAAGGTCCCCGAGCGTGACGAGGCGCTGCTCGGCGATGTGGTTGTGAACCCGTACCGCCTGGCGCCGCTGACCGCGATCATCCGCGACGGTGGGCGCAGCCTGAGTGACGCGCATGTGCGTGTGCTGGGGCGTGGCGAGCGCGGTGTGGACATTGTCTATGACGTGTCTGATCGTTCGTTGTGGACCTACGGCGGCATCCCGGTATTCGGGCTGTACCCGGACTACGTCAACCAGGTCGAGGTGACCTACAAGCTCGACGGCGAGCGCATTCGCGAGCAGTACCAGGTCTACGCCCCGGCCGTGCGCCTGCCGGTGGTGGCCAGGCAGACCGCCGCGTTGCCGGAAGTGCAGCCGGTCAAGGTGACGCCTGGCTTTGAAAGGCGCCTGTACCTGTTCAACCACCTGCAGGGTGACATCCCGGGCGGCCGCGCCTTCAAGTGGAATGCCCTGGGTGGCGCAGCGGAATGGGACCAGGTGGGCAACAACTGGATTGCCGACAGCAATGGCGATGTGCGCTGGTACCTGGATATCGAGCAGATCCACGACTCCAACCGCCGCGACGGCCTGGGCGGCACCATGGGCTTCCAGCAGACCCGCGACGGCAAGCTGATCTGGGGCCAGGGCCAGACCTACTCCAAGTACGACCTGCTGGGCCGGCGCATATGGCAGCGCAGCCTGCCCGACAAATTCGCCGACTTCTCCCACGAAATCCGCGAAACCGCCAACGGCACCTACCTGCTGCGGGTGGGCACCAGCGACTACCGCCGCCCGGACGGCAAGCGTGTGCGTTCGATTCGCGACCACATCATCGAGGTCAGCGAAGCCGGGGATGTACTGGACTTCTGGGACCTCAACCAGATCCTCGACCCGTACCGCGGCGATTTGCTGGAAACCCTCGGCAAGGCCGCTATCCAGTTGCCGGAAGGGGTGCAGAAGCAGGACGACCGCCTGGCCAACGAACTGGCCGAGGGTAACCTGCCGTTTGGCGACACCCCGGGGGTGGGTACCGGGCGCAACTGGGCACACGTCAATGCCATCGATTACGACGCTGATGACGACAGCATCATCGTTTCAGCACGGCATCAGGGCGTGGTGAAGATTGGTCGCGACAAGCAGGTGAAGTGGATTCTTGCCTCGCCCCAAGGCTGGCCTGAGCGCCTGCGCGACAAAGTGCTGACACCGGTTGCGAGCGAAAACTTCGACTGGTCGTGGACCCAGCACACTGCCTGGCTGACTGGCAAAGGCACGCTGACCGTGTTCGACAACGGCTGGGGGCGCGACTTTGCGCCGACCAAGCTTGCCGGCAACTACAGCCGGGCGGTGGAGTACCGCATCGACGAAGCCAAGGGCACGGTCGAGCAGGTGTGGGAGTACGGCAAGGAGCGCGGCGACGAGTGGTACAGCCCGGTGACCTCGGTGGTGGCCTACCGGCCGGAGACCGACACCCAGTTCATCTACTCGGCTTCGGTGAACTTCCTCACCCCCGAGAAACTGACCACCACCGTCCTCAACGAGGTGCGGCGCGGGACCCAGGAGGTGCTGGTGGAGTTGAAGGTGCACAGCCGGCAGCCGGGCAGTGTTGGCTACCGGGCACTGGTGATCGACCTGGCCAAGGCATTTTGAGCTTGGTAGGCCTGACGTAAATTTTGTGTTGATGCGTACATCGAGCGCCGCCCGCGCGGCGCTTCGCAGCACAAGGCTGCTCCTACATTTGTTTCGGGCCAGTGACGCCTGCACCAACGCGCGCGACCGCCTTGTTTGTTCGACACGATATTGAGGTGAGCACCAAAGGGCCGCGCGCCTTGACCTCAGGAATAATTGGCCCGAAACAAATGTAGGAGCAGCCTTGTGCTGCGAAGCGCCGCGCGGGCGGCGCTCGTTTTCATAGGCGCTGAAGATCTCACGGCAACCACTCCCCCTTTCACATTTCTTTCTGCTAGATCGTCTACCCTGAAGCGGCCGTTTTTCGGGCGATTTCAGATGGACTGTTCAACCATTCGTTCTTTTTTTCGAACAGCCTATTGTCCAACACCCCAGCAGCCGCTTAGCATTCGTTTGAGATTTCAAACGCTCGATGCCCTGCCTTGGGCGCTTTTCAACAATCAACAATTCGGGAAGCCGACATGCAGCTCAAAGACGCTCAGTTGTTCCGCCAGCAAGCCTACATCAACGGTGAGTGGCTGGATGCGGACAATGGCCAGACCATCAAGGTGACCAACCCGGCCACCGGTGAAGTCATCGGCACCGTGCCGAAGATGGGTACTGCGGAAACCCGCCGTGCCATCGAAGCTGCCGACAAGGCCCTGCCGGCCTGGCGTGCACTGACCGCCAAAGAGCGTTCGGCCAAGCTGCGTCGCTGGTTCGAACTGATGATCGAGAACCAGGACGACCTGGCTCGCCTGATGACCACCGAGCAGGGCAAGCCACTGGCCGAAGCGAAGGGCGAAATCGCCTATGCCGCTTCGTTCATCGAGTGGTTCGCCGAAGAAGCCAAGCGCGTCTACGGTGACACCATTCCGGGCCACCAGCCAGACAAGCGCCTGATCGTCATCAAGCAGCCAATCGGCGTTACTGCGGCCATTACCCCGTGGAACTTCCCGGCTGCCATGATCACCCGTAAAGCCGGCCCGGCCCTGGCCGCTGGCTGCACCATGGTGCTCAAGCCTGCATCGCAAACCCCTTACTCCGCCCTGGCGCTGGTCGAGCTGGCACACCGTGCCGGTATCCCGGCTGGCGTGCTGAGCGTCGTTACCGGCAGCGCTGGCGAAGTTGGCGGCGAACTGACCGGCAACTCCCTGGTACGCAAGCTGTCCTTCACCGGCTCGACCGAAATCGGTCGCCAGCTGATGCAAGAATGCGCCAAGGACATCAAGAAGGTTTCCCTGGAGCTGGGTGGCAACGCCCCGTTCATCGTGTTCGACGACGCCGACCTGGACAAGGCTGTCGAAGGCGCGATCATCTCCAAGTACCGCAACAACGGCCAGACCTGCGTCTGCGCCAACCGTATCTACGTGCAGGACGGCGTCTATGACGCGTTCGCCCAGAAGCTGGCCGCTGCAGTTGCCAAGCTGAAGATCGGTAACGGCCTGGAAGACGGCACCACCACTGGCCCGCTGATCGACGGCAAAGCTGTCGCCAAGGTTCAGGAACACATCGAAGACGCCGTCTCCAAAGGCGCCAAGGTGCTGTCCGGTGGCAAGCTGATCGAAGGCAACTTCTTCGAGCCGACCATCCTGGTCGACGTGCCGAAAACCGCAGCTGTCGCCAAGGAAGAGACCTTCGGCCCACTGGCGCCTCTGTTCCGCTTCAAAGACGAAGCCGAAGTCATCGCCATGTCCAACGACACCGAGTTCGGCCTGGCTTCGTACTTCTACGCCCGCGACATGAGCCGTGTGTTCCGTGTTGCCGAAGCCCTGGAATACGGCATGGTAGGTATCAACACCGGCCTGATCTCCAACGAAGTAGCACCGTTCGGTGGCATCAAGGCTTCGGGCCTGGGCCGCGAAGGTTCCAAATACGGTATCGAGGACTACCTCGAAATCAAATACCTGTGCATCAGCGTCTGATAGCACGGTAAAGGCTTTACCTCTGCCAGCGGGGCGCGAGAGCGACGTCTCGCTGGCCTTTTTTACATCGCAGTACCTGGTGGCCAGGGCGTTTACGGCAGTCGATCAACGAATACTGTGCGCGAGCACTCCCAGCCACCCCCGAATAAAAGCGCCATTCCTGTCGGCGCAATGAGGGCATTATGAGCAAGACCAACGAATCCTTGATGCAACGTCGTGTAGCTGCCGTCCCACGTGGCGTTGGCCAGATCCACCCGATCTTCGTCGACACCGCGAAGAACTCGACCGTGATCGACGTTGAAGGCCGCGAACTGATCGACTTCGCCGGCGGCATCGCAGTACTGAACACCGGCCACCTGCACCCGAAAGTGGTTGCAGCCGTGCAAGAGCAGCTGACCAAAGTCAGCCACACTTGCTTCCAGGTGCTGGCCTACGAACCCTACGTAGAACTGTGCGAAAAGATCAACAAGCTGGTACCAGGCGACTTCGACAAGAAGACCCTGCTGGTCACCACCGGCTCCGAAGCTGTTGAAAACGCCGTCAAGATCGCCCGTGCCGCCACTGGCCGTGCTGGCGTCATCGCTTTCACCGGCGGCTACCACGGCCGTACCATGATGACCCTGGGCCTGACCGGCAAGGTCGTGCCGTACTCCGCTGGCATGGGTCTGATGCCAGGTGGCATCTTCCGCGCCCTGTTCCCGAGCGAACTGCACGGTGTAAGCGTTGACGACGCCATCGCCTCGGTCGAGCGCATCTTCAAGAACGACGCCGAGCCGCGCGATATCGCCGCGATCATCCTCGAGCCGGTACAAGGCGAAGGCGGCTTCCTGCCAGCGCCGAAAGAGCTGATGAAGCGCCTGCGCGCCCTGTGCGACCAGCACGGCATCCTGCTGATCGCCGACGAAGTACAGACTGGCGCTGGCCGTACCGGTACCTTCTTCGCCATGGAACAGATGGGCGTTGCGCCTGACCTGACCACCTTCGCCAAATCCATTGCTGGCGGCTTCCCGCTGGCCGGTGTGTGCGGCAAGGCCGAGTACATGGACGCCATCGCGCCGGGCGGCCTGGGCGGCACCTACGCCGGTTCGCCGATCGCTTGCGCTGCGGCCCTGGCTGTGATCGAAGTGTTCGAAGAAGAAAAACTGCTGGACCGCAGCAAGGCTGTAGGTGAGCGTCTGACCACCGGCCTGCGCGAAATCCAGAAGAAGTACCCGATCATCGGCGACGTCCGTGGTCTGGGCTCGATGATTGCTGTTGAAGTCTTCGAGAAAGGCACTCACACCCCGAACGCTGCTGCTGTTGGCCAGGTTGTTGCCAAGGCACGCGACAAGGGTCTGATCCTGCTGTCCTGCGGCACCTACGGCAACGTTCTGCGTATCCTGGTACCGCTGACTGCCGAAGACGCACTGCTGGACAAAGGCCTGGCCATCATCGAAGAGTGCTTCGCTGAACTCGCTTGATGTGATGCGCTTCTGAAAAAGCCCGCTTCGGCGGGTTTTTTTTGTGCCCAGAAAAGCCATGGGGCGCTATGGTTAGCGGAGGATTTGCTTTGGAAGCTGCGACGGAATGTGTGTCAGGCTATTCAGGAGTAGTTGGCGATGAGCGCTGTAGACCCCACCCCACCCAGCGTACTGATTGTCGAAGGCGACCCTTGGGTGCGTGACATGCTCAGCGAGATGCTGCTAAGCGTGCGCTGCGATGCCCGCCTGCAGGTATGCGTCGATGGGGCGCAGGCACTCAGCGCCCTGTCCAGCAAGCCAGACCTGATTATCGCCGCCCGCGAGCTGGCCGGTGTCGATGGCCTGGACCTGTTGCGCAAGGTGCGCGCCAAAGGGCCGGGGTTGCCGTTCATCCTCATGAGCAACCGCAGCGACAGCGCCAGTGTGCACGAGGTATTGCCCCTGCACCCTACCGCCTACCTGAGTAAACCACTGAATCTGGACAACCTGCGCAAGCGCCTGGAAGAGCTGCTGCTGGCCGTTGGCGAAGAAATCGCCTGCCCGGTGCCAGCCTTGCAGGCAGGTGCCAGCTTGTTCGCCTACCTTGAGCAGCGCCGTGCTACCGCCGATGGCGGGCCGCTGTTGGCCGATGTGCAGGTCGCGATCAAGCAAGCGCTCAACCCTCAGGGCCTGAACCTGAAGGTGCTCGAAGAGGAAGTGCGTAGCGACCCTCAGGTTACCGCCGTGTTGATCGCGGCCGCCAACAGCGCCGCGCTGCACCGGGAAGCACCGGTGCAAACGTTGCTGCAGGCCCTGAACAAGCTTGGCAGTACCCAGAGCATGAACCTGATTCTTGGCATGGCCCTCAAGCGCAGCGCACGGCTCAGCGACCCGTTGCTGGCGCAGCACGCGGCCGGCTACTGGGACCTTTCCCTGCATACGGCCGAATATGGCCGTACCTTGGCACGCATGCTCGAGCTGGACGAAGGGCGCTGCTATTGCGCGGGGTTGCTGCATTGCCTGGGCGACCTGGCGGTGTTGCGTTGCCTGCAAGAGTGGCGGTTGGCCGGGGGCGAGCTGGACGAACGCAACGTGCAGCAATCGCTGGATGAGTTTGGTGCGGCGTTCGGTTCGGCGCTACGCACGCGCTGGCGTTTGCCGCTGGCCTTGCGCGAATTGATCGCGGCGATCTACCAGTTGGGCGGCGGCGTGTATTCGCGGGAGATCCTGGCCATGAACCTGGCGGGGCAGTTGTCGCGGCTGCCGGCCGAGCAGGGGCTGGAGAAAGTGGCCAGCGGCAAGACCGCGCGCTTGCTCAAGCTTGGCCTGCCGGAGCTGAACCGGCTGCGCAAGGTGGATAACCCGGAGGTGAAGCCCCAGGAAGAGCCTCCTGTGGCGGAGGCTGAAGCGCCCAGCTGAGTTTTTGGGGCTGCAAAGCAGCCCCAGTTATACCTTTCCAGCGGGGGATGGGTCAGCCACGGACGATCTGGTTCTTGCCCTGCCGCTTGGCCTGGTACATCGCCGCATCGGCCCGGGCATACAGGCTGTCCAGGGCCACATCTTCTTCGGTCAGTCCGGTCAGCCCCTGGCTCACTGTCACCCCGTATGTCTGCTCGCCATGGTTGAAGCTCAAACGCTGAATCTGCCGCTGCAAGCGTTCGGCAATCTGCTCTGCCACCTGCGTGTTGCAACCCGGGAACACCGCCGCAAACTCCTCGCCGCCAATGCGCCCGAACAGGTCGCCACGGCGTAGTACGGCCTTGCCGCTGTCGGCAATGTGTTGCAGCACCTGGTCCCCTTCCTGGTGGCCATAGCTGTCGTTGATGCGTTTGAAGTCGTCGATGTCCAGCAGCAGAAAGGCCAGCGGCGTGCCGTCTTCGCGGGCGCTGTCAAAGGCCTGCTGGGCGCATTCGAAGAAGTGCCTGCGGTTGCTGCTCTGGGTCAGCACATCAGTGGTGGCCAGGCGCTGCAATTCGCCTTCAAGCTGCTTTTTCTCGGTGATGTCTTCGGCGATACCGACAATGATTACTCGGTCGCCCTCGTGTTGCTGGTTGATGTAGCACTTGTCGCTTAGCCAGCGCAGTTGCCCGTCGGCATTCAGTATGCGGTACTCGCGGTCTTCCACCGAGCCCTTGAGCAGCACCTGTGCCAGGCTGCGTTCGGCGAACTCGAGGTCGTCAGGGTAGATGCTGTCGCGCCATTCGTTGTAGTCGGCCAGCACCAGGCTGGCCGGGCGGCCAAAGATGCGCTCGTAGGCGGGGCTTACGTACAGCACCTGACGGGTTTCCCAGTCGAAGGCCCACAGCACCGCGTTAACGCTGTCCAGCAACGAGCTGAACAACTGGTCGCGCTCGCTCAGGCGGGCTACCTCGCCTTGGGCGTGGAGTAGCGCCAGTAAAGTCTGGGCGGCTTCGGGAGGTGGGGTGCCGGGCAATGTCGTTGGAATATTCTTGGCCATGTGCACGAAGCGGGTCTCGACGTAAAAGCGTGCGGCCAGCATCTGGCCCGCCACGCGGGCGATGTGCCAAATTTGAGTCAAGTCGAGGTGGCTAAGTTCCGAAAGGCACGCACCGCAATGGGGCGTGCCGATCAACGGCGGTCACGCGCCGGTGGGGCGCAGGGAGTAGGTCTTGAGCTGCGCCGCGAAGTCGCGCAGGGCGTGGATGCCGCTGGTTTCGGCCTCGTGTATCCAGTCCTTCATGGCAGCCAGCATGTCGTGGCCGTTGGCGCTGGTGCGCGCCCAGATCTGCTGCAGGGCCAAGCGTTTTTCGTAAATGGTCTTCAGCGCCTGGCTATGGGCAAGCATCGACTCGATACGCACATGGTGGCGGTCTTCCAGCAAGCTGGTTTCGCGCGACAGCAGGCGCTTGGCGCGGCGGAAATGGTGGCGCACCGAGGCGTCCACCCGGGCCAGCTCCTGCTTGACCAGCGGGCCGATCACCAGCTTGCGGTACTGGGCCATGATCTGGAAGCGGTTGTTGAGGATGGCCATGGCAGTGTCCATGTCCAGGCTGGCCTTGCCCGCCACACGGTGGGCAATCGGCGCCACGCGCTGCACCTTGGCCAGGCGCAACAGGCAGAACAGGCGGATCCACGCCCAGCCCATGTCGAACTCCCAGCGCTTGACCGACAGTTTGGCCGAGTTGGGGTAGGTGTGGTGGTTGTTGTGCAGCTCTTCGCCACCGATGACGATGCCCCATGGCACCAGGTTGGTGGCAGCGTCGCGACATTCGAAGTTGCGATAGCCGAGCGCGTGGCCCAGGCCGTTGACCACGCCGGCGGCCCAGAACGGGATCCACATCATCTGTACTGCCCAGATGGTAATGCCGGCGGTGCCGAACAGCAGCAGGTCGATCACCGCCATCAGCGCGATGCCACCCAGCTTGTAGCGCGAGTAGAGGTTGCGCTCGATCCAGTCATCCGGGCAGTTCTTGCCGTAGATGCGCAGGGTTTCGGGGTTGCGCGCCTCTTCACGGTACAGCTCGGCGCCCTTGCGCAGCACTGTGCCCAGGCCCTTGAACACCGGGCTGTGCGGGTCGTCCGGGGTTTCGCACTTGGCGTGGTGCTTGCGGTGGACGGCGGTCCATTCGCGGGTGTTCTGCGCCGTGGTCAGCCACAGCCAGAAGCGGAAGAAATGCTTGAGCGCGCCATTGAGCTCCAGGGCCCGGTGCGCGGAATAGCGATGCAGGTAGACGGTGACGCTGACAATGGTCACGTGGGTCATCAGCAGCGTGATGCCGACCAGTTGCCAGGCCGACAAGTCGAGCAGGCCGTTGTACCACATAGGTGTAAATACCCTCGAAATGCGGGTGGGAAGGGCTGATTATCCCTTGGCAGGGAAATAAAACCAGTCAAAGCTGACCACGCGATGTTTCACGCGATCGATGTGGGAGCGGGCGTGCCCGCCCCCATAGAGCACCAGAACCTTTATAATCGCCCTTCCTTTCTGATGGTCAATCCCACCCGACATGTCTGTTTCCGTTCGCGACGCCTTGCGCATGGCTGCGCTGTATGTGGTGCTCTCGATCCTCTGGCTGGCGCTCGCCGAGGTGATGCTGCACGGCATGACTGACGATCCCCTGGCACTGACCGTGGGGCGGCAGATCAACGTGGTGCTGTGGGTGTTGTTCAGTGCCGTGCTGATCTATGTGTCGCGCGTGCGGCTGCTGAACTTCATCGGTGTCGGTGCGCGCTTGCGCTGCGAGGACCGCGAGCGGCTGCGAATGGCCGCTGCGGTGTTTGACAGTACCCTCGAAGGCGTACTGGTTACCGACCGCCAAGGCCTGATCGTGCATGTAAACCGTGCCTTCATGCGCATCACCGGCTACCAGCAGGACGAGGTGATCGGCCAGCGCCCGAGCAAGTTCAAATCGGGCCGCCACGGCCAGGCGTTCTACCAGCAGATCTTTGCCACCCTGGCCGAGCAGGGCGAATGGAGCGGCGAAATCTGGAACCGGCGCAAAAGCGGCGAAATCTACCCGCAATGGCAGACCATCTGCGCCATCCGCGATGACGACGGTGAGCTGAGCCATTACGTAGCGGTGTTCAGTGACATCAGTGCGATCAAGCATTCGGAACAGGAGCTGGCCTACCTGGCGCACCACGACCCGCTGACCGGCCTGCCCAACCGCCTGCTGTTCAGCGACCGGGTCGAGCAGGCCCTGGCGGCCGCCCAGGCCAACAAGCGCGGTTGTGCCCTGCTGCTGTTGGACCTGGACCATTTCCAGAGTATCAACGACGGCCTGGGCCACACCATCGGTGACCAGTTGCTGAAGCTGGTGGGCGAGCGCCTGGGCGAGGTGCTGGGCAATGGCGTGACCCTGGCACGCCTGGGTGGCGACGAGTTCGGTGTGCTGGCCGAGAACTGCCAGCAGGTCGGCCAGGCGGGCAAGCTGGCGCAGTGCATTATCGAACGCATGCGCGAGCCGTTCGTGTTCGAGGAAAATCGCCTGTTCATCAGTGCCAGCGTCGGTATCAGCCTGTTCCCCAGCGACGCCTTGAGCGCCGAGCAGTTGCTGCGTAATGCCGATGCGGCGTTGTACAAGGCCAAAAGCAACGGGCGTGCCTGCTATGCGCTGTACACCGAAGAGCTGACCGCTCACGCCCAGCACCGGGTCGAGACCGCCGGTGAGCTGCGTCGGGCACTGGAGCAGGATGAGCTGCGGGCCTACTTCCAGCCGGTACATGATCTGGCAACAGGCCGACAGGTAGGGGTCGAGACACTGGTACGCTGGCAGCACCCCCAGCGCGGCCTGGTGCCGCCGGGCGAGTTCATCCCGATTGCCGAGCGCACCGGGCTGATTGCCGAAATCGACACCTGGGTGCTGCGCCAGGCCTGTCGGCAAATGGTGCAGTGGCAGGCCGAAGGCCGGCAGCTGGCGTTTGTGGCAGTGAACATCTCCAGCCGCCTGTTTGGCCAGCATGAACTGTACGGGCAGGTGGCCGAGGTGCTGCACGAGACTGGCCTGGCTCCGGCCCTGCTGGAACTGGAAGTGACCGAAAGCGCGGTGATGGAAGACCCGGAGGTGGCGCTGGAGCAACTGCATCGGCTACGCGAGCTGGGGGTGACCCTGGCCATCGACGACTTTGGCACCGGGTATTCGTCGTTGCTGCGGCTCAAGCGTTTGCCGGTGCAGAAGCTGAAGATCGATCAGGGCTTCGTGGCCGGGTTGCCTCTGGATGAGGATGACATCGCGATCGTGCGGGTAATCATTGCCCTGGCACGCAGCATGGGCATGCAGGTGCATGCCGAGGGCATCGAGCAGGCGGAGCAGGCCAGCTTCCTGCTGCTGGAGCAGTGCCAGCTGGGGCAGGGGTACTGGTTTGGTCGGCCGGTGCCGGCTGCGGATCTGCGCTGGGATTGAGACCCAGGGGCCGCTTGCGGCCCCCTGGCTATCGTTTGTTCAAGCCCTTCGCCAGGCGATCACCGCCCAGCTGGATCAACGCCACCAATGCCACCAGCATGGCAATCACGGTCAGCATGATCTGGCTGTCGAAACGCTGGTACCCATACCGATAGGCAATGTCGCCCAAGCCCCCGGCACCGATCGCCCCGGCCATGGCCGAGGAGTTGATCAGGGTCACCAGGGTAATGGTGAAACCCCCGACGATGCCCGGCAGCGCCTCGGGCAACAGCACGTGCCAGACGATGTGCCAGCGCCGGCAGCCCATGGCCTGTGCAGCTTCCACCAAACCATGGTCGACCTCGCGCAGGCTGACCTCGGCAATCCGCGCAAAAAACGGCGTGGCGGCAATGGTCAGCGGCACCACCGCCGCCCACACGCCGTAGGTGGTACCTACCACCAGGCGGGTGAAGGGGATCAGCGCGACCATCAGGATCAGGAACGGGATCGAACGGAACAGGTTGACGAAGGCGCCCAGCACCCGGTTCAGCAACGGTGCCTCGAAGATTCCGCCCTTGTCGCTGGTGACCAGCAGCACCGCCATCGGCACCCCCACCAGCAGGGCGATCAGCGACGACACGCCGACCATCAGCAAGGTATCGAGCAAGCCTTCCAGCAGGCGATCAAACCACATGGCCCAGTACCTCCACGTCCTCGGCCCAGCGGCGGGCACGTTCCAGCAGTTGATGGGTATCGTGCGGCGAGTGTTGCACCGACAGGATCAGTTGCCCCAAGGCATGCTCGCCAATGGTTTCCACGCTGCCCTGCAGCAGGCGCACGCGGCCGCCCAGATCGTTGAACAGGGCAGACAGCTCGGGTTCGCCGAGCAAGGTCAGTTTCAGTACCAAAGCGCTGTCGCGGCTAACCGGGTTCGCCCGCAAGCTGGCTTGCAGCGCGGCAGGCAACCTGGCCTGCAACGGTGCAAGCAGGGTGCGGGTGACCTCATGGCGTGGTGCGCCGAACACCCGCCAGACTTCGCCCTGCTCGACCACTTCGCCGCGCTCCAGCACGACCACCCGGTGGCAGATATCGCGGATTACCGCCATTTCGTGGGTGATCAGCACGATGGTCAGGCCCAGGCGCCGGTTGATGTCGCGCAGCAACTCAAGGATCGAAGCGGTGGTTTCCGGGTCCAGAGCCGAGGTGGCCTCGTCGCATAGCAAAATCTCGGGGTCGTGCACCAGCGCCCGGGCAATGCCCACGCGCTGTTTCTGCCCGCCGGACAGTTGCGCCGGGTAGACGTGGTGTTTTTCCTGCAAGCCGACCAGCTCCAGCAGCTCGCGCACCTTGCGTTGGCGCTCGGCCTTGGCCACGCCGGCCACTTTCAACGGCAGCTCGACGTTCTGCCACACGGTCTTGGCCGACATCAGGTTGAAGTGCTGGAAGATCATGCCGATGCGCCGGCGCAGCGCGACCAGGTGGTCCTCGTCGAAGGGCGCGATGTCCACCTGGTCGATCAGTACCCGGCCCTGGCTGGGTTGCTCCAGGCGGTTGATGGTGCGCAGCAATGAAGACTTGCCGGCACCGCTGCGGCCGATGATGCCGAAGATCTCGCCATGGCGGATGTTCAGGTCGATGCCTTGCAAGGCCGGTTGCGTCTGGCCAGGGTAGGTCTTGCCCAGGCCGATGAAGCGCACATGGGCTTCATTGACTTCCGGGCGCAGGGCCTGTTCCTTGACCGTTGGCGGCAATGGTTGTGGTGTAGGCGCCCTGAGCGCGCTGGCCTGGCTCATGTCAGCCTTCCCAGCCGGCTTGGTAGAGCTTGCCGTGGGCTTTGTCCAATGCTGCGCGCACCACCGGCGAATGCTGGTAGATGTCGACGAACCTGGCCAGCCGTGGGTCGTCCTTGCTTTGCGGGCGGATGACGAACTGGATCACATATTCCTTGTTTTCCAGGCCGTCGAACAGCAATGCCGAGGTGGCATCGAAGGTGTTGGCCAGGCGGATGTAGGCCGGGTAGCCCTGCACCAGGTCGGCGTCGTCGTAGGCGCGTACCAGCTGAACCGCCTCGACCTGAAGGATTTTCAGCTTTTTCGGGTTGGCGACGATGTCGTCCTCGGTGGCCTTGTAGCCAACGCCTGGCTTCAGGGTGATCAGCCCGGCCTTGGCCAGCAGTTGCAGGCCACGGCCGCTGTTGATGGGGTCGTTGGCGATGGCCACGCTGGCACCCTCAGGTAGCTCGGCAAAGCTTTTGTACTTTTTCGAGTACAGGCCAACGTTGTTGATGATGCCCGAGGCGTAAGGCACCAGGTTGAAGCCCGCAGCAGCCTTGGCGTTTTCCAGGAACGGGATGTGCTGGAAGTAGTTCACGTCGATGTCGCCGCTGTTGAGGCTGACATTGGGCGCAATCCAGTCGCTGAATTCGATCAGCTTCACTTCCAGGCCTTGCTTGTGCGCTTCTTCCACTGCGGCTTCCAGCGGAATGGCAAAGGCCGAGGTGGTGCCGATCTTCAGCGGTTCGGCAGCCAGGGCGCTGGCAGAAAGGCCCAGGGTGAGGGCAATGGCCGCGACGGGCCGGAACAGTCTCTCAAGCATGGTGCAGGGCTCCAGTCGGGGCAGGGGTTGGGGTAAAGCGGTAGGTCGAGCCCGGGTGATCGGCTGGCAGGTGCGGGTGGTCGGCCTGGAACAACTTCTCGCGCAGGGTGCCTTCGGCGTAGGCGGTCTTGTAGCGGCCACGCTGTTGCAACTGCGGGATGACCAGGTCGATGAAGTCCTCGAAGCTTTCCGGGGTGACGGTGCGGGTCAGGTTGAAACCGTCCAGCCCGGTTTCGTCGATCCAGGCGATCAACTGTTCGGCCACCTGTTCCGGTGAGCCGACCAGGGTTACGTAGCGGCCACCCAGGGCGTGCTGTTCAAGCAGCCGACGGCGGGTCCAGGCGTTATCCTGCAACTGGCGCGTGGCGGACTGGATGGCATTGCCCTGGCTGAAGCCAATCGGCTCGTCCAGCCCGTAGGCCGCAAAGTCGATGCCGGTGGATGCGGCGAAGTGCGCGACACCGGCCTCGGGGCTTGCATGGCGCAGGTACTCGGCATGCTTGGCCTGGGCCGCTTGCTCGGTGGCGGCGACGATCACCGTGATGCCCATGAACACTTTGACCGCTTGCGGGTCGCGCCCGGCGGCCTGGGCGGCAGCGCGTACCTTGTCGACCTGGGCGCGGGTGGCGGCCTTGTCCTGGCCGCTGATGAACACGCATTCGGCATGGTTGCCGGCGAACGCCAGGCCACGCTGCGAGCTGCCGGCCTGGAACAGTACCGGGGTGCGTTGCGGCGAGGGTTCGCTCAGGTGATAGCCCTCGACGTTGTAGAACTCGCCGTGGTGGCTGACCTTGCGCACCTTGTCGGGCTGGGCATACACACGCTGCTCGCGGTCTGCGACCACGGAGTCGTCGGCCCAGCTGCCTTCCAGCAGCTTGTAAAGCACTTGCAGGTATTCGTCGGCCTGGTCGTAGCGGCGGTCGTGCTCGGGTTGCTGCTCAAGGCCCATGGCGCGGGCGGCGCTGTCGAGGTAGCCGGTGACGATGTTCCAGCCCACCCGGCCATTGCTCAGGTGGTCGAGGGTGGAAAGGCGCCGCGCGAACAGGTACGGCGCCTCGTAGGTGAGGTTGGCGGTAAGGCCGAACCCTAGGTGGCGGGTGACCGCAGCCATGGCCGAAACCAGCAGCAGCGGGTCGTTGACCGGTAGCTGGATCGACTCCTTAAGGGTGACGTCCAGCGACTGGCCGTAGATGTCGTAGGTGCCGACGATGTCGGCAATGAACAGCCCGTCGAACAGGCCGCGCTCCAGCAGGCGCGCCAGGTTGGTCCAGTATTCCAGGGACTTGTACTGGGTCGAGGTATCCCGTGGGTGGGTCCACAGGCCGTGGTTGATGTGCCCGATGCAGTTCATGTTGAAGGCATTGAGCAGAATCTGTCTGGCCATCAGATGGTCCCCCGGCGTGGTGGGTTGGCATCGTTGAGGTAGTAGTTGCCAATCGCGTGATACTTCCAGCGCACCGGGTCGTGCAGGGTGTGCACGCGGGCGTTGCGCCAGTGGCGGTCGAGGTTGTGCTCGGCAAGCGTTGCCTGGCTGCCGCCCAGTTCGAACAGGGCGGTGCCGGCGGCGAGGGAAATCTCGGTGCTGATGGCCCGCGCTTCGGCCACGGCGATGGAGGCGGCGGCCACGTTGTCGGTGGTGCTGTCGTCGCGGGCGCGGTCGAGGTATTCGCCGGCGCGCTCCAGCAGGGCTTCGGCGGCATGCAGGCGGATCGCCAGGTGACCGAAGCTCTTCAGCGTCAGCGGATCATCCGTGGCCTTGTCCAGGCCGGAGTCGACCCACGGGCGGCTGCGTGTGCGCACGAAGTGCAGGGCGTCTTCATAGGCGGCGCGGGCGATGCCGGTGTCGATGGCGGCATGGAGGATTTGCGCCAGCGGCCCAACCGGGGTGGGGCGCTCGAAAGCGCTCTGGAACGGCACCACGTCGGCGGCGCTGACATACACGTTGTCGAACACCACCGAACCGCTGCCGGTGGTGCGTTGGCCGAAGCCGCTCCAGTCGTCGATCACCTGCAGGCCCTGGCTGTCGGCCGGGACGAAGGCCAGCTGCTGTACGCCTTGGTCGTCGACGACCGAGGTAGGAATGCGCTGGGCGTAGATGGCGCCGGTGGAGTAGAACTTGCGGCCGTTGATGCGAAAGCCCTCGCCGTCGCGGCTCAGGCGGGTGGTGCGCTCGTTGGCGGTCTTGGTGCCCAGCTCGGCCAAAGCATTGCCGAAGCGGCGGCCGGCGAGTACTTCGGCGTACAGGCGCTGTTGCTGTTCGGGGCTGCCGTTTACCCGCAGCACTTCCAGGCCGTAGAAATGGTTTTGCGGGATCTGCCCCAGCGAGCCGTCGGCCTGAGCGATACGGGCGATGACCTTGGCCAGGGTGACGTTGGACACGCCCGCGCCGCCAAAGGCCTTGGGCACACTGATGGCCCACAGGCCGGAGCGGGTGAACAGCTCCAGTTCGGCGTGGGGCAGGCGGCGCTCGCGGTCGCGCAGGGCGCTGTCGCGGCGCAGTTGCTGGGCGATGTCCTCGGCGACATTCAGGGCTTCGGTGTCGCTGGTGATGATTTTTGTAGTCATGTTGTTTCTCCGGGGCCATTGGGGCCGCGTTGCGGCCCTTTCGCGGCACAAGGCCGCTCCTACAGGAATGCGCGATCCCATGTCGGTACGCGATCCCGCGTAGGAGCGGCCTTGTGCCGCGATGGGCTGCAAAGCAGCCCCCAAGGCCTAAAAATCAGATCCAGGAATGCCGCGCAGGCAGGGTGCCGTTGAGGTGGTACGCGCCCACCGCGTGGTACTTCCAGCGCACCGGGTCGTGCAGGGTGTGCACCCGGGCATTGCGCCAGTGGCGGTCGAGGTTGAACTCGGCAAGGGTGGCGCGGCTGCCGGCCAGCTCGAACAGCTTCTCGCTGGCCTGCAGGGCAATTTCGGTAGTCAGCACCTTGGCCTCGGCTACCGCAATCGAGGCCCGGGCCGCGCTGGCTGCGTCGATGGGCGCAGCATTGACCTCGTCGAGTACCCGCGCGGCCCTGCGCAGCAGCGCTTCGGCGGCGTGCAGCTCAAGTTTCAGCCTGCCGATGTCGGCGATCACATAAGGGTCGTCGCTGGCGCGGTCCACGTTGGCTTCAATCCACGGGCGCGACTTTTCACGCACGAAGGTGATCGCATCATCGATTGCCGCTTCGGCAATGCCGGCGTCGATCGCCGCCTGGATCAGCTGCGAGGCTGCGCCCTGGATGTTGGGGATATCGCGCTGGCGCCAGTTGTCGATCACCAGTTCCGCGTCGACCGGCACCTGGTCCAGCAGCACAGTGCCGCTGGCGGTGGTGCGCTGGCCGAACCCGGACCAGTCATCGACGATGCGCAGCCCCGGGCTGCCACGGCGCACGAACGCCAGGCGCTGGCGGCCTTCGTCATCCAGTGCCTTCACTGCTACCCAGTGGGCGAACAGCGCACCGGTGGAATAGAACTTTTCGCCGCTGATGCGATAGCTATCGCCCGCGCGGGTGATCCGGGCCTTGAGGGTGAGCGTGTCCTTGGTGCCGCGTTCGGGGCCGGCATTGCCGATGCGCCAACCGTCGAGCACGCTGCGGAAGATCAGCGCCTGTTGCGCCTCGGTGGCCGTCAGGCGAATCAGTTGCAGCATGCCGAACTGGTTCTGCGGGATCTGCCCCAAGGCCGGGTCGGCGGCGCTGATCAGGCGGAACACTTCGGCTACGGTTTCGAACGACACGTCGGGGCCGCCGTGGGCCTTGGGTACGCTGATGCTGCCCAGGCCGCTGCGGGTGAACAGCTCGATCTCCGCCCACGGCAGTTTGCGTTGCTGGTCGCGGCGGGCGGCTTGCTCGCGGGCAACCTCGGCCAGCTCGCGGGCCGCTTGCAAGGCTTCGGCGTCGTTGCGCAGTACCTTGGCCGGCAGCAGCAGGGGCGAGCTGTCGAGATCGCTATGGAATTGGGTATTTGGCTGGCTGGACATCAGTACCGCTCCTTGGCTGCACTCAATGCCCTGGCGATACGCACTGGGGTGATTGTGATCCTGACCATTCCTGACCTCACAAAAAAGTTGTGTCGCTACAGCTGGTCGCGACAAAAGTGTGCTGGTCCGGTGGTCCGGTTTATATACCCTAATGCTTTATAAAAAGTTTATGAACTAACTCTTTGGAATATGTATAGATGGAAGGGGGAGAGTGGCTGTTTCAGGCAGGCGCGATCGGTGTAGGAGCGGCCTTGTGCCGCGAAAGGGCTGCGCAGCAGCCCCGGCAATCTCAGCGGTGTTGCTGAAACCTGGGTGCAGCTGCGCAGCCCTTTCGCGGCACAAGGCCGCTCCTACAGGGATCTGCGTCTGTGCGTGATTACTCGGAGGCAGCAGTACCGAGGAACTTGCGCAGGAACTGGCGGGTACGCTCTTCCTTCGGCGCCGCAAACAGTGCCTTGGCCTCGCCCTGTTCCACGATCACGCCCTTGTCGAAGAAGATCACCCGGTTCGCCACGTCCCGGGCAAAGCTCATCTCGTGGGTGACGATGATCATGGTGCGTTTCTCTTCGGCCAGGCCGCGGATGGTCGCCAGCACTTCACCCACCAGCTCCGGGTCCAGTGCCGAGGTGGGTTCGTCGAACAGGATCACCTCCGGCTCCATGGCCAGGGCGCGGGCGATGGCCACCCGTTGCTGCTGCCCGCCGGACAGGCGCCGTGGGTAGGCGTCTTCCTTGCCCGCCAGGCCGACCTTGGCCATCAGGCGCCGCCCCAGCTCGATGGCCTGCTCGCGGGGCGTCTTCTTGACGATCACCGGCCCTTCGATCACGTTCTCCAGGGCGGTGCGGTGTGGGAACAGGTTGAAGTTCTGGAACACGAACCCGGCCTGCTGGCGCAAGCGGCGTATCGCACTCTGCTGGCCACCCAGCGGGCGGTTGGCATCAATGCTGATGGCGCCGATCTTGATCTGCCCGGCGTCGGGGGTTTCCAGCAGGTTCAGGCAGCGCAGGAAGGTGGTCTTGCCCGAGCCGCTGGGGCCGATGATAGCCACCACTTCGCCGGGCTGCACGGTCAAGTCGATGCCGTTGAGCACGGTCTGGCCCTTGAAGCGCTTGGTCAGGCCTTTGACTTCAATCATGCTCATTGCTCCTGGTCATGCTGGTTGACCCGCGCTTCCATGCGGTTCTGGAAGTGCGCGAGGATGCTGCACAGCACCCAGTAGATGACCGCGACCGCCACGTACATGGTGAACACTTCGAAGGTGCGTGCGGTAATCAGCTGCGCCTGGCGGAACAGCTCGGGCACCTGGATGGTCGCCGCCAGGGCAGTGTCCTTGACCAGCGAAATGAAGCTGTTGCCCAGCGGGGGCAGGGCGGTACGCAAGGCCTGCGGCAGGATCGCCCGGCGCATGGCCTGGACGCGGGTCATGCCGATACTGGCGGCGGCTTCCCACTGACCACGGTCGATCGAGGAAATTGCAGCGCGCAGGATTTCGCAGATGTAGGCCGCCATGTTCAGCGACAGGCCGATCAGCGAAGCCGGGATGGGGTCGAGTTCGATGCCGATCTGCGGCATGCCGAAATAGATCACGAACAGCTGCACCAGCAGCGGCGTGCCGCGGAAGAACGACACGTAGATCCGCGCCAGCCAGTTCAGTGGCAAGATCTTCGACAGCCGCATCAACGCCAGGGCAAAGCCCAGCAGCAGGCCGAAGAACATGCCGCCGACACTGAGCAGCACTGTATAACCCGCGCCCTTCAGCAGGAAGGGCGCGGAGTCGACAACGAGTTGCAGGCTTTCAGCAATCATTTGGTGACATCGGCACCGAAGTATTTCTCGGACAGCTTGGGCAGCGTACCGTCAGCCTTGAGCTTGTCGATGGCCTTGTTGATGGCCGCCAGCAATTCAGGCTCGCCCTTGCGCAGGGCCACGCCGCTTTCCAGGCGCGAGAAGGCATCGCCGGCCAGTTCGGTGTCTTTGGCTTTTTGCGCGTATTCCAGCGCGGCCAGGCGGTCGATCAGGATGGCGTCGATACGGCCGTTGCGCAGGTCGGCGAACTTGCTCGGGTCGTCTTCATAGGTGCGCACTTCGGCTTTCGGGACGTCTTGCTTGACCCACTGCTCGTAGTTGGTGCCCAGGCCCACGCCGACTTTCTTGCCAGCCAGGTCTTGCGCAGTCTTGATGTTCAGGTCCGCGGCTTTCTTCTTCAGGATCAGGGCCTGGATACCCGAAACGGTGTAGGGCTCGGAGAAATCGTATTTCTTCTTGCGCTCCTCGGAGATGGTCACCTGATTGACCACCACGTCCAGGCGCTTGGATTCCAGCGCGGCAAGGATGCCGTCCCACTTGGTCGGCTGGATCTTGGCCTTGACCCCCAGCTCCTTGGCCAGCAGTTCCGAAAGCTCCACCTCGAAGCCGGCCAGCTTGCCGTTCTCGTCCTGGAAGCTGAACGGTGGGTAGGTGCCTTCGAGGCCGACGTTGATCACGCCTTTTTCCTGGATGGTCTTCAACTGCTCGCCGGCGAACGCCTGGCTGAGCAGGCCGGCACCCAGCAGGATGGCCAGGCTGGCGTTGAGTAGCGGTTTGGCGAATTTCGACATGTCAGAGCCCCGCGCTTGTTGTGTAAGTAGTGAGGTGGCGACTATAGGGTTGGCTGCTTAGGTCAGGAAATAATAAAAAATTATTTTGTTATTCCATTCTTAGTTTATACCAGGTGTTGGCTGCTTTGAGGGTAGGCGAGGATGCTCGCTACGTCATCGCGGCTTATGCCTGACTTAGCGCAGGATGGAATAAAGCGTTGTTTTTTCCAAGGGACGGATTTGCCGTAGAGTGGATTGCATGTAGGCAGGCTCGGCCTCTTCGCGGGTGAACCCGCTCCCACAGGGACCGCGAAAGGCTCGGGCCTGGCGAAAAAAACCAGATGGCCTATACGGCAGGAGAAAACCGTGAGCGAACAACCTTCATCCGCGCACTGGCAGTTGCACAGCATTGTCACCGGCCTGCGCGGCGCCCGTGAGCAATGGCGCACCCGCAATGGCCGCAGCATTGGTGAGCAGGGCGGGCGCGAGCTGCCGTCGCGCGAGGCGATGCGACAAATTCTCGAGCAACTGTGCGGGGCGTTGTTCCCCATGCGCCTTGGGCCGGTGGACCTGCGCGAAGAGAGCGAAGACTTCTACGTTGGCCATACCCTGGATGCCGCGCTGACCGCCTTGCTGACCCAGGCGCGCCTGGAATTGCGCTATGCCGCTCGGCAAAGCAAGGCCGAGCTGGCCAGCGTCGATGCCCAGGCGTTGAGCCTGATCCAGGGCTTTGCCGCGGCGCTGCCAGAATTGCGGGTGCTGCTCGACACCGACGTGCTGGCTGCCTACCACGGCGACCCGGCGGCGCGCAGCGTCGATGAGGTACTGCTGTGCTACCCGGGTATCCTGGCGATCATCCATCACCGCCTGGCGCATCACCTGTACCAGGCCGGCCTGCCGCTGCTGGCGCGGATCAGTTCGGAGCTGGCACATTCGGCCACCGGTATCGACATTCACCCCGGCGCACAGATCGGCCCGAGCTTCTTCATCGACCACGGCACCGGCGTGGTCATCGGCGAAACCGCGATCATCGGCGAGCGCGTGCGCATCTACCAAGCGGTGACCCTGGGCGCCAAGCGCTTCCCCAGCGATGAGTCCGGCACCCTGCACAAAGGCCTGCCGCGCCATCCGATTGTCGAGGACGATGTGGTGATCTACGCCGGGGCCACGGTGCTGGGGCGTATTACCATCGGCAAGGGTTCGACCATTGGCGGTAACGTGTGGCTGACCCGCAGTGTGCCTGCTGAAAGCAACATCACCCAGGCCAACCTGCAGCTGGATTGCCAGGACAAGAACTGATCTGGCATTGATATTAGCTGCACTGGCCTCTTGGCGGGCAAGCCCGCGAAGATGCCAGTGCAGGAGGACGCCAATCAGCGGCCCAATTCGCATTGAAATCCGATCCATGTTTAACTTGAACGCTTGTTCAATGTAAAAACGCTGGTCCGCTGCCGGTGTTCAACAGGAGGATTCCTTTGCTGAACCCGTTCATTCCGAACCTCACGTCATTCGACGAGGTGCACGCCCGATGAGTGCACCGAACCCTTCCGCCGCCAACGGCAAAATCCGCATGAACCCCCCGGTGTTCTACTTTGCGGCAAGTTTCATCCTCATCTTTGGCCTGGTAGTCATCTCCAACCCGCAAGCCGCAGGCGACTGGCTGCTGGCGGCGCAGAACTGGGCGGCCAACACGGTCGGCTGGTACTACATGTTGGCCATGACGCTGTATCTGGTCTTCGTGGTGGTCACCGCCTTGTCCGGCTACGGCAAGATCAAGCTCGGTGCCGACCACGACGAACCCGAGTTCAGTTACCTCTCGTGGGCCGGCATGCTGTTCGCCGCCGGTATCAGCATTACCCTGTTCTTCTTCTGCGTTTCCGAACCGCTGACGCACATGCTGCAACCGCCCCAGGGCGAAGCGGGCACGGCCGAGGCCGGGCGCCAGGCGATGCAGATCCTGTTCCTGCACTGGGGCCTGCATGGCTGGGGCGTATTCGCCTTTGTCGGCATGGCGCTGGCCTACTTCGCCTACCGCCACAACCTGCCGCTGGCGTTGCGTTCGGCGCTGTACCCACTGATCGGCAAGCGCATCAACGGCCCGATCGGCTACGCAGTCGATGGCTTCGGCATCATTGCCACGGTGTTCGGCCTGGGTGCCGACATGGGCTTTGGCGTACTGCACCTGAACGCCGGCCTGGACTACCTGTTCGGCATCAGCCACAGCCAGTGGGTGCAGGTGATCCTCATCATCCTGATGATGGGCGCGGCAGTGGCCGTGGCCGTTGCCGGGGTGGAGAAGGGCGTGCGGGTGATGAGCGACATCAACCTGTTCCTGGCCTGCGCGTTGCTGTTGTTCGTGCTGTTTGCCGGGCCTACCCAACACTTGTTCAACACGCTGATCCAGAACCTGGGTGATTACCTGGGCGCTCTGCCACGCAAGAGCTTTGATGTGTATGCCTACGGTGATAACCGCGACTGGCTGGGCGGCTGGACAGTGTTCTACTGGGCCTGGTGGATTGCCTGGGCACCGTTCGTGGGCCTGTTCATCGCGCGCATTTCCCGCGGCCGCACCATCCGCGAGTTCGTGTTTGGCGTGCTGCTGATTCCGCTGGGCTTTACCCTGGCGTGGATGTCGATCTTCGGCAACAGCGCCCTGGACCAGGTCATCAACCACGGCATGACCGCGCTGGGCCAGTCGGCACTGGATAACCCGTCGATGAGCCTGTACCTGCTGCTGGAAACCTACCCGTGGAGCAAGGTGGTGATCGCCACCACGGTGTTCATCAGCTTCGTGTTTTTCGTGACCTCCGCCGACTCGGGCACTGTGGTGCTGTCGACTCTGTCGGCCAAGGGTGGCGACGCGGACGAGGACGGGCCGAACTGGCTGCGCATCTTCTGGGGCGCGATGACGGCGCTGATCACCAGTGCACTGCTGTTCGCGGGCAGCATCGACTCGCTGAAGTCGGCGGTGGTGCTGACCTCGTTGCCGTTCTCGCTGATTCTGCTGTGCATGATGTGGGGGCTGCACAAGGCGTTTTACCTGGAGTCGCAACGGCAGATCGCGCAGATGCACTCGCTGGCCCCGTTCGCCCAGTCACGTCGCGGCCGTGGCGGCTGGCGCCAGCGCCTGAGCCAGGCCGTGCACTTCCCGTCGCGTGATGAGGTGTACCGCTTCATGGACGACGTGGTGCGCCCGGCGATCGCTGATGTGCGCGAAGTGTTCGAGCAGAAGGGCCTGGTGCTGATTACCCAGGACGACCCGAGCCACGATAACGTCAGCCTGAAGATTGGCCATGGCGAGGAACAGCCGTTCATTTACCAGGTGCAGATGCGTGGCTACTTCACGCCGTCGTTCGCCCTGGGTGGGCTGGGTACGCAGGAGTTGAAGAACCGGCGCTATTACCGGGCGGAGGTGCACCTGAGCGAAGGCAGCCAGAACTATGACCTGGTGGGCTACAGCAAGGAGCAGATCATCAACGACATCCTCGACCAGTACGAGCGGCACATGCAGTACCTGCATCTGGTCCGTTAGATTGCCGGGGCCGCTTTGCGGCCCATTCGCAGCACAAGGCTGCTCCTACAGGGGTACGCGATCCCCTGTAGGAGCAGCCTTGTGCTGCGAATGGAGGCCAAAGGCCTCGCAAAAACTGTCAGAAAGGTGCATCCCCCAGGATGGTCGCCCGGTGCATCACCCGCCGGTTCGGCCGGTAATCATCCACCGCAAAATGCTGGGTGACGCGGTTGTCCCAGAAAGCCACGTCATTCTCCTGCCAACGCCAGCGAATGCTGAACTCCGGTCGCGTCGCATGGGCGAACAGCAGCCTCAGCAGCGCATCGCTTTCCAGCTCGCTCAGCTCATTGATGCGCGTAGTAAACCCTTCATTGACGAACAACGCCTGGCGCCCGCTCACCGGATGCGTGCGCACCACCGGGTGCGACAGCGGCGGGTTGTTGCGCCGCGTGGCCTCCCAGCGCGCCAGGTCTTCCGGCGTGGTGCCAAAACGCTCCAGCGGGAACGACTTGGTAAAGTCGTGGGTGGCGGTCAGCCCGTCGAGCATTTCGCGCAGCGGCGCCGACAAGGCCTCGAAGGCCGCGATACCGCTGGCCCACAGGGTATCGCCACCGTAGGCCGGCAACTGCTTGGCGCTGAGCACCGCGCCCAGTGCCGGGGTCGGCAAAAAGGTCACGTCGGTGTGCCACACGGCGTTGTCGCGTACATCGGTGACTGCCGTGTCGAGCACCAGCACCTGCGGGGTTTCCGGCACGTTGGGGTAGATCGGGTGAATGTGCAGGTCGCCGAAGCGGGCGGCAAAGCGCGCCTGCTGCTCGGGGTTGATCGGCTGGTCGCGGAAGAACAGCACCTGATGCTTGAGCAGCGCCTGTTCGATGGCGTCGCGTTCTTCTGCAGTGATATCGCGGCTGATGTCCACGCCGCTGATCTGGGCACCGAGGGCCGGGCTGAGAGGGGTAACGGTCAGGCTCATGTCTTTTCTCGTTCTAGGCGCCGGGTTGCCGGCGTGGTCAGTCGGCAATCAGTGGCTCTGCCCATGCCAGGGCACCAGTTTGCGTTGCAGGGCACGCAGGCTCATTTCCAGGGCGAAGGCGATCAGGGCGATCAGCAAAATACCCAGCACCACCACATCAGTGACCAGGAACTGCGCCGCCGACTGGACCATGAAACCCAGGCCGCTGGTGGCCGCAATCAGCTCGGCGGCTACCAGTGTCGACCAGCCCACCCCTAGGCCGATGCGGATGCCGGTGAGGATGTCGGGCAGCGCACTGGGCAGGATCACATGGCGGATCAGCTGCGCCTTGGTCGCGCCCAGCGACTGTGCCGCCCGCAGCTTGGCCGGGTCGACCGTGCGCACACCGGTGGCGGTGGCAATGGCGATCGGGGCGAAGATTGCCAGGTAGATCAGCAGCACCTTTGACAGCTCGCCGATACCGCACCAGATGACGATCAACGGCAGGTAGGCCAGCGGCGGGATGGGCCGGTAGAACTCGATCAGCGGGTCGAGGATGCCGCGGGCCACGCGGTTGTAGCCGATGGCGATGCCGACCGGGATCGCGGTCAGGGTCGCGGCCACCAGCGCCAGGCCGATGCGGCCCAGGCTTGCGCCCAGGTGCTGCCACAGGCTGGCGTCCATGTAACCTTGGGTCAGCAGGGTCCAGGCCCTGGCCAGGATGTCACCGGGCGAAGGCAGGAACAGGGGTTCGATCCAGCCGGCGGCCGTCACCAGCCACCAGACCAGCAGCAGGCTGACCATGGTCAGGGTACTGATCCAGCGGGTGGACAATGGCCGGCGCTGCTTGGCGGCTGGCCGGGTTTGGGCGTTGTGTTTGCCGGCGACCGGCAGGTCCAGGCTGCTCATGCGCGCTCCTGCAGGCTTTGGCGTTGGGAGAACACCCGCGCCAGTACATGCTCGCGGGTTTCGATGAAGGCGGGGTCGGACTTGATGGCCCGGGCCGATTCGCCAGCGGCATAGCGCTGACCGAAGTCCAGTTGCAGGCGCTCCACTACGCACCCCGGGTTGGGCGCCAGCAGTACCAGTTCGCTGGCAAGGAACACCGCTTCTTCGATGTCGTGGGTAATCAGGAACACCGGCTTGGCGGTGCGCTGCCACACCTGCAGCAGCAGTTCCTGCATCTGCTCGCGGGTAAACGCGTCGAGGGCACCGAACGGTTCGTCCATCAGCAATACCCGTGGGTCGGCCGCCAGCGCGCGGGCCAGGCCTACGCGCTGCTTCTGGCCACCGGACAATTGCCAGATGCGCCGTTCGCCAAAGCCATCGAGGTCGACGAGGGCGAGCATTTCGCGGGCCTTGGCCTCACGCTGGGCGCGGGGCACGCCGGCCAGTTCGAGGCCGAAGGCGACATTGCCCAGCACGTTCTGCCATGGCAGCAGGGCATCGTCCTGGAACACCACACCGCGCTCGGCACCAGGGCCCTGCACCGGTACGCCGTCGAGGGTGATGCGCCCGCCGCTGGGGGAGACGAAGCCGGCGATCAGGTTGAGCAGCGAAGTCTTGCCGCTGCCGGAAGGCCCCAGGGCCACCAGCAGCTGGCGTGGCCCCAGGCTCAGGTTGATGTCGGCCAGCACCGGGGTGCTGGCGCCAGGGTACTGTGCGCTGATGCGCTCCAGCTCGAGCAAGGCCATGACGGGCTCCGGATCAGTTTGGAAGGAACTTGGCGCTGACGTACGGCGAGTAGTCCGGCAGTACGGCGTCGACCTTGCCTTGCTGCTTGAGGAAGTTGGCCGTGTCGGTCAGTGCCTGGGTGGTCGGCGCGCCCAAGGCGTTGGCCTGGTCTGCGGCCAGGGGGTACACGTTGCCCTCCAGCAGCACCGGGATGTCGCTGGCCTTGGCGCCGGACAGCTTCACCAGCTTGTCTACGTTGCCCTTGTCGGCCAGCCAGGCTTTCGGGTCCTTGCGGTAGTCGGCGTAGGCATCGAGGGTGACCTTGGCAAAGGCCTTGACCACTTCAGGGTGCTTGTCGGCGAAGTCCTTGCGCACAATCCAGGCATCGAAAGTGGGTGCGCCTTTCTGGGCCAGTTCGCCCGAGGTGATCAGCACCTTGCCGTTTTCCTTGGCCACGCCCAAGGCTGGGTCCCAGACGTAGGTGGCATCGATGTCGCCGCGCTTCCAGGCGGCAATGATGGCCGGTGGCGCCAGGTTGAGGATCTGTACCTTGGACGGGTCGATGTTCCAGCTTTTCAGGGCGGCCAGCAGGCTGTAGTGGCCGGTGGAAACGAACGGCACGGCGACCTTCTTGCCGATCAGGTCTTGCGGAGTCTTGATGCTGTCGCGGGCGACCAGCGCTTCACCGGCGCCAATCTGGGTGGCAATGAGGAAGGTCTCGACCGGCAGCTTGCGGGTGGCGGCAGCGGCCAGCGGGCTGGAACCCAGGTAGCCGATTTGCACGTCGCCGCTGGCCACCGCAGTGATCACGTCGGCGCCGTTATCGAACTTGCGCCAGTCGATGCTGGCCTTGCTGGCTTTTTCATAGTCGCCATCGACCTGAGCCACTTTGGCCGGGTCGACGGTGGTCTGGTACGCCACGGTCAGGTCGGCGGCCTGGGCAAACCAGCTGGTGCTGGCGAGGGTCAGGGCGGCGAACAGGCGCAGCGGAGCGTGCGGGATCATGGTGAACCTCTCGTCAGGCAATCAGGGCGATGGATGGCGAGAAGACTAAATGATCTAAGAATTTAGAAATAAATAACCTTTTTGCATTAGCTTAGGAGCCAAATGCTTTAAGCCCAGGGGTAGTGCGCTCCCACATTGACCGTAAAAGGCCCCCGCTACTTTGGGGCAACCCTGCCCGGTGGCGAAATCAGAGCGCGCTGCTAGGCTTTTTCGTCCCTATAGAACGTTACGGTATTAGGTTATGAGCAAACGTTTGCAAATAACCAATGGTTATGATTGGCGGGATTGCTACAACGTTTGGCTGTAAAGGTTCCAACCATATTCCGTAAAAATCTTACCAATTCATAAAACGGTCATTTTGGATTTATAGGATTGTCATTATCCTGTAGCGCAGCTGGCGTCTTAGACCAAAGTCGCGAAACGTTTAGAAACGATTGACTTAGTAGTCACGCTTTGGGACTAAATCGCCAATCCACGGTGAGAAGGGGCAGCAGATCCCTCCGCCAGAGATACACAAAAATTAGAACGTAGAGGAGCAAAACATGTACAAGTCCAGCCTGGCTCTGGCCGTGGCACTGGGGGTTCTCGCCCAACAAGCAGGCGCTGCCGGTTTCGTTGAAGACAGCAAACTGTCGCTCAGCTCGCGCACCATGTACTTCAACAACGACAACCGTGAAGCTTCGGGCAGTAAGCCTCGCCCGGACAACCGTGAGTCGGGTCAAGGCTTCAAGCTTGACTACATTTCCGGATTTACCCAAGGCACCGTAGGTTTCGGCGTTGATGCCCAAGCACTCTGGGGTATTCATCTCGATGGTGGTAAGGGTTATCACCCGAACGGCAGCAGCTTCTTCCCTAGCGATTCCGACGGTTCTGCTGAGAAACAGTGGGCGCGTCTGGGTGCCAACGCCAAGGCTCGTTTCTCCAAAACAGAAGTGCACTACGGTAGCGCCTTGGCGCCGAACCTGCCGATTCTGGTCTCCAACGATGGCCGTCTCCTGCCGCAGACTTTCGAGGGTGGCACGATCCAGTCGAAGGAAATCGACAACCTGACCATCAACGCCGGTCAGCTGACCCACGCCATGGGCCGTGCTTCGAGCAACCGTACCGGTTTGTCGGTTCAAGGTGCTACTCAGGAGAGCAACAAGTTCCGCTACGCTGGTCTGGATTACAAGCTAACCCCTGACCTGACCCTGCAGTACTACTACTCGAACCTGGAAGACTTCTACAAACAGCACTTCCTGGGTGCCACTCACGTCTTCAAAATTGCTGACGATCAGTCGTTCAAGACTGACTTGCGCTATTTCGATAGCAGCAAAGACGGGCGCAATGGTGAAGCCGGTTACGAGTTCAGAAACAACAGCGGCTACGCTAAGAACCCCGGCGAGGTCGACAACAAGACCTGGTCCGCCATGTTTACCTACACCCTTGGTAGCCATGCTCTGATGCTGGGTCATCAGCAAGTCAGTGATGATGGCGGCTTTGTGTGGTTGAACCAAGGCAGCCTGGCCAATGAAGGCGCCGGCGGCTCGAGCTTCTACCTGTTCACCGATAGCATGATCAACCAGTTCGCCAAGGCTGGCGAAAATACTACCTTTGGTCAGTATTCGTACGATTTCGCCAGTCTGGGTGTGCCGGGTCTGAAAGCCTCGGTAGCCTACCTGCGTGGCGAGGATGGCCGCAGCACCAACGGCAACGGCACCTTCACTGAGTGGGAACGTGACGCGCGAGTTGATTATGTTCTGCAAGAAGGAACGCTCAAAGGCTTGGGCTTCAGCCTTCGTCAGGGCGTATATCGCGGCACAGGGTCGGGCTCTGCTAACGACCAGGACCAAACTCGTTTCATCGTGAACTACACTTACAGCTTCCTGTAAGTCGTATCCACAAAGAAAGCCTCGCCTAGTGCGAGGTTTTCTTGTACCTGCATTTTCGTATGAATTTTGGTTATAAATAAATCGTTATTTATTCTTTTTGTTTTTAACCGAATGCAGGCACATTGAACCCATACGGTACAAAACCCAGCCAAGGAGCCGCAGCCCATGAGCCTCAAACTCGGCGATATCGCCCCCGATTTCGAACAGGATTCCAGCGAAGGCAAAATCCGCTTCCACGAGTGGCTGGGCAACAGCTGGGGGGTGTTGTTCTCTCATCCGGCCGACTTCACCCCGGTGTGCACCACCGAGCTGGGCCTGACTGCCAAGCTCAAGGACGACTTCGCCAAGCGTGGGGTCAAGGCCATCGCCCTGTCGGTAGACCCGGTCGACTCGCACCATAAATGGATCGAGGACATCAACGAGACCCAGAACACCGTGGTCAACTTCCCGATCATCGCCGATGCCGACCGCAAGGTGTCCGACCTGTACGACCTGATTCACCCGAACGCCAGCGACACCCTGACGGTGCGCTCGCTGTTCGTCATCGACCCGAACAAGAAGGTGCGCCTGACCATTACCTATCCGGCCAGTACCGGGCGCAATTTCAATGAAATCCTGCGGGTGATCGACTCGCTGCAGTTGACCGACAACCACAAGGTCGCCACGCCAGGTAACTGGCAGGACGGCGACGAGGTGGTGATCGTGCCTTCGCTCAAAGATGAGGAAGAAATCAAGCAGCGCTTCCCCAAAGGCTACCGGGCGGTCAAACCCTATCTGCGTCTGACCCCACAGCCAAATCGTTAAAGGATTCCTCGTTGCATTGCTCTTAGCCAAGCAGGGATTTTCGGGCCGTTTCGACGGCCCTTTTTTATGCCTGAACAAAAGTGTGGCCGTATTCGCGGGGAAAAGATAGAAATGGAATAAACAAATGAAAAAATATGATTTCTAGATATATGCGGCAGCTGTTAATGTCATTTCCAACAGAACACAAGGAAGCGCAGCAATGCTGGTCGTCTCAATCGGTGGTAGCCCAAGTCCTCGTTCACGCTCCGGCGTGCTGCTTGAGCGTTCGCGCCAGTGGCTGCAGGGCCGGGGCGTTGAAGTGGTGACGTTCCAGGTACGTGACTTCCCCGCCGAAGACCTGCTGCATGCCCGTTTCGACAGCCCGCATGTGCAGCACTTCCAGCAACTGGTAGCCCAGGCCGATGGCCTGATCGTTTCCACCCCGGTGTACAAGGCTTCGTTTGCCGGTGCACTGAAGACTTTGCTGGACCTGCTGCCCGAACGCGCCCTGGCCCACAAGATCGTGTTGCCGATCGCCACCGGCGGCAGCATCGCCCACATGCTGGCGGTGGATTACGCATTGAAACCCGTGCTGTCGGCACTCAAGGCACAAGAGACCCTGCAAGGGATCTTCGCCGACGACAGCCAGGTGGCTTATGCAGACGGCACGAAGCCCGCGCAGTTGGTGCCAGCACTGGAAGAACGCCTGCTGGACTCGCTGGAAACCTTCCACGTTGCCCTGGCCCGTCGGCCACGCCCCGTGGCCCCCGGCGTACTGAACGAACGCCTGATCAGCGCCCGCTGGAGCATCTGACCGGCACAACCCGCTTCACCACCTTACTCGCCCGATAACGAGGCAAGCAGGTGCAACCCGAACCTCATTCGCACAGGAGAGCGCCATGCGCACAGTCTTCTTGCGTCGCGGTCTGGTCGCCCTGTTTGCGGCGGCTGTGTCCTTCGGCGCCATTACCCAAGCCCAGGCCGAAAGCCTGCGTATCGGTTACCAGAAATACGGCACCCTGGTGCTGCTCAAGGCCAAGGGCACGCTGGAAAAGCGCCTGGCCGAGCAGGGCGTGCAGGTGCAGTGGACCGAATTCCCCGGCGGCCCGCAGCTGCTTGAAGGGCTGAACGTCGGCTCCATCGACTTTGGTGTTACCGGCGAAACCCCGCCCGTATTTGCCCAGGCCGCCGGCGCCGATCTGCTCTATGTGGCCTACGAGCCGCCAGCGCCGCACAGCGAAGCGATCCTGGTGCCGAAGGGTTCGTCGATCCAGTCGGTCAAGGAACTCAAAGGCAAGAAAGTCGCCCTCAACAAAGGCTCCAACGTCCACTACCTGCTGGTCCGCGCCCTGGAAGACGCCGGCCTCAAGTACAGCGATATCCAGCCGGTGTACCTGCCCCCTGCCGATGCCCGCGCCGCTTTCGAGCGTGGCAGTGTCGATGCCTGGGTGATCTGGGACCCGTACCAGGCCGCTGCGGAAAAACAGTTGCAGGCCCGTACCCTGCGTGACGGCAAGGGCCTGGTCGACAACCACCAGTTCTACCTGGCCACCCGCAATTACGCGACCCAGCACCCGGCGGTGATCAACACCCTCATCGAGGAAGTGCGCGCCGTGGGCGAGTGGTCGCAGGCCAACCCGCAGGAAGTGACCGACCAGGTGGCACCGCTGCTCGGCCTGCCTGCCGACATCACCCTGACCTCGGTCAAGCGCCAGGGCTACGGTGCAGCACCGCTAACCCCCGAGGTAGTGGCCGCGCAACAGAAGATTGCCGATGCCTTCCAGGCGCTCAAGCTGATACCCAAGCCGCTGAGCATCAAGGACGTGATCTGGACACCCCCGGCCAAGGTCGCTAGCGCGCCTTGATTGATTCGCCTGTGCCGGGGCGCCGCCCTGGCTGAGCCACCCTTGAGGAGACAACTCCAATGAGCCTTAACATTTTCTGGTTCCTCCCGACCCACGGTGACGGCAAGTACCTGGGCACTTCCGACGGCGCACGTGCGGTCGATCACGGTTACCTGCAGCAGATCGCGCAGGCCGCCGACCGTCTGGGCTTTGGTGGGGTACTGATCCCTACCGGCCGTTCCTGCGAGGATTCCTGGCTGGTGGCCGCGTCGCTGATCCCTGTGACCCAGCACCTGAAATTCCTGGTTGCCCTGCGCCCGGGCATCATTTCGCCGACCGTGGCAGCACGCCAGGCGGCGACCCTCGACCGCCTGTCCAATGGCCGTGCGCTGTTCAACCTGGTAACCGGTGGCGACCCGGACGAACTGGCCGGTGATGGCCTGCACCTGAACCACCAGGAGCGCTACGAAGCTTCGGTCGAGTTCACCCGTATCTGGCGCAAGGTGCTGGAAGGCGAAAACGTTGACTACGACGGCAAGCACATCCAGGTGAAGGGCGCCAAGCTGCTCTACCCGCCGATTCAGCAACCACGCCCGCCGCTGTATTTCGGCGGTTCGTCCGAGGCCGCTCAGGACCTGGCCGCCGAGCAGGTCGAGTTGTACCTGACCTGGGGCGAGCCGCCGTCAGCCGTTGCCGAGAAAATCGCCCAGGTGCGCGAAAAAGCGGCCGCTCAAGGCCGTGAAGTGCGCTTCGGTATCCGCCTGCACGTGATTGTGCGGGAAACCAACGAAGAAGCCTGGGCCGCCGCCGACCGCCTGATCTCGCACCTGGACGATGACACCATCGCCCGTGCCCAGGCCTCGCTGGCGCGCTTCGACTCGGTGGGCCAGCAGCGCATGGCTGCCCTGCACGGCGGCAACCGCGACAACCTGGAAGTCAGCCCCAACCTGTGGGCAGGCGTTGGCCTGGTACGTGGTGGCGCCGGTACCGCGCTGGTAGGCGACGGCCCGACTGTCGCGGCGCGGGTGAAGGAATATGCCGACCTGGGGATCGATACCTTCATCTTCTCGGGTTATCCACACCTCGAAGAGTCTTACCGCGTTGCCGAGCTGCTGTTCCCGCACCTTGATGTTCAGCGCCCGGAGCAACCGAAAACCGGTGGCTACGTAAGCCCGTTCGGCGAGATGGTGGCCAACGACATCCTGCCCAAATCCGTGTCGCAGAGCTGAGGGCCGGGCCATGAGTCGTGTAACTTCCTCCACCCTGACCCAGCGCCTGGCGCCGTGGGCGCTGCCGGTGCTGCTGCTGGCAGTCTGGCAACTGGCGGTCAGCGCTGGCTGGCTGTCGACCCGCATCCTGCCGGCACCTAGCGCAGTGGTCAGCGCCGGCGTCGAACTGGTGCGCAGCGGCGACATCTGGACCCACTTGGCCATCAGTGGCTGGCGTGCCGGACTAGGCTTCGCCATCGGCGGCAGCATCGGCCTGGTACTGGGCTTCATCACCGGCCTGTCGAACTGGGGCGAACGCCTGCTCGACAGCTCGGTGCAGATGATCCGTAACGTGCCGCACCTGGCGCTTATCCCCCTGGTGATCCTGTGGTTCGGTATCGACGAGTCGGCGAAGATCTTTCTGGTCGCGCTGGGCACGCTGTTCCCGATCTACCTGAACACCTACCACGGTATCCGCAACGTCGACCCGGCGCTGGTAGAGATGGCCCGCAGCTACGGCTTGTCCGGCTTCAGCCTGTTCCGCCAGGTGATCCTGCCGGGTGCGCTGCCATCGATCCTGGTGGGCGTGCGATTCGCACTGGGCTTCATGTGGCTGACCCTGATCGTTGCCGAAACCATTTCGGCGAATGCCGGCATCGGTTACCTGGCGATGAACGCCCGTGAGTTCCTGCAGACCGACGTGGTGGTACTGGCCATCGTCCTGTATGCCGTGCTCGGCAAACTCGCCGACCTCGCCGCCCGCGGCCTGGAGCGTGTATGGCTGCGCTGGCACCCGGCCTATCAAGTGGCCAAGAAGGAGGGCGCATGACCGTGCTCAAGGAACAGCCGCCACGCCTGCTGCGTGGCATCCCGCTGGCCTCCAATGGCCTGCGCAAGACCTTTGGCCAGCGCGAAGTGTTGAAGGGCATCGACCTGCACATTCCGGCCGGCCAGTTCGTTGCCATCGTTGGCCGCAGCGGCTGCGGCAAAAGTACCCTGCTGCGCCTGCTGGCCGGGCTCGACCAGCCCACTGCCGGGCAGTTGCTGGCCGGTGCTGCGCCGCTGGAAGAGGCCCGTGAAGAAACCCGCCTGATGTTCCAGGACGCACGTCTGCTGCCGTGGAAGAAGGTGATCGACAACGTTGGCCTGGGCCTGTCGGGTGATTGGCGCCCACGTGCGCTGGAAGCGCTGGATGCGGTTGGCCTGGCCGACCGCGCCAATGAATGGCCGGCAGCCCTCTCGGGTGGCCAGAAGCAGCGTGTGGCCTTGGCTCGCGCCTTGATTCACCAGCCACGCCTGCTGCTGCTGGATGAGCCGCTGGGTGCGCTGGATGCATTGACCCGTATCGAAATGCAGCAACTGATCGAACGCCTGTGGCGTCAGCACGGCTTCACTGTGCTGCTGGTCACCCACGATGTCAGCGAGGCAGTTGCCGTGGCTGACCGGGTGATCCTGATCGAGGACGGCGAAGTCGGGCTTGACCTTACGGTCGACCTGGCACGGCCCAGGGCACGTGGTTCGCACCGCCTGGCCGCGCTGGAAAGCGAAGTGCTCAACCGTGTTCTGTCGGCCCCGGGCACTGCGCCCGAGCCGGACCCTGTAGCCCCTCTGCCCACGCAACTGCGTTGGGCGCACTGAACCACTCACTTACCTGACTGAAGCCATAGAGAAGGAATGACATCATGACCATCAAAGCCATCAACGTCCGCAACCAGTTCAAAGGCACCGTGAAAGAAATCCTCGAAGGCCCGGTACTGTCGGAAATCGACGTGCAGACTGCCTCGGGTATCGTCACTTCGGTCATCACCACCCGCTCGGTAAAAGAGCTGGAGCTGCAGGTTGGCAGCGAAGTGATTGCCTTCGTGAAATCGACTGAAGTGTCTATCGCCAAGCTGTGATGCTGCTCGATATTGGGGCTGCTTGGCAGCCCTATCGTGACACAAGGCCGCTCCTACACGGGAATGCGATCTCCTGTAGGAGCGGCCTTGTGCCGCGAATGGGCCGCAACGCGGCCCCAATAACTTCAGCTGGAACGCTTGGCCAGAAACGGCGGCAGGTATAACCCCAGATACGCCTCGAACACCCGCTTGCCTTCTTCGGCCATGCGCGGTGTGATCGCCTCGTGCAGCTGCACCGACCGCGCATACACCCGGTCGCTCAGCTCCATGGCCAGGGCAAACACATCCACATCCAGCGGCATCACCGGCAGGTGAAAATGCTGGTCGAACAACTTGTGCATCAAGTCGCCCAGTTCCATGTCGTGCTGCCGGTCGGCCTGCACCACTTCGCTCAGGCCGTGCTGGGCCAGAATCAGCTGCCGCGCCGCAGCATCTTCGTTATAGATATCCAGCATGCGCTGCTCGATCAGCCGTGACAGCTGGTGCCAGGTGCTGAACGCGCTGCTGTCGAACGGTGCGCTCAGGGCTTCACGAAACGCCCGGTGTACATCGGCCGTCAGCGCTTCCAGCAAGGCCGGCACGCTGGCGAAGAAGTGATACACCGACGACGGTGGAATCTGCGCCCGCTCGGCCACGCTGTAGATGGAAAGTGCCGCCACCCCTTGTTCGGCCAGCAGCTCACGCGCAGCCGCCAGGATCGCCTCGATCCTGGCCTGGCTGCTGGCGCGCGGCTTGCGGGAGGCGACGGCGCGGCTCATCAGTTGCTGATCGCCAGGATGCTGGCCTGATAGGCGCCGACGAACAGGTCGAAGTCACCGACCTCTTCCTGCTCCAGCTCGGACTGCTTGGTGAGCGATTCGCGGGCCAGTGTTTCGAACGCCTGTTGCTGTTCGTTGCTCAGTGGCTGTTCGCGGAATGTCTCGGCGTGGACACGGCTCTGGCGCAGGGAGAACTGGATGAAGGTTTCGTCGTGCTCGGTCATGCGTGCCAGCACCTGGGCTGACGGGGTCAGCGCGGCATCATCCACCTTGGCCTGCTGGGCATCCAGGGCTTTGCCGTGGGCATCGCCGCCTTGCGCCTGGTCGAGCAGGTCGGCCAGTGGCCGGATACGCTCAATCAGCTCGCTGGCCCAATCCTTCAGGGTGATCGGCTGGCCATCACGATGCAGCTCCAGGCCCGGGCGACGGCCTTCCTTCACCACGGTCAGGAAGTTGTCGGTGCACTGGCGGCATTCGCCGTTGTCCAGCTGCGGGCTGTCTTCCAGGGCGCAGAACAGCAGGAACGCGTCGAGGAAGCGCGCCTCGGTCAGGTCGATACCTACCGGCAGGAACGGGTTGATGTCCAGGCAACGTACTTCCACATACTGCACGCCCCGCGAGGTCAGGGCCTGGATCGGCCGCTCGCCGGTGTAGGTGACGCGCTTGGGGCGGATGTTCGAGTAGTACTCGTTCTCGATCTGCAGAATGTTGGTGTTCAGCTGCACCCATTCGCCGTCCACGTGCGTACCGACCTCGACATAAGGCGGGTAGGGCGTGCCCACGGCCTTGCGCAGGCTGTCGGTGTAGCTGGCCAGGTTGTTGTAGCAAGGCGTGAGGCCTGCCTGGGCGTTGCTCTGGTAGCCCAGGTCGCTCATGCGCAGGCTGGTGGCGTAGGGCAGGAACAGGGTTTCGGCGTCCAGCTCTTCGAGCTGGTGCGGGCGGCCACGCAGGAAGCCTTTGTCCAGCGCTGGCGAGGCGCCGAACAGGTACATCAGCAACCAGCTGTAGCGGCGGAAGTTGCGGATCAGGGCGATGTAGGCTGACGACTGGTAGTCGCGGTTGTCTTGCGTGCTGCCTTCGGCTTCGCGCAGCAGAGGCCACAGGGCTTCGGGCAGCGAGAAGTTGTAATGGATACCGGCGATGCACTGCATGGTGCGGCCGTAGCGCAGGGCCAGGCCCTTGCGGTAGACGTGCTTGAGCTTGCCGATGTTCGAGCTGCCGTACTCGGCGATCGGGATGTCCTCCTCGGCCGGCAGCGTGCACGGCATCGACGGGCTCCACAGGTATTCGTCGCCCAGCTTGCTGTAGACGAAACGGTGGGTCTGTTCGAGGCTTTCGAGCACTTTGGCCGGGTCGGGCAGCGCTGGGGTGATGAACTCCAGCAGCGACTCGGAATAATCAGTGGTGATCTGCTCGTTGGTCAGCGCCGACCCCAGAGCTTCCGGGTGTGGGGTCTGGGCCAGGCGACCTTCGTCGGTCACGCGCAGGCATTCGCGCTCAATACCGTGCAGGCACTGCTTGAGCAGGGGAAGATTGGCGCCGAGCAGGCTCAGGCGGCGGTTGAGGAGTTCGCTCAAGATGTATTCCTTCACGCGTCAGTCGCCCCAATATGGGGGTAGAGATAACGGTCTACAAGGGTAGGAAGAAAGGAACTGGCGTTGTCGCCTGGTTTACGCGGTTCCAGCAGTGCCAGCGCACTGCTGAAAATACCGCAGATACTGCTTGGTGAGCTAGAGAACCGCGAAGGTTCCTTGCGCTTTGGCCACCAGCTTGTCGCCCTGGACTACGTCGGCGTCGACCACCAGGGTACGACGCCCGGCATGCAGCACACGGGCGGTGCACAGCACTTCGCCGTCGCTGACGGCGCGCATGTAGTTGATCTTGCACTCGATGGTGACACTTTGCTGGTCAAAGCCATGGCTGGCCGAGCAGGCCAGGCCCATGGCGATGTCCACCAGGCTGAAGATCGCCCCGCCGTGCAGCTTCTGGCCACGGTTGCGCAAGTGCGGCTCGAGGGCCAGGGCCACCTCGGCAACACCCGTGTCCAGGCGTTGCAGGCGGCAGCCCAGCAGCTGGCTGAAGGCGCTTTCGACGTATTCGCGGGGTACGTCCATCACTTCTTCTTCAACTGCTTGGCGTTGGCGAACAGCGAGGCCATGGCATTGTTGGCCGGTGCGGCAGTGGCGGTTTCACGCGGGCGTTGGGCCTGCTGCTGGCGGTTGCCGCCATTGCCACGGTTGCCACCGCGGTTGCCTTCGACCTTCTCGCCCGGGGTGTCGCCCATGCGCATGGACAGGCCGACGCGCTTGCGCGGGATGTCCACTTCCATGACCTTGACCTTGACCACGTCGCCGGCCTTGACCGCTTCACGCGGGTCTTTGATGAACTTCTCCGACAGCGCCGAGATGTGCACCAGACCGTCCTGGTGTACGCCGATGTCGACGAAGGCACCGAAGTTGGTGACGTTGGTCACCACGCCTTCCAGGATCATGCCGGGCTCCAGGTCCTTGAGGTCTTCGACGCCGTCCTGGAAGGTGGCGGTCTTGAACTCGGGGCGTGGGTCGCGGCCAGGCTTGTCCAGCTCTTGCAGGATGTCGGTGACGGTCGGCAGGCCGAAGGACTCGTCGGTGAACTTCTTCGGGTCCAGGCGCTTGAGGAAGCTGCTGTCGCCGATCAGCGAGCGGATGTCGCGCTCGGTGTCGGCGGCGATGCGCTGCACCAGCGGGTAAGCCTCCGGGTGTACTGCGGAGGCGTCCAGCGGGTTGTCGCCGTTCATCACACGCAGGAAGCCGGCGGCTTGTTCGAAGGTTTTTTCACCCAGGCGGCTGACCTTTTTCAGCGCTGCACGGGTGGCGAACGGGCCGTTGGCATCGCGATGGGCGACGATGTTCTGTGCCAGCGTGGCGTTGAGGCCGGAGATTCGGGTCAGCAGCGCGACCGAGGCGGTGTTCACGTCCACGCCCACGGCGTTCACGCAGTCCTCGACCACGGCGTCCAGGCCACGCGCCAGTTTCAGCTGGGAAACGTCGTGCTGGTACTGGCCGACGCCGATGGATTTCGGGTCGATCTTCACCAGCTCGGCCAGCGGGTCCTGCAGGCGGCGGGCAATCGACACGGCGCCACGGATCGATACGTCCAGGTCCGGGAACTCGCGGGCGGCCAGTTCCGATGCCGAGTACACCGACGCACCGGCCTCGGAGACCATGATCTTGGTAATTTTCAGCGCTGGGTATTTTTTGACCAGTTCGGCCACCAGCTTGTCGCTCTCACGGCTGGCGGTGCCGTTGCCGATGGCGATCAGTTCCACCGAGTGCTTGGCGCACAGTGCGGCCATGATGGAAATGGTGCGGTCCCAGTCATTCTTTGGCGCGTGCGGGTACACCGTGGTGTAGTCAAGCAGCTTGCCGGTGGCATCGACCACGGCGATCTTGCAACCGGTGCGCAGGCCTGGGTCGAAGCCCAGGGTGGCGCGCGGGCCGGCCGGGGCGGCCAGCAGCAGGTCGTGCAGGTTGTGGGCGAATACGTTGATCGCCTCGCCTTCGGCGTTGTCGCGCAGTTCGCCGAACAGGTCGGTTTCCAGGTGGGTGTACAGCTTGACCTTCCAGGTCCAGCGCACCACCTCGCCCAGCCACTTGTCGGCCGGGCGGCTGCGGTTTTCGACGCCGACGTGGTTGCCGATCATCACTTCACACGGGTGCAGGGTGCCAGGCAGTTCTTCGCCCACTTTCAGCGAAGCGCTCAGCACGCCTTCGTTGCGCCCGCGGAAGATTGCCAGGGCACGGTGCGACGGCGCGTTGCGCAGCAGTTCATCGTGGGCGAAGTAGTCGCGGAACTTGGCGCCTTCTTCTTCCTTGCCGGCCACCACACGGGCACTGAGCACGGCTTCCTGCTTGAGGAAGCTGCGCAGCTTGTCGAGCAGGGCGGCGTCTTCGGCAAAGCGCTCCATGAGAATGTACTTGGCGCCTTCCAGCGCGGCCTTGACGTCGGCTACGCCTTTTTCGGCGTTTACGAAGCGTGCGGCTTCGCTTTCCGGGGCCAGGGTGGGGTCGTTGAACAGGCCGTCGGCCAGGTCGCCCAGGCCGGCTTCCAGGGCGATCTGGCCCTTGGTGCGGCGCTTCTGCTTGTACGGCAGGTAGAGGTCTTCGAGGCGGGTCTTGGTGTCGGCCAGCTTGATTTCGCGGGCCAGTTCCGGGGTCAGCTTGCCCTGTTCCTCGATGCTGGACAGGATGCTGGCGCGACGGTCGTCGAGTTCGCGCAGGTAGCGCAGGCGCTCTTCCAGATGGCGCAGCTGGGTGTCGTCCAGGCTACCGGTCACTTCCTTGCGGTACCGGGCGATGAAGGGCACGGTCGAGCCTTCGTCCAACAGGCCCACGGCCGCCTCAACCTGCTGGGGGCGTACGCCCAGTTCCTCGGCGATACGGCTGTTGATGCTGTCCATGTAAACCACCTGACATTTGTGAATACGGGGGTCGCCTGTGGGCTTTTCGCCCGGCGGCGCTGGATGAAAGCCGCGCATTATACCCATCGCAAACGGCTTGCGGTGATGGCGCCCAGCCAGCTGGAACTGGCGCCGGGGGAAAAATCTGCTAACAATGCTCACGCAACGTGCAGCAATGGCTACGCCATAATGCGCGGCGATATCAGAGGAGTTATTCATGACCGGCACCGCAAACACCGCTGAAGGTGACAAGATTCTCATCGTCGACGACGATCCGGGGCTTAGCAGCCTGCTGGAACGTTTCTTCACCAGCAAGGGCTACCGTGCCCGCGCGGTGCCCAACACCGAGCAGATGGACCGCCTGCTGCAGCGCGAGGTGTTCAACCTGGTGGTACTCGACCTGATGCTGCCGGGCGAGGATGGCCTGTCCGCGTGCAAGCGCCTGCGCCAGCAGAACAACCAGATCCCGATCATCATGCTCACCGCCAAGGGCGACGAGCTGAGCCGTATCAAGGGCCTGGAGCTGGGCGCTGACGACTACCTGGGCAAGCCGTTCAACCCGGACGAGCTGATGGCCCGCGTCAAGGCTGTGTTGCGCCGTCAGGCCCCCGCCGTGCCGGGTGCGCCGGGCAGCGAGGACGAATCGGTCACCTTTGGCGACTACGAGCTGTCGCTGGCCACCCGCGAGCTCAAGCGTGGCGATGAAGTGCACATGCTTACCACCGGCGAGTTTGCCGTGCTCAAGGCCCTGGTGATGCACGCCCGCGAGCCGCTGACCCGCGACAAGCTGATGAACCTGGCCCGTGGCCGCGAGTGGGATGCACTGGAGCGCTCCATCGACGTGCAGATCTCGCGCCTGCGCCGCATGATCGAGCCGGACCCCTCCAAACCGCGTTACATCCAGACCGTCTGGGGCGTGGGCTACGTGTTCGTGCCAGACGGAAACGCAGGTAAATGATGCCGCGTCGTCCATGAAAACGCCGCTGTGGTTTCCGCAGAGTTTCTTCGCCCGCACCCTGTGGCTGGTGTTGATCGTCGTCCTGTTCAGCAAGGCCTTGACCCTGGTCTACCTGCTGATGAACGAGGACGTGCTGGTCGACCGTCAGTACAGCCACGGTGTGGCGCTGACCTTGCGCGCCTATTGGGCTGCCGACGAAGAAAACCGCGACAAGATTGCCGAGGCGGCGGGCCTTATCCGCGTGACCGGCTCGGGTGTGCCCGAGGGCGAGCAGCATTGGCCCTACAGCGAAATCTACCAACGGCAGATGCAGGCGGAGCTGGGCGAAGACACCGAGGTGCGGCTGCGTATTCATGCGCCACCGGCGTTGTGGGTCAATGCGCCAAGCCTGGGCCCGGGCTGGCTGAAAGTGCCGCTGTACCCGCACCCGCTGCGTGGGCAGAAGATCTGGAACGTGCTGGGTTGGTTCCTGGCCATCGGCCTGTTGTCCACAGCCTCTGCCTGGATCTTCGTGCGCCAGTTGAACCAGCCGCTCAAGCGCCTGGTATTCGCCGCTCGTCAGCTGGGCCAGGGGCGCAGCGTGCGCCTGCCGATCAGCGATACACCCAGCGAGATGACCGAGGTGTACAAGGCCTTCAACCAGATGGCCGAAGATGTCGAGCAGGCCGGGCGCGAGCGCGAGCTGATGCTGGCCGGGGTTTCCCACGACCTGCGCACACCGTTGACGCGCCTGCGCCTGTCGTTGTCATTGCTGGACAGCGACAGCGACCTGAGTGACGACATGGTCCGCGATATCGAGGACATGGATGCGATCCTCGATCAGTTCCTGGCGTTCATCCGCGATGGCCGCGACGAGCCGGTGGAAGAGGTCGACCTGGCTGAACTGGTGCGTGAAGTGGTGGCCCCGTACAACCAGCCGAAAGAACGTGTGCGCCTGTGCCTGGAGCCAATCCCGCCGTTCCCGCTGCGCCGTGTTTCGCTCAAGCGCATGCTGGGCAACCTGATCGGCAACGCCCTGCACCATGCCGGCAAGGGCGTGGAAGTGGCTGCCTATGTGTCGGGTGACGAGAGTGCACCATACGTGGTGCTGAGCGTGCTGGACCGTGGCACCGGGATCGACGAATCGGAGCTGGAGACCATCTTCAACCCGTTCATTCGTGGGGACCGTGCACGGGGCGGCAAGGGCACCGGTCTGGGGTTGGCGATAGTCAAGCGCATCGCGGCCCAGCATGGCGGGAATGTGGAGCTGCGTAACCGGTCCGGTGGCGGGATCGAGGCGCGGGTTCGGTTGCCGCTTGGGCTGCTGTTACCCCGGAACGCCGTGTGAGGGCCGGGGCCGCTTTGCGGCCCATTCGCAGCACAGGGTTACGCGATCCCCTGTAGGAGCAGCCTTGTGCTGCGAATGGGCTGCAAGGCAGCCCCCAAAATCTCAGCCCTTGCCCTTGGTCCGGGTCTGATTAGGCCCGCCGTTCTTCTCAAGGTGCTCGATGATCATCCCGCCCACGTTCTTGCCGGTGGTCACCTCGATCCCCTCCAGCCCCGGCGATGAGTTCACCTCCATCACCAACGGCCCATGGTTGGAGCGCAGGATATCAACACCCGCCACGCTCAACCCCATCACCTTGGCCGCACGAATGGCGGTAATCCGCTCTTCCGGGGTGATCTTGATCAGGCTGGCGACGCCCCCCCGGTGCAGGTTGGAGCGGAACTCGCCCGGCTTGGCCTGGCGCTTCATCGAGGCAATCACCTTGTCTCCCACCACGAAGCAGCGAATATCGGCGCCGCCGGCCTCCTTGATGTACTCCTGAACCATGATGTTCTGCTTCAGGCCCATGAACGCCTCGATCACCGACTCGGCCGCCTGGGTGGTTTCGCACAGCACCACGCCGATGCCCTGGGTACCCTCCAGCACCTTGATCACCAGCGGGGCGCCATTGACCATCTGGATCAGGTCGGGGATGTCGTCCGGTGAGTGGGCGAAGCCGGTAATGGGCAGGCCGATACCACGGCGCGACAGCAATTGCAGTGATCGCAGTTTGTCGCGCGAGCGGGCAATGGCCACCGATTCGTTGAGCGGGTACACACCCATCATTTCGAACTGGCGCAGCACTGCGCAGCCGTAAAAGGTGACCGAAGCCCCGATGCGCGGGATCACAGCATCGAAGCCCTCCAGCGGCTTGCCGCGGTAGTGGATCTGCGGCTTGTGGCTGGCAATGTTCATATAGGCCCGCAGGGTGTCGATCACCACCATTTCGTGGCCACGCTGGGTACCGGCTTCGACCAGGCGGCGGGTGGAATACAGACGCGGATTGCGCGACAGCACAGCGATCTTCATGCAGCACCTGTGACAGGGGAAAGGGTGGCCGGAAAGGCCGGTTTATCTTGGACGTACTTCAAGCCGGGGTTCACCACCAGCTGGCCCTGGATCAAGGCCTTGGAACCGAGCAGCAGGCGGTAGCGCATGTTCTTGCGACAGGCCAGGGTGAACTCCACCTCCCACACACCATCGCCCAGCGCCAGTGACGTGCGGATGACATAGCGGGTCTGGGCGTGGCCGTTGGAGCTCTTGATGGTTTTCATGGTGACCAGCGGGGCCTCGCAACGCCGGTGACGCAACTGCACCACCGAGCCCAGGTGCGCAGTGAAACGGACCCAGGGCTGGCCGTCGCGCTCGAACGGTTCCACCTCGGTAGCGTGCAGGCTTGAGGTGCTGGCGCCGGTGTCGATCTTGGCGCGCAGCCCGGCGACACCAAGGTCGGGCAGGGCTATCCACTCACGCAGGCCGATCACAGTCAAATGGTCAAATGTCTTCACGAAGCGCACCCTGCGAGTAAGGTGGTGAACTGTAAGCATGGCGGGGACTTTTTGCATCCGTATGTGAAGGTAGTACAGTTCGATGAAAGACAGAATCCGAGGTAACGGGATGGCACAAAAAGCCGAAGACGACGACAAGGTTCGCCTCGACAAGTGGCTGTGGGCGGCGCGTTTCTACAAGACGCGGGCGCTGGCCAAGGCGGCGATCGAGAGCGGCAAGGTGCATTGCCGCGGCGAGCGTTGCAAACCGGGCAAGGAGCCACGGGTGGGCGACGAATTTTTGCTGCGCACCGGGTTCGATGAACGCACCGTGGTGGTGAAGGCGTTGTCGGTGGTGCGGCGTGGGGCGCCAGAAGCGCAGACGCTGTACGAGGAAACCGAAGAAAGCGTGAGGCGGCGTGAGCAGGCGGCCGAAATGCGCAAGGCCGGGGCCATGGGCGTGACTACCGATGGCCGGCCGACCAAGAAGCAGCGCCGACAGATTCACCAGCTGCATGGCAGCTATGAATAGCCGGGGCCGCTCTGCGGCCCATCGCCGGCAAGCCAGCTCCTCACCGAGCATTGTGGGAGCGGCCTTGCCGGGGCGCCGGACCGGTCGGAAAGGGCTGCGTAGCAGCCCCAAGTATCTAGCGGAGCACGGCCAACCGCCCGACAAGCGGTAGTCTGGCCAGCAGGTTGAACAACGGTGCCGTCCAGCGTATCAACGCTTCACTGCCTTTGGCCGCCAGCGGCGTGTAGTAGCTCCAGCCCAACGCCAGCACTGCCATCAGCAACCCGCCAATGTAGTCATCCTGCCCCCAGTGGGCGCCGGCCACCAGGCGCGGCAGCATGAACAGCACCGCCAGCCCCCAGATCACCAGGAACTGCACCAGTCGGCGGCTGAATACGCTCATGAACAGCGCCCAGATCAGCAGCACCGAAGCGTGATCCCCCGGGAAACTCTTGCTGGATCGGTCCTTGAGCTCCCAGGCCGCCTCCAGGTTCGGGTAGTAGTCGCTGAGGTGCACCACGTCGTCGAAGATCATCGACGGGCTCTTGTGCTGCCAGCCGGCTGCATCCACCCACTTGGAAAACAGCGCGCGAATCACCACTAAGAGGAGTAGCGTGACCAGAAAGCCGAAAAAGGCCTGGCGAACCTGAGCTGCCTTGAACACCCAGTCACCACGGATAAGCACTGCCAGAAGGATCAGGCCAACGACGATGTCGAACGGGCGCAGGCTGCCGACGGTCCAGATGTAGCGCCAGGTAGTGTTGTCGGCCAGCGGCGCATTCAGGCTGTGGAACAGCCACTCGTCGAAAGTCAGGCACAGGATCTGGCCAAAAGGCCATAACCAGAAACACAGTAGAGCGATGGGAAGCAGCGTGCAGGCTGCCAATGGCCCCAAGGACCACCTTGCTTGGAACAGTGGTCGATTGTCCATAAGATACCTCTATTGCAAACAGGAATCGGAGCGCCTTGTGAGCGCTCTGTCACGGGTTTTCGAAGGTTTTCGACAACCGCTGTAACCATTTTGTCATCATTTTTTAGATAGCCAAAACCTATGAGCGATTTGCCTGATACCGATTTCACTCAACGTTTCATCTTCGACGAGCGCGATGTGCGCGGCGAGTGGGTGTCTCTCGATGACAGCTATGCCGCGGTGCTGGCGCGTCATGAATACCCACAGCCGGTGCAGGCGCTGCTCGGCGAACTGATGGCCGCCACCGCCTTGCTGGTGGGGGCATTGAAGTTCGATGGCCTGCTGATTCTGCAGGCGCGCTCCGAAGGGCCGATCCCGCTGCTGATGGTGGAATGCTCGGGCGATCGCGACATCCGTGGCGTGGCGCGCTACGAGGCCGATCAGATCGCCGCTGACGCCACGCTGGCGCAGTTGATGCCCGAGGGCCACCTGACCCTGACCATCGACCCGGTCAAGGGCCAGCGCTACCAGGGTACAGTGGACCTCGACGGTGCCAACCTGTCGGAGTGCTTCACCAACTACTTCGTCCAGTCGCAACAGCTCAATACCCGCTTCTGGCTCAACGCCGAAAACGGCAAAGCCCGTGGCCTGCTGCTGCAGCAACTGCCGCGTGATCGCCAGCCTGACGACGAAGAACGTGAAGACAGCTGGCAGCACGTGATCGCCCTGGCCAAGACCCTCAAGCCTGAAGAATGGGCCGAAGGTAACGAAACCCTGCTGCACCGCCTGTACCACGAAGATGCCGTGCGCCTGTTCGACATTCAGCCGTTGCGCTTCAATTGCAGCTGCTCGCGCGAACGCTCCGGTAATGCGCTGGTGAGCCTGGGCGAGCATGACGCCAAGGCGCTGGTGCAAGAGTGCGGCGGCCAGGTAGAGATCGATTGCCAGTTCTGCAACGAGCGCTATTTCTTCGATGCAAGCGATGTGGCGCAACTGTTTGCCGGTGGCGGTACAGACACCGCCTCAGAAACTCGCCACTGAAACGTTTAATTACAGGGGAATCTCCTGTCGAATTGCGCAAAAGCGCGGTTACGACAGGAGGGGCCTACTTTTTTTGGGCGTTTCTGGCATAATCCGGCCACTTTTTTCGCTGTAGTAGTTTTTTCAAGACAACTACAAAACGTTTGGAGCACTCGGCCTCGGGCCGGATGGGGTATCTCATGACGCAAGCCAACAACACCGTGTACACCGACCTGAGCGTCGATGAGCTGGTAAAAGAAGCGCTGCAACGCGGTGAAGGCGTACTAGCCGATACTGGCGCACTGGTCGTAGAGACTGGTCACCGTACTGGCCGTTCGCCGGCTGACCGTTTCATCGTCGAAGAACCTTCCACCCAGGACGCCATTTCCTGGGGCCCGATCAACCGCAAGTTCCCGGCCGACAAGTTCGATGCCCTGTGGGACCGCGTCGAGGCGTTCAACAACGCCCAGGATCACTTCGTTTCCTACGTTCACGTAGGGGCAGCCGCCGAGCACTACCTGCCGGTGAAGATGACCACCCAGACTGCCTGGCAGAACCTGTTCGGCCGTTGCCTGTTCATCAACCCGGAGCAGTTCAACCCGGCTGGCCGCGACCAGTGGCAGGTGCTCAACGTTGCCAACTTCGTGTGCGAGCCTGAGCGTGACGGCACCAACTCCGACGGTTGCGTGATCATCAACTTCGCCGCCAAGAAAGTGCTGATCGCTGGCATGCGTTACGCCGGCGAAATGAAGAAAGCCATGTTCTCGGTGCAGAACTTCCTGCTGCCGGCGGCCGACGTACTGCCAATGCACTGCGCGGCCAACATCGGCGAAGAAGGCGATGTAACCCTGTTCTTCGGCCTGTCCGGCACTGGCAAAACCACCCTGTCGGCCGACGAAAGCCGTTACCTGATCGGTGACGACGAGCACGGTTGGGGCGAAGGCGTTGTCTTCAACATGGAAGGCGGCTGCTACGCCAAGTGCATCGACCTGTCCGAGAAGAACGAGCCGGTCATCTGGAAAGCCATCAAGCACGGCGCTGTGCTGGAAAACGTCGTTCTCGACGCCAACAAGCACGCCGACTACACCGACGTCAGCCTGACCCAGAACAGCCGTGCAGCGTACCCGCTGGAGCACGTTGCCAAGCGTTCCGAAGCGAACCTGGGCGGCGAGCCTAACGCGGTCATCTTCCTGACCTGCGACCTGACCGGTGTTCTGCCTCCGGTTTCGATCCTGAACAACGAACAGGCGGCCTACCACTTCCTGTCCGGTTACACCGCGCTGGTGGGTTCTACCGAAATGGGTTCGGGCGGCGGCATCAAGTCGACCTTCTCCACCTGCTTCGGCGCCCCGTTCTTCCCGCGCCCGGCTGGCGAGTACGCCGAGCTGCTGATCAAGCGTATCAATGGCTTCAACTCCAAGGTCTACCTGGTCAACACCGGCTGGACCGGCGGTGGCTACGGCGTTGGCAAGCGCTTCAGCATCCCGACCACCCGTGCGGTGATCGCTGCGATCCAGAGCGGCGCGCTGGTCGGTGCCGAAACCGAGCACCTGGACATCATCAACCTGGACGTGCCAAAAGTTGTCCCGGGCGTTGAAACCGAGCTGCTCAACCCGCGCACCAACTGGGCTGACAAAGCTGCCTACGACGAGGCCGCCAAAGGCCTGGCCAAGCTGTTCATCGAAAACTTCAAGAAGTTCGAAGTTTCCGACGCCATCAAGGCCGCTGGCCCGCAGCTGTAAGCTGAGCCCAGCGCGACAAGAAAGCCGCCCTTTGGGGCGGCTTTTTTTTGAACGATATCCTGAGCCGGCCTCTTCGCGGCGATTCCTGTGGGAGCGGGTTTACCCGCGAAGAGGGCGGCTCAGGCAGCGGAAATCTGGAATTTCTGTTTCACTGTCAGCATCATTTGCGAGACAAGAGCCAGACAGATGACCGAATCCCCTCAGCGCAGTGCCTTCAACCACTTCCACCCCATCCTCACCCGCCCTTCGGACAACGACGTCAACGGCCATATCGCCGGAGCGACCGTACATGGCTTTTTCGAAACGGCTATCCAGGCCTTCCTTGTCGAACAGGCCGAGGTGGACCTGCGTGACGGCGAGCTGGCGGCATTCGTGGTCAGTTCGGCGGCGGATTTCTTCGCGCTGCCGGGCTTCCCCGACGTTCTCGAAGTGGGCTTGGGGGTGACGCGCCTGGCGGGTAGTACGGTGGAGTACCGCCTGGCGCTGTTCCGCCCGGGCGAGCCGGAGGCGTGTGCGGCAGGTACGGTGGTTCAGGTGTTCATCGAACGGGCCAGTGGTCGTCCTGTGGTGTTGCCTGAGCCGCTGCAAGTGATCCTGTCTGGCCTGGTGCTGGGATAGCAGGCATAAAAAAGCCCCGCCGAAAGGGGCGGGGCTTTTGCTGCCGGGGCGAGGCCCTCAGGCATCAGTCGCGCCAGTGGCGCTTGTGCTTGCGGTGGCCGTAGTGGTGGCCACGGTCGTAGTGACGCCGGTCGTCGTAGCCGCGACGGTAGCGACGATCGTCATCGCGGTCGTCGTCATCGGCTTTGTTGCCCATGTAGTTGCCGAGCGCGCCACCGGCGCCGCCGCCTGCGGCTGCACCAATGTAGCTACCGGTGGTGCCGCCCACCGAGCGACCGACCACGTTACCGCCTGCAGCGCCCAGCGCGCCGCCGATAGCAGCCTCGCCACGCTGGCGCTTGTCGGCACCCAGGGCACCACCGGCTGCGCCGCCCAGACCGGCACCAATGGCACCGCCCGTGCTACCACCGATGGAGTTGCCCACTACGGAGCCGAGTACCCCACCCAATGCGCCGCCAATGCCGGCCTCGGTATTGCCGCCTGCCATGGCAACGCCGCTGAGCAAGCTGAAAGACAACAACAAAATCGAGGAGTACTTCTTCATCAAGAGAGCCTCATAGGGATGACGAGGCGAATTTGAGGCTAAGCGGCGCGGCTGGCAACGGAAATCCGACGAGTAACACGAGTTGTACACAATTCGCTAAGTTACTGTATTTGCTGTGAAACTTTATGCATTTTCGGCTGTCTGAGACCTTTATGACAAAGCCCTGAACCGCAATGGAACAGGGCTTTTTCGTTTCTACAGGATACGCCCGTCGTCCCGTGCCCGCTCCAGTTTGATGGCAATGAACTTCGATGTCGGCGTATGGCTGCCATCGCCAATGCTCTCCAGCGGCACCAGCGGGTTCACTTCGGGGTAGTACGCCGCTGCCTGCCCGGCCGGGATGTCGAAGGCCAGCAGGGTGAAGCCCTGCACCCGGCGCACATGCTCATCCCCCCACAGCGACACGATGTCGACCTTCTGCCCCGGCTGGAAGCCCAGGCGGATGATGTCGGCTTCGTTGGCGAACAGCACCTCGCGCTGGCCGCGCACGCCGCGGTAGCGGTCGTCCAGGCCGTAGATGGTGGTGTTGTACTGATCGTGCGAGCGCATCGACTGCATGATCAGGTGCGGCAGCTGGCCACTGGCGCGCACGCGCTCATCGAGCAACGAATCCGGCAGCAGGTTGGCCTTGAAGTTGGCGCGGCCGGTGCTGGTCTTCCATTCGCGGCTGCCGGCGCTGTTACCCAGGTAGAAGCCGCCTGGGTGTTGCAGGCGCTGGTTGAAACCGCTGAAGCCGGCGATGGTATCGCCGATCAGGTCGCGGATGCGGTCGTAGTCGGCCACCAGCCAGTGCCAGTCCACCGGTTGCTTGCCCAGGGTCGCGGCGGCGATGCCGGCAACCACTGCCGGTTCCGAGCGCATTTGCGTAGACAGTGGCTTCAGCTGGCCGTTGGAGGCGTGCACCATGCTGAACGAGTCTTCCACCGTCACCGCTTGTGGCCCGTCGGCCTGCAGGTCGATGTCGGTGCGGCCCAGGCACGGCAGGATCAGCGCCTGCTTGCCATGCACCAGGTGGCTGCGGTTGAGCTTGGTGCTGATATGTACGGTCAGCTCGCAATTGCGCAGTGCCTGTGCGGTACGCTCGGTGTCCGGCGTGGCTTGTGCGAAGTTGCCGCCCAGGCCGATGAATACCTTGGCCCGCCCATCGAGCATGGCGTGAATCGCTTCGACGGTGTTGTGGCCGTTGTGCCGGGGCACGGGGAAGCCAAAACGCTTTTCGATGGCGTCAAGCAGGGCCACCGGCGGGCGCTCGTTGATGCCCATGGTGCGGTCGCCCTGCACGTTGCTGTGGCCACGCACCGGGCACAGGCCGGCGCCGGGAGCGCCGATGTTGCCGCGCAGCATCTGCAGGTTGACGATTTCCTGGATGGTCGGCACCGAATGGCGGTGCTGGGTGATGCCCATCGCCCAGCACATGATCACCCGCTTGCCGCGGCAGTACATGCGGGCGGCCAGCTCGATGTCGGCTAGGGCCAGGCCGGACTGCGCCTGGATGTGCTCCCACGGCGTGGCATCTACCACTGCCAGGTACTCGTCGACGCCATGGCCATGTTCGGCAATGAAAGCATGGTCGAACACGGCCGGTTCGCCCTTGGCCTGGGCTTCGCGTTCCCATTGCAGGGCGAACTTGGCCATGCCGCGCAGCATCGCCATGTCGCCGCCCAGTGCCGGGCGGAAGAACGCGGTGTTGGTCGGCCGGTCACTGTTGGTCAGCATCTCCAGCGGGTTCTGCGGGTGCTGGAAACGCTCCAGGCCACGTTCCTTCAGCGGGTTTACGCACACCACCTGGGCGCCACGCTTCACCGCATCGCGCAGCGGGTCGAGCATGCGCGGGTGGTTGGTGCCGGGGTTCTGGCCCCAGACGAAAATCGTGTCGGCATGCTCGAAATCGTCGAAGGTGACGGTGCCCTTGCCAACCCCGACGCTTTGCCCGAGGGCCACGCCACTGGCCTCGTGGCACATGTTCGAACAGTCGGGGAAGTTGTTGGTGCCGTAAGCACGCACGAACAACTGGTACAGGTACGCCGCTTCGTTGCTGGCGCGCCCCGAGGTATAGAACTCGGCCTGGTCAGGGTTGGCCAGCTTGTTCAGCTCGCGGGCGATCAGGGCGAACGCGGCATCCCAGCTGATTGGCAGGTACCGGTCGCTGGGCGCGTCGTAGACCATCGGTTCGGTCAGGCGCCCTTGGTACTCCAGCCAGTAGTCGCTCTGCTGCAGCAGCGAGGTGACGCTGTAACGGGCGAAGAAGGCAGCATCGACGCGGCGCTTGGTCGCCTCCCAGTTCACTGCCTTGGCGCCGTTCTCGCAGAACTTGACCATGCCGCTTTCCGGCGAATCGCCCCAGGCGCAGCCCGGGCAGTCGAAGCCGCCGTTCTGGTTGGTCTTGAGCAGCGCGCGAATGTTCTTCAGCGCGTTGTCGCTGCCGACCCAGGCCTTGGCCACGCTGCGCAACGCGCCCCAGCCACCGGCGGGGCCGTGGTAAGGCTTGTAGCGAGGGGGGGAGGCTGGGGCGTTGTCCGGGAGGTGCTGGTAGGAGGTCACGGGTATTACGACTCCGCCGCCGGGCTGTAGACCCGCGGTGCGCTGTGCTTTGGCAGATGGATGAGGTTGAGGTTGTGCTTGCGTGCCCATTGCAGGGCAAGGCCGGTGGGCGCCGACAGGCTGACCAGGGTCTGGATGCCGGCACGCAGTACTTTCTGGATCAGCTCCAGGCTGCAGCGGCTGGTGACGATGGCCAGGCCGCCCTGGCTGTCTATGCCTTGGCGCAGCAGGGCGCCGATCAGCTTGTCGAGGGCGTTGTGCCGGCCGATGTCTTCACGGCCGAGCAGCAGCTCGCCATGGCGGTCCATGAACAGCGCGGCATGCACAGCCCCGCAATGCTGGCCCAGCGGCTGGAAGGCATCGATGCGTTCACGCAGGCCAACCAGCCACTGGGGCGGGGGCAGGGGCGCGCCCGGCAGTTCGGGCAGGTCCGGTAGCGCCTGTTCAAGCGCTTCGACCCCGCACAGGCCGCAACCACTGGTGCCGGCCAGCTGGCGGCGCTGGTTTTTGAGGTTCCAGAACGCCCGGCTGGAAATTTCCAGGTCGGCATACATTGCCGAGCCGCTGCCGGAAAGCTTCAGGTCGTAGATTTCTGCGGTGCCTTCGACAATGCCGCTGCCAACGCTGAAGCCGACGGCGAAGTCTTCGAGGTCGGTGGGGCTGACCAGCATCACCGCCTGGTTGAGGCCGTTGTAGACAATGGCCAGGGCCACTTCTTCGGCCAGCGGGGTGCTGTCGCGTTGGGCGTCGCTGAGCTGGACGTAATCGTAGGTGTTGCTGGCGGCGGGCATGGACAAGGGCGATGATGCCGCGCAGACCGGAGGTTTGCTGTTCATCGGGGCGTTGAATACCGGCGGCTTTCTGATAGCACAAGCCTAGGCTTGCGGGCCGGCGGCGTCTAATCGCTAGGGTCTATGCCTTGATAGACCGTGTCGATTGGTCGCACAGGGGGCGGGAGTGGAAAAGCTGGCCTAGACTCGTGAGTCCGAGGTTTCGTCAACAAGGAGAGCGCAATGAGCCTGTTCAGTTTCGTGAAGGAAGCCGGCGAGAAGTTGATCGACCTGCTGACCCCTGGCAATGCCAATGCCGGGGAGCAGCTGAAAAAACACGTGCAAGACGTTGGCCTGGGCAACCCGAAGATCACCGCCACTGTAGAGGGAGACACGATCACCCTCAAGGGTGAAGTGGCCAGCCAGGAAGAGAAGGAGAAGATCATTCTTGCAGCCGGCAACATCAATGGTGTGGCCAGCGTGGATGACCAGATCACCGTGACCGGGCCAGTGGTGAAGGCGGCCCGGTTCGTTACCGTGAAAAAGGGCGACACGCTATCGGCCATTTCAATCGTGGTTTATGGCAACGCCAACCAGTACAACAAGATTTTCGAGGCCAACAAGCCGATGCTGTCGCATCCGGACAAGATCTACCCGGGGCAGGTGCTGCGTATTCCTGAGTAATCTTCCTCCCACAGTTGTTGCACTGCTTTCAATGGCGGTGAAGTGCTTGTAGGAGCAGCCTTGTGCTGCGAAGAGGCCGGTACTGTCACAGACAACTTTCTGTCATACCGGCCTCTTCGCAGCACAAGGCTGCTCCTACAAGCCTGCCAGTAAGGCCCGGTAATCCTCGACCGCCGCAAACTCTTCGGTATCCCGCGGCCCTGCCTTGCTATCCGGCTGGCGCACCGCCAGCAGGTGGCCCACCCCAAATCGTTGTGCACTGCGCAGTATCGCCAGCGTGTCATCGATAAACAGGCTGCGCCCCGGCTCAAAACCGATGTCCGCCTGCAAGGCATCCCAAAACTGCGGGCTTTCCTTCGGGTAGCCATAATCGTGCGAGCTGATCAGCCGTTCGAAATACGGCGCCAGTTCCACCCGCTCCAGCTTCAGCGACAGCGAGTCGCGGTGCGCATTGGTGATCATCACCACGCGTTTGCCCGCCTTGCGGATTGCCGCCAGGAAGGTGTCGGCGTCTGGGCGCAGGGCGATCAGGTCGGCGATTTCCTGCTTCAGCTCTCGGATTGGCAGGCGCAGCTCGCGGCTCCAGAAATCCAGGCAATACCAGTTCAGCGTGCCGGCATTGCGCTCGAACAGTGGCTGCAGCTCCATTTCCGCCATGGTCCGGCTCACCCCGTGCAGCTCGGCATAGCGCTGGGGCAGGTGCTCCAGCCAGAAGCGGTTGTCGTAATGCAGGTCGAGCAGGGTGCCGTCCATGTCCAGCAGGACGGTATCGATGGCAGACCAGGGAATAACAGGCATGGGAAACTCTCGATCAGTCGGCTAGCCACGGTATAGTACCCCGTTCACGCCAAGGAGCCGCCCCATGCGCCAGAAACCCACCGTCCTCAGCCGCGAAATCGTCGCCAGCAGCCGCCTGTTCCGGGTCGAAGCCGTGCAATTGCGCTTCAGCAATGGCAATGAGCGTACCTACGAGCGTTTGGTGGGCCGGGGTAACGGCTACGGCGCGGTGATGATCGTTGCCATGCTCGACGCCGAGCATGCCGTGCTGGTGGAGGAATACTGCGGCGGCACCGATGAATACGAGCTGTCGTTGCCCAAGGGCCTGATCGAGCCGGGCGAGGATGTGCTGGCGGCAGCCGACCGGGAGCTCAAGGAAGAAGCCGGTTTTGGCGCACGCCAGCTGGAGCACCTGACCGAGCTGTCGCTGTCGCCGGGCTACATGAGCCAGAAGATCCAGGTAGTGCTGGCCACCGACCTGTACGAAGAGCGCCTGGAAGGCGATGAGCCAGAGCCGATGCGGGTCGACAAGGTCAACCTGCGCGAGTTGTCGGCATTGGCCATGCACCCACAGTTCACCGAGGGCCGCGCCCTGGCGGCGCTATACCTGGCCCGTGACCTGATGATCCAGCGGGGGCTGCTGGAGCTATGAACGACCTGCAACTGATGCACGAAGTGGTCAAGCTGGCACTGACCGCAGGCGAGGCGATCCTGCCGTTCTGGCGTGCCGATGTGGCCGTGACCAACAAGGCCGACGATTCGCCGGTGACCGCCGCCGACCTGGCAGCGCACCGGGTGATTGCCGATGGCCTGCTGGCGCTGGCCCCGCACATTCCGGTGCTGTCCGAGGAAGACTGCAACATTCCGCTGGCCGAGCGTCAGGGCTGGAGCCGCTGGTGGCTGGTCGACCCGCTGGACGGCACCAAGGAGTTCATTGCCGGCAGCGAAGAGTTCACGGTCAACATCGCCCTGGTCGAAAACGGCGAGGTGGTGTTTGGCGTGGTGTCGATGCCCACCAATGGGCGCTGCTATTTTGGTGGGCGCGGCATGGGGGCCTGGCGTGCAGATGCCGGTGAGGTAGCCCAGCCGATCCAGGTACGCAACGCACCCGCGCAGGGCAAGCGTTTTACCGTGGTGGCCAGCCGTCGGCATTCCAGCCCGGAGCAGGAAGCGCTGTTGGCGGGCCTTGGGGCTGCGGTGGGTGAGCTGGAGCTGGCCAATATCGGCAGTTCGTTGAAGTTCTGCCTACTGGCTGAGGGCAGCGCAGACTGCTATCCGCGCCTGGCGCCGACTTCGCAGTGGGACACTGCTGCGGCGCAGGGTGTGGTGGAGGGGGCCGGTGGCGAAGTGATCGGGCTGGATGGCTTGCCGTTTCGGTATCCGCCACGCGAGTCGCTGCTCAATCCGTATTTCCTGGCGTTGCCTGCCAATGCTGCATGGCGCCAGGCCTTCCTGAACCTCATCTAACTGCCTGGCACGATCCTGTGGGAGCGGCCTTGTGTCGCGAAAGGGCCGCTCCCACAAAGGCCGCTTTAGTCGCATTAGCGGTGCAGCACGTACTGGCCGCTGAATTTCACTGCCGGCTCGTCACTACCGGCATTGCTCACGGTGGTTTCCAACGTCAACCGCGCCCGCCCACGGCGCTGGTACATGGCCAGGAATCGCTCCCAGGTCTTTTCGTCGGGCGCTACACAACGCGCCACCGCCGCACCGGTGACCGGCAACGGATAACTGATCTGCCCTTCCTGGATGACGATATGCCCGTCATCGATCCCCAGCGCCCTCAGGCGCAGGTGCAGCCAGCCCCAGCCCGCCAGCACGGCGGCGCAGTAAAGGCTGCCGCCAAACATGGTGCTCTTGTGGTTGACGTTGGCCGCCAGCGGCAGTTGCAGGCGCAGGGTGTGCTGCTGCCAATCGATCACTTCTAGGCCCATTTCGCGGGTCAGGGGGATGTCGCTGTGCAGTACGGACTGCAGGTACTGGCTATCGGTGCTCATTAACGGTGGTCCTCTTGGTCGTCATGCCCGCCGCTGCCGCCGTCGAAGCTCAAGCTGTGCTTGCGCAGCTTGTCGTGCAGGGTCTTGCGGGGGATGCCCAGCGCCTCGGCCAGGCTGCGCATGGAGCTGTGTGGCTGGGCCAGTTCGGCAGCGATCAGCGAGCGTTCGAACTGCTCGACCTGCTCGCTGAGGTTGCCGCTCAGCATTGGCACAGCAGCTGCTGTCGCCGGCGGCGCCTGGCCGTCCAGGGCCAGCTCCAGGCCAAGGGCGAAACGCTCGGCGGCGTTTTGCAGCTCGCGCACATTGCCTGGCCAGGGGTGGCGCAACAGCACGGCACGCTGCACTGGCTGCAGGGTGTGCGGGGGCAGGCCATGGCGCTGGCTGGCGGCGTCGGCGAAGTGCTGGAACAGCACCAGGATGTCATCGCCGCGTTCGCGCAGCGGTGGAATACGCAGCGGCGCCACGTTCAGGCGGTAATACAGGTCGGCACGGAAGCGCCCTTGGTCGGCGGACTGGCGCAGGTCTTCCTTGGTCGCGGCAATGATGCGGATATCCAGCGGGATCAGCTGGTTGCCGCCGAGTCGCTCGACCACCCGTTCCTGCAACATGCGCAGCAGTTTTACCTGTACATCCAGGCTCATGCTCTCGATTTCGTCGAGGAACAGCGTGCCGCCGTTGGCGAACTCGAACTTGCCGATACGGCGTTTTTGCGCGCCGGTGAAGGCGCCTGGCTCATGGCCGAACAGCTCGCTTTCCACCACTGACTCGGCCAGCGCGCCGGCGTTGATCGCCACGAACGGGCCGTCGCGTCGGCTGGACAGGTCGTGCAGGGCGCGGGCCACCACCTCTTTGCCCGCGCCGGTTTCACCCAGTATCAGCACATCGGCGCGGGTGCCGGCCAGGGCACCGATCTGCTCGCGCAGGCGCAGCATGGACGGCGAATGGCCGACCAGGCGGGTGGCCAGTTGCTGGCGGTCGCTCAGTGCCAGGCGCAGGCTGCGGTTGTCCAGCACCAGGCGGCGCAGGGCCAGGGCGCGGCGCACGCTGTCGAGCAGGGCGTCTGTGGCAAAGGGTTTTTCCAGGAAGTCATAAGCCCCGGCGCGCATCGCCTGCACCGCCAGCGGCACATCGCCATGGCCGGTAATCAGCAGCACCGGCAGCTCGCTGTCGCGGCCGTGCAGTTGCTCCAGCAGTTGCAGGCCATCGATACCGGGCATGCGGATGTCGCTGACCACCACACCGGGCCAGTCGGCCTCGATACGCTCGGCCAGGCCTTGGGCATCGGCCAGGGCTACTACCTTGAGCCCGGCCAGGTCCAGGGTCTGGCTCAGCGCCTGTCGCAGGTGCGGGTCATCGTCCACCAGGATGACCTGGGCTTGGCTGTCGATCAGTGTCTCGGTGGTCATGCCGAGGAGTCCTCCGAATTGGGCAAAGTAGCGCCAGGCGCGGCCACACGCAGCTGCAGGGTCAGCAGTGCGCCACCTTCCGGGTGGTTGGCCAGCAGCAGTTCACCGCCCAGGGCGCGCATCAGGCTTTCGCAGATGGCCAGGCCCAGGCCCAGGCCCTGGGTGCGGGTCTTGGTGGTGAAGAACGGCTCCTTGGCATGCTCCAGGGCCTGTCGGCTGAAGCCGGGGCCGTTGTCGCGGATGTACAGGTAGACGCAGTCATCGCGCTGCTCGGCACTTAGCCACAAGCGGCGCGGGTTGGCCTTTTCGGTCAGGGCGTCGAGGGCATTGGCCAGCAGGTTGCCGAGCACCTGGCGCAGGCGGGTTTCACCGGCTTGTACCCACAAGGTCGCCTCCGGCAGGTCGCGGATCAGCTCCACGGCCATCGCCCGGCGGCGCTTGGCCAGCAGTGCCAGGGCATCGTCCAGGGCTGGCTGCAAGGCCACGCTTTCCGGGGCATGGCGGTCGCGGCGGGCGAAGGCGCGCAGGTGGGCGATGATCGAGGCCATGCGCCCGGTCAGCTCGCCGATCAGCTTGAGGTTGCCGCGGGCGTCATCGGTGCGTTGGTGGTCCAGCAGTATTTCGGCGTTTTCCGCGTAGCTGCGGATGGCCGCCAGCGGCTGGTTCAGCTCGTGGCTGATGCTGGCCGACATGGTGCCGAGTACCGACAGCTTGCCCGCCTGCACCAGTTCGTCCTGGGCGCGCACTGCTTCTTGCTGGGCGTTTTCGCGTTCCAGCACGGCATTTTTTAACCGTGTGTTCAGGCCTTCAAGGTCGGCGGTACGTTGGGCCACGCGCTTTTCCAGCTCCTGGCGGCCACGGGCTTCGAAGTCGATGCGGTCGATGTAGTGGCGCCGTCGTTGCATCACCAGGCCGGCCAGCAGCATCAGTACCAGCAGCGTACCGGCACCGATGGCCATCACCGTTTGCACCGAGCGATCGACGAGCATGCGCGGCGCGAGGATGCTGACCTGCCAGCCGGTCTCCTTGATGTCGCGGGTCTGGGTAATCCAGGCGTCCGGGCTGAGCACCAGCGGTTGTGGGGCCTGGGTCGGGTAGGGCTGGATGGCGATGATGGCCTGGCGCTCGGCCTCGGTCAGCGTGCGCGTAGCACGGAAGCGCCAATCGGGCCGCGACGTCAGGATGACCACACCATTGTGATCGGTCAGCAACAGCTGCTCGGGGGTGCGGCCCCAAAGGGTTTCGGTGTGGTCGAGGTCGACCTTGACCACCAGCACGCCAACGATCCGCTCGCGGTCCCGCACGGCTGCGGCAAAGAAGTAGCCGCGCTTGGCCGAGGTGGTGCCCTGGCCGAAGAAGCGGCCCAGGTGGCCGGCCATGGCTTCGTTGAAATAGGGGCGGAAGGCGAAGTTGCGGCCGACGAAGCTGTCGTGCTTGTCCCAGTTGGACGCGGCCAGGGTGTTGCCGCTGACGTCCATCAGGTACATCACCTCGGCACCGGTCTGCTGCACGATGCCCTTGAGCAGGCGGTTGGCGTTGGTCACCGCTTCCAGGCGGAACGGGTCTGCCAGCACGCCACGTAGCGCCGGCAGGTCACCGAGGATCTGCGGCAAGGTTTCGTAGCGGTGCAGGGTGCCGAGCAGGTTGGCGACGTACAGGTCGAGGGTCTGGCGGTTCTGCGAGGCCAGCTCTTCCTGGTAGTAGCGTTCGGCCAGGTGATGCAGGGGCCACAACAACGGGGCCAGGCACAGGGCCAACAAGGCCAGGCTGCGCCAGCGGGGACGGCGTGGGGGCGTGGGTTTTGCAATCATCACGTAAATGCGCCAGAAAAGTCTGGCGCAATTATGCGCTAGTTAAGGCAGCAGTTCCGCCTCTGCCAGTGGCAGGCCGAGCTTGTCCTTGTCCGACAGCACCGGTGGTTGCTGCAACCCCCAGTCGATGGCCAGTTGCGGGTCGTCCCAGCGGATGCAGCGGTCGGCGCCGGGGTTGTAGTAATCGGTGGTCTTGTAGAGGAACTCGGCCGATTCGCTCATCACCGCAAAACCGTGGGCGAAACCGGGAGGTACCCATAGCTGGCGGTGGTTGTCGGCCGACAGGTGCACGGCGACCCATTGGCCAAAGGTTGGCGAGCTTTTGCGCACGTCCACGGCGACATCGCGGATTTCCCCGTGTACCACCCGCACCAGCTTGCCTTGGGTGTTCTCGACCTGATAGTGCAGCCCGCGCAGTACACCCTTGATGGAGCGAGAGTGGTTGTCCTGGACGAACTCGGCCTTCACACCGGTTTGCCGCGCGAACTCACGCGCGTTGAATGCCTCGAAGAAAAAACCACGGCTGTCACCGAAAACCTTCGGCTCGATGATCAGTACTTCAGGGATTGCGGTAGGGATGATGTTCATAGTGGCTCGCTGGCCCGTTGCCCAAGTATTGACCCTAGTCGGCCCCGCTGGAATTTTCCGCATGCCGATGCCACAGGATGCATAAGGTGTGGCTATGGTAGACGTCAGACCGGTAGCGGCACCAGGCACGGCTTTGCATGATTCGATTGTTATCGATTTAATTGCAGGTAATTAGCGAGTCATTCCCGACTACCGGGCTTCAAATATCGATATATATCGGTTATAAATTGACAAACGCCCCAGCACACTCCGGCTCAGGGCCATCATAGAGGTCACCCATGAAAACCCTCAACTCCACGCCCCGTGCCGATGGTTTCCACATGCCCGCCGAGTGGGCCCCGCAAACCCAGGTGTGGATGGTCTGGCCGGAGCGCCCGGACAACTGGCGCCTGGGCGGCAAGCCGGCACAGGCTGCGCATGTGACCCTGGCCAAGGCCATTGCCCGCTTCGAACCTGTCACCGTCGCGGCCTCCGCCGGCCAGTACGAAAATGCCCGTCGCCAGCTCGACCAGCCGAACATTCGCGTGGTCGAAATCAGCAACGACGACGCCTGGGTGCGTGATACCGGCCCAACCTTCGTCATCAACGACCAAGGTGAAGTGCGTGGTGTGGACTGGGGCTTCAATGCCTGGGGCGGCTTCGACGGCGGCCTGTACGCGCCGTGGAACCGCGACGAGGAACTGGCCGCCAAGGTGCTGGAAATGGAGCGCTGCCAGCGCTACCAGACTGAGGGCTTCGTGCTGGAAGGCGGCTCGATCCACGTGGACGGTGAAGGCACCGTGATCACCACCGAGGAATGCCTGCTCAACCGTAACCGCAACCCGCACCTGAACCGCGAGCAGATCGAAGCGGTGCTGCGCGATCAGCTGGCGGTCGACACCGTGGTTTGGCTGCCCGATGGCCTGTACAACGACGAAACCGACGGCCACGTCGACAACTTCTGCTGTTACGTGCGCCCGGGTGAAGTGTTACTGGCCTGGACCGATGATTCCAACGACCCCAACTATGCGCGCTGCCACGCGGCCATGGAGGTGTTGAAGAACACCCGCGATGCCAAGGGCCGCGAGTTCATCGTGCACAAGATGCCGATCCCGGGCCCGCTGTTTGCCACCGCTGAAGAGTGTGCCGGTGTCGATCAGGTGGCCGGCAGCCAGGAGCGAGACCCGTCGGTGCGCCTTGCCGGTTCGTACGTGAACTTCCTGATCGTCAACGGTGGCATCATCGCGCCAAGCTTCGACGACCCGGCAGATGCCGAAGCCAGAGCGATCCTGGCAAAGATCTTCCCTGACCATGAAGTGGTGATGATCCCTGGCCGCGAATTGTTGCTGGGTGGCGGCAACATCCACTGCCTGACTCAGCAGCAGCCCGCGCCGGTCAAGCGTTGAACGCAGCTTGAATGAAAAAAGGCCCGTCATTTGACGGGCCTTTTTTTTCGGGCGACATCCGGCGCCCAGGCTGGCATAGGTTTTGTATTGTTTTTCAAGCAGATAGCTCGGCCGGGCCGCGCTCTCGGATCTGTAACATTACCTACGTAGATTAGCCGCTCACGGGCCAGGGAGTACGTGTAGACATGAACGCAGCAAGTGAGTCGGCTTTGCGCCCATCGGCAGTGAATCACCAATCGCTCAAGGTTGTGGCGAAGTGGTTGAAACACCATGGAAGCATCAGGGTCAGGACGACCGACCCACGACGTCTGCTTGCCGGGCGCTACCCCCAAGGGCTGATCAGCGAAGCAGAGATGCAGGCGCTGATGGCGGTGTGGCACTGATCGAATTGGTATTTCTGTGCCGGCCTCTTCGCGGGTGAACCCGCTTCCACAGGTACTCCACATGTCTCGAAACCTGTGGTGACCCTGTGTGTGCAGCTTCAGCCGCGAAGAGGCCGGTACAGCAATAAAGATCAGAAGCTGTAGCTACCCGTGACCACCAGGCTACGCGGGTCCCCCACCTGAATCTGCGCCGCACTGGTCGCCGAGCTGTAGTAGGTCTTGTCGGCAATGTTGCTCAACGCCGCCCGTACATCCCAGTCATGGGTGCGGTACCCCGCCAGCGCATCCCAACGGCCATACCCTGGCAACACCGTGGTGTTCTGGTTGTCCGCATAACGCTCACCTACCAGCGTAACGCCGGTTTCGGCGTACCAGCCCAGCTCTGGTTTCCAGGTCACGAACAGGCTGGCGTTGCGCTTGGCCACATCGTTGATGCGGTTGCCTTCCTGGCCGTTGTTGTCCTTGACGATGATCGCATCCTGCAGGCCGATGCCGCCGCGTACATACCAGTTGCCGACGATATTGCCGGTGGCCGTCAACTCGATGCCGCGCGAACGCTGCAAGCCGCTGAGCAAGATGTTATTCGGGTTTTCCGGATCACGGGTGCGGCGGTTGTACAGTTCCAGCTCGTAGATGGCCAGGGTGGTGGTCAGGCGCTGGTCGAGCCAATCGCTTTTCACCCCGATTTCTTTCTGCCGGGTCTCTTCCGGCTTGGCGTCGTTGCCGTTGCCCGGTGCATCCGGGGTGATGCCGATCAAGCCGCCGCCCACCGGCGAGAAGGTCTTGCTCCACGAGGCGTAGAACGAATGATCCCGCCATGGCGTGTAGACCACGCCCAAGCGCGGGCTGGTGCTGTTGCTGTCCTGCGGTTCGCGCACGCCATCCTTGTTGGTGGTTTCCACGTCGAACTGGTCGAAGCGCACGCCAGCCAGGATTTGCCATTGATCGTTCAGGCGGATCTGGTCTTGCAGGTAAAGGCCGCGGCTATCGACCACAGTGTGGTTGTTACTCGACAGCACCAGTGTGCCATTGTGCTGCTGGTTGCTACCGGGTTTGCCCAAGCCCGGGAGCGGCTGGCTACCAGCGGTATACAGCACAGGGTCACGCTTCTGGTTGCCGAACTCCAGGCCCAGCAGCAGCTTGTGCTCCAGGCCCAGGGTGTCGAAATCGCCCTCGGCCTCCAGGTTGTTGAACAGGTTGCGGGTGTTCAGGTCCTGCTGCCAGCGCTGGCGGGTCAGGACATTGGTGCTGGCGTTGTAGCCCGTGACGTAGGTGTTGTCGAACTCGCTGTCGAGCTTGAACAGGCCCAGGGTATGGCGCAGCTGCCAGGTTTCGTTCAGCTGGTAGTTCAGGCGTGAGCGCAGGGACTGGGCGCGGTCATCGATGTAGTCGCGCTGGTCGCCGTAGGTGGTGCCGCGGCTGACGTCGGCCGGGCGGCCATTCACCCCGGGGATGCCCCGGTCGGGCGTGCGGTTGTAGCGGCTGTATTCGTACTGCACCAGCCAGTTGAGGTCGGGGGTGATCTGCCAGCTGAGCGACGGGGCGAACAGCTGGCGGCTGCCGTCGATACCCTCGCGGAAGCTGTTGTTGTCCTGGTTACCCATGTTCAGGCGCAGGCTTACGGTATCGCTGGGGTCGGCGCTGAGGTCGGCATACAGGCTGCGCAGGTCTTCGCTGCCGGCCTGTGCTTCGATGCTCGAGCGGCGGCCCTGCTCCGGAGCCTTGCTGACCCGGTTGACGATGCCGCCCTGGCTGCCACGGCCATACAGCACCGCCGCCGGCCCCTTGAGCACCTCGACCCGCTCGATGTTGTGCAGGTCGCGGATGTACTGGCTGTCGTCGCGAATGCCGTCCAGGTAGAAGTCGTTGCTGGCCTCGAAGCCGCGGATGCGCACGCTGTCAAAGCGGGTGTCGGCGCCGCTGCTGACGTTGGGGATCCCCTCCAGCGCCTTGCCCAGGGTGTTGTTGCCGTAGTCCAGCACATTGGCGGTTTTCACCGTGTCGATGGCCTGCGGCACATAGCGTACCGGCGTCGAGGTGCGGGTGGCGGTGCTCACCTCCTTGACTCGCGGGTTGTCCTTCTCACGCTCGCTGTCGGCGGTAACCGACGACTCTGGCAGCGTGGTGGTGGCGGCACTGGCCAAGCCGGCGCTGAACAGCAGCGACAGGGCAAGCGTCAAGGGGGAAAGGCGGCAGGGTACGAGCATGGACACATCCGGACCGGGCAGGTGAAAAAGAAGGCGCGAATGGTAATGCTTGCTATTTACTCTTGCTTGGGTATTTGTAAAGGGTTGTCTTTACATATGTATCTCTTTGTAACAGCCTCTGCCGCCACGGTTTGCCTGCTCTCGGGAAATTGTCCGTTCGATCAAAAGGTAATTTCCCACACGAGATAAATTGCCCGCTGATAGCGCAAACCTGCATGGAAATGCACCAGCTCTGCCGATAATTTTGGTTATATCAACCTGCATTTCACGACTTTTTGACATTTGTAATCGCACACGGCTAGGATTCGGCCAACGCCTGCTGGCCATTATCTTGGCCATGCTGCTGCCGAGGGCTGCCGTGTACTTACCAGCTGGCCCACCAGGCGGGATCCGCATAGCGTCGAACCTACGAAGGGGCGTTGGTTCCTGGCGTCATATTGCAGAGCGTTTTTGATTAAGAAATAAGGAAAACAACATGTTGAAAACCAGGATCAGCCTGGTCGCCTTGGCGATGATCGCCGCGACCCAGGCACAGGCCAATGACCAGGCCGACAGCAAGGGCTTCATCGAGGACAGCCACGCCAACGTCCTTCTGCGCAACGCCTACATCAACCGTGACAAGAAGCACGGCACCGATGACCAGATCGAATGGGGCCAGGCGTTCATCGCCAACTTCTCCTCCGGCTTCACCCAGGGCACCGTTGGCGTCGGCGTCGACGCATTCGGGCTGTACGCCGTGCGCCTTGATGGCGGCAAAGGCCACAACGGTGGCGGCGGCGTCGACTTCTTCAAGCCGCACGAAACCACCAATGCCGAAGGCAATGCCAGCTCGCCGCACAACCTGGCCCGTGGTGGCGCAGCAGTAAAATTCCGCATTTCCAACACCGTGCTGAAGTACGGTGACCAGATGCCAGCACTGCCAGTGCTGCAGTACGACGACGCGCGTCTGCTGCCAGAAAGCTTCACCGGTACCCTGATCACCTCGAAAGAGATCGAGGGCCTGGAACTGAACGCCGGCCGCTTCACCCAGGAAGCGCGCAAAAGCGCCGAGCGCCGTGACGGTGGCGGCCTGAAGTCGATCAACGTCTTCGGTGGTAGCTACAAGTTCACCGACAACTTCACCGCTTCGCTGTACACCGCAGACAACGAAGACGTGATGAAGAAGCACTACCTGGGCTTGAACTACGTCTTCCCGATCGCCAGCGACCAGTCCCTGACCCTGGACTTCAACGGCTACAAGTCGGACATCGACAACAAGTACGTACAAGCCGCTGGCCTGAATGGCGACTCCAACACCATCTGGAGCCTGGCAGCCACTTACGCGTACGGTGCGCATTCGTTCACCCTCGCGCATCAGCGCAGCACCGGCAGCACCGGTTACAACTACGGTTTCTACCAGAACGCCGGTGGCGTGGGTGACGGTGGTTCGACCATCTACCTGGCCAACTCGTACTGGTCCGACTTCAACGCCGAAGACGAGCGCTCCTGGCAGCTGGGCTACGGCCTGGACTTCGGTGCCTACGGCATCCCGGGCCTGACCTACAAGCTGGCCTACGTGGTGGGTGACAACATCAACACCCGCAACGTCGCCAACCCGCAGGGCTTCGGCGAAGGTAAAGAGCGCGAGATCTTCAACCAGATCCGTTACGTGGTGCAGGACGGCCCGGCCAAGGACCTGTCCATCAAGCTGCGTAGCTCGTTCCTGCGCACCAACAACGCCGTGCAGCAGAACGGTTACAACGACGACGGCAACGAAGTCCGCGTATTCGTCGAGTACCCGATCAGCATCTTCTGATCCTGATCTGGAGCATCGAACAGCCCTGGCTTATGCCGGGGCTGTTTCTTTTCGGCGCACGGTTTTTGCTGCAACGGGCATCAGTTCTCCTGTCTCCGGCGCAAAACTGTCGCTACGCGCCATCCGCCACATCCGCGCATAAAACTCGCTTTCAATCGAGCCACTGAGCAATTCGCCTGGCTTGAGGAACGTGTGCAGGTCCGAAAACAGCCCGATCTCGCTGGGGCTGATGCGCCGGGCAAGGTGCTTGGGCTTAAGCTCCGAAGGGTGCTCCAGGCCGGCAGCAGCCAGCATTTCGGCCAGTGCGTGCAGTGTGTTGCGGTGGAAGCTGGCTACCCGCTCGGCCTTGTCTGGCACCACCAGGGCGCGCTGGCGCAGAGGGTCTTGGGTCGCCACGCCGGTCGGGCACTTGTTGGTGTGGCAGCTCTGCGACTGAATACAGCCAATGGCAAACATGAAGCCGCGTGCCGAATTGACCCAGTCAGCGCCGATGGCCAATACGCTGGCGATGTCGAAGGCACTGACGATCTTGCCCGCCGCGCCAATGCGAATGCTGGAGCGCAGGTTCAGGCCGACCAAGGTGTTGTGCACGAACATCAGGCCTTCGCGCATGGGCACGCCCATGTTGTCACTGAATTCGCGTGGAGCCGCGCCGGTACCGCCTTCCTTGCCATCAACGACGATGAAGTCCGGGGTGATGCCGGTGGCCAGCATGGCCTTGGCAATGCCCATGAACTCCCACGGGTGGCCCAGGCAGAACTTGAAGCCCACGGGCTTGCCGCCCGACAGCTCGCGCAGGCTGGCCACGAATTGCAGCAACTCGACTGGCGTGCGGAAGGCACTGTGCGCGGCCGGAGAGATGCAGTCTTTACCTGCGCGCACGCCACGGGTCTCGGCAATTTCGGCGCTGACCTTGTGCCCTGGCAGGATACCGCCGTGGCCAGGCTTGGCACCCTGGCTGAGCTTGATCTCGATCATCTTCACCTGCGGCGAGCGGGCCTGTTCGGCGAAGCGCTGCGGGTCGAAACGACCGTCCTCGGTACGGCAGCCGAAGTAGCCACTGCCGATTTCCCAGATCAGGTCACCGCCATGTTCACGGTGATACGGGCTGATGCTGCCTTCGCCGGTGTCGTGGGCAAACCGGCCCATGCGCGCACCGCGGTTGAGTGCGGCGATGGCGTTGGCGCTGAGGGCACCAAAGCTCATGGCGGAAATATTGAAGATCGAGGCCGAGTAGGGCAGGCGGCATTGCGGCCCGCCAATGGCGATGCGGAACGAGGCCGGGTCTGGCGTGGCCACTGGCAGCATCGAATGGCTGATGAATTCGAACCCGGGCTTGTAGGCATCGTTCAGGGTACCGAAGGCTTTCTCGGCGCTTTCGTTCTTGGCGCGTGCGTACACCAGCGAGCGCTGCGAGCGGGAGAACGGCAGCTTGTCGTCGTCACCCTCGATCAGGTACTGGCGGATTTCCGGGCGGATGGTTTCGATCAGGTAGCGGATATTGCCCAGGATCGGGTAGTTGCGGCGCACGGCGTGGTGGCTCTGGCGCAGGTCGTTGAGCCCGACCAGGCTGAGCAGGGCAGTGATCAGTGTGATTGGCCAGAGCCAGGCATGTTGGGGCAGCAGCGGCAGGCTGGCAAAGGTGAACAACAGGCAGATGACGAGGCAGGCGTAGCGGCTGGGCAGAGAGTGATTCATGGGTCCATCGCAGGCAGGATGACCGGGCATAGGATAGGCAAAGGCGCGGAGGGGAAAACCTGGGTAATCGGTAAAAGACTGTTACCTGATAGCGTATTCCCACAGAAAATAGCGTTAGCCAGGCAGCAGTATGCTGACCCGCAACCCACCGCCCTCGCGGTTCGCCACCATCAGCTCACCGCCATGGCTGTTGGCAATCCGCTGGGCAATGCTCAACCCCAGCCCATACCCGCCGGATGCCTGGTTGCGCGACCCTTCACCACGCACGAACGGGTCGGTGATGGTTGTCAGCAGGCCCGGCGCAATCCCCGGCCCGCGGTCGTTGATGTGGATGAACACCCCATCTACAGCCCGTTCCAGTGTGACCGAGATGTCCTTCGCGTAGCGCAACGCATTGACCAACAAGTTTTGCAGGCAGCGTTGCAGCAACAGGGCATCCAGCTGCGAACACCCCACCTTGCCATGCACCGGCAGCGCTTCTTCGGCGCTGGCCAGCTCGGCGCACTGGCGTGCCACCAGCCGGTCCAGGTCCACCTGCTGCAAATTCAGCTGCTCGCCCGCGCGCAGGTAATCGAGTACCTGGCCAATCATGTCGTCCATCTGGGTAATGTTCTGCCGCAGGCGCTGGCGATGTTCGTCGTCCGGCAGGCGCTCCAGGCGCAGGCGCATGCGGGTCAGCGGGGTGCGCAGGTCGTGGGACACGGCGGCCAGGAAGTAAGCCTTGTCATTGACCATGGCAATCAGCCGCTGCTGCATGGCGTTGAACGCCTGGGCCGCCTGGCGCACTTCTTCCGGGCCATCCAGTGCCAGGGGAGGCTGCTCGAGGTTGCCGCCCAGGCCGCGCGCTGCGTCGGCCAGGCGCCGCAACGGGCGCAGGCACAGGCGCACGGCAATCAGGCACACCAGCAATACCGCGACAATCCGCAGCGCATACACCCGCAACAGGTAGTCGCTGATCAGCACCCAGGCCGATTCGCCACTCCAGCCCTGCAGTTCCTGGCCCTCGATGGTCAGCCAGTGGCCGTCGGCCAACGGCACCGCGAACTGCACATGCGCCTGGGCCGTACGCAGGCCGAACAGGCTGCGCCAGACAATCGGCTGGCCCAGCTCATCGGTCAGTCGCACCTTCAGCAGGCGCACGTCTTGGGCATGCCCCAGTTCGTACTTGAGGGCCTGCTGTAGCAACAGTTCGACGCGCCTGCGCCCCCGGCGCTCGTCATGTTCAGGTGTGGGTAGCGTTTCGGCGCAGCGCAACTGATAGTGCGCGGGCACCTTCAGCGTGCCGGCCTGGCAATTGGCCTGGGCGATCAGGGGGGCACTGCGCACGGCGATCAGGCGAATGGGCGCCTCCAGTACCTGGGCGAAACGCACATCGAACCAGATGCTGCTCGACATCAACTGGATCACCAGCGTGCCGCTGATCATGATCAGCAGCAGCTGGCCAAACAAGGTGCGCGGCCACAGCCGGCGAAGCCAGCGCATGTCAGGCATCGGCCGCGAGGCTGGCGATACTCAGCAGGTAGCCTTCATTGCGGATGGTGAGGATTTGCGCGGCACCTGCTGGCGCACGCCGCAGTTGCTGGCGCAGGCGGCTGACGCACATGTCCACCGAACGGTCGTCGGGCAGGTGGTCGCGGCCAAACGCGCTGCGGGTCAGCTGGTCGCGGGAGACCACCCGGTTGTTGGCTTCCAGCAGTTGGCGCAGCACGCGGTAGTCGGAGCGCGGCAGGGTCAGGGTTTCGCCATCGGGGCGGGTGAGCAGCCGCTTGACGTGTTCAAGGCGAAAGCCGGCGAACAGCTGCGCATCCACCACGGCGCGCTCTTCGGCGGGAGTGTCCAAGCGTTGCGGGCGACGCAGCACGGCCTTGATCCGGGCGATCAGCTCGCGGGGCTCGAAAGGTTTGGCCAGGTAGTCGTCGGCACCCACTTCCAGGCCGATGATGCGGTCCAGCGTGCTGCCCTTGGCCGACAGCATGATCACCGCCAGGCCTGGCGTCGCTTGCAACTGGCGGCACAGGCTAAGGCCATCTTCACCCGGCAGCATCAGGTCGAGCACCACCAGGTCCACCTTGTGCCGGACCAACTGTTCGCGCATCTGCTCACCATCGGCTGCGGCTAGCACGTTGTAGCCGGCATCGGTCAGGTAATCACAAAGAAGTTCGCGGATCTCGTCGTCATCGTCGACAACCAGCAAGGTCGTGCTCATGCGGGAAAACACCTGTTCGGTGAGGGCCGGTGGCGCTCGTTACGTTCAATTACATCCCCGTACATGTCGGGTCTGGAGCCTGGAGGGCCGATCCCTAGAATCCTAACAAAAAATCATCTGCAAATACGAAGCCTTCCCAAATGAATCCCAAGCGTATCCCGCAAGTGTTCACCCCCATCAGCCAAAGTGGCAATCGCCTCAAGCCGCTGGCGTTTTTCGTTGCCGTCGCCATCAGTGGCGGGGCCATGGCTGCCGATGGCAAACCTCTGGAGCTGGACGCCACGCAGATCGAAGACAGCGCTCTGCTGCCGGCCGACGATGCTGGCCTGCTAGGCTACACGGTCGAGAGCACCCGTAGCTCCACCGGCCTGGCGCTGACGCCACGCCAGACGCCGCAATCGGTCACCACCATTACCCGCCAGCAGATGGATGACCGCGACATCCACACCATCGAGCAGGCGCTGGAAACCACGCCAGGCGTAACGGCCAACAAGTCCGAGGTGGGTGGGCGTACCGACTACCGTGCCCGGGGCTACTCGATCAGCAACTGGAAGGTCGACGGCCTGCAGACCCAGGGCGGTTCCGACTTCAGCGGCAGTGGCAACGCACTGAACATGGACCTGTACGAACGCATCGACATCGTGCGCGGCGCCAACGGCCTGCTGGGCGGCACCGGCGACCCCTCCGCCACCGTCAACCTGATCCGCAAGGCACCCACCAAAACCTTCGGCGGTAGTGCCTATGCCACTTACGGCAGCTGGGACAAGCGTCGTCTGGGTGCTGACTTGAACCTGCCGCTGTCCGAAGATGGCCGCCTGCGTTCGCGCTTCGTGATGACCCAGCAGGATGCCAACTCCTTCCGCGACAACCAGTCCGAACGTTCCCGCGCCGCGTTGGCCAATTTCGAGTTCGACCTGGACGACGCCACTACCTTGGGCGCCGGTTACCAGTATGAATACAACAAGGTCGTGGGGGGCGGCTGGGGCGCGAACGTTCCGATCTGGTACCGCGACGGCAGCAAGACCGACTTGCCGCGCAGCACCAACGTGGTGCCCAGCTGGAGCTTTGGCGAGTACACCACCCGCACTGCGTTCGGTTCGCTCGAGCACCGCTTCGACAACGACTGGACGTTGGACCTGAAAGCCGCCCAGGCCACCACCGAAGCCCTGAACCATCGCGGCCTTGCCAAGGTGAACTCGGCTGGGCGCGGCAGCTACGGCGGCTATTGGGACCAGGACGGCAGCGGCGCCGTACTGAATGGTTTGCACAGCTCCAGCGACACCACCCAGCAGTCCGCGCAAATCGACCTGTCCGGCCCGTTCCAGCTGTTCGGCCGCACCCACCAGGCCATGGTCGGCTACAACGACAGCCGCACCGTCGGCTGGTCGCCTCAGTACACCTGCACCATGGTCGGCGACGGCATGACCAGCGCGCCTGCAGTGGGTTGCCAGTTCCGCGCCAACAACGGCTTCCCGGTGACCGACTGGCACAATGGCGTAGATGACGACTACGACCTCATCGCCTCGCGCACCGGCCTTCACAGCAAAACCACCACCCGCCTGCAGGGCATGTACGCCGCCACCCGCCTGAGCATTACCGACCCGTTGTCGGTGATCGTTGGCGTGCGCACCAGCAACTATTCTTCGGTCGCCCGCAGCGTGGCCGGCGAGCGCAGCAGCCAGGAAGAGAACGGCATCGTCACCCCCTACCTGGGCGCGGTGTATGACCTCAACGACAACTACTCGGTGTATGCCAGCTACACCGACATCTTCACCCCGCAAACCTCTGAAACCAGCAGCGGCAGCAAGGTCGAACCGATTCGTGGGAAAAGCTACGAAACAGGTATCAAGGGTGAATGGTTCGATGGCCGCCTGAACGCCTCGGCGGCGTACTTCCGCACCAAGCAGGAAAACAAGGCCGTGTTGGACGGCGACCTGACCACCCCGACCGGCGGCAGCGCCTACAAGGCCGGCTCCGGGCAGGAAACCGACGGTATCGACCTGGAAGTCGCAGGCGCGCTGACGCCCAACTGGAACGTCTACGCCGGTTACACCTACCTGCACTTCCGCCGCGTCGACAGCGACGGCCGCAGCGACCCGTCGCACCTGTTCAAGGCCTCGACCACCTACCGCCTCAGCGGCCCGCTCGACCGCCTGACCCTGGGCGCCGGCGTGACTGCGCAGACCAACATCCGCGCCATCTCCAGCCCAGCTGGCCAGCCCACGAACGGTGTGAGCAATGGTGCCACTGACGTGAACTGGTCCGGTTATGCCATCTGGAATGCCATGGCCAAGTACCAGCTGACCGATGAGACCAGCGTCAGCCTCAACGCCACCAACCTGTTCGACAAGCACTACTACACCCAGTACGGGTTCTATGCCGGAGCGATCTACGGCGACCCGCGTAACCTGTCGTTGACGGTAAGCACCACGTTCTGACCAACCGTTCCCACAGGTCTGCGCGCGGTCCCTGCATCAACCGGCTTCTCCAACTGGCCCTCGAAGCTGTTTCAATCCTCGCCAAACAGCTCCACCAATTGCGAGGTCATCGTGCATCGCGCATCCAGATATCTGGTTGACAGATATCTGGATCAGAGATATTTTCCACGTTATGTTGGTGCGCTTGGACAACACAATGCGGGTCATAACGAAAGCGGCGGTTACCAAGGCGATTGAAGCTCACGGCCAGTGGAAAGCGTCGCTTAGCCTGTGGCTGACGACCTTCGACAGAGCGACGCTACGCTTTGAGTCTTTTGAACAGTTGAGGCAGACGTGGGCCACTGTGTCTGGCTGGAACGTTGATCGCATCCCCCACTCAAAACTCAGGCCCACCAGCCGCAAAGGGCCGCTTGATATCTACGTGTTCGATATCAAGAAAAACGAATGCCGCCTGATCGCGTGGCTCAATGCGCGAACGGGCACTCTCTACATCAAGGCCATTTTGTCGCACGCCGAGTACGACAAATGGTGCCGAAGCGATATCAGGTAGCAACCTGGGCCGCGCGATATTTCAATTCGACAGGTGACAACATGAAGCGGGATAAAATCGAAGCCAATGGACTAGATGCCTTCATCGCTAATATTTCACCCATGCTCGATGGCCTGAACACTCAGATGGCAACCATGGCCCAACTTCTAGCCGCCTGCCATGACCCCATCAAGGACGATGCCGAGCTTGAGGCACGCATGGCATTGATCGACGAGCTCTACTTCCATGCGGACAGCGAAGGCCACGCTGCGGCACGCTTTGCCGAGATGGTAGCGGACCGCGTCTACGAGTATGAGAGTGAGTCTGTATTGGTGCCGTTCGCGAGCCAGGCCGAAGCGTTGGCCTTTCTGCTGTCGGACAGGGGCGTGAAGCAGAAGGACCTGTCGGCGATAGCGACCCAGAGCGCGGTATCCGAGATTCTGAACAACAAGCGAAAGATGACGGTTGCCCAGATAAAGGGCTTTGCTGAGTTTTTCAGTGTACCGGTTGAGTTCTTCATGCATGGGGTGGTTTGAAATCAAAGCCTTTGCTTGACCGAATGCTCCATATGAAGCGACCAGGCATAAAAAACCTCTCAATTTGTGCAGGGTTGCCGGACCAGCCATAGCCATGGTGGCTGTATTGGTGTAGACGTTCTGTCAATACACTGAGGTGAGTGTTTTACAATCTTGCGAGCCCCGCGGTGGTGGGGTATCGCAGGGTCGATGATGCACTTTGCTTTAGCGCAAAAGGAGTTGCTTTGGAGCACCATTCAACCGGCAAGCGCGGCGTGAGTTACGATCCGCCGCAACGGCGGCAACGCAGGGACATCCCTTCCATCGTGCGCCGGGTGACGATGGGCGTTGTGGTCGTCTGGTTGGCACTTGTGGCAAGCCTGGGCGGCTGGATAACACAGCGCCTTACGGCAGAAGAACTCGACAACCTGGCGGCAGGCGCCGAATACGAAGCCCAGATTACGGGGCGAATCGTAGACCGCCTGTTCACCGAAATGGCCAGCGTGGCCAACATGGTGGCCCGTCAAAGCGAAGTGATCCAACTCGCTGCCCGATATCGCCATGATCCGCCCGGCTTCGCCGCACTCACGCGTGAGGAGCGCGCTTCGAAGTTCACCCGTGACCCGCTGGTGCGAAGCGTGGGTGATTTCATGGATAGATTGGCCAGCGATCTCCACTATGGCCGTATCTACATGAACAATCTCTCAGACGATACGGTGACGGCCAGCAACTGGGCGGAGTCATTCAGCATCGTTGGCCAGATCTATACGGGCAGGGCCTACCTCATCGACGCATTGCGCACCGGCAGTGGTGAGATGTTCGGCATCGCCCGCTTGAACAAAACCCCCTCCTATTTCGTCGCCAGCCGCATCGACGATGCTGACGGCAAGCCACTCGGCTCTGTCACGGTCAAGTTCGACGCCCCGGACATCGCCCTTTACCTGACAGGGCGTCACATTGCCTTGATTGTGAACCGTCAGGGGCGCGTGACCACCGCGTCCAGCGAACCCTTCATGCTGCGTAACGTGGCGGCACTGCTCCCGCCCGATATTCGCAGGCCTCTGGATGGCGACGAAGAGCCGGGCGAGCCCATGGATATCCGCGCAGTGGCAGGCGCGGCTCACGCCGATCAATGGCTCATTGGCGGGCACCCTTATCTGGTGCATCGCCAGCCCCTGAACGACGCGCAATATCAGCTGCTGACGCTGGCAAAGCTTGATCACCTGCAGCCGATGCGTCAGCAGTATTACTGGACCGGTGCCTCTGTAGCAGCGCTCGGGTTGATCTTGATCTTGCTCTCCAGCCGTGTGGCCGGGCAGATGCTGTTGCGCCGCCAGGAAGAACGCTATGCGGCAAACTATGACGCGCTGACCGGGTTGAAGAATCGGCGTGCAATCCTGGCTGCCTTGCATCGGCATTTCGCGTTGGCGAAGCGAACGGGGCAGGGGGTGCTGGTGGCGTTTATCGACCTCGATGAATTCAAGGCGATCAACGACACGTACGGGCACGAGGTGGGGGACAAGTTCCTGATCGAAAGCAGCCGGCGCCTGCAGGGTGGATTGCGGGCGTCGGATGAGCTTGGGCGCTGGGGTGGTGACGAGTTCGTTGTGAACGGCTTGACCGCTTCGGTCCACCCGGACGAAATGGCCAAAACTGCCGCAGCGATGCGCAGACGGCTGGTGCCGCTGCTGATTGGTAGCTACGAGTTTGACGACTGCCGGTTCGATTACGCGGGTGCGAGTTTTGGTATTACGAGTGTTGATCCCGCTGCGACTTCGCTGCAGGCTGCGCTTAAAGTGGCGGATCAGTTGATGTATGCCGATAAAGAGGTGCGGCGGGGGGGGCGGAGGGTTTGAGAGGGGGCTGCTGGATCGAAAGCAAGCACCAAGCTTTCGGGAGTGGCCTTCGCAGCCCGCCCCTAAGCCAGCAGTCTCTCGCAGCTTGTTGCATCCACCGCCGCATCCAGCTCAGCCCCAGCCAAATGCATTGCATAGTGTTCCATCAGCTCCGACTCCCAAGAGGCGACCTCATCCAATATGCCTGCCGCCTCATCTTCCGTCAGTGCAAAATGCTTATGCTGGCTAAGCAAGTTGGCTCGACTTAGAAGGGGACCGTTGATACCAACATCCATTGACAGTCCCTGTGCAGGCCCCTCTCCCAGTACTGGAAGAACGTCATACATTGGCGAGAGGCGCCAAGCGCCTTCCTGCCATATCACAGCGTGGTTACGAGGATGATCGTCACTGTTCCCTACGAGAGCGTTATAGGCCATTCGCCTGTAGAGCTCCTGCCTATCAGCATCTGGCGCGCCTCTGCGGTACAACTCATCGGCGAGCGCCGCGTAGATCCACCCATTGTTGCGCTGCGCATGCCATTCGGCATCGAGAAGAGTTAAGCCACTCATCATCGGGATGCGCCGAAACCGCGCATCATTCTCTGACCATTTTCGGTCAAATCGCTCTACTAGCAGCGTGTTGCCTTTTTCACTTTGATGGAGTGCTGTCCGGGCGACACTCATTCCCTTGGTAGCCGCAAAAGTCATGCAGGCATACTCAAATTTCGGTAGGTCGTAGTGATCAAATTTATCGCGTGGCTTAGCTAGAACCAGCTTGTGATCAAAACGGTACGTACGCTTGGGCCTGGCACCACCCACTGCTGAGCGCTGATCCCGTATTCTCAATGCCTCCAGCTGCTCTGCGCTCAGCTGGCTGTCATAGATCGCAGCGCAAACCTCTATGAAGTGATCGAGCCCTTTGGCTTCAAGCATTTTCACCGGCCTTTCGCCTATGCCTGGCCGCGGTGTGCGAACTTCGCCAGCCATGATATTTCCGGCGCGATCTTCGTTGGGAGACAGCAGCAGGAGCTGGATCGGAGTGAGTTCTCCCTTTAGGGTGCGGCGCAGCAGTCGTTCCCCCCAGCCATCTGGCATCGCATCATCAATGAACCCAGGAACACCGCCATTCTTATGTACCGGAAAGGGTCGAGCGGAGAGCGGATATCGTATCGGGTCGGGCACCCAACGCTTGGCATCCACGATCTCCGGCGCATAGACGAAGGTTCCCGTGCGACCAGCAAGGGTCAGCCTACCCAACGTCACAGTCTCACCTGTTTCCGGACACTCCATGTAGATGTAAGCGCGTGACATCAGAAGTCCTCCGCGTTGCTGCGCGGCAACTTTACGCGCTTGGTCGTGTTGGTTTCTAAAGAGTTGAGATCAAGCGCAGGGTCATCGATCAGCGCCTGGAAAACCCGGTCAGAGATTCCAACGGTGAACAGCGCGAGCATGAAATCGCGCAACGAAACACCGTCAGCCTTACCCCTCTCGAGGTGACGAACAGTGCGGAGAGAAATTCCAGCCAGGTCCGCAAGGTCAGCTTGCCGCATTCTCATGCGAAGACGAGCCTCCTTCATCAGAAGGCCTATACGGTGAAGCACCGAGGTGCTTTGAACAGGGAAAAATTCTTTCATAAGGTGGCACCAACCGACATCCTACAGAGGATAAGGTACTACCAATCGCACACTAAGAGAATTTTGCAGGGAGTTAAGAGTTCATTAAGTAGTACCTTATAGGCGTTAAGATGTCATGAAGTGATGCCTTATAAGGAGATTGAACTAGCACAGGTAAGCCACGGTTGTGGTTCTGGACGATAGATCTGCGTCGCTTCGGCACCAGTCCAGGCCAGATCAGGCTTCTGCTGCGACTGGCGGTTTCTGGCCAATTGCGCTCAGCGTGACCATCAGGATCACTGTGCCATTGGCTTTTAATAAGGTTAGGTGCATGGGAGCGGGGCAGTTCTGTAGCCTCGTTCCAATGAAGCCGCTGGGACTAGTGCGATCGGTGGATAACTTCATAGCGAGCTTGAGGAAGAATGCGGCGGGCTACTCGGTTCGCATGGCACTGCTGAGGCGCGTGAGATTCTCAGGCGCCTGGTTCGCGAACTGATGCTGTGTCACACATGCTCATCGCGGTTTGCCTCCAGAAACGGGCTCCATCAGGTTGTGATTATCGGGGGGTTGGGGCTGCTGCGCAGCCCATCGCAGGCAAGCCAGCTCCTACACCGATCGTGGTGGCTTCAGGGCATCTGGAAGGCAGGGGCTTGGGGGCTGCGGGGGGAAAACAAAAAAGGCCCACCTTTCGGTGAGCCTTTTTTGATACTGCGTATGGTGCCGGCACCAGGAATCGAACCCGGGACCTACTGATTACAAGTCAGTTGCTCTACCATCTGAGCTATACCGGCAATGGGGCGTCATTATAACGATCGTTTGGCGCCTGTAAACCACTTCCTTGCGAATGTTCGCAAAAGACCTAAGTCACCGGCCTAAAAGGAGAATTTTCCTACCAGCCGCGGTGGATGGTGTTGACGCTTGGCTCGTTTTTGCCCGGGTTGAAGAACAACTTGTCGTTGTCGCAGCCGCGCTTGCGGCAGGGACTTTCGGTGCGCAGGGGCAGGCCGTTGTCGCCGCCCAGTTGCATACCGGGGTGGTTCCAGCCCAGGTTGCTGTTTGGGTGAGGCGAGGTGCCGCCGGCGCAGCCGGTCAGGGTTAGGGCGAGGGTCAACAGGGCGAGGGGTTTGGCTCGGGTCACGATGGTCAGGTCCGTTGGTCCATTGTCGGTTCTGGCGCAACGCCAGAAGGCCGCGAGGCTGGCGGGCAGCGCGCGACGTCACTTTTTAATGATTTGGGGGGCGGATGATACACCGTTACGGCGGTGGGGCATTAGCCTTGTGTTGCCTGATAGGGCCTCTTCGCGGGTGAACCCGCTCCCACAGGGATCGTGTGAGTGCGGCAATTTGCGTAAGGAAATTCTGAACCATGGGGCCAAAAGCTTCTGGGTTTGGATGCTTCGGAAGTATCCTACGCGCGCCGCCGAAGTATCGCTGTTGTCGGGGAAGTGGCTCACAGATACCGTTTTCGGGTCGCTCAGGCGACCGGGTGTGAGAGCCCGACTTTGAATAAGCGCTACCTGTCATGGTGGCCGTACGTGGGCAGACCTCGGTCTGGCCGGGCTTCCTTATTCACTCGGTTTCTCACCCCGCGTACGGCTGCCGCCCCAAATCCGTGAGAAAGATTTTTGGCAGCCTCCTTTCGTGAATGAGGATTTGCCATGAAACAAGATGAGCCAGTCACCACCGCAGGCGTGGAAACCTTCCTCGCTGCCGGTAACCCATCCCTCAATCTGCTACGCGTGGAGCCCGGTGTCCCTGTGGATGCTGCCTACGAGCATGTCTCGATCCTGATGGGCTACATCAAGCACCTGGTGCGTGAGGGAGATATGGAAGACGACCATAAATTCCTGGGTGCTGCCGATTACCTGTGCGACATGGCCAAGGCGCTAATGAACGATATCGAGATCGCCAAAGGTAAGGCGCACTGAAATTTTTGCTGCCACAAAAGCCGCTTGCGCCAAACACAGGAAATGTTTATGCACAAGTGGCATTTGGGACTTGCGCGAAAGGCATGCCGGATCGCTGCGCCGCTGGTCTTTGCGCAAACGCCTGTTTTTACTGGCCTTGAGCTGCAACCCGGAATAAGCCAAACGCTTGAAATAGCGCTTGGATCCAACAGGTAATCAAAAGCTTGTTCACAGACTTATCCACAGGTTGTGCTGCGGCTAACGGTCGCGTTCCGCGAGGATAAGCAGGTTGCGTGGGGTCAGTGGATAGTCGCAAAACAGGCCCAGGCGAACGGCGTAGCCTTGTTCTTCGAGGAACAGGGCGCGATCGAGTACCAACCACAACTCCAGCGGCCGGCGGAACAGGTTGCGTACGCGCTCCAGGTTGCGTACCTCGGCCAGGCGCTGCCAGCCGGCGACCTCGAGGGCGGCCCAGTCCGGGTTGCCGGTCAAGGGCAGCTGTTTGAGGTCGGCCAGGTCGCGGCAGTATTGCTCGAAGGGCTTTTCCAGCCAGGCTACCGGCAGCGACGGCGTTGGCAGGTATTCGCTGCTTTGGCGCTGCTGGCGTTGCAGCAGGTCAAAGCCCAGGCGCCGGGCCATCGAGGTGTCGCGCTGGCGCCGCACGCGGGCGCCGGCGGTGACGGTTTCGCTCAGGGGCAGGCCCAGGTCGTCCAGCGACAGCTGCAGCCTCGATGCCTGCGCGGCTGTGGATAACGCTTGGTACTGCGGCGCCGCGATGCGGTTGTAGCAGCAGGGGGCTACGGCGAGTTGCCGGCAACCTTGCTGGCTGGCCAGCTGCATCAGGCGTACATGCAGGTCGCCACAGGCGTGCAGGGCGACCACGCTTTTGTCGCTAGCCAGGTGGCGGGCGCTGCCGCTGGCCATCACATCCTGGTGTACGTGCTGTGCTGGCAAGTGATGGTGGGCGCTCAGGGCCTGGCCGGCGGCGACTAGTTCGGCGTCGTATTCCAGGCAGGTCAACTGCTGGCCGGGTTGTAGCAGGCGACGGCCGAGGTGGCCTTTGCCGGAGCACCAGTCCAGCCAGTGGTGTGGCGGGTCGCGGAAGGCCAGGTGGCTGGCGAAGGTTTCGATCTGCTGCCATTTGCGGCCGGGGACGGCGACGTCCAGGCGGTGAGCGGCAGGTGGCAAGTCGGTTTGAGGGAGGCTGCCGAGGGCGGCGAGCTTTTGGGCTTGTTCGGCCAGTTGCGGGAAGGGCGCGGGCAAGCGGTCAGCGGCGCTGTCGGCTTCGGCGTCTGCCAGGGAACATTGGCGCAGGTGGGCGGCAAGCTCTGGGTGGGTGGTTTCCCAGGCCAGTTGCAGGGTGGTGAAGGGGCGGGGTTTCCACAGCTGTTGGTGCTCGATCAGGAACTGGTCGAGGGCCTGGAAGCGGGTGCTTAGGTGGTGGCTGTGGAGGTGGTTGGACATGGGTAGATGTGTGTTGGTTTTTAGGGCCTCTTCGCGGGCATGCCCGCGAAGAAGGCCAGGAGATGTCAGCGCCCTTGGCAGGCATCCACGCGCAGCCAGCGCTCCAGCAGCTTGAAGCCTTGTACCAGCAGGAACGAGATCACCAGGTAGAACACGCCTGCGGCAAAGAAGATTTCCACCGGCAGGTAGGTGCGGGCGATGATGGTACGGGCCATGCCGGTCAGTTCCAGCAGGGTCACAGTACTGGCCAGCGCACTGGCCTTGAGCATCAGGATCACTTCGTTGCTGTACGCCGGCAGGCCGATGCGCGCAGCACGGGGCAGCATGATGTAGAACAGCGCCTTGCCCCGTGACATGCCCAGCGCCCGCGCCGCTTCAATCTCACCTTTGGGGATCGACTGCAGGGCGCCGCGCAGGATCTCGGCAATGTACGCGGCGGTGTGCAGGGTCATGGTCAGCACCGTGCACCAGAACGGATCGCGCAGGTACGGCCACAGCGAGCTGGAACGCACCGCATCGAACTGCGCCAGGCCGTAGTAGACCAGAAACAGCTGCACCAGCAGCGGCGTGCCGCGGAAGAAGAAGATGTAGCTGAACGGCACGGCGCGCACGTACCAGTGGCGCGATGAGCGGGCGATGCCCAGCGGGATGGCCAGGATCAAACCGGCAACCACGGCAATGGCTACCAGCTCCAGGGTCAGGACCGCACCCTCGGCCAGGCGCGGTAGCCATTTGAAGATGACTTCCCAATTCATTATTCAGCCCTCGCAAAGCCGCGAGCGGCGCGTTTTTCCATGAAGTACATGCCGGTCATGGCAATGACGGTCAGGCCCAGGTAGATGCAGGCAGCGACCATGTAGAAGGTGAAGGGCTCCTTGGTCACGGTCACGCCGATTTGCGAGTGACGCATGATTTCTTCCAGACCGATCACCGACACCAGGGCGGTGTCCTTCATCAGGATCATGAACAGGTTGCCAAGGCCGGGCAGGGCGATGCGCCACATCTGCGGCAGGATGATCCGCGAAAGGATGCGGCCCTTGGAAAGGCCCAGCGCCAGGCCAGCTTCACGGTGGCCCTTGGGGATCGCCAGAATGGCGCCACGGAACACTTCGGTGGCGTAGGCGCCAAAGCACAGGCCCAGGGCGATGACGCCCGCAGCGAAGGCGCTGAGTTCCAGGCCGGGCATGTTCAGGGCTTCGCCGAGGCTGTTCATCAGCCCGACGGTGCCGAAATAGATAAGCAGCACCCACAGCAGTTCGGGCACGCCGCGAACCAGGGTCGAGTAGAAGCCGCCAAGCCATTGCAGCGGCTTGAGCGGGGAGGTTTTGGCCAGGGCGCCGAGCAGGCCCAGCACCAGCCCCAGCAGCAAGGCGCAAAGCGCCAGTTTTACGGTCATCAGGGTGCCGGCCATCATGGCCGGACCGAATCCGTGCAGGTCGATATTCATGGGCAGGTCATTTTAGGGACTGGCGCGCCACGGGGGCGCGCCGGTCAGGGCGGGTCATTCGATGCTGAACGGGAAGTACTTGTCGTTGATCTTCTTGTACGTGCCGTCGGCTTTGATTTCTGCCAGGGCTTTGTTCAGGTCGTCGCGCAGCTTGGTGTCACCTTTGCGCACGGCAATGCCGATCTTGTCGCTGTCCATCACCGGCTCGCCCTTGAACTCGAAGTTCGAGCCATCTTTGCTTTTCAGCCACTCGTACTGCACGTACTTGTCGGCCAGGATGCCGTCGATGCGGCCGGAGACCAGGTCGAGGTAGGCGTTTTCCTGGGTGTCGTAAAGTTTGACATCGACATCCGGGTAGTTGTCTTCAAGGTAGGTGCCGGCCAAGGTGGCGCGCTGGGTGCCGATGACCTTGCCTTTCAGCGACGCTTTGTCAGTCTTGAAGTCGACGTTTTTCGGCGCGATGAACTGCAGCTTGTTGGAGTAGTACGGCTCGGTGAAGTCCACGGCCTGCTTGCGCTCGTCGGTGATCGACAGCGAAGACACCAGGAAGTCGAACTTCTTGGCGTTCAGGGCCGGGATGATGCCGTCCCAGTCGGAGGTGACGACCGAGCATTCGACTTTCATCTTGGCGCACAGGGCGTCGCCGATGTCTTTGTCGAAACCAACCACGTTACCGCTGGCATCCTTGTTGTTGAACGGTGGGTAGGCGGCTTCGATACCCATGCGCAGTTTTTCTGCGGCCATGGCGTTTGCCGACATCACCAGCGTGGCAGCAGCTGCCAGGAGAAACTTCTTGTAAGTGTGCATGTATTGCTCCGTTAGCGGTGGCTTGACATGAATTGCTTGCAACGCGCCGAGTTCGGGTTCTCGAAGACCTGCTGCGGCGATCCCTGCTCTTCGACCAGGCCCTGGTGCAGGAAGACGACTTCACTGGACACATGGCGGGCAAAGCTCATCTCGTGCGTTACCAACAGCATGGTACGGCCTTCTTCGGCCAATGCGCGGATAACGTTAAGCACTTCCTGGACCATTTCCGGATCGAGGGCCGAAGTGGGCTCGTCGAACAGGATGACTTTAGGCTTCATGGCCAGGGTACGGGCAATGGCGGCACGCTGTTGCTGGCCACCGGAAAGCTGGGCGGGGTAGCTGTGGCGCTTGTCGTAGATGCCAACCTTGTTCAGCAGCGCTTCGGCGGCTTCGATGGCCTCGGCCTTGCTCTGGCCGAGCACGCGGCGTGGCGCCTCGATGATGTTGTCGAGGATCGACATGTGCGGCCACAGGTTGAAGTTCTGGAAGACAAAGCCGATTTCGCTGCGCAGGCGGTTGATCTGGCGGTTGTCGGCGGCGATCAGGTCGCCGTTTTTGGCAGCCTTGAGCTTGAGGGCTTCGCCGGCCACCAGGATTTCGCCTTGGTGCGGGTTCTCGAGCAGGTTGATGCAACGCAGCAGGGTGGACTTGCCGGAGCCGGACGACCCCAGGATGGAGATCACGTCACCGTCGCGTGCGGTCAGCGAAATGCCCTTGAGAATTTCCTGCTCGCCGTAGCGTTTGTGCAGATTGCGGATTTCCAGCGCGGGCGTGGCCTGAGCCATGTGCGGTCCTCATGTGTTCGGGTGCGTTCCCAGCTATTGGCTGCCTTCCTGGCGTGCGCCAAGCTAGCATAGCGGCATTATGGCGGCCAACAGGGTTGCCAGGGACTCGGGGCACTGGTGGGGCAGTTTGTCGCATCGCTGCAGCGCAACGTCGCGCAGATGTCCGCGAAGGTGTCGCCCAGCACCAGAGCCTTGATGAAAAAAGGCGCGATGGTGCCAGCTTTAGCCTGCTCATGGAAGCGGTTTTGGCCCATTCGAGGGGTAAACCCGACCTTTAGGTCAGGCCACTCCAGTGTGAGCGGGGCTACCCGCGAATACGCAGGCAGGCTGAACGGTTGTACCTCAAGGTTGCACTTTTTGGCATTGCGTTGGTGCACAGGTGTTACCGGGGAGCACCTTTGGTGCGTTTGTAAGTGGGTATTTCAGTAATCCGACGATTTGGCGTCCTTTCGGTCAAGGTCTGGCCGAAAGCCCTCCAAACCGCGTCCTAAAAGGCCCGCAGAATTTTCTGACGAATGCATTCAGCAGGTGGCGCGCTTATTGCCAGTAGGAAACCGCCGATTGCAGCGACGCCTAGGTCAACCCCTGGCGCGCTCCGTTTCCGCAGTCGGAGTGGTCCACTCCTTACAAAGGTAGTTTTAATGAGCGGTAACAATTCCAATGACCTCGCTCAGGGGCTCAAACAACGGCATGTGACTATGCTGTCCATCGCTGGCGTCATCGGTGCCGGCCTGTTCGTAGGCTCCGGCCACGCCATCGCAGCTGCCGGCCCGGCCGTGCTGCTGGCTTACGCCGCCGCCGGTACGCTGGTCGTGCTGGTCATGCGCATGCTGGGTGAAATGGCGGTCGCCTCGCCAGACACCGGTTCGTTCTCAACCTATGCCGACCGCGCCATCGGGCGTTGGGCCGGTTTTACCATTGGCTGGCTGTACTGGTGGTTCTGGGTGCTGGTGATACCGCTGGAGGCCAACGCCGCCGCGGCCATTCTGCATGCCTGGTTCCCTGCAGTTGACCTGTGGGCCTTCTCCCTCATCATTACCCTGGCGCTTACCCTGACCAACCTGTGCAGCGTGAAGAACTACGGTGAGTTCGAGTTCTGGTTCGCCCTGCTCAAGGTGCTGGCGATCATCGGCTTCATCGCCGTGGGCTGTGCGGCCTTGTTCGGCTTTGTGCCGAGCAGCCAGGTGAGCGGTGCCAGCCACCTGTTCGACACCCAAGGCTTCATGCCTAACGGCCTGGGCGCAGTGCTGGCAGCCATGCTGACCACCATGTTCTCGTTCATGGGTACCGAAATTGTCACCATCGCCGCTGCCGAGTCGAAGGACCCGGGCAAGCAGATCAGCCGCGCCACCAACTCGGTCATCTGGCGTATCTGCCTGTTCTACCTGGTGTCGATCTTCCTGGTCGTTGCCCTGGTGCCGTGGAACGACCCGGCCCTGGCCGAAACCGGTTCCTACCAGACCGTGCTGAGCCGTATCGGCGTGCCGAATGCCAAGCTGATTGTCGACATCGTCGTGCTGATTGCCGTGACCAGCTGCCTGAACTCGGCGCTGTACACCTCTTCGCGCATGCTGTTCTCGCTGAGCAAGCGTGGCGACGCCCCAGCCATCGCCCAGCGCACCACCAAGGCGGCGACCCCGTACGTGGCGGTATTGCTGTCCACTGCAGCGGCATTCCTCTGCGTGTTCGCCAACTTCGTGGCCCCGGCCCAGGTGTTCGAATTCCTGCTGGCCAGTTCTGGTGCCATTGCGCTGCTGGTGTACCTGGTGATTGCCATTTCGCAGCTGCGCATGCGTGCCAAGCGTGAAGCCAGTGGCGAGAAGATTGCCTTCAAGATGTGGCTGTTCCCGGGCCTGACCTGGGCGACCATTGCCTTTATCGTTGCCATTCTTGTGGTAATGGCCCTGCGTGAGGATCACCGTGCGGAGATCATCGCGACTGCGTTGCTGAGCATTGGTGTGGTAGCGGCTGGCTTGCTGGTGCACCGCAAGCGCGAAGCTGCCGGGCGGGTGGCGCTGGATAACTGATCCGCGCTGTCTGAAATGAGAAGGCCGCGCCCTGTGAAGGGTGCGGCCTTTTTTTGTTGCCTGTACCGGCCCTATCGCCGGCAAGCCGGCTCCTACAGGAATCTTGCTGCACTCAGGCCTGTCATGAACCTGTGGGAGCTGGCTTTCCGGCGATAGGGCCCTTGCAGGTTAAATGGCCCTGTCAGCCAAACTGCTTCTGCTGTTGCTGCTGCTTGGCCACCAGTTCGGATGCGGCGATGTAGGCATCCTGGAACTCATCGCTTTCCAGCCAGGCCATGGTGGCCTCTTCGTCAGCGCCGTCCAGCCATTTGCGGTAGGCGTTGAACACCAGCACGATGTAGTCGGTAGCGTGCTCTTCCTTGTGCCCCTTGAGCACCAGGGCCAGCAGCGGGTCCACCAGGAACACCGAGATCATCGGCACCAGGCCGCCTGCTTGGGCTTCCTTCATCTTCTCGAACATCGCGTCGTAGCTGCCCGACTCCATCGCCTTGTTGTACACCTGCTCGACGCTGGCGCTGTCGCCGGCACTGGGCTTGACCGCCTGGCCGCTGCGCACCATGCGGTTCTGCTTGGCCTTGCTGGCGGCGCGCTTGGCGCGTTTTTGTTGCTTGGTAGGGGTGGCCATGGGGTGAATCCTTGGGGTGTCTGAAAAGTGCGCGTATTGAAGCGCAGTTGCCGGGGAAACCCAAGTGTTGTGCAAAGGGGCTGAAAGGCAGCCCCGGCAATCAACTGGCTACGCCTATCGGTTCATCCTCATCGAATCCCCGCGATGCCCGACCCGCCAGCAGTGCATCGGAGCATAGGCCGCGCTGTGGTCCTTGTGGGTAATCCAGTGAATGCACGTGCTCATAAACGGTTTGAAACAGCTGCCAATTGGCTGTAGTGTTAACTGTGGTTTACATTTTCTCCCCATGCGTACATTAATTCAAACCGAAACCTACCGAAGGTGGTTCGCTGCTTTGCGGGACTCGCGTGCAAAAGCTCGCATAAACCTCCGTTTGCGTCGGGTGGAGCTTGGAGGGATGGGGGACTGTAAGCCGGTTGCTGAGGGAGTGTCCGAGCTTCGGATCGACTATGGTCCGGGCTATCGGGTGTATTTCGTTCAGCGAAGTCATGAAGTGATCATCCTCCTGGCGGGTGGCGACAAAGCTAGCCAGGCCAGGGATATCAAATCTGCTCTTACTATGGCTCGCGACCTCTAGGAGGCCACCATGACAAATATCAAACTGACCAAATGGGACGTTGTGGACCATTTGAAGACGGAAGAGGACATGGCCTTGTACCTTGAAGCCTGCCTGGAAGAGAACGATCCGGCACTGCTTGCGGCTGCGCTGGGTGATATCGCTCGTGCTCGCGGCATGGCGCAACTGGCACGTGATACCGGGCTGACTCGGGAAGGTTTGTACAAGGCGCTGTCTGCTGAAGGTAACCCGAGCCTGGCGACCATCATGAAAGTGATGGCAGCGCTTGGGGTGAGGCTGCATGCCGAGGTGTTGCCACGCTCTACCGGGTAAAGCCTTGTTCGGGTTTGGCAGCAGGTGGGACAGCTGCCGAATCCACAGCACAATTCACAGACAACAAAAAACCCGCACTAGGCGGGTTTCTTGTTGTCGCTTCGGGTAACTTTGCAACCACCAGAAGCTGAAGGTGGTGCCCAGAGACGGAGTCGAACCGCCGACACGAGGATTTTCAATCCTCTGCTCTACCGACTGAGCTATCTGGGCGACGAGGTGAATTAAATAGATTTCCGGACCGCTCGTCAACGACTTTTTGAAAAAATTTTAAATTAATTCCGTCGCTTACGATTTTTGGGGTCATTCGGCCGGTGGAACGTAGCCTTCCGCCTGGGCGTATTCTTCGCCGGCGAAAAACTTGTCCATCTCTGCCTGGAGGAATTTGCGGTCCTCGGCGTTCATCATGTTCAGGCGCTTTTCGTTGATCAGCATGGTCTGGTGCTTCTGCCAATCGGCCCAGGCTTTCTGCGAGATGTGTTCGAAGATGTCCTGGCCCTTGGCGCCGGGGTAGGGCGGGCGCTCCAGGCCTGGCAGTTCTTCGTTGTACTTGCGGCACATCACGGTGCGGGTCATCGGGCATCTCCTGCAATCAGTTCGTCGGCTGCGCGTTCAAGCAGCTTTTTGACCGGGGCGGCGAGGCCCAGGCGCGGCGGGGTGGCGAGGTTATACCAGAGCCAGTCGGCCTCGGCCACGTGCTCGCCGACCAAGTCGACGCGCACCAGCCAGGGCTCGATTGCCAGCTGGAAGTGGCTGAAGGTATGGGTCAGGCCTTCCATGGCCCGGCTGCCTGCCAGGCGCAGGCCGTGCTGATAGGCCAGGTCGTCGAGCTGTGCGAGGTCGTCCAGCTCCGGCAGGCTCCACAAACCACCCCAAAGGCCGCTGGAGGGGCGGCGATAAAGCAGGATGGCGCCTTCGTGGTTGGCCAGCAGTGGCATCAGCGTGCGCCGTTGTGGCAACGCCTTGCGCGGCTTGGGCTCCGGGTAGCGGGTTTCTTCGCCGTGCAGGTGCGCTTCGCAGCCGCGCTGCAACGGGCAGATCAGGCAACTGGGCTTGCTGCGGGTGCACAGCGTGGCGCCCATGTCCATCATGGCCTGGGTGTAATGGTTGGCGCGCTGCAGCGGGGTGAAACGCTCGGCCGTGGCCCACAGCTGGTTGGCCACCTTGGGCTCGCCGGGGTAGCCGGCCTGGGCGGTGTAGCGGGCCAGCACGCGCTTGACGTTACCGTCCAGGATCGGCGCGCGTATGCCCATGCTGATGCTGGCGATGGCGCCAGCGGTGGAGCGGCCGATGCCGGGCAGCTCGGTGAGCTGCTCGACACTGCGCGGGAATTCGCCGCCATGTCGCTCGACGACGATCTTTGCCGCCTTTTGCAGGTTGCGTGCGCGGGTGTAGTAGCCCAGCCCCGTCCACAGGTGCAGCACTTCGTCCTCCGGCGCCTCGGCCAGGGCCTGCACGGTTGGCAGGGCCTGCATGAACCGGTCGAAGTAATTGAGCACGGTGCTGACCTGGGTCTGCTGCAACATGATTTCCGACACCCACACCCGGTACGGGGTGATGCCCTGTTGCCAGGGCAGGTCGTGCCGGCCGTGCTCGTCGTACCAGTCCAGCACAGCGCTGGAGAACTGCTCGGGGCTCATCGCTTGAACAGCCCCTTGAGTGCGTCTTTTACTTCCGGGCTCACTTTGTCTCCGAGTTTCTCTTCGAGCTTTTCATCAATCTTGTCTTTCAGGCGGTTGCCGGCCAGCTTGGCGGCAACTTTGCCCATGCCGCCCTGGTCCAGGCGGCAGGCCTTGGCGCCCAGCTCCAGCGGGCCACGGCAGCGCAGCGGCACTTCAACGCCCACATAGCGTTCGTTGACCTGGCAAGCCGGGTCCGGCATGGCGCGCTGGTCGCCTTCGACAATCACGCCGACGTTGTAGTCCATGCCCAGCACGCGCAGGTCGAGGTCGCCATGGCCGTTGACGGTCAGGCCCGGGATGCGCGCCTTGAGGTCCGGGTTGCTGGCAACGCCATTGCGCACCACCAGGCTGCCGCGCAGTTCCTGGAACGGGGTGTCCTTGCCGCGAGGTTCGCCGCTCAGGGTCTTGCGGTTGAGGGTGGCGATGGCCTGGCACAGCTGCTGTTCCAGGTTGGCATTGACCAGCACGCCATCATTGATGGTGAACTTGGCGCTGCCATTGAGGGTGTCGACCAGGGCTTTCTGGCTGTTGCCGGTGGCGGTCAGGTCGCTGGTCAGGGTCAGCAGGCCTTTGACCGGTGGTACCTGGTCCTTGCCTTCGGTCTTGATGAAGTGCTCTACCGGCACCCGCTGGATGTTGGTGTTCACACCCAGTTGCGGTACGGCAGGGCGCACGTCGACCGTGCCCTTGGCTTCGAAGGTACCATTGTATAGCTCGCCGCGCAGGGTTTGCAGGGTCAGCAGGCCGCCTTGGCCGATGGCCTTGAGCTGGGCGTCTTCGATCGGCAGCTTGTCCACGGTCAGCGAGCCAAAGGCCAGGTCGGCTTGCAGGTCGAGGGCGCGCAGGCGGTCGACCGGCAGCAGCTTGTCGTCGCTCCAGGCCACCTGGGTCGGGGCGTTGGGCAGTGGTGTGGTGCCGGCACCGGCCACGGCGCTGGCTTCTTGCTGCTTGACCTCGGCCTGGCGCGCGGCAGTGGCGCCCTTGGCCTCTTCGCTTTTGGCTGGCAGGTAGCGGTCAGCGTCGAAGGTATCGCCCTTCAGTTGCAGGCGCAGGGCCTGCTTGGCGAAGTCTTCCACGGCCACACGGCCACTGAAGGTACTGTCGTCCAGCTTCACGGCCAGGTCTTCCAGGGCCAGGCTGTTTGCTGTGCCCTGCAGACGGGTCACCAGCTCCAGCTTGGCGAAGGCTGCCGGGTCGTTGGTGGCCGGCAGCGTGCGGCCGATGCTGTCGAGGAAGGTGCGCAGGTTGAACTGGGCGATGGACAGGCCACCGCTCAGCTGTGGTGCCTTGTCCAGGTCGCGCACATTCAGCTCGCCCAGGGCGCGCAGCTGGTTGGCCGAGACTTTCAGGCCGTTCCACGAGGCGACATTGGCTGCCAGGTCGACCAGCAGCTGGCCTTGGGCGGCGAAGGTCACGGTCTTGCCGCCGGTTGGCTCACCCGAGGTTTCGCCCGACAGGCGCATGTCTTCGAAGTTGTAGCGCTTGAGCTTGCGGTCGAAACGCAGCTCGCCGGCCAGTTCGGTGCGGGCCTTGATGTTCGGCTCGCTGGCGCTGATGAAGGCACTGGCCTTGAGCGGAATGTTGGCGCCTTCGTGGACCGGCCCCGTGCTCAGCTGGATGCTCTCGGCGCTGTAGCTCTGGCCGGTCTTGGCATCGGTGTACTGCACGCGGGCGTTGTTCACGGTCAGGCTGTCGATGTCCAGCTTGACGGCCCGCTCGTTGCCGTTCGCAGGCGCCGGCTTCTGTTCGGCAGTTGCTTGGGCGGGGGCATTGGCCTGCGCATCGGCAGGGGTGCCGTTCGGCGCGGGCAGCGGCTTGCCGATGTCTTCCCAGTTGCCATGGCCTTGCTCGTCGCGGGCCAGGGTCAGGTTCAAGCCTTCGACGCGCACGTCGCTCATCTGCACTTCGCGGCGCAACAACGGCAGCACACGCACGGACAGGCCGAGCATTTGCAGGTCGGCGAACGGCTCCTTGGGTTTGGCCAAGGTGGCGATGCTTGCTTCGTGCAACTCCAGGCCCAGCCACGGGAACAGGCTCCAGCCGATGTCGCCGTTGAGGGTCAGCTCGACGTGAGCCTTGTCCCGTGCCAACTGGCGAATCTCGTCTTTGTAGTCGTTGGGATCAAAGAGGTGGGTCAGGGCGAAGCCCAGCGCCACGATGATCAGCAGCAACCCGAGAAGCCCCAGTCCCAGGATTTTGCCGAACGCTTTCATGGGCGAGTCCTTGTAGTCCGTTAGTGAATTCAGGCGACAGAGTATAACGCCGCGGTGGTTGTCCCTGCTTATTCGACTAGAGATACAGGGCTTTTCCTACGGTTGAAGCAGATGGTACGGCTTTCGGTGGGCAAATGTTTGCCTGTGCCGGCCTCTTCGCGGGCGAGCCCGCGAAGAGGCCGGCACAGGAGAGAGGACCGTTTCAGCAACGCGAAAAATCACGATATCAGATTGCTTTCACGCCACTTGGCTCTGCTAATCTTGCGCCGCTTTGCGAGCACCCACCCTATAAGAAGGATCAGATCCATGACCAGTACCGTCGCGGCGGGGGCCTTGGCCAGTGCGCCAGGCTTCCTGTCGAAGGAGCGCATCATCGCCCGCCCGGGCTTCAACCGCTGGCTGGTCCCGCCAGCCGCCCTGGCCATCCACCTGTGCATCGGCATGGCCTACGGTTTTTCGGTGTTCTGGCTGCCGTTGTCGCAAGCCCTCGGTATCACTGCCCCCGTCGCCTGTGCGCCAGACATGGGCTTCATTGCCCGCCTGTTCAGCGCCGAATGCGACTGGCCGATCTCGATGCTGAGCTGGATCTACACCCTGTTCTTCGTCTTCCTCGGCTGCTCCGCGGCAGTACTGGGTGGTTGGCTGGAGCATGCCGGGCCGCGCAAGGCCGGCCTGGTGTCGGCACTGTGCTGGTGTGGCGGCATGCTGATCTCGGCCATTGGCGTAAAAACCCACCAACTGTGGCTGATGTGGCTGGGCTCCGGCGTGATCGGCGGTATCGGCCTGGGCCTGGGCTATATCTCGCCCGTGTCCACGCTGATCAAGTGGTTCCCGGACAAGCGCGGCATGGCCACCGGCATGGCGATCATGGGCTTTGGCGGCGGGGCCATGGTGGGTGCACCGCTGGCCACCGCGCTGATGGGGCATTTTGGCAACGAGCACGAAATGGGCGTATGGCAGAGCTTCGTCGCGATGGCGGCGATCTACTTCGTGTTCATGACTGCTGGCGCGCTGGCTTACCGTGTGCCGCCGACCGGCTGGAAGCCCGAAGGCTGGACCGCCCCGGCGAAAAAAGCCGGTAACACCATGGTTACCGATCGCCATGTGCACGTTAGTGTGGCGTGGAAAACCCCTCAGTTCGCGCTGATCTGGCTGGTGCTGTGCCTGAACGTGTCGGCGGGTATCGGTATTCTCGGCATGGCGTCGCCCCTGCTGCAGGAAGTGTTCGCCGGCAAGTTGCTGGGCAACGAACTGACCTTCAGCCAGCTGAATGCGGCCCAGTTGGCACAGATTGCCGCGATCGCCGCCGGCTTCACCGGCCTGCTGAGCCTGTTCAATATCGGCGGGCGGTTCTTCTGGGCGTCGTTCTCCGACTACATCGGCCGCAAGAACACCTACTTTGCCTTCTTCGCCTTGGGCGTCGGCCTTTACAGCCTGGTGCCGAACATGGGGCACCTGGGTAACGTGGCGCTGTTCGTGGCCGCGTTCTGCATCATCCTGTCGATGTATGGCGGCGGTTTCGCGACCGTGCCGGCGTACTTGGCTGACCTGTTCGGCACGCAGATGGTCGGCGCCATTCATGGTCGCCTGTTGACTGCCTGGGCTGCGGCGGGCGTGCTGGGGCCGGTGTTGATCACTTACCTGCGCGAGTCTCAGCTGGCTGCGGGGGTAGAGCGCGCAGCGGCTTACGACATGACCTTGTATATCCTCGCCGGCCTGCTGGTGCTGGGCTTTATCTGCAACATGCTGGTGCGCCCTGTGGCCGACAAGCACTTCATGAGCGATGCCGAACTGGCGGCCGAGCGCGCGCTGAGCCATGACAAGGGTGCCGATGGGGCGCGGTCGCTGGAGTGGAAGGCAGCGCCGGGGAGCCTGCCGTTGGTGCTGCTGGCATGGGCGGTGGTGGTCGTGCCGCTGGCCTGGGGGGTGTGGGTTACCTTGCAGAAGACTGCGGTGCTGTTTCATTGATGTAATCCTGGGCAGGCCCATGGGGCGCTTTGCGCCCCATTCGCGGCACAAGGCCGCTCCTACAGGTGAGCGGCTGCCCCAATTACCGGGTTGTATAGACCTGTAGCGGCATCCAGCCCCGTAATTGCTTGGTTTGCCATATGTCATCCGCGTTTCAAGCTGGCGCGTTCTGGGCCTATAATGGAGCCCTTTTCGCCCAATGATTTTGCGGAGCTGGTGATGGTCGAACGTAAGGCTTCCGTCGAGCGCAATACCCTGGAAACCCAGGTCAAGTGCTCGATCAACCTCGATGGCAGTGGCAAGGCCCGATTCGATATCGGCGTGCCTTTTCTTGAACACATGCTGGACCAGATCGCCCGCCATGGCCTGATCGATCTGGATATCGAGTGCAAGGGGGACACGCATATCGACGATCACCATACCGTCGAGGACGTTGGCATCACCCTGGGCATGGCATTCGCCCAGGCCATCGGTGACAAGAAAGGTATCTTCCGCTACGGCCACGCCTACGTGCCGCTGGACGAAGCGCTGTCGCGTGTGGTCATCGACTTCTCCGGCCGCCCCGGCCTGCAGATGCATGTGCCGTATACCCGTGCCAGTGTTGGCGGTTTTGATGTCGACCTGTTCCAGGAGTTCTTCCAGGGCTTCGTCAACCACGCGCTGGTAACCCTGCACATCGACAACCTGCGTGGCCACAACACCCACCACCAGATCGAAACCGTGTTCAAGGCATTCGGCCGCGCGCTGCGCATGGCTGTCACCCTCGACGAGCGCATGGCCGGGCAGATGCCGTCGACCAAAGGGTGCCTGTAAATGCAGACGGTAGCCGTAATCGACTATGGCATGGGCAACCTGCACTCGGTGGCCAAGGCGCTTGAGCACGTTGGTGCCGGTAAAGTGCTGGTCACCAGCGATGCCGCAGTCATTCGTGAAGCCGACCGCGTGGTATTTCCGGGCGTAGGTGCGATCCGCGATTGCATGGCCGAAATCCGCCGTCTGGGCTTCGACAGCCTGGTGCGCGAAGTCAGCCAGGACCGCCCGTTCCTTGGTATTTGCGTGGGCATGCAGGCGCTGCTTGAACACAGCGAGGAAAACGCCGGTGTGGACTGCATCGGCATGTTCCCGGGCCAGGTGCGCTTCTTCGGCAAAGATCTGCAAGAAGACGGCGAGCACCTGAAGGTGCCGCACATGGGGTGGAACGAAGTCAGCCAGACCATCCACCACCCGCTGTGGCACGACATCCCCGACCAGGCGCGTTTCTACTTCGTGCACAGCTATTACATCAATGCCGGCAAGCCGGGCCAGGTAGTCGGCCGCGGCCACTACGGCGTCGATTTCGCCGCTGCGCTGGCGGACGGCTCGCGCTTTGCCGTGCAGTTCCACCCGGAGAAGAGCCATACCCATGGCCTGCAGTTGCTGCAGAACTTCGTCGCCTGGGACGGGCGCTGGTAAATGAGCAGGTCGAAAGCCAAGGCCCCGGTCATCACACTGGCCCCCGAGCAGGAGCGCGATGCGCTCGACACGCTCAAGCGCTTCCTCGAAGACCGTTTCGAGCTGGAGCTGGGGTCGTTCGAGGTGGCCGAGGTGCTTGAGCTGTTCAGCAAAGAAATTGCACCCCTTTACTACAACAGGGCGATTGCCGATGTTCAGCTGCACCTCAAGGAGCGGTTCGAGAGCATCGAAAGCGATCTGTGGGCGCTCGAAAAGCCCTGAAACCCTAAGAACAGACAGGTTCCCAAGATGCTGATTATCCCCGCTATCGATCTGAAGGACGGTGCTTGCGTGCGCCTGCGCCAGGGCCGCATGGAAGACTCCACGGTATTTTCCGACGACCCGGTGAGCATGGCCGCCAAGTGGGTCGAGGGTGGCTGCCGCCGCCTGCACCTGGTCGACCTCAACGGTGCCTTCGAAGGCCAGCCGGTCAACGGTGAAGTGGTTACCGCCATTGCCAAGCGCTACCCGACCCTGCCGATCCAGATCGGCGGTGGCATCCGTTCGCTGGAAACCATCGAGCACTACGTCAAGGCTGGCGTCAGCTACGTGATCATCGGCACCAAGGCGGTCAAGCAGCCAGAGTTCGTCGCCGAAGCGTGCAAGGCCTTCCCCGGCAAGGTCATCGTTGGCCTGGATGCCAAGGACGGCTTCGTCGCCACCGACGGCTGGGCCGAAGTGAGCACCGTGCAGGTCATCGACCTGGCCAAGCGTTTCGAGGCCGATGGCGTCTCGGCGATCGTCTACACCGACATCGCCAAGGACGGCATGATGCAGGGCTGCAATGTGCCTTTCACCAAGGCACTGGCTGAAGCCACCCGCATTCCGGTGATCGCCTCGGGCGGCATCCACAACCTGGGCGACATCAAGGCCCTGCTGGACGCCAAGGCCCCCGGCATCATTGGCGCCATCACCGGCCGTGCCATCTACGAAGGCACCCTCGATGTCGCCGAGGCCCAGGCCTTCTGCGACAACTACCAAGGCTGAGGACTGAACCATGGCACTGGCCAAGCGCATCATCCCTTGCCTGGACGTGGACAACGGCCGGGTGGTCAAGGGCGTCAAGTTCGAGAACATCCGTGATGCCGGCGACCCGGTGGAAATTGCCCGTCGCTACAACGAGCAGGGGGCCGACGAAATCACCTTCCTCGACATCACCGCCAGCGTCGATGGCCGCGACACCACCCTGCATACCGTCGAGCGCATGGCCAGCCAGGTGTTCATCCCGCTGACCGTGGGCGGTGGCGTGCGCACCGTGCAGGACATCCGCAACCTGCTCAATGCCGGTGCCGACAAGGTTTCGATCAATACGGCTGCGGTGTTCAACCCGGAGTTTGTGGGCGAGGCGGCGGACCGTTTCGGTTCGCAGTGCATCGTTGTCGCCATCGATGCCAAGAAGGTGTCCGGGCCAGGTGAAACGCCACGCTGGGAAATCTTCACCCACGGCGGTCGCAAGCCGACCGGGCTGGATGCCGTCGAGTGGGCGAAGAAGATGGAAGGCCTGGGTGCTGGCGAGATCCTGCTGACCAGCATGGACCAGGACGGCATGAAGAACGGCTTCGACCTGGGTGTTACCCGCGCCATCAGTGATGCGCTGGGCATTCCGGTGATTGCCTCGGGGGGTGTGGGTAACCTGCAGCACCTGGCTGACGGCATTCTGGAAGGGCATGCCAGCGCGGTGCTGGCGGCCAGTATCTTCCACTTTGGCGAGTACACGGTGCCGGAGGCCAAGGCCTACATGGCTTCGCGCGGTATCGTCGTTCGCTGACAGATTGCCGGGAGGGCTTTGCCCTCCATTCGCAGCACAAGGCTGCTCCTACAGGGATACGCATTCCCCTGTAGGAGCAGCCTTGTGCTGCGAATGGCCCGCAAAGCGGGCCCCGGGGCATCACCCGTGGTTCTTGCCGAGCAACGCGTGATAAAGCTCGGTATCCCCAAGAATCCCCACCACCCTGTCGTTATCCTGCAACACCAGCTTGTTGCCGGTCTGATAACGAATCTGCAGCGCCTCGCGCATGCCGATGTCGGCGTGCACCACAGTCGGCCTGCGCTCCAGCAGCTCCACATCCTGCCCCGGTGCCCAGTTCTGCATGTCCAGCCCGTTCTGGCCCTGGCGTGCACGCTTGAGCGCGCCACCTTCGCCCAAGTCCAGCCACGAATCGATTCCCGGGTCCAGGCACACCGAGCCATTGACCCGCTTGCAGTTGTCCAGGCTACGCATCAGGCTGCGGCCGCACAGCACGTTCAGCGGGTTGGTGTGGGCGACGAAGGTACGCACATACTCGTCGGCCGGGTTGAGCACGATCTCCTCCGGCTTGCTGTACTGGATGATCCGCCCGTCCTTCATGATCGCAATGCGGGTACCCAGCTTCAGTGCCTCGTCCAGGTCGTGGCTGACGAACACGATGGTCTTGCTCAGCTTGGCCTGCAGGCCCAGCAGCTCGTCTTGCAGGCCCTGGCGGATCAGCGGGTCGAGGGCCGAGAACGGTTCGTCCATCAGCAGGATGTCGGCATCCATCGCCAGCGCCCGGGCCAGGCCCACGCGCTGCTGCATGCCGCCAGACAGCTCGTCCGGCTTCTTGTTGCGCCACTGGGTCAGGCCCACCAGCTCAAGCTTCTCGTCCACCAGCTTGCGCCGTTCCTTTTCAGGGCGGCCCTGCATTTCCAGGCCAAAGCTGATGTTCTCGCGCACCGTCAGCCAAGGCATCAGGGCGAACTTCTGGAACACCATGGCAATGCGCTTGGTGCGCATCATTTTCAGCTCGGCCGGGCTGCAGTGGGCAATGTCGATGTGCTTGCCTTCGTGCTCGACAAACAGCTTGCCGCGGCTGACGGTGTTGAGGCCGTTGATGCAGCGCAGCAGGCTCGATTTGCCCGAGCCGGACAAGCCCATCAGCACGCAGATCTCACCCTTGTTGATATCAAGGTTGGCCTTTTCGACGCCGACCACCAGGCCGGTCTGCTTGAGGATCTGTTCGCGGGTCTTGCCCTGGTCCAGCAGCGACAGCGCCTCGCGCGGCTTGTTGGAGAAAATGACGTCGACGTCTTCGAAACGAATGATGCTCATGCCTCACCCCTTACCGGCAGTTCCGGTTGCTTGCAGATACGGTCGAGCATGATTGCCAGCAGCACGATCGCCAGGCCCGCTTCGAAGCCCAGGGAGATATCGGCGGTGTTCAGTGCGTTGACCACAGGTTTGCCCAGGCCGTCAGCGCCCACCAGGGCGGCGATTACTACCATCGACAGCGACAGCATGATGCACTGGGTGACGCCGGCGGCGATGCTGGGCATCGCATGCGGCAGTTCGATACGGGTAAGCAATTGGCGACGCGAGCAGCCAAAGGCCTTGCCAGCGTCCATCAGCTCCTGCGGGACGTCGCAGATGCCCAGGTAGGTGAGGCGGATTGGCGCCGCAATGGCGAAGACCACGGTAGAGATCAGCCCCGGTACCACACCCAGGCCGAACAGGGTCAGGGTAGGGATCAGGTAGACGAAGGTGGGCACCGTCTGCATCAGGTCGAGTACCGGGCGCATGGCGGTATAGAACATCGGTTTGTGCGCAGCGAGGATGCCCAGCGGCACGCCAATCACCACGCACACCACCGTGGCGAAGGTCACTTGCGCCAGGGTTTCCATGGTTTCCTGCCAGTAACCCAGGTTGAAGATCAGCAGGAATGACAGGGCAACGAACGCGGTCAGCCCCCACTTGCGCTGGATCAGGTGCGCCAGGCCGGCGAACAGGGCGATGAGGACGAACGGGTTGAACCAGGTCAGGGCACTGGTGACCCCATGGATCATGAATTCCAGGCCTTGCGCGATGGCGTCGAAGTAATTCGCGCCGTTCTGGGTCAGCCACTCGACGAACGACGCGATGTACTGGCCCAGGGGTATTTTCTGATCGATAAGCATGATAGCGAGCTTCCACCTGCATAGATTGAAATCAACCCGGGGCAGGCACGGTCCTGCCCCGAGGTAGCGCTATTGCGTGGTGCGTTATTGCGCCAGCTTGGCCTTGGCCGCCTCAAGGCCGGGTTTGCCATCAACAGTGGTAACGCCGGCAAGCCAGGTGTCCAGCTTGCCGGGGTTGTCTTTAAGCCACTTCTTGGCGGCTGCTTCGGGTTTCATCTTGTCGTCCAGGACATAGCCCATCATGGTGCTTTCATCCTTGAGCTCGAACGACAGGTTCTTGAGCAGTTGGCCAACGTTGCTGCATTCCTGCGCGTAGCCCTTGCGGGTATTGGTCAATACGGTCGCCTTGCCGAAATCGGGCCCGAAGAAATCGTCCCCGCCGGTCAGGTACTGCATCTTGAAGCGGGTGTTCATCGGGTGCGGTTCCCAGCCCAGGAACACCAGGGCCTCGCCGCGTTTTTGCGCGCGGTCGACCTGCGACAGCATGCCGGCCTCGCTCGATTGCACAATCTTGAAACCGGCGTCCTTCAGGCCGAAGGCGTTCTTGTCGATCATGCTCTGGATGGTGCGGTTGCCATCGTTGCCAGGCTCGATACCGTAGATCTTGCCGTCCAGTTCCTTCTTGAACTTGGGAATGTCGGCGAAATCTTTCAGGCCCTTGTCGTACAGCGCCTGAGGCACGGCCAAGGTGTACTTGGCGTTTTCCAGGTTGGCGCGCACCGTTTCCACGGTGCCAGCGTCGCGGTACTGCTTGATGTCGTTCTCCATGGTCGGCATCCAGTTGCCGAGAAACACGTCCAGGTCCTTGCCGGCGGCCAGCGACTTGTAGGTCACGGGTACCGAGATCATGGTGGTGTGGGTTTTGTAACCCAGGGCTTCGAGCACAACGCTGGTGGTCGCGGTCGTGACTGTGATGTCGGTCCAGCCGACGTCGGAGAAACGTACCGTCTGACACTGCTCGGGTTCGGCGGCCTGGGCCAGCAAGGGCGTGGACAGCAACGCAACCAGCAACAGCGAGGGTGAACCTTTCATGGATGGACTCCTGAGATATTGTCTTCGGGTTCGCGTGGGTCGCCGGGCTTTCTGAGGGTCCGGTCGACCAGGCCTGCAGAGGGCAGGATGCGTGGCCGTGCTTTACGAGTCGCTTTCGATAATCCTCCAGCGCCGGGCAATCGCCTACTGGTAGGGTCGTATCCAGTACGGAACGGGTCGTATCCAGTAAGGGCGATGTCGCTTATGGGTTTATCCACCCCCTCGGCCGCATTTTTGCGTCACCAGGCCGCCGGAAAGCGGCGTGGTGAGGGCCGCTCCTTGAGCAAAAACAGCGCGGCGCGGCTGGACAAAAGTACGTCGGTTGCAGACGGCGAGGGGTGCGGTAAAAGCCCGATGATGCTGGCATTCAAGGCGGCCCGCTGTTTGAGCCTAGCAGTTGCCCCGCCCTGCGCATGGCGCGCAGAGACAAGCCCAGCAAGAGGTGATTCGACAATGGCCATCAGCGTGTTCGACCTGTTCAAGATCGGTGTCGGGCCTTCCAGCTCCCACACCGTCGGCCCCATGCGTGCTGGCGCCCTGTTTGTTCAGGGCCTTCGCGAACGCGGCGAGCTGGAACGTGTGAAACGGATCGAGGTGCGCCTGTATGGCTCGCTGTCGGCCACCGGTATCGGTCACGGCACCGACAACGCCACCATCATGGGCTTGATGGGCGAGTGGCCTGACGCCATTGACCCGACCCAGATCGTGCCGCGCATTGCCGACCTGCGCGAAACCAACACCCTGCAGCTGGACAGCCGCCTGCCCATAGAATTCGTCTGGGCCCGCGACATGCTGCTGCTGGACGAAAACCTGCCGTACCACCCCAACGCCATGACCCTGGTTGCCGAGGGCGAGCAGGGCGAGTTGCACCGCGACACCTACTACTCGGTGGGTGGCGGCTTTGTGGTCGATGCCGCCCAGGCCGCCAGCGGTGTGCTGGATGCCGACCAGACGGTGCTGCCGTACGACTTCAACAGCGCCGCCGAACTGCTGCGCCTGTGCAAGCAAAACGACCTCAGCGTGTCGCAATTGATGATGGCCAACGAGAAGGTCTGGCGCAGCGAGGAAGAGATCCGCGCCGGCCTGCACAAGCTCTGGGAAGCCATGCAGGAATGCGTCAACAACGGCCTTAAATACGAAGGCACGCTGCCCGGCGGGCTGAACGTGCGCCGCCGCGCTGCCAAGCTGCACCGTAGCCTGCAAGAGATCGGCAAGCCCAACGTGATCGGCTCGACCATGAGCGCCATGGAATGGGTCAATCTGTTCGCCCTGGCCGTCAACGAAGAGAACGCCGCCGGTGGGCGCATGGTTACCGCACCCACCAATGGCGCGGCCGGCATCATCCCGGCGGTGCTGCACTACTACATGCGCTTCAGCGATGAGGTGAACGAGTCCAGCATTGTCGATTACTTCCTGGCTGCGGCTGCCGTGGGCATCCTGTGCAAGAAGAACGCCTCGATCTCTGGGGCTGAAGTGGGTTGCCAGGGGGAAGTCGGCTCGGCCTGCGCCATGGCGGCGGCAGGGCTTGCCGAAGTGCTGGGCGCTACCCCGCCACAGGTGGAGAACGCGGCCGAAATTGCCTTGGAACACAACCTCGGCCTGACCTGCGACCCGGTCGGCGGGCTGGTGCAGGTGCCATGCATCGAGCGCAACGCGATTGCTGCGGTAAAAGCCATCAACGCGGTGCAAATGGCGCTGCGCGGTGACGGCGAGCACTTCATTTCCCTCGACCAGGTGATCCGCACCATGCGCGATACCGGGGCCGACATGCACGACAAGTACAAAGAGACCTCACGCGGTGGCCTGGCGGTCAGCGCTATCGAGTGCTGATCTTTACCAGGTTTGCTGGCCCCTTCGCGGGTTCACCCGCGAAGGGGCCTTTTAAGGTTGATGCAGGTGCAACATAACCACAAATGCCTCCTTATGGTGCGCCCGCCGCCTACCGATCGTCGGGTGTCGCTATCAGTGCGGGCATTGTCGGTGACACTCAAGAGTGTCGTTTCTGGGCAACTTACGCTGCACGTGTCACCAAATTGCTCAGCCGTTACACGCACGGCGCCTAGCACGCCTGTTTTGCGACTATCTGCCAACTCGGCCGAAGCCCTTGATTTGCCTGATGAAGGTGTCGTTTTCAGGTTTTTTTGGATAGCCGTTCAATTTCAGGCACGGCGTTTGCGTTGAGATTGGCAACCTACCCCCGGAAAATGACCGAGGGGTCATAACAAGAAATCAGTGCCCGCCTGAGGCACACCCTGCATTTGTGTGAGGAGAAATCGCGATGACGTCGTACACCTCCGGGACCCCAACCCAGAACCGCACAGCACCCCAGTCCATCGGGTTTCTTCTACTGGACAATTTCACCCTGATTTCCCTGGCATCGGCCGTCGAGCCGCTGCGCATGGCCAACCAGCTGTCCGGCCGCGAGCTGTACCGCTGGCACACCCTGACGGTCGACGGCGGCCAGGTCTGGGCCAGCGACGGCCTGCAGATCACCCCCGATGCCGCCATGCACAGCGCGCCGCCCATCGATACCGTGATCGTCTGCGGCGGCGTGGGCATCCAGCGCACTGTTACCCGTGAGCATGTCACCTGGCTGCAGGCCCAGGCCCGCCAGTCGCGCCGCCTTGGCGCGGTGTGCACCGGCAGCTGGGCCCTGGCCTGTGCCGGGCTGCTCGACGGTTTCGATTGCAGTGTGCACTGGGAGTGCCTGGCGGCCATGCAGGAAGCCTACCCACGGGTGAACATGAGCACCCGCCTGTTCACCCTCGACCGTAACCGCTTCACCAGCTCCGGCGGCACTGCGCCGCTGGACATGATGTTGCACCTGATCAGCCGCGACCATGGCCGCGAGCTGTCGGCGGCCATCTCCGAGATGTTCGTCTATGAGCGCATCCGCAACGAGCAGGACCACCAGCGCGTGCCGCTCAAGCACATGCTCGGTACCAACCAGCCGAAGTTGCAGGAAATCGTCGCGCTGATGGAGGCCAACCTCGAAGAGCCGATCGACCTGGACGAACTGGCGGTGTACGTGGCAGTGTCGCGACGCCAGCTTGAGCGGCTGTTCCAGAAGTACCTGCACTGCTCGCCATCGCGCTACTACCTGAAATTGCGCCTGATCCGTGCGCGGCAGCTGCTGAAGCAGACACCGATGTCGATCATCGAAGTGGCGTCGGTGTGTGGTTTTGTGTCCACGCCGCACTTCTCCAAGTGCTACCGCGAGTACTTCGGCATTCCGCCGCGTGACGAGCGTGTGGGTTCCAACACCGCGCAGCAGGTAGCGATGATGCCGATTCCGCAGGCCATGACCCTGTCGCCACACAGCGGGCCGATGGCGGCACTGAGCCAGGCGCGCAACGAGTCGACCTTTGCCAGCGTAAGGCTCTGATACCGAGTCGGCCTCTTCGCGGGCACGCCCGCTCCCACAGGTACTGCACAGGCCTCGAGCTGTGTGTAGTCACTGTGGGAGCTGGCTTGCAGGCGAGAGGGCCAGTACAGGAAAAAGAATCAGGCCCGCTTGTTGAAACTCGCCAGCGCCGGCAACAGCTGCTTGTCGATGGCCTGGCGCACAGCAGGCAGGATCGTCGCACTACCGGTGTACATCTGCTCCACCATCCCCTTCAGCGCCCGCGCATTGGGCTCGGTCAGCCCCCGCACCACTGCTTCACACGCCTGTTCGGCACTGGCCCCGGCCGGAATATCGAAACCGCGCGCGCGCAAATGGCCGGCGAGGTCGTCCTGATCAATCAAATCCGCATGCATCATGGCTGTTGTCCCTTTTATCGCTAAGAGAGTGCTGCTGTGATTTACGACCGATTCTGTGACGTGCGCGACAGCCTCGCAAGAACAGAATGTCGCCATGGCTGCTTTGGCTAAGAACAGGTCGTTTACGGCTAAATCCCCCGCCCGGCAAGCCCGCACACTGAAGCCATTCACGGTACCCGAGGGTTTGGTCACCCTCGCTCACGCACAGTGGATGTTGCTCGCTCTTGGCCCCGGTAGCTCACGGCTTTCCGGGGTTTTTTTGCAACTGTTATTTATGTCAGTTGTTGGGAATCGATGCCCATGCTCAAGTGAGGCTCCGATATCTGGAGCATGAACATGAACCGGAAACAATTGAAATTCTGCTTGCTAGGTGCTGTGTTTCTTTTTGGAGGATGCACAGCTTCGGACCCTACAAACCATCTCGAAAGTTCGGCGGATACGCTGTTTCAGATCAAGCCAGACCAGAACCGCGCCGCCCTCGAGAGGCAATCTAGTACTGACAAGTATTTGAAGCTTTTGTTGAATTGGTCAGAAGAAGCTGAAGTTAAAGAAGTGCAGGTCAAGCCTGGGCTTGTATCGAAAGATACGACGATGCTCTCAATGCCTCTGACTGACGGCAGAACGGTGAGTTTCAAGTTATCAAGAAGCGATAGTGTTGCTCCAGGAATGCTAGGGTGGGTTGGCGATATGCCTTCCAACCGTAGACAACTTTACCCCTCACCGGCGGAAGTCGATATGGATCCGCTCAACTGGGTTTCATTGGTGAGCGACGGTAACCTGGTCGTTGGGGATATCCGGGTGGATGGGCAGCTCTACCGGTTAACGGCGGTTGGCAAAGGCCAGCAAGTCTTGGTCAAGGTTGATGAATCAAAACTACCACCAGAAGCAGCGCCGATAGCTGCTCCGGTGCAACCACAGGGCAATACCCAGTTGGTCACTGCTCCTCTGTCGTCAAAAAGTACGATTAGGGTGCTACTCGTGACAACCCGGCAGTCCAGAGCGTTATTTCCAAATTACAAGATCGAATTGGCGCAGGCGTTACAGAACGCCAATCAATACTTTATAAATAGCAAAGTCGATGCCGTGTACGAGCTGTCTGATATTTACGATTCTGACTACGATGAAACAGGCAAAACGCCCGAAACTCAGATCGGTGATATGGCAGCTGGTAAACCCTTGGGGGCTAAAATTCATATTGAACGTGAAAAGGGGCGCGCCGATCTGGTATCAATGCTTTCGACGTTTAGCGTTTACTGTGGCATAGCGAACGTTAACGCTACCGTGTACAGGGCTTTTTCGGCCATTAGTTGCTTTGCTGCGTTAGGACACGAATTAGGACATAACATGGGGGCCGATCATAAGGACGAGGCTCCAGTTGGGTCTCTACCCCTTTACGCCTATGGCTACCAGCGTACAGCGCCAAATTTCCATACTCAGATGCGAACGTCGCATGGCGCCATTCCCTACCATTCAAACCCGCGTTTGCAGTATCAAGGGGTTCCTATGGGTACGGTAGATAAAAATGATGTGGCGCGGGCTTTCAATGAAAATCGTGACACTGTTGCCAATTTTTATCCGGACCCTGCTCATCCTGTTCGTTTGTGGTTGTACGGGGCGAACCGGGGTTGCTTCATTGATTTGAACCCGGGTGAACAAGCCCTGCTCTCATGGTATACCGAATGCAAGGATAATGATGTCGATCCCGTACAAGTCGTGGTAAAAGACTTTTACAGTGGTTCCACGCCGAGAAAGCTGTGTTTCTCCAATATCCTCTATTGGGTACACAGTTGTTATAAGGCAGGCAATTTTTCTGGGGACTTTGAAATAACTAGCGTACATTCGGGTGGTGGTAAGCCCGAGGGGTTCGAATTCACGAGAAGACTAATCGGGCCAGTATACAGAGTGTCCTATGAGTAAACCTAGGGCCTGATCGTATCTGGCGAGGGCGCCAAGGTGCTTGGTCTTTATATACACCTTGGCGCCAACTCCATGGTCATTCAAGAGGGAAGTTGTAGGATACGCCCCAGGTATCGCGGCGCCAGCGTCCCCTCCTGTTGCTTTACCAAGTGATTCAATTGGCAAACAGTCGTGTGCCCAAAAGGTGCTGACTGCGGCCCCGCCAGGTCCACGTGCAATAACATCTGCTCGCTCGCCGCCAGGACCTCGTCGAACCCTGCCCGGTGCAGGCTGTGATACACGTGAAGACGCTTGCGATCAAAGCCGATGATATGCGTCTGCACCCACACCTCGGTGCCCAGCTTCACCTCGTGCAGATAATTGATATGCGCCTCCAGCGTGAACAGTGAATTACCGCTTTGCCCGCGGCTGTCGGCGTCCAGGCCAATGCGCTCCATCAGGGCATCGGTCGCGTAGCTGAAGATCAGCAGGTAGAAGGCATCCCGCAGGTGGCCGTTGTAATCGACCCAGTCCTCCTGGACCGTGGTGCGGTAAGTGATCAGAGCGGGCATCTTGGTCTCCTTAATCGCCAAACGACATTCCGTGGCTGGCCTTGCTGGTTTTCACCGCTTCCAGCACCGCCAGCAGGGTGTCGTCACGGTAGCGCTCCAGTGCAGCGATACTGCGCTCGCCCTGTTGCTCAGAGGTACCGTTCACCACATCGTCGATCAGCTTGTCGGTCAGTTCCGGTGCTGGCAGGTAGGTCCAGGGCAGCCTCAGGGCAGGGCCGAACTGTGACATGAAGTGGCGCATGCCGGCATCGCCACCGGCCAGGGTGTAGGTAAGGAACGTGCCCATGAACGACCAGCGCAAGCCTGCGCCGAAGCGAATCGCGTCATCGATTTCGCCCGTGGTGGCAACGCCGTCGTTGACCAGGTGCAAGGCCTCGCGCCAGAGCGCTTCGAGCAGGCGGTCGGCGATGAAGCCTGGCACTTCCTTGCGCACATGCAGCGGGCGCATGCCGAGTGCGGTGTAGATGGTTTTGGCAGCTTCAATGGCCTCGGGTGAGGTGCGGCTACCGCCGACAATCTCGACCAGCGGCAGCAGGTACACCGGATTGAACGGGTGGCCGACAACGCAGCGTTCTGGGTGAGTCGACGACTCATAGAATTCGCTGGGCAGCAGGCCTGAAGTGCTGGAACCGATGATGGCATCGGGCTTGGCGGCGGCGCTGATTTTTGCGTGCAGGTCGAGCTTGAGGTCCAGCCGCTCCGGTGCGCTTTCCTGGATGAAATCGGCATCGCGCACGCATTCCTCGATGGTGCTGACGAACTTCAGCCGGTTTTGGGAGGCACCTTGGGTCAGGCCTTGTTTTTCTAGTGGCGGCCAAGCGTTGGCGATGCGCTTGCGCAGTGCTTGCTCGGCACCGGGGGCCGGGTCCCAGGCGACCACGTCCAAGCCGTGGGCGAGGGCGCGGGCAACCCAGCCGCTGCCGATTACGCCGCTACCCAAAGCGGCGAAGGTCTTGATCTCAGTGATGAAGGGCATATCAGTCTCCTGAAGTGTCAGCGGCGCTTGAGATTCATTTTTTCCCGGCCTTCTGCCGGGGACAGGATGCGGCCACCCATGCGGGTGATGATCTCGCTCGCGCGTTCGACCAACTGGCCGTTGCTGGCCAGCACGCCGCGGTCCAGGTACAGGTTGTCTTCCAGGCCGACCCTCACGTTGCCGCCGAGTAACACCGCTTGTGCGGCCATCGGCATCTGCATGCGGCCGATGCCAAAGCCCGCCCAGGTGACGTTGGCCGGCAGGTTGTCGACCATCGCCTTCATTGTGGTGGTGTCGGCCGGTGCGCCCCACGGGATGCCCAGACACAGCTGGAACAGCGGGTCTTCGAGCAGGCCTTCCTTGATCATTTGCTTGGCGAACCACAGGTGGCCGGTGTCGAAGATTTCCAGTTCGGCTTTCACGCCCAGTTCGGTGATGCGTTTGGCGCCGGCGCGCAGTTGGGCCGGGGTGGACACGTAGATCGAGTTGCCGTCGCCGAAGTTGAGGGTGCCGCAATCGAGGGTGCAGATTTCCGGCAGCAGCGCTTCGACATGGGCCAGGCGCTCCAGCGGGCCGATCAGGTCGGTGCCCGGGCCGAACTCCAGCGGCGTTTCACCCGGGCCGATTTCCAGGTCGCCGCCCATGCCGGCAGTGAGGTTGACGATGATGTCCACGTCGGCTTCACGAATGCGTTCCATGACTTCGCGGTAGAGGTTTACGTCGCGGCTGAAACGGCCGGTTTGCGGGTCGCGAACGTGGCAGTGGACCACGGTGGCGCCGGCCTTGGCGGCCTCGACGGCGGCTTCGGCGATCTGTTTGGGGGTGACCGGGACCAGGTGGCTTTTCGAGGCGGTGTCGCCGGCGCCGGTGAGGGCGCAGGTGATGATGACGTCGTGGTTCATGGCGGGGTTCCTTGTGTTGTCGGTGCTGGCCCTATCGCCGGCAAGCCAGCTCCCACAGGGTTCGCGTGAACCCTGGGCGTAGGGAGAACCTGTGGGAGCGGGCGTGCCCGCGAAAGGGCCGGATCAGTTGGCAGTAAGCTTGAGGTTGTCCGCAGCCGGCTTGCCATCGAAGGTGGTCACGCCCTCAAGCCAGCGCGCCTTGTCATCGGGGTGGTCCTTGAGCCACTGGCGGGCCGATTCCAGCGCATCCTTGTGGTCGAGCAGCGGCTGCATCATGCGGCTCTCGTCCTCGGCGCTGAAGTTCAGGTTGGCCAGCAGGCGGTGGGCGTTGGGGCAGCGTTCGGCATAGTCCGGGGCAGTCACCGTCCACACCGTTGCGCGGCCTTCGTCCGGGCCCAGGGCGTCCTGGCTCTCGCCCAGGTAGGCCATGTCGATGTTCACGTTCATCGGGTGCGGCGCCCAGCCGAAGAACACCACGGCCTCCTTGCGCCGCACGGCGCGGTCGACGGCAGCAAGCATGCCGGCCTCGCTGGACTCGACCAGCTGGAACTTGCCCAGGCCGAACTGGTTCTTGGTGATCATCGCCTTGATCTGGGTGTTGGCGCCGGAGCCGGGCTCGATGCCGTAGATCTTGCCGCCCAGCTCCTTCTCGAACTTGTGGATGTCGGCGAAGGTCTTCAGGCCTTTGTCATACAGGTACTTCGGCACTGCCAGGGTCGCCCGGGCATCTTCCAGGCTGGGCTTTTCCAGCACCTTCACCTGCTGGGCATCGATGAACGGGGTGATGGTCTGGGTCATGATCGGGTTCCAGTAACCCAGGAACATATCCAGGCGCTTGTCGCGGATGCCGGCAAAGATGATCTGCTGCGAGGCGCTGGTCTGTTTGGTCTGGTAGCCCAGGCCGTCGAGCAGCACCTGCGCCATGGCGCTGGTGGCGATGACGTCGGTCCAGTTGACCACGCCCAGGCGGACGTTCTTGCAGGCCGCAGGTTCGGCGGCGTAAAGCGGGGAAGTGGCGATGCTGCTCAGGGCAAGGGTCAACAGGCTGCGGCGGATCAAGCTGTGCATGGTGGCTCTCCATCGGCAGTGCATATTGTTATGGGGTTCGGTCTCTCTGGGCCGTGTGAACACGCTACGCTGCACGCAGGGTGAAAAATCGCACCCTGGCGACCAACACTTGCACGGAGGCGACCACCTTTGCCGTGGAGCATGCAATGCTGCAAAACATTCAATTTCTGCTGTTGCCCGGGTTCTCGGCCATGGGCTTCATCAGTGCCCTGGAGCCGCTGCGGGTAGCCAATCGGTTCAAGGGGCCGTCCTACCGTTGGCAGGTATTGAGCCTGGATGGCGGTGCGGTGCAGGCCAGCAACGGCATGTCGGTAAACGCCGATGCGGCGCTGGCCGCGGGCGAGCCTGCCGGCATCCTGCTGATCGTGGCCGGTTTCGATCCCTTGGCCTGTTATGGCCCGGCGCTGCAACAGGTGCTACGCCGCCTGGATCATGAAGGGGTGATACTCGGCGGCATCGACACGGGTGCAGTGGTACTGGCCGAGGCCGGCCTGCTCGACGGCCATCGCGCCACCGTGCACTGGGAGGCGCTGGAAGCGTTCAAGGAAAACTACCCGAGCCTGCAGGCGACCCAGGAGTTGTTCGAGATCGACCGGCGGCGCATCACCTGCGCTGGCGGTACGGCGTCGATCGACCTGATGCTCGACCTTATTGCACAGGCCCATGGCAGCGAACTGGCGGTGCAGGTGTCGGAGCAATTCGTGCTCGGGCGTATCCGCCAGCGACAGGACCACCAGCGCATGCAGATTGCCAGCCGCTATGGCATCAGTAACAAGAAACTGGTGAAGGTGATTGGCGAAATGGAGCGCAATACCGAGCAGCCACTCAATACCCAGGTGCTGGCAGAAGCGGTGCAGGTGACCCGGCGCCAGCTGGAGCGGCTGTTTCGTGTGCACCTGGACGACACGCCCAGTGGGTTCTATTTGCGACTGCGGCTGGACAAGGCGCGGCAGTTGTTGCGCCAGACCGACATGAGTGTGCTGGAGGTGGGGGTGGCTTGCGGGTTTGAGTCGGCCTCGTACTTTACCCGCTGTTATCGGGCGCGGTACCAGCGTTGCCCGCGGGAGGACAGGTTGGCCAGGGCAGTTTGATTTCCTCCTGCACTGGCCCTATCGCCGGCAAGCCAGCTCCCACAGGTATTGCACAGGCTTTGAGTGCCGTGGGGTACCTGTGGGAGCTGGCTTGCCGGCGATAGGGCCTGCGCAGGAAACAGGGATTTCACTGCTGGCCGATGGACTGCAAATACTCCGACCGGTCATCACTGCGCTGGGCCACGCAGGTATCCCAGGCCGCCTGGAATGCCTTGCTCCCCTGCTTCTCGGCATAGGTCTCGACCTTGCAATCAGCATCGCGCAGTTGCGTCCACAGCTTCTCTGCCGCGTCCATGCGCCCGATCAGGGCAGTGGCCTGGTCGCCTTCGTCGGCATATTGATCGCGGATGCGCTGGATCAAGTCATCGTAAGCCGACTTCAACTCCCGCTCGGCCGTCTGCTTGTTGAACGCCGCGCAGGCGTAGGTCTGCTGGTCGGTCTCGACGTTGTCGCACGGGGTGCTTTCTTCCTCGCCGGCCTGGGCGCCCGATACGACGGCCAGCAGCGCCAGCCATGCCAATGATTTCATCCCTTTTCTCCTCAACAGGCTGACGAATCGCAGGGATTCTCGCTCAGACGAAGGCGCGTGGGTAGCCACCTGTCCAAATGTTCATAAAGCAGCCCGAAAGGTCGTTAACGCGACTGCCTCTCATCGCCAGACGGCGTGCCAGAGGGCGTGTTGTCGCGCATTGACGCTTTCGGCAAACCCCCTGTCGTTTTTGCATCGGGGCGCCTTTGGGCACAGGCATATGCTGGCCCCAAAGCGCCGACACAAGGTTTGGCGCCAACCATTCAATAAAAGGGGACAGCCTGATGAGCCCAGCCGAACTTCACGCCGACAGCATCGTCATCGACGGCCTGATCATTGCCAAATGGAACCGCGAGCTGTTCGAGGACATGCGCAAAGGCGGGCTGACTGCGGCCAACTGCACGGTGTCGGTCTGGGAAGGCTTCAAGGCAACCGTCGACCAGATCGCCGCCAGCCAGAAGCTGATCCGCGACAACAGCGACCTGGTGATGCCGGTGCGTACCACCGCCGACATCCGCAAGGCCAAGGAACTGGGCAAGACCGGCATCCTCTTCGGCTTCCAGAACGCCCATGCGTTCGAAGACCAGATCGCCTATGTGGACGTGTTCAAGCAGCTGGGCGTAGGCATCGTGCAGATGTGCTACAACACCCAGAACCTGGTGGGCACCGGCTGCTACGAGCGTGACGGCGGGCTGTCGGGCTTCGGCCGCGAGATCGTGGCGGAAATGAACCGCGTCGGCATCATGTGCGACCTGTCCCACGTCGGCTCCAAGACCTCCGAAGAGGTCATCCTCGAATCGAAAAAACCGGTCTGCTACTCCCACTGCCTGCCGTCGGGCCTTAAAGAGCACCCGCGCAACAAGTCGGACGCAGAGCTGAAGTTCATCGCCGACCACGGCGGCTTCGTCGGCGTGACCATGTTTGCGCCGTTCCTGGCCAAAGGCATCGACTCGACCATCGACGACTACGCCGAAGCCATCGAGTACACCATGAACATCGTCGGTGAAGACGCCATCGGTATCGGCACCGACTTCACCCAGGGCCATGGCCAGGACTTCTTCGAGTACCTGACCCACGACAAGGGCTATGCCCGTCGCCTGACCAACTTCGGCAAGATCATCAACCCGCTGGGCATCCGCACCGTGGGCGAATTCCCCAACCTCACCGAAACCTTGCTCAAGCGCGGCCACTCCGAGCGTGTGGTGCGCAAGATCATGGGCGAGAACTGGGTCAACGTCCTCAAGGACGTCTGGGGCGAGTAAGCCGCTCTCCAAGCCTGATAGCCCCTGCCAGCAACGCCGGGGCACCCACATAAAAATTTGTATGGAGTTGAGTTTCCATGGCCAAGATCGCCCCGCAATTGCCAATCGAAGTCGACAGCGAGACCGGTGTCTGGACCAGTGACGCCTTGCCGATGCTGTACGTGCCGCGCCATTTCTTCGTCAACAACCACATCGGCATCGAGGAAGTGCTGGGCGCCGACGCCTATGCCGAGATCCTCTACAAGGCCGGCTACAAGTCCGCCTGGCACTGGTGTGAAAAAGAAGCCGAGTGCCATGGCCTGGAAGGCGTGGCGGTGTTCGAGCACTACATGAAGCGCCTGAGCCAGCGTGGCTGGGGCCTGTTCGAGATCCAGGACATCGACCTGGACAAAGGCACCTGCAGCGTCAAGCTCAAGCATTCGGCGTTCGTGTACGTGTACGGCAAGGTTGGCCGCAAGGTCGACTACATGTTCACCGGCTGGTTCGCCGGCGCAATGGACCAGATTCTCGCTGCCCGCGGCAGCTCGATCCGCACCGTGGCCGAACAGGTCTACGGTGGGTCGGAAGAAGGCCACGAAGATGGCCTGTTCGTTACAAAGCCGTTGTAAGCCGGAGATAGCGTCATGGCATTCGAAGCAATGTTCCAGCCGATCCAGATCGGCAAACTGACCATCCGCAACCGTGTGCTCAGCACCGCGCACGCCGAGGTCTACGCCACTGACGGCGGCATGACGACCGACCGCTACGTGAAGTACTACGAAGAGAAGGCCAAGGGCGGCATCGGCCTGGCGATCTGCGGCGGCTCGTCCGTCGTCGCCATCGACAGCCCGCAGGAATGGTGGGCGTCGGTCAACCTGTCGACCGACCGCATCATCCCGCACTTCCAGAACCTGGCCGACGCCATGCACAAGCATGGCGCCAAGATCATGATCCAGATTACCCACATGGGCCGTCGCTCGCGCTGGGACGGCTTCAACTGGCCGACCCTGATGTCGCCGTCGGGCATCCGCGAACCGGTGCACCGCGCCACCTGCAAGACCATCGAGGTGGAAGAGATCTGGCGCGTCATCGGCAACTACGCGCAGGCTGCGCGGCGTGCCAAAGAGGGCGGCCTGGACGGCGTGGAACTGTCGGCCGTGCACCAGCACATGATCGACCAGTTCTGGAGCCCGCGGGTCAACAAGCGTACCGACGAATGGGGCGGCACGTTTGAAGGCCGCATGAAGTTCGGCCTGGAAGTACTTAAAGCCGTGCGCGCTGAAGTGGGCGACGACTTCTGCGTGGGCATGCGTCTCTGTGGCGACGAGTTCCACCCTGATGGCCTCAGCCACGAGGACATGAAACAGATCGCCGCGTATTACGACGGCACCGGCATGCTCGACTTCATTGGCGTGGTCGGCTCGGGTTGCGACACCCACAACACCCTGGCCAACGTCATCCCGAACATGAGCTACCCGCCAGAGCCGTTCCTGCACCTGGCAGCCGGCATCAAGGAAGTGGTCAAGGTCCCGGTACTGCACGCGCAGAACATCAAGGACCCGAACCAGGCCACGCGCATTCTTGAAGGCGGCTACGTGGACATGGTTGGCATGACCCGTGCGCACATGGCCGACCCGCACCTGATCGCCAAGATCAAGATGGGCCAGATTGACCAGATCAAGCAGTGCGTCGGTGCCAACTACTGCATCGACCGCCAATACCAGGGCCTGGATGTGCTGTGCATCCAGAACGCCGCGACCTCCCGTGAATACATGGGTGTGCCGCACATCATCGAAAAAACCACCGGCGTCAAACGCAAGGTGGTGGTGGTTGGCGCCGGTCCTGCCGGCATGGAAGCAGCCCGCGTGGCTGCCGAACGTGGCCACGATGTGACCCTGTTCGAGAAGAAAGACCAGATCGGCGGGCAGATCACCATTGCCGCCAAGGCACCGCAGCGTGACCAGATCGCCGGCATCACCCGCTGGTACCAGCTGGAGCTGGCGCGCCTGAAAGTGGACCTGCGCCTGGGCACCGCTGCCAGCGTGGACGCCATCCAGGACCTGCGCCCGGACGTTATCGTGCTGGCGGTGGGCGGCCATCCGTTTGTCGAGCAGAACGAGCACTGGGGCGCTGCCGAAGGGCTGGTGGTCAGCAGCTGGGACGTGCTCGACGGCAAGGTTGCGCCGGGCAAGAACGTGCTGGTGTACGACACCATTTGTGAATTCACCGGCATGTCGGCAGCAGACTACATTGCCGACAAAGGCAGCCAGGTCGAGATCGTCACCGACGACATCAAGCCGGGCGTGGCAATGGGCGGCACAACCTTCCCGACCTACTACCGCAGCATGTACCCGAAAGAAGTGATCATGACCGGCGACATGATGCTGGAAAAGGTCTACCGCGAAGGCGACAAGCTGGTGGCGGTGCTGGAGAACGAGTACACCGGTGCCAAGGAAGAACGCGTGGTCGACCAGGTGGTGATCGAGAACGGTGTGCGGCCTGATGAAGCGCTGTACTACGCGCTGAAAGAGGGCTCGCGCAACAAGGGCCAGATCGATGTGGAGGCGCTGTTTGCCATCAAGCCACAGCCGATCCTCAGCCAGCCGGGCGAAGGTTACCTGCTGTACCGCATCGGCGACTGCGTGGCCCAGCGCAACGTGCATGCGGCGATCTACGACGCCTTGCGCCTGTGCAAGGATTTCTGATCGCACCGCCTTTCTAGAGGCGGGACTGGCCCCCCTGTAGGAGCGGCCTTGTGCCGCGAAAGGGTCGCGAAGCGGCCCCAGCATTTCATCAGTATCAAGGATGCTGGGGCCGCTACGCGGCCCTTTCGCGGCACAAGGCCGCTCCTACAGGGGTCCGCGCTGGCCTTTGGGGTGGCGCAAGAATCTAGCTGTTGTGGGAGCCTCCCATGTTGAACACCCTTCTACCCATCCTGCTGTTCGCTGCCCTTGGCCTGGCGGTGCTCGGCGCCCTGCGCCGGGTGCGCATGTGGCGGCGTGGCCGGGCCTCCAAGGTCGACCTGATCGGCGGCCTGCTGGCCATGCCGCGCCGTTACCTGGTGGACCTGCACCACGTCGTCGAGCGCGACAAGTACATGTCCAAGACCCACGTGGCCACCGCTGGCGGCTTCGTGCTGTCGGCCGCGCTGGCGATCCTGGTGCATGGCTTTGGCCTGCAGAGCAAAATCCTCGGCTACGCGCTGCTGGTGGCCACGGTGATCATGTTCACTGGCGCCATCTTTGTCTTCAAGCGCCGCCTCAACCCGCCTGCGCGCCTGTCCAAAGGCCCGTGGATGCGCTTGCCGAAGAGCCTGCTGGTGTTTGCCGTAAGCTTCTTCATTGCCACCCTGCCGGTCGCCGGCATCCTGCCTGCCAACACGGGTGGCTGGGTGATGGTGGCAGTGCTCGGCCTGGGCGTGCTGTGGGGCGTGTCGGAGCTGTTCTTCGGCATGACCTGGGGCGGCCCGATGAAGCACGCCTTCGCCGGTGCGCTGCACCTGGCCTGGCACCGCCGCGCCGAGCGCTTTGGCGGCGGACGCTCCACCGGCCTCAAGCCGCTGGACCTGGAAGACCCGACCGCTCCACTGGGCGTGGAAAAGCCGGCGGATTTCACCTGGAACCAGCTGCTGGGCTTCGACGCCTGCGTGCAGTGCGGTAAATGTGAAGCCATGTGCCCGGCCTTTGCCGCTGGCCAGCCGCTGAACCCGAAAAAGCTCATTCAGGACATGGTCATCGGCCTGGCCGGTGGCACGGACGCCAAGTTTGCCGGCAGCCCTTACCCGGGCAAGCCGATTGGTGAACACGGCGGCCATCCGCACCAGCCGATCGTCAATGGCCTGGTCGACGCTGAAACGCTGTGGTCGTGCACCACCTGCCGTGCCTGCGTCGAGGAATGCCCGATGATGATCGAGCACGTCGATGCCATCGTCGACATGCGCCGCCACCTCACCTTGGAAAAGGGCGCCACCCCGAACAAGGGCGCCGAGGTACTGGATAACCTGATCGCCACCGACAACCCCGGCGGCTTCGCCCCCGGCGGTCGCATGAACTGGGCAGCCGACCTCAACCTGAAACTGCTGTCGGAGGTGAAAACCACCGAAGTGCTGTTCTGGGTTGGCGACGGTGCCTTCGACATGCGCAACCAGCGCACGCTGCGTTCGTTTGTCAAAGTACTGAAGGCCTCGGGCGTGGACTTTGCCGTGCTCGGCCTGGAAGAACGCGACAGTGGCGACGTGGCCCGTCGCTTGGGTGACGAAGCGACCTTCCAGCAACTGGCCAAACGCAACATCCAGACCCTGGCCAAGTACCAGTTCCAGCGCATCGTCACCTGCGACCCGCACAGCTTCCATGTGCTGAAGAACGAGTACGGCGCATTGGGCGGCGAGTACCAGGTGCAGCACCACAGCACCTACATGGCCGAACTGATCGCGGCCAACAAGCTCAACCTCGGCCAGCACAAGGGCGGCAGCGTCACCTACCATGACCCGTGCTATCTGGGCCGCTACAACGGTGAGTACGAAGCGCCGCGTGAAGTGCTCAAGGCGCTGGGTATCGAAGTGCGCGAGATGCAGCGCTCGGGCTTCCGTTCCCGTTGCTGCGGCGGTGGCGGCGGTGCGCCGATCACCGACATCCCGGGCAAGCAGCGTATCCCCGACATGCGCATGGACGACATTCGCGAAACCGAGGCCGAGTTGGTGGCCGTGGGTTGCCCACAGTGCACCGCCATGCTCGAAGGCGTGGTCGAGCCGCGCCCACAGATCAAGGACCTGGCCGAGTTGGTGGCCGACGTGCTGATCGAAGAGGACGCACCGTCTGCCGCAAAGCCGCAAACGGCCAAACGTGAACCTGCGGAGGTGCACTGATGAGCGATATTATCCGCCGCGACCCACGCGCCGAGTGGATCGCCCGTAACCGCCTGCACCCGCTGCATGCGGCCATGCAGACGCAACAAACCAGCTGGATGGGGCCCAATGGCCTCATCCGCAAGAACCCTCATGCGATTGCCGCAGGCTTCATCGGGCCGGCCGGCATCAAGCGCATCGACCGTAGCGGCGCCCAGCAGGGTACCGGTGTGGGCGGGCGGCGCACGGCGGCGGCAGAGGTCAAGCTGCCGCTGCACCAGGTATCGGCGCCCGCGTTCTACATCGCGGTGGTGCCGGACATGGTCGGTGGCCGCCTGAGCAGCCACGACCGCGACCTGCTCGGCCTGGCCCACAGCCTGGCCGGTAGTGACGGCGCGGTGCTGGCGGTGGTCTTTAACGAGCACAAGGAAAGCAACTTTTCCACAGCTGGCGTCGACCGTCTGCTGGTCGTCGAGGGCGAGGCCTTCGAGGGTTATGCACCGGAGCAACTGGTGCAGGGCCTGCGGGCTGTGGATAACCAGTTCACCCCGCGCCACTGGCTGCTGCCTGACAGCCGCACCGGGGGCGGCGAACTGGGTCGACGCCTGGGCGCGTCGCTGGGCGAACGCCCCGCCACGCGCGTATGGCAGGTCAAGGACGGCCAGTGCATCGGCCGCGCCGGTGCCGGCCAGCAAGACCTGCAACGCGCGGTGCCACGCCTGATCCTGGCGGCTGCCGAGTGCGCCGAGCCGGTTAGCGAAACCCGTCACGAAGCCTTGCCGGTGGAGTTGTCCACAAGCGTGGCGCGCAGCCTGTCGCGCATCGAAGACCTGGGCTCGGTGGCCGTGGACCCGGCCACCATTGCCATGGCCGAGGCCGAGTTCATCATCTCGGGCGGCAACGGGGTCAAGGACTGGGACCTGTACCACCAGGCCACCGCAGCCCTTGGCGCAACCGAAGGCGCCTCGCGGGTGGCGGTGGACGACGGCTTCATGCCGCGCAACCGCCAGGTGGGTGCTACCGGTACCTGGGTCACCGCCCGCGTGTACGTGGCTGTGGGTATCTCGGGTGCGATCCAGCACCTTCAGGGCATCGGCGCCTGCGACAAGGTGGTGGCGATCAACATGGACCCGGGGTGCGACATGATCAAACGGGCGGACCTGTCGGTGATTGGCGACAGTTCGGCGATTCTCAAGGCATTGATCGAGGCTGTGGACAACTACCGCAGCGGCGGTCAGCGCGACGCGGCATAAGGGCACGAGCATGAGTACGAAAGTGATCAGCCTGGTTTCCATCGGTGCTCACCCAAGCTCCGGGCGCGCCCGCCGCGCCGAGCAGGATGCCCGCGCCGTGGAACTGGGTTTGCAGCTGGCTGGGGATAACTTGCAGGTGGTACATGCCGGCAACCCACAGGAAGAAGCATTGCGCGCCTACCTGGGCATGGGCCTGGACCATCTTGACGTGCTGGAGCAGCCGGCCGGTGCCGATGTGCTGGGCGTGCTGGGGGATTACCTGCGCGACGCCGGAGCACAGCTGGTGCTGACCGGTAACCAGGCCGAGACGGGGGAAGGGTCGGGCATGTTGCCATTTCTGCTGGCCGAAAAGCTTGGCTGGCCGTTGATCGTGGGGTTGGCCGAGGTGGAGTCGATCGAGAACGGCACCGCTCAGGTATTGCAGGCCTTGCCGCGGGGTCAGCGGCGCCGGCTGAAAGTGCGCCTGCCGTTGTTAGCGACTGTGGATAACGCGGCGCCCAAGCCGCGCCAGAGCGCTTTTGGGCCTGCGCGTCGGGGGGTATTGGCGGCGCGTAACGTGGCCATTGTCGAAGATGAGCTGTTGGCTGACGCCGAGCTGCAACCGGCCCGTCCAAGGCCCAAGCGCTTGAAGGTGATCAAGGCCAAGAGTGGCGCCGACCGCATGAAGGCCGCGACGGCCAAGGCCAGTGGCGGTGGTGGCAAGGTGCTGAAGGACGTTTCGCCGCAGGAAGGCGCTGAGGCAATCCTCAAGTTGCTGGTGGAAGAGGGCGTATTGCGCTGAGTCCCCTGGGGGCGGCCTGTGTGACGCGATGGGCCGCTTGGCAGCCCCCTGACAATCCTGAGGCAGAATCCAGATCCTGGGGCCGCGCTGCGGCCCCTGCGGCACAATCCATAGCCCAGTCCCCTGTGTATAAGTTATCCATTTCCCCCGTCACATGCCTGGATTCCAGCAAACTGGACGAACTGTCAGGTACGCTCCGTTTTGCCCACGGAATCTGTTCGCCAAGGTGTGGATAAATTGTTGGTGCATGGCTAGGAGCCTTATATAACGGCGCTTACACGGTTTAGATCATAAAATGATCAGCTTCCGCCGGCTTCGCCTGAGGCGGTCAATGCTGGTTCTTGTCGAGGCTTTCCCACAATCTCTGTTAGCCGCTCTGTGGATAATCTGTTTGAGAGCGGCTGTAGGCCCCGCCGTTCCTGTCTTCGAATGCTTTGATCAGAAAACAGCCAATCGGGCTCTAACACTGCTCTGGCTTACGTTCTCGGTGAGTGCAGGTAAAAACTCAGGATCACCCAAGTCAGAACCTGTGAATAAGTACCAAGAACCTATCATTTCTATCAGTTAGCAGTCCTGTTTCAGGCGAGTAGAATGAGCGATCACTATCGGCTGAGCGTTCATCATGCATGGCATGCTGCAACCCGTTATCCCTACCCACATGGGCGGGACTCCAAGGTCGTATTCAGCATACGGGGCCTATGCTGGTGCAAGGAATATTGCCTTCGCCGGGCAGATGGTCGATCGCCTGACGGGTTGCTATCACCTGGGCAATGGCCGGCGCACCTACAACCCTGTGCTGATGCGCTTTCACTCTGCCGACTCACTCAGCCCTTTCTCGGAGGGTGGGCTGAATGCCTATGCCTACTGCGGTGGCGACCCGATCAACCGGGTCGACCCCAGTGGCGCCGTCCCGGCCACCCGGTCCGCCCGCCCCCAGGTCGACGTGATTAGCCCGGTGCTCAGTGGCATAAGCATGTTTTCAAGTTCGGTGACGCTGGGCGGGGCTGTCACACGAACGGCCAGAAACGTGGTCGCCCGCTTGCAAAGCCAGCATTCCGGTACGCCCTACACCGAGCCGAGCCTAAGATCCCGGATTGGTAATACAAGCCTTTTCTACACAGGAGGAATGGGGGTTGCAGGCACCGCATTGAGCGGTGTCGAACAAGGGTGGATTGGTAATGTACTGACCAGTAACGGCCGTCGCCTGGGGCTGGGCAACGCAATTGGGAACATCAGCGGTGGCTTGTTCTCCAACGCCGAGGCGGCACAGGCTGTATGGAGGGGGGTAGGACAGCCCGGAGTGTCGGGGGTAAGGGTAGCCTGGGAGACATTCTATGAAGTCACCGGTGTGCGCATGGTTGTCGAAGGGGCTTCGTACGTGTGGGGCAGAGGCACGGCACTCGGGGCCAGGATCGCTTCGGCAGGTCGAGCAGCTATTGATGCATGGCGTCGCTGGGGTACTGAACCCAGTGCGCCGCCTCCGTCTCCGAATCGGGACATAAGGCGACGATAAACCCACTGGCACGGCAATTTGCCCTGCCAGTGGGTGGTACGGGTTACTGCGCCTGCACCTCCTTCAGATACGGCGCCGGTTCCGCCCCCAGGTTGTTCAAAACCCGCTGGCTGTACCAGTCAATGAAGTTCACCACGCCAAACTCGTAGGTTTTCGAGTACGGCCCAGGCTGGTACGCCGTGGAATTAATGCCACGCTGGTTCTCTTCCGCCAGGCGGCGGTCCTGATCGTTGGTGGCGTCCCACACCTTGCGCATGCGCTCAGGGTCGTAGTCCACACCTTCGACGGCATCCTTGTGCACCAGCCACTTGGTGGTGACCATGGTCTCCTGGGCACTGATCGGCCACACGGTGAACACGATCATGTGGTCGCCCATGCAGTGGTTCCACGAGTGCGGCAGGTGCAGGATGCGCATCGAGCCCAGGTCCGGGTTCTTGATGCGGCCCATCAGTTTCTGGCAAGCCTGCTTGCCGTCCATGGTCATCGATACCGTGCCTTTGAGCAGCGGCATGCGCACGATACGGTTACGCAGGCCGTGGCTCTTGTGCAGATACGGGATCTTTTCGGCTTCCCAGGCGGCGGCCGAAGCGGCCACGTGGTCCTTGAATTCCTGGCTGGCGCGCGGGTCGTTGGTGTCGTCCCACTCCAGCAGGGTTTGCAGCAGCTCCGGGTGCGAACCGCTGCAGTGGTAGCACTCGCGGTTGTTTTCCAGCACCAGCTTCCAGTTGGCCTTTTCCATCAAGGTGGTGTGCACCGCCACCTTGGTGTTCTCCATGTCGTACGGTTCCATGTAGTGTTCCAGGGTGGCCAGGAACTCGTCGATGGCAGGCGGGTTTTCTGCCAGGCTGATGAAGATGTAGCCACCGGCCACCTTCACATGCACTGGCTTCAGGCCGTACTCCTTCATGTCGAAGTCGGCGCCCATTTCGGTGCCAGCGAACAGCAGGCGGCCGTCCAGTTCGTAGGTCCACTGGTGGTAATGGCAGACCAGCTTGGCCACCTTGCCTTTGTCGCTGACGCACAAACGCGAACCACGGTGGCGGCAGACGTTATGGAAGGCGTGCACCTTGCCTTCGGCACCACGCACCACCAGGATCGGGTTTTTGCCGATCTGCAGGGTGATGTAGTTACCTTTCGCCGGAATTTCGCAAGTCATGCCGGCGATCAACCATTCTTTCTGGAAGATCTCCTGCATGTCGATCTGGAACAGACGCTCGTCGGTGTAGAAAGGCTGGGGCAGCGAGTAGGTGCGCTCGCGGGTCTGCAGCATCTCGGCGGTAGCCTTGCGTGCAGGTTCCAGTGGATCGCCCAGGCTCAGGGTTGCGGTGACGTCCATCGTGTATTCCTCGGGGCCGTGTGCGGCCGGCAAAAGGTGGCTAATCGTTGTTGTTGCCGCAAGGCTTTTTTCAGCGGCTCTTTGTTTAAACAGCTGGCGTGTTTATTTGCCGTGGAGTGTGCGTCCGAAGCTGCTACGAACCGTATCCATGGGCGACATGGCCGATTTGAATTACGACGCGCCAGCCCTTGTAGCGCGGGGCTGGTCGCGATAAGCACGCCGATGTCGCTGGCAGGAATGTACGTCGCTCTCAGCTTGCGCATTATCCAAGCCATAAAAAGCCCGATAGTCGGCTGCTGGAGATGAACATGTCCGATACCTTCCTCAATCCGGTCACCACCCAGACCTGGGCCAACGGCCGCCACATCGTGCGCTGCGTCAAGGTCATCCAGGAGACCTGGGACGTGCGCACTTTCTGCTTCATGGCCGATCAGCCGATCATGTTTTTCTTCAAGCCCGGGCAGTTCGTCACCCTGGAGCTGGAGATCGAAGGCAAGCCGGTGATGCGCTCCTACACCATCTCCAGTTCGCCGTCGGTGCCGTACAGCTTCTCGATCACCGTCAAGCGCGTGCCGGGCGGCCTGGTGTCAAACTTCCTGCACGACACCATGCACGAAGGCGCCGAGCTGCCGGTGCACGGCCCGGTGGGGCTGTTCAACGCCATCGACTTCCCGGCGGGCAAGGCGCTGTACCTGTCTGGCGGTGTGGGCATTACCCCGGTGATGTCGATGGCGCGCTGGTTCTACGACACCAACGCCAATGTCGACATGGTGTTCGTGCACAGCGCCCGTTCGCCGAAGGACATCATCTACCACCGCGAGCTGGAACAGATGGCTTCGCGCATCCCCAACTTCAGCCTGCACATCATTTGCGAAAAGCATGGCCTGGGCGAGCCATGGGCGGGGTACCGCGGTTACCTGAACCAGCGGCTGATGGAGCTGATTGCGCCGGACTACATGGAGCGCGTGGTGTTCTGCTGCGGCCCGACGCCTTACATGACGGCAGTCAAGCGCATGCTCGAAGCGGTCGGCTTCGACATGAAGAACTACCACGAGGAGTCGTTCGGCGCGACGCCACCAGAGGCCAAGGCCGATGCAGTGGAGCACGCCGAGCAGGCGGCCGATGCACCGGAGCTGGATATTTCCGACCTCAACCTGGTGGAGTTCATCGGCAGCGACAAGAGCATCCGCGTTGCCCCGGGCGAGACCGTGCATGCTGCGGCAGCCAAAGTTGGCCTGATGATCCCCAAAGCTTGCGGCATGGGCATCTGCGGCACCTGCAAGGTGCTCAAACTGGGCGGCGAAGTAGAGATGGAGCACAACGGCGGCATTACCGAAGAGGATGAAGCCGAGGGCTACATCCTGTCGTGCTGCAGCGTGCCGAAAGGGGATGTGCGGATCGATTACTGATCCACTGATCCGAGATTGCCGGGGGCCGCAAAGCGGCCCCAACTTTTTCAGGTGCGGAAACGGGCTACCAGACCATTCAGGTCCACAGCCAGGCGCGACAGCTCTGCACTCGCCGCACTGGTCTGATGGGCACCGGTAGCGCTCTGCACCGACAGGTCATTGATGTTCACCAGGTTGCGGTCCACTTCCCGCGCCACCTGCGCCTGCTCTTCCGCCGCGCTGGCGATTACCAGGTTACGTTCGTTGATTTGCGCGACCGCACCGGCAATGGTGTCCAGCGCCATGCCGGCGCCTTTGGCGATGTTCAGCGTCGACTCGGCGCGTTCGGTGCTGGTGCGCATCGATTCGACCGCCTCTTCGGTACCGCCCTGGATGCTGCCGATCATCCGCTCGATTTCGCTGGTCGACTGCTGGGTGCGGTGCGCCAGTGCGCGCACCTCATCCGCCACCACGGCAAAACCACGGCCCGCTTCGCCGGCACGCGCCGCCTCGATGGCAGCGTTGAGCGCCAGCAGGTTGGTCTGGTCGGCCAGACCACGGATCACGTCGAGTACCTTGCCAATATCGCGCGACTGTTCAGCCAGGTGAGTGATCAGTTTGGCAGTGGCCTGCACATCACCGCTCATGCGCTCGATGGCTCCCACGGTCTCCATCACCAGGTCGCGACCGTCACCGGTGGAGCGGCTGGCTTCACTGGACGCTTCCGAGGTGCTCACGGCGTTGCGCGCCACTTCCTCCACCGCGCTGGTCATTTCGGTGACGGCGGTGGCGGCCTGTTCAATCTCGTTGTTCTGCTGTTGCAGGCCACGGGCACTTTCGTCGGTGACGGCATTCAGCTCTTCGGCGGCTGAGGCCAGCTGGGTGGCAGAGCCTGCGATCTGCTGCAGGGTGTCGCGCAGCTTGTCCTGCATGCGGGCCATGGCGCGCAGCAAACGCGCGGCTTCATCAGTACCCTCGGCGCGGATGACATGGGTCAGGTCACCGTCGGCGACTTGCTCTGCGCACTTGAGCGCCTCATCGATCGGCTTGACGATGCTGCGGGTCAGCAGGAAGGCGCAGGCGAAGGTCAGCACGGTGGCGGCAACCAGCAGGCCGATAACCAAGGCAAAGGCCGCAGCGTATTGGCTGGCGGCTTTCTCGTTAGTGGCGCGGGTCTGGTCGGTGTTGATGCGCACCAGCGTGTCCATGACCTTGTTGATCTGTTCGGAGTTGGCCAACAGGTCGCGGTTGAGCAGGTCGCGCAGTTCGTCGACGCGGTCGGCCTCGCTCAGGCTGCGCATGCGCGATTCCAGTTGGCGGTACTGGTCAAGCAACTGGCCGTACTGGTCGAACGCGGCCTGTTCGTCGGCGGCGCCGATCATTGGCAGGTAGGCCTGGCGTGCGCGGTCGATCTGGCTGTTGCGCTGGGCCAGCAGGTTGAGGGTATCGCTTTGGATTGCAGGCTCGCGGTTGGTCAGCAGGCGGTAGGAGAGGGTGCGCATGCGCAGGTTAAGCGCGGTGATTTCGTCGAGGATCTTGATGCTGGGCACACTGACTTGCTCGATGGCCACGCCCGCCTGACGGATGTTGCCCATCTGCACCAGCGAGAAGACACCGAGGCCAAGCATCAGCAGGCCGATAAGCGCAAAGCCGAGCAGCGCGCGCGGGGCGATATTCATGTTACGTAGAGACATGGAGAGGAGGATCCAGGCAAGGGATAAAGAGTGCGCAAAGTGCGACAAAACATGACTTGCCGGGCTATCGGTCGTGACTGGCCAGTCTTGAGTGCAACCCGCAAAAATTGTGAGGTAGCTAACCTTTTCCTGACCGGCGGTTGACCCAGGTCGGAACAAGGGGGTGATTACCCTGTCAATCTGCGGGCCAGACACCTTGTGAATCCGATTTTTAATGGCGATGGGCCGCGCTTTTCTTTATCGTGTGCGCCCCTCGCAACAACCTGAGATAGACCCATGCTGGAAGCTTCCCTGAATCAAATCGAGCAACTGGTCAGCGACCTGATGCAGAAAAACGCTCAACTCACCGAGCAGAACGCTGCCCTCGGCACGCAACTGGCCCAGGCCAAGGAAGAGAACGAAACCCTGCAGCTGTCGCTGATGGAGCAGGAAGAGAAGAACGGCAGCACCGCCGCTCGCCTGCAGGCCTTGGTTGATCGCGCCAGCGCTGGCGTTGTTGGCGCATGAGATTGCAAGAGCAGCCGGTCAATGTGGTGTCGATTCTCGGCATCGACTATTCGATCAAGGCGCCCGAAGGCCATGAAGAAACCCTGGCCCAGGCGGTGCGGATGCTCAACACCGCCCTGAACGAAACCAAGCGTCAGTACCCGACCCTGATCGGTGACAAATTGCTGGTGCTGGCTGCCCTTAACCTGTGCTCCAAACAGGTGGAACTGCAGAAAGAACACCAGCAGACCCTTGCGCGTACCCAGGCGCAGATCGACGCCACGGTGGACGCCATCGTGCGGACTATTGCAGAGTCCTGATCGATAGCTGAAAGGCCCAAGGCCGCTCCTCCAAGGGTTATGCATTCCCCTGTAGGAGCAGCCTTGTGCTGCGAATGGGCTGCGCAGCAGCCCCAAAGCCCCAACTCATTGTTCCAGGTCACTGGATTAACTGGATACGCAAGTGTATACACTTCTCGCAAAACAATAATGTGCGGGGGGGTAGGGGCATGCGTATCTGGCGTAAAAGCATCCAGTGGCAGTTGATCACCAGCATGGGCGCCGCCCTGCTGGCCAGCATCCTGGTGGTGATCATCATCTTCACCGTGGCGCTCAACCGCCTCACCGACCGCTACCTGGTCGACACTGCCCTGCCCGCCAGTGTCGAGGCGATCCGCAACGACATCGAACGCATGCTCGGCCAGCCACTGGTGGCTGCGGCGGACATTGCCGGCAACACCTTGCTGCGCGACTGGCTGGCAGCCGGTGAAGACCCCGCCCAGGCTGCGGCATTCATCGAATACCTGGGCGCCGCCAAACAGCGTAACCGGGCCTTCACCACCTTGTTTGCCTCGACCGAAACCGGCCACTACTACAACGAGAATGGCCTGGACCGCACCCTCAGCCGCAGCAACCCCAAGGACAAATGGTTCTACGGCTACATCGACAGCGGCGCCGAACGGTTTATCAATATCGACATTGACGGTGCCACTGGCGAGCTGGCGCTGTTTATCGACTATCGCGTGGAAAAGGCCGGCAAGCTGGTGGGCGTGGCCGGCATGGGCCTGCGCATGACCGAGCTGTCGCAGCTGATTCACGACTTCAGCTTTGGCGAGCATGGCAAGGTCTTCCTGGTACGTAACGACGGCCTGATCCAGGTGCACCCGGACGCTGCTTTCAGCGGCAAGCGCCAGCTCGCCGAGCAGCTCGGCACGGACGCTGCCAAGGCCGTGATGACCGGCGGCGAAGGCCTGCGCAACAGCCGTTTCAGCCGTGACGGCGAGCGCTACCTGGCGCTGGGCCTGCCCCTGCGTGAACTCAACTGGACGCTGGTGGCCGAGGTGCCGGAGTCGGAAATCTACGCACAAATGCATCAGGCGGTATGGCTGACCAGCCTGATCGGTGGCGCCGTGGCGCTTGTGTCGCTGCTGCTGGTGGTGCTGCTGGCGCGGGGCCTGGTGCGGCCTGTGCGCCGCGTTACCGCTGCGCTGGTGCAGATTGGCAGTGGCGCAGGCGACCTCAGCCACCGCCTGGATGATTCGCGCCAGGACGAACTGGGTGACCTGGCCCGGGGCTTCAACCGCTTTCTCGACAGCCAGCGCAGCCTGATTGGCGAGGTGTTGCAGACTTCCGAACGGCTGCATCGGGCGGTTGAGCAGGTGACCCAGGTGGTGGAAAACACGGCCGAGCGCTCCGGGCGGCAGCAGGAAATGACCGAAATGGTTGCCACTGCCGTACATGAAATGGGCCTGACCGTGCAGGACATTGCCCGCAATGCCGGTGATGCAGCGCAGGCCTCGCAGTCGGCACGGGATGAGGCCTTGCAGGCGCGCGAGGTGGTACGGCGTTCAATTCAGGGCATCGAGGGCATGTCGGGCGACATCGGCAAGGCAGCCGATGCAGTCAGCCAATTGGCCAACGAAGTCGCCTCTATCGATGAAGTGCTGGCGGTTATCCGCAGTATTTCCGAGCAAACCAATTTGCTGGCGCTGAACGCCGCCATCGAGGCCGCGCGGGCAGGGGAAATGGGCCGCGGGTTTGCTGTGGTGGCCGACGAAGTTCGCACGCTGGCGCGGCGCACGCAGCTATCCACCGACGAAGTGCAACAGATGATCCAGCGCCTGAAGCAGGGCGCGGGTTCGGCGGTGAGCTCGATGCAGGCGGGGCAGCAGGCGACCGGCAGTGGGGTGGAGTCGAGCCAGCGCACCGGGGCGTCGCTGGGGGCGATTACCGACCAGGTGGAACACATCAGCGACATGAACCATCAGGTGGCCACGGCGACTGAAGAGCAGTCGGCGGTGACTGAGGAAATCAACCGCACGGTGCAGGGCATTTCCGACCTGGCGCGGGAGACGGCGGCAGAGGTGCAGGGCTGCCGCGAGGAGTGCCAGGCGTTGCGTGGCTTGGCTGATGACCTGGCTCGGCAGATGGGCGGGTTCAGGCTTTAGATCGGTGTGGGCTTCATCGCCGGCAAGCCAGCTCCTACAGGATCACCACAGGCCTGAGCCTTGTGTAGTCCATGTGGGAGCTGGCTTGCCGGCGATTGGGACCTGTCAGGCGGTGATGATGCTGCGGATATCCGCCGCCAGCTCGCGCACCCGCTCTTCCTCGGTATCCCAGGAACACATGAACCGCGCCCCGCCGCTGCCGATAAAGGTATAGAACCGCCAGCCCTTGGCGCGCAGCGCTTCAATCGCGTGTTCCGGCATTTGCAGGAACACCCCGTTGGCCTCCACCGGGAACATCAGTTCCACCCCCGGCAAGTCACTCACCAGCGACGCCAGCAGCTGCGCGCAATGGTTGGCGTGGTTGCCATGGCGCAACCAGGCGCCATCTTCCAGCAGGCCCACCCACGGCGCGGACAGGAAGCGCATTTTCGACGCCAGTTGCCCGGCCTGCTTGCAGCGGTAGTCGAAGTCCTCGGCCAGTTGGCGGTTGAAGAACAGGATCGCCTCGCCCACCGCCATGCCGTTCTTGGTGCCGCCAAAGCACAACACGTCGACGCCGGCCTTCCAGGTCAGCTCGGCCGGGCTACAGCCCAGGAACGCGCAGGCATTGGTAAAGCGCGCGCCGTCCATGTGCAGGTTCAGGCCCAGCTCCTTGCAGGTGGCGCTGATGGCCTTGAGCTCATCGGGGCGGTACACCGTACCCACCTCGGTGGCCTGGGTGATGGTTACCACGCGCGGCTTGGGGTAGTGGATGTCCTGGCGCTTCAGTGCCACTTCGCGGATCGACTGCGGGGTCAACTTGCCGTTGACGCTGGCCGCCGTCAGCAGCTTGGAGCCGTTGGAGAAAAACTCCGGCGCGCCGCATTCGTCGGTTTCGACGTGGGCAGTCTCGGAACAGATCACGCTGTGGTAGCTCTGGCACAGCGAGGCCAGGGCCAGGGAGTTGGCGGCGGTACCGTTGAAGGCGAAAAACACCTCGCAGTCGGTTTCGAACAGGTTGCGGAAGTATTCCGAGGCGCGCTCGGTCCACTGATCGTCGCCATAGGCGCGGTCGTGGCCGTGGTTGGCCTTCTCCATCGCCGCCCAGGCTTCGGGGCAGATACCGGAATAGTTGTCGCTGGCGAATTGTTGGCTCTTATCTGTCATGACACGGTCCTGTGAACGACGCAGAACAGCACTCTAAACCATCGATTCAGCGGTTGCCTATACAACCCGTACAGCGATTTCTGTTCATTCTGTGCCGGCCTCTTCGCGGGCACGCCCGCTCCCACAATGGTCCTGCACACGCCAATCACTGTGGGAGCGGGCGCGCCCGCGAAGGGGCCAGCATGGGCGGCACAAAGAGAATGTCGTAAACGCGCCATTGCAAGGCGTGCGCAGGCATCTGACCCGACCCCGCCAGTCATACCATCGCCACAAAGGGCCACAGTGCCCCACGACAAAAAACGATCGCTGCCGGGAGATACACGATGTTCAGCAAGCAAGACCAGATCCAGGGTTACGACGACGCACTGCTGGCGGCGATGAATGCCGAAGAACAGCGCCAGGAAGATCACATCGAGCTGATCGCTTCGGAGAACTACACCAGCAAGCGCGTCATGCAGGCCCAAGGCAGCGGCCTGACCAACAAGTACGCCGAGGGCTACCCAGGCAAGCGCTACTACGGTGGCTGCGAGCACGTGGACAAGGTAGAAGCCCTGGCCATCGAGCGCGCCAAGCAGCTGTTCGGTGCCGACTACGCCAACGTCCAGCCGCACTCCGGCTCGTCGGCCAACGGCGCCGTCTACCTGGCCCTGCTGCAGGCCGGCGACACCATCCTCGGCATGAGCCTGGCCCACGGTGGCCACCTGACCCACGGCGCCAAAGTGTCGTCCTCGGGCAAGCTGTACAACGCCGTGCAGTACGGCATCAACACCGACACCGGCCTGATCGACTACGACGAAGTCGAGCGCCTGGCGGTCGAGCACAAGCCGAAAATGATCGTTGCCGGTTTCTCGGCCTACTCCAAAACCCTCGACTTCCCACGCTTCCGCGCCATTGCCGACAAGGTCGGTGCGCTGCTGTTCGTCGACATGGCCCACGTAGCCGGCCTGGTTGCCGCTGGCCTGTACCCGAACCCGATCCCGTTCGCCGATGTGGTTACCACCACCACCCACAAGACCCTGCGCGGCCCTCGTGGCGGCCTGATCCTGGCCAAGTCGAACGAAGAGATCGAGAAGAAGCTGAACGCCGCTGTATTCCCGGGCGCCCAGGGCGGCCCGCTGATGCACGTGATTGCCGCCAAGGCCGTGTGCTTCAAGGAAGCGCTGGAGCCTGGCTTCAAGGCCTACCAGCAACAAGTGATCGAAAACGCCCAGGCCATGGCCCAGGTGTTCATCGACCGCGGCTACGACGTGGTGTCCGGTGGCACCGACAACCACCTGTTCCTGGTCAGCCTGATCCGCCAGGGCCTCACCGGCAAAGATGCCGACGCCGCCCTGGGCCGCGCGCACATCACCGTCAACAAGAACGCCGTGCCGAACGACCCACAGTCGCCGTTCGTCACCTCGGGCCTGCGCATCGGCACCCCGGCCGTCACCACCCGCGGCTTCAAGGTTGCGCAGTGCGTGGCCCTGGCCGGCTGGATCTGCGACATCCTCGACAACCTCGGTGACGCAGACGTCGAAGCCGATGTGGCGAAGAACGTCGCGGCGCTGTGCGCAGACTTCCCTGTTTACCGCTGAGTGGAGTAAACGACCATGCAACGCTACTCGGGCTTCGGCCTCTTCAAACACTCCCTCAGCCACCACGAAAACTGGCAGCGCATGTGGCGCACGCCAACCCCTAAAAAGGTTTACGACGTGGTTATTGTCGGCGGTGGCGGCCATGGCCTGGCCACGGCCTACTACCTGGCCAAAGAGCACGGCATCACCAACGTTGCCGTGATCGAGAAAGGTTACCTGGGCGGCGGCAACACCGCCCGTAACACCACCATCGTGCGCTCCAACTACCTGTGGGACGAGTCGGCGCAGCTGTACGAGCACGCCATGAAGCTGTGGGAAGGCCTGTCCCAGGACATCAACTACAACGTGATGTTCTCCCAGCGCGGCGTGTACAACCTGTGCCACACCCTGCAGGACATTCGTGACTCCGAGCGCCGCGTCAGCGCCAACCGCCTCAACGGCGTCGATGGCGAGCTGCTGAACACCGCCCAGGTCGCGGCCGAAATCCCGTACCTGGACTGCTCGAAGAACACCCGTTACCCGATCCTTGGCGCAACCGTTCAGCGCCGTGGTGGCGTAGCCCGCCACGACGCCGTGGCCTGGGGCTATGCCCGCGCTGCCGACGCCCTGGGTGTGGACCTGATCCAGCAGACCGAAGTGATCGGTTTCCGCAAGGAAAACGGCGCGGTCATTGGTGTGGAAACCAACAAAGGCTTCATCGGCGCCAAGCGCGTTGGCGTGGTCACCGCAGGTAACTCCGGGCACATGGCCAAGCTGGCCGGCTTCCGCCTGCCGCTGGAATCGCACCCGCTGCAAGCGCTGGTATCCGAGCCGATCAAGCCGATCATCGACAGCGTGATCATGTCCAACGCCGTGCACGGCTACATCAGCCAGTCCGACAAGGGCGACCTGGTAATCGGTGCCGGTATCGACGGCTGGGTCGGCTACGGCCAGCGCGGTTCGTACCCGGTGATCGAGCACACCCTGCAGGCCATCGTCGAGATGTTCCCCAACCTCTCGCGCGTGCGCATGAACCGCCAGTGGGGCGGCATCGTCGACACCTCGCCGGACGCCTGCCCGATCATCACCAAGACCCCGGTCAAGAACATGTTCTTCAACTGCGGTTGGGGTACTGGCGGCTTCAAGGCGACCCCGGGTTCGGGCAACGTCTTCGCCGCGAGCCTGGCCAAGGGCGAAATGCACCCACTGGCCGCGCCGTTCTCCATGGACCGTTTCTACAACGGCGCACTGATCGACGAACACGGCGCCGCCGCCGTCGCCCACTAACCGGAGACACCGTCATGTTGCATATTTTCTGTCCCCACTGCGGCGAGCTGCGCTCCGAAGAAGAGTTTCACGCCTCTGGCCAGGCGCACATCGCCCGCCCGCTGGACCCCGCCGCCTGCTCCGACGAGGAGTGGGGTACCTACATGTTCTACCGTGATAACCCACGCGGTATTCACCATGAACTGTGGGACCACGTTGCCGGTTGCCGCCAGTACTTCAACGTCACCCGCGACACCGTGACCTACGAAATTCTGGAAACCTACAAGATTGGCGAAAAGCCGCAAGTGACCGCCAACGGTAAAGCTGCGAACGCACCGTCGACCGTCAAAGGCCAAGGGGAAAAAGTATGAGCCAGACCTATCGCCTCGCCAGCGGCGGCCGCATCGACCGCAGCAAGGTCCTGAATTTCACTTTCAACGGCAAGACCTACCAGGGTTATGCCGGTGACAGCCTGGCCGCTGCGTTGCTGGCCAACGGCGTAGACATCGTCGGCCGCAGCTTCAAGTATTCGCGCCCACGCGGCATCATCGCTGCCGGTACCGAAGAACCGAACGCCATCCTGCAGATCGGTTCCAGCGAAGCCACCCAGATCCCGAACGTGCGCGCTACTCAACAAGCGCTGTATGCAGGCCTTGTCGCCACCAGCACCAACGGCTGGCCGAACGTCAACAATGACGTGATGGGCATCCTCGGCAAAGTGGGCGGCAGCATGATGCCGCCGGGCTTCTACTACAAAACCTTCATGTACCCGAAATCGTTCTGGATGACGTACGAGAAGTACATCCGCAAAGCTGCAGGCCTTGGCCGTGCACCGCTGCAGAACGACCCGGACAGCTACGACTACATGAACCAGCACTGCGATGTGCTGATTGTCGGCGCCGGCCCTGCTGGCCTGGCCGCTGCACTGGCTGCTGCGCGCAGCGGCGCACGGGTGATCCTGGCTGACGAGCAGGAAGAGTTTGGCGGCAGCCTGCTCGACAGCCGCGAAACCCTCGACGGCAAGCCTGCCGCCGACTGGGTCAATGCCGTGGTCAAAGAGCTGGAAGGCCTGCCGGACGTGACCCTGCTGCCACGTGCCACGGTCAACGGCTACCACGACCATAACTTCCTGACCATTCATGAGCGCCTTACCGACCACCTCGGCGACCGCGCCCCGATCGGCCAGGTACGTCACCGTGTGCACCGTGTACGCGCCAAGCGCGTGGTACTGGCGCCCGGCGCCCACGAGCGGCCGCTGGTGTACGGCAACAACGACGTACCGGGCAACATGCTGGCCGGTGCCGTTTCCACCTACGTTCGCCGCTACGGCGTGGCACCGGGCCGCAAGCTGGTGCTGTCGACCAACAACGATCACGCCTACCGCGCCGCGCTGGACTGGCACGACGCTGGCCTGCAAGTGGTCGCCATCGCCGACGCCCGCCACAACCCACGTGGCTCGCTGGTTGAAGAAGCGCGTGCCAAAGGCATCCGCATCCTCACCTCCAGCGCCGTGGTCGAGGCCAAAGGCAGCAAGCATGTCACCGGCGCCCGCGTGGCGGCCATCGATGTGCAGGCGCACAAAGTCACCAGCCCAGGCGAAACCCTTGAGTGCGACCTGATCGCAACCTCCGGTGGCTACAGCCCGATCGTGCACCTGGCTTCGCACCTGGGCGGTCGCCCAGTGTGGCGTGACGACATCCTCGGCTTCGTACCGGGCGATGCGCCGCAGAAACGCGAGTGCGTGGGCGGTATCAATGGCGTCTACGCCCTCGGTGACGTGATTGCCGATGGCTTCGAAGGCGGCGTTCGCGCAGCCACCGAGGCGGGCTTCAAGGCCTCTGTCGGCACCCTGCCAAAAACCGTGGCGCGCAAGGAAGAGGCCACCGTGGCACTGTTCCAGGTGCCGCACGACAAAGGCACCAAGGGGCCGAAGCAGTTCGTCGACCAGCAGAACGACGTGACCGCCGCAGGTATCGAGCTGGCCACCCGTGAAGGCTTCGAGTCGGTCGAGCACGTAAAACGCTACACCGCGCTGGGTTTCGGTACCGATCAGGGCAAACTGGGCAACATCAACGGCCTGGCCATCGCCGCCCGTTCGATCGGCATCACCATCCCGGAAATGGGCACCACCATGTTCCGCCCCAACTACACGCCGGTGACGTTCGGCGCGGTAGCGGGCCGTCACTGTGGCCACCTGTTCGAGCCCGTACGCTTCACCGCCCTGCATGCCTGGCACGTGAAGAATGGCGCTGAGTTCGAAGACGTTGGCCAGTGGAAGCGCCCTTGGTACTTCCCCAAAGCCGGTGAAGACATCCATGCCGCCGTGGCCCGCGAGTGCAAGGCCGTGCGCGACAGCGTGGGCCTGCTGGACGCCTCGACCCTGGGCAAGATCGACATCCAGGGCCCGGACGCGCGTGAGTTCCTCAACCGCATCTATACCAATGCCTGGACCAAGCTGGACGTGGGTAAGGCCCGCTACGGCCTGATGTGCAAGGAAGACGGCATGGTCTTCGACGACGGCGTAACCGCCTGCGTCGGCGACAACCACTTCATCATGACCACCACCACCGGCGGCGCCGCCCGTGTGCTGCAGTGGATGGAGCTGTACCACCAGACCGAATGGCCAGAGCTGAAGGTGTACTTCACCTCGGTTACCGACCACTGGGCCACCATGACCCTGTCCGGCCCTAACAGCCGCAAGCTGCTGAGCGAGCTGACCGACATCGACATGGACAAGGAAGCCTTCCCGTTCATGACCTGGAAGGAAGGCAACGTCGGTGGCGTGCCGGCCCGTGTGTTCCGTATCTCGTTCACCGGCGAGCTGTCGTACGAAGTGAACGTGCAGGCCAACTACGCCATGGGCGTGCTGGAACAGATCATCGAGGCGGGCAAGAAGTACAACCTGACCCCGTACGGCACCGAAACCATGCACGTACTGCGTGCCGAGAAGGGCTTCATCATCGTGGGCCAGGACACCGACGGTTCGATGAACCCGGACGACCTGAACATGAGCTGGTGCGTTGGCCGCAACAAGCCGTTCTCGTGGATCGGCCTGCGTGGCATGAACCGCGAAGACTGCGTACGTGAGAACCGCAAGCAGCTGGTGGGCCTGAAGCCGGTCGACCCGACCAAGTGGCTGCCGGAAGGCGCCCAGCTGGTGTTCGACCCGAAACAACCGATCCCGATGGACATGGTCGGCCACGTCACCTCCAGCTACGCGTCCAACTCCCTGGGCTACTCGTTCGCCATGGGTGTGGTCAAAGGCGGCCTCAAGCGCATGGGCGAGCGTGTCTACTCGCCGCAGGCGGATGGCAGCGTGATCGAGGCGGAAATCGTGTCTTCGGTGTTCTTCGATCCGAAGGGTGAGCGGCAGAACGTCTAAGGCCCCGGATGGCGGCGCAGCCTGATTGCACGGCTGCGCTGCCCTGACGAACAAGAATTCAAGGCAGGTAAGAAATGAGCGCTATCAACGTCTTCCAGCAAAACCCCGGCGTCGAGGCCAAGGCCCAGTCGCCACTGCACCATGCCGACCTGGCCAGCCTGGTTGGCAAAGGCCGCAAGAACGCAGGTGTAACCCTGCGTGAGAAGAAGTTCCTTGGCCACCTGACCATCCGTGGTGATGGCCACAACCCGGAATTCGCCGCTGGCGTGCACAAGGCCCTGGGCCTGGAGCTGCCGGTAGCCCTGACCGTGGTTGCCAACGGGGAAACTTCGCTGCAATGGGTAGGCCCCGATGAATGGCTGCTGATCGTCCCAGGCGGCCAGGAACTGGCGGTCGAGCAAAAGCTGCGCGCGGCCCTTGAAGGCCAGCACATTCAGGTCGTCAATGTCAGTGGCGGGCAAAGCCTGCTGGAACTGCGCGGCCCGAACGTGCGCGACGTGCTGATGAAGTCCACCAGCTATGATGTTCACCCAAACAACTTCCCGGTGGGCAAGGCCGTGGGCACCGTGTTCGCCAAGTCGCAACTGGTGATCCGCCGTACCGCCGAAGACACTTGGGAGCTGGTGATTCGCCGCAGCTTCGCCGATTACTGGTGGCTGTGGCTGCAGGACGCTTCTGCCGAATACGGCCTGAGCATCGAAGCCTAAGGAGCAAGAACATGAGTCGGGCACCGGATACCTGGATTCTCACCGCCGACTGCCCGAGCATGCTCGGCACCGTCGACGTGGTGACGCGTTACCTCTTCGAGCAGCGCTGCTACGTGACGGAGCACCACTCCTTCGATGACCGGCAGTCGGGGCGCTTCTTCATTCGCGTCGAGTTCCGTCAGCCGGACGATTTCGACGAGGCGGGCTTCCGGGCCGGCCTCGCCGAGCGCAGCGAAGCGTTCGGCATGGCCTTCGAGCTGACCGCGCCCAACCACCGCCCCAAGGTGGTGATCATGGTGTCCAAGGCTGACCATTGCCTGAATGACCTGCTGTATCGTCAGCGGATTGGGCAACTGGGCATGGACGTGGTCGCGGTGGTGTCCAACCACCCTGATCTCGAACCGCTGGCGCAGTGGCACAAGATCCCTTACTACCACTTCGCCCTCGACCCCAAGGACAAGCCTGGGCAAGAACGCAAGGTGCTGCAGGTGATCGAGGAAACCGGCGCCGAGCTGGTGATCCTCGCGCGCTACATGCAGGTACTGTCGCCCGAGCTTTGCCGCCGTCTGGATGGTTGGGCGATTAATATTCACCACTCGCTGTTGCCAGGGTTCAAGGGCGCCAAGCCTTACCACCAGGCCTACAACAAGGGCGTGAAGATGGTCGGTGCCACGGCGCACTACATCAACAACGACCTGGATGAAGGGCCGATCATTGCCCAGGGTGTCGAGGTGGTGGATCACAGTCACTATCCCGAAGACCTGATTGCCAAGGGGCGGGATATCGAATGCCTGACCCTGGCGCGTGCGGTGGGGTATCACATCGAGCGGCGGGTGTTCCTCAACGCCAACCGCACGGTCGTGCTCTGACATCCTGTACCGGCCTCTTCGCGGGACAAGCCCGCTCCCACAGGTTCATCGCCATGTTAGAAAGAGCGGTGAGCCTGTGGGAGCGGGCTTGCCCGCGAATGGGCTCACACCTTTGTACCTGCCGCTAAAAGACATCCCCCTGTCGTTTCCAGTCAGTGCAGCCCGGCCTATCAGGCCCACAATTCCCTGCATTCCAGTAACACAAGCCGCCCATGGATGGCGGCGCGTTCAACCACCGCTGCATAAATAAAAATCAAGCGAGGTAAGAGCATGTCTGGCAATCGTGGAGTGGTATATCTCGGCGCCGGCAAGGTCGAAGTGCAACACATCGACTACCCGAAAATGCAGGACCCGCGTGGCAAGAAGATCGAGCACGGCGTCATCCTGAAGGTGGTCTCCACCAACATCTGCGGTTCTGACCAGCACATGGTCCGTGGCCGCACCACTGCCCAGGTCGGCCTGGTCCTGGGCCACGAAATCACCGGTGAAATCGTCGAGATCGGGCGTGACGTCGAACGCCTGAAAATCGGTGACCTGGTGTCGGTGCCGTTCAACGTTGCCTGCGGCCGCTGCCGCTCCTGCAAAGAGATGCACACCGGCGTCTGCCTCACCGTCAACCCGGCTCGCGCCGGTGGTGCCTACGGCTACGTCGACATGGGCGACTGGACCGGCGGCCAGGCTGAGTACGTGCTGGTGCCATACGCCGACTTCAACCTGCTGAAACTGCCGGACCGCGACAAGGCCATGGAAAAGATCCGTGACCTTACCTGCCTGTCCGACATCCTGCCCACCGGCTACCACGGTGCCGTGACGGCTGGCGTAGGCCCAGGCAGCACCGTTTACGTTGCGGGCGCTGGCCCTGTCGGCCTGGCCGCTGCTGCCTCGGCCCGCCTGCTGGGCGCCGCCTGCGTCATCGTCGGTGACCTGAACCCGGCCCGCCTGGCCCACGCCAAGTCGCAAGGCTTCGAAGTGGTCGACCTGTCCAAGGACACCCCGCTGCACGAGCAGATCATCGACATCCTCGGTGAGCCGGAAGTGGACTGCGCCGTCGACGCCGTCGGCTTCGAGGCCCGTGGGCATGGCCACGAAGGTGCCAAGCACGAGGCCCCTGCCACCGTGCTGAACTCGCTGATGCAAGTGACCCGCGTGGCCGGCAACATCGGTATCCCGGGCCTGTACGTGACCGAAGACCCGGGCGCGGTGGATGCCGCTGCCAAGATCGGCGCGCTGAGCATCCGCTTTGGCCTGGGCTGGGCGAAATCGCACAGCTTCCACACCGGCCAGACCCCGACCATGAAATACAACCGCCAGCTGATGCAGGCGATCATGTGGGACCGCATCAACATTGCTGAAGTGGTGGGTGTGCAGGTGATCAACCTGGATCAGGCGCCGGAAGGGTATGGCGAGTTTGATGCCGGTGTGCCTAAGAAGTTTGTGATCGACCCGCACAAAATGTGGGGCGCGGCGTAATCAGCGTCGAGTAAAAAGAGCCCCTCGCATTGAGGGGCTTTTTGTCCATTCTGATAAGGCATCTCGGCCGGAGGTGCTTGTCACAAAATTTTCATCGCTTTGAGATCGAGCGCCGCCCGCACATACCCCATCAGTTCCGAAGCCTGGAGAGTGGCGGTGGAGCGAAGAGCCACTGCGCAGTCATTTTCATGCAGACAGTTAATTACTTCGATTGTGGCCGGCGCGTCTCATTATTTGCGTCGATTGCCCCGAATTGGTAGTTTCTGTCGTCATTAGGATCGTCATATTTTTTTTGCGTGTAGAACATGTTTCTTCTATCGGTGTTCCCGCTCGTTGGGCGGTTAGTATCAGGGGTTGAATTTGTTATAGCTTGTTGGGCATGGTAATGTTCGGAGAAAATGTATGCATGATCTTTACTTTCTACGTATCTATTTATGCCGCGTGCCTTTCTTAAACCCCTGTCAAGCGTTTTTTGGAGGGTTTTTCTAGCGGCCTCAATTCTTGGGGCGACTGTTTTTCCTCCGTATTCTCTTTTGTTGACTAAATTATTGAGTTTGGCGGTTTGCTCTTTCAGTTTTGCATTAATAACCGTCATGCTTTCCAAGCGCTGCTCCAATTTTGCTTGGTTACTACGAAACCACGTTCTAGGCTTGAGAATGCTCCACATCCCCGTTTCATCTTTCCGATTGACTGGGTCATTCACACAGTACGCGAAAGCATTGACCCCGCCTCGGGCGAATGGGCTTTCAGCATTGTCCGGTCCGATGAACCGTCTCATCTCGGTGCTAAAGCCACGGTGTCCTTGGCCTAGGAGATAAAGGTGCATGTTGTCCAATATGAACTCGCCGTTGAATCCCATCGCTGTGGATCCTGATGGCAGTTTGTCGTTGTATCCAAAGGGGGTGTAGTTGTGATTGTTTTGCTTTCCGTCAGGCGTGCTCACGACAAGCACTGAGTCCATCTCATCCGTTGCGAAAAGCTGGGAGCTTCTTGCTTCTTTGCCAGCGGACTCAGCAAGAGGGAGCGTTCCAATCCGCAGGAATGAACGCTTCTGATCGTTTCCAATGACAGTGGTCAGTTTGCTGGTCTGGTAGAAATATTTGGGGGTATCAGGACTGTTTTTCACCGACGTGCTCCCGTTGTCTGCAGTTGGCCCCGGAAATGTATGGCGTGGGCTCTACGATTATCTGGGGTGTCTTGAGCAATTGACTACTGGCAGAAATGTCAGGTGTGCGCCTTTTGGGGCTCGGAACAATCCCTCAGATTTCCAGTCAAACCCTTCGTTTTCGAGGCCATCCCGGCCGACGAGGTCCCTTCCGATGAAAGCACTCACCTTGGCAACCCTGATGACCCTGGCCGCCAGCCCGGTGTTCGCCTTCAACCTCAGCGACGCCGCCAATGCCGTGTCCGCCATGCAGACCCAGAACCAGCAAGGCCAGGTGCAAGCGCCCGAGGCCCAGGCCAACCTGCTCAATACCTTGGGCAGCGAATTGAAGATCACCCCCGAACAGGCCGTGGGCGGAGCTGGGGCTATGTTGGGGCTGGCGCGCAACAACCTGAGCAGCGATGACTACGGCCAACTGACCAAGGCAGTGCCGGGGCTGGACCTGCTGGCCGGTGCGAATGCGCTGGGGGGCTTGAGCGGCTTAGGCGATTTGCTGGGTAAGAACAGCGAAAATCAGTCGGCATTGAGCAATGCGCTGGGCAACAACGTGGAAAACCGCAGCGACCTGGACAGTGCGTTCAAGGCGTTGGGGATGGACACCGGGATGATCGGGCAGTTCGCCCCGTTGATTCTGCAGTACCTGGGGCAGCAGGGGATTGCTGGTTCGCTATTGCAAAACCTGGGGAGCTTGTGGACTGCCCCAGCGCCCTTGACCCAGCCTTCGGTCTAGTGGGTTTTAGGGGCAGTGTGGGTATCACAGCCGTTGAAGGCTGGCGCCCCCTTGAGGTTACGCTGAGCACCATTATCCAACAGATGCGTCTTCACCACCGCTTGGTTCACCGCCGGAAATGGCACCAGCGCCCCAAAGCTTATCAACGATGCCAAGTTGGCCAGGTCAATTACCAACGCCAGCAGCGAGAACGCAGACATCAGCGCTGAAGTGGTGGGCGGCTTTTTTTGGGGGAGTTGTTCCCCCTGGCAGATTTGGCGCTCGATTCAACAGGCTTCGAACCTGTCAAAGCGAGCACTTAGCGCCTCAACTCAGCATCATCCATCAGTGCTTGTTCCAAGCGCAGATGGATGATGTGAAGCGCGGAGCAAGCGCTGCGCAGCGCATACTTCCCGCCCCTAGTAAGGCGGGGTGACGGTTCTCATGTCGTAAGAGTTGGGGATGCTCAGATCCACGCCATCGCGAATCAGGCGGAGTAATTCTGGACTGAGTGGCACCTTGATCTTTGGCCGGAATAAATTTTGCTCTGTCATTGCCTGAATCACGCCTGCATATCGTTCGGTTATCTTTGTATTCAGTGCTTCCACCAACCGATGGTGGCGATTTTCCAACGAGATGAATCGTTTGGTAGCAGCTGCACCGGTTTCGTCGGGGCTACTCAGCATCAGACGTTTAGCATTGTTCAGTTCGGCTTTTGAAATCCTGGTCCGATATCGAAGTTCGGCATAAGTCATCGTATTCAAACGTGTTGTACTAAAATTCTTGCCAGCGAGACGTGGGAGGGGCTGGGGCAATGTTGGTTCTGGACCACGCTTGGGTAATTGAATAAGCGGCGTAGGGGTGGGCTTCTGGATGTAATGATTGTGGAGGTAAGAGCGTCCAGTTGGGTCGGTGCGGTTCACCGGGTCGCCTGCGCAGTAGGCGTAGGTGTTGATCCCTCCGTCGCCAAACGGGCTCAAACTGTCAGGCGAAAGGAAGCGCATCAACTCGGTGCCGTAACTTCTGTGACCGGAACCCAGCATATATAACAATGTTAGGGCTTGCGCGTATTCGCCATTGAACCCGAGCATCTTTTTTACTGAATGGAGCGATACTGTAAAACCATAGGGAGAGTAAGCATGTACGCCGCATTTGTTCATGTTGTTGTACTCGCTATCAGAGGGCGTGTCTTTTTCGCCCATTTGTCTTGACCTCTTCAAGTATCTAAATGATCTGAGCATGCCGCTACTGGCAAAAATAACAGGTTGGTGCCACTGCTTGATAGTCTCGACAACCGGCTCGGAACAAACCCCGGAACGCCGAGTTAAAAGCCTCGTTTCCGCGGCCATCCAGGCCCACGAGGTCTCTCCCGATGAAAGCATTCACCCTGGCAACCCTGATGACTCTGGCCGCAAGCCCGGTGTTCGCCTTCTACCTCAGCGACGCTGCCAACGCCGTGTCCGCCATGCAAGCTCAGAAGCAGCAGGGCCAAGTACAGGCACCTGAGGCACAGGCCAATCTGATGAACACCTTGGACAGCGAATTGAAGATCACCCCCGAACAGGCCGTGGGCGGAGCTGGGGCGATGTTGGGGCTGGCGCGCAACAACCTTAGCAGCGATGACTATGGGCAACTGACCAAGGCAGTGCCAGGGCTGGACCTGCTGGCCGGAGCCAATGCGCTGGGTGGCTTGAGCGGCTTGGGCGACTTGCTGGGCAAGAACAGCGAAAGCGAGTCGGCCTTGAGCAACGCGCTGGGCAACAACGTGGAAAACCGCAGCGACCTGGACGGTGCGTTCAAGGCGCTGGGGATGGATACCGGGATGATCGGGCAGTTTGCGCCACTGATTCTGCAGTATTTGGGGCAGCAGGGGATTGCTGGGTCATTGTTGCCGAACCTGAGTAGCCTGTGGACCGCGCCGGCATCTACACCAGCCCCTTCGGTGTAAAAATAGGGGGCACTGAAACGTATTCATATTCAGCGCTTAGGCGCGAGATCAGTGCCCTTTGCTTTAGTCTCATGTTTAAATTGAGCGGGTTTTACCGATCTCCTTTCTGAGTTGATCAAATCGTAGTTTCGTATTTTCAAGAATTCCAAATCTTTCTTGATCTGCTACGTCAATCTTAATTCCATTGGATGCGCGCATTTCGATTTTTTTGCGGAGGTCAGCGAACTCATTTAGCAATGGCTCATTTTTCATGAGCTCTCTTTCGTAATATTTTATGAGTTCTGCCCGGTATCGAAACTGGTCAGGTCTAGTCAGCTCTGCTTCATCTGGATAGGTTATGCGGGAGGGTAGATTACTGAATCGTGTTATTTTTTTGGTCGCTGTGACTGGCGTGGTCAGAGTGTCCGGTATTACCTTGGTCCCCACAGTAGGAGAAGCGGGTCGATCAAAAATCGATACCAGGCGTTTTAACGCTTCCTTGGAACTTAGCCATATGCTCGCCCCTCGCATATGGCCTGTGGGGTCTTGATAATTGACCGGGTCACCTTCGCAAAAAGCGTAAGCGTTGAGCCCGCCCTGCTCAAACGGGCTGAGGTGGTCCGGAGCATGGAAGCGCATCAGAACAGGACTATAACTGCGGTAGCCTTGGCCCAACGCATAGGCGCGGGCGGCAAGATCATATCGCTCACCGTTAAAGCCAAGCACAGGGTTCTGGTTTGTGTGGTTATTACTCTGCCCATATGGGCAATACGTAAACACTGCTACTGACATAGGGCTGGCCTCGCAAGACGGTCTGCCTCAGTCTTGATGTTTGCAAGGCCATGCACAACTAGCAGAATTATCAGTACCCGTCTTTGAGGTCAGCCGGCTTCGGAGAAATCCACCATACGCACTGGGCGGCGGAAGCCGGCAGTCAGTGTTGCCAGATAGACCAACCCCAGGGCAAACCAGCACAACCCGATCACCAGCGTCACCGCCGACAGGCTGGTCCACAGCCACAAGGTCAGCCCCAACCCCACCAGCGGCACCACCCCATAGCTCAACAGCCCCTTGGCATTACGCTGGCTTGCATCGTCCATCAGATGCGTCTTCACCACCGCCAGGTTCACCGCCGAGAACGCCACCAGCGCGCCGAAGCTGATCAGCGAGGCGAGGGTAGCCAGGTCGATCACCAGCGCCAGCAGCGAGAAGGCTGACACCAGCAAGATAGCGAACACTGGCGTACCAAAGCGCGGCGACAGGTAGCCGAAGCTACGGCGTGGCAGCACGTTGTCGCGGCCCATGGTGAACAGGATGCGCGACACCGCCGCCTGCGAGGCCAGCGCCGAACCCAGGCTGCCCGCAACATAAGCGGCGGTGAAGAAGTTGGTCAGGAACTGCCCGCCAGCCTTGAACATCACTTCGTTGGCCGCTGCATCGGCATTGGCGAAGCTGCTGCCTGGCAGCACCAGCTGGCTGACGTAAGCCAGCAGGGTGAACAGCAAGCCGGCAAACAGGGTGGTGAGGATGATCGCCCGTGGCACGTCGCGGCGTGCGTCGCGGCATTCTTCGGCCAGGGTCGACACAGCGTCGAAGCCCAGGAACGACAAGCACAGCACCGCCGCGCCAGCCATCAGGTGGCCGAAGCCCGGTTTGCTGCCATCACCGATTAGCGGCGATAGCAGGTCGAGCGGCTGGCCGGCCAGCGTTTGGCAGGACAGCGCGACAAACACACCGATAAACACGATCTGCGCGCCGACGATCAGGTTGCTGGTCTTGGCCACCGAGTTGATGCCGACCACGTTCAGCACTGTCACCAGGGCGATGCAGGCGAGCACGAAGGCCCAGGCGGGCACTGCCGGGAACGCGATGTTGAGGAACAGGCCGATCAGCAGGTAGTTGATCATCGGCAGGAACAGGTAGTCGAGCAGCAGCGACCAGCCGGCAAGGAAGCCGATATTGGGGCCGAAGGCCATGTTGGTGTAGGAATACGCCGAGCCCGCCACCGGGAAGCGTTTGACCATGAAGCTGTATGACGCAGCGGTGAACAGCATGGCCACCAGGGTGACCAGGTAGGCGCCGGCGGTGCGGCCACCGGTGAGTTCGGTGACGATGCCGTAGGTGGTGAAGATGGTCAGTGGGACCATGTAGACCAGGCCGAAGAACACCAGGGCGGGCAGGCCGAGGACACGGCGGAGTTGGGCGGGGGCGGAGCTAGGTTGGTTGGCCATTGATCGATCCAGGCTTTTTGTAATTGTGCTTTGATCGATTTTTATCCACTTAGGTGGGGTGTGACAAAGAAGTAATCCTTATGTCGATTATTAGCCTGGGTTTTAATCGGGCTTTGCAGTGGGTTCACCGGCCCTATCGCCGGCAAGCCAGGTCCCACAGAATGCCCGCATTGGCCAATGCTGTGCAGTCCCTGTGGGCGCTGGCTTGCCGGCGATAGGGCCAGTCCAGATCAGCCCAGCTCTCCCCGCAGCGCCTCGATCCGCTGGTCCTTCGCCGCCCACAGCTGGTTCACCCAGGCCTGTACGGTCTGCCGGAACTCGGGGTCATTCTCGTAATCGCCCGCCCACAATGCCGGGTCCAGCTCTCGCACTTGAATGTCGATAATCACCCGGCTAATGCTGCCATTGAGCAACGCCCAGAACCCCGGTGCCTGGTTGCCGGGGTACACGATGGTCACATCCAGCAGGGCATCCAGTTGCTCGCCCAATGCCGCGAGCACAAACGCCACACCACCCGCCTTGGGCTTGAGCAGGTAGCGATACGGCGACTGCTGTTCCTGGCGCTTGGTTTCGGTAAACCGGGTGCCCTCCAGGTAGTTCACCACGGTCACTGGCTGACGCTTGAACAGCTCGCAGGCCGCCTTGGTGATCTCCAGGTCCTTGCCCTTGAGCTCGGGGTGCTTTTCCAGAAACGCCTTGCTGTAGCGCTTCATGAACGGGTAATCCAGCCCCCACCAGGCAAGGCCCAGCAGCGGAACCCAGATCAATTCCTTCTTGAGGAAGAACTTGAAGAACGGCGTGCGGCGGTTGAGGCTTTCGATCAACGCCGGGATATCGACCCAGGTCTGGTGGTTGCTTACCGCAAGATAGGAGGTGTCCTTACGCAGGTTCTCTACGCCGCGGATGTCCCAGTTTGTAGGAATGCACAGGGCGAAGATGGCCTTGTCGATTTCCGACCAGGTTTCGGCCACCCACATCACTGCCCACGAGGCATAGTCGCGGCCACGGCCCGGCAGCACCAGCTTGAGCAGGGCAAAGACCAGCAGCGGGCAGATCAACACAACTGTATTGAGCAGCAGCAGAGTGGTAGTAAGAATGCCGGTCAGCAGGCGACGCATAAAGAGACTCTTGTTGTGGGAAATAAACGGCTGGCAATGATAAGCAGGGCAGTGGCCTACGCCAAATGTCCAATGCCCTGCGGCGGCAACAAATGTTTCACATTATGTTGATTAGGCTTGGGACAGCGAACCTATCCTGCCAGTGCAGTCTAAGCACTGACCCTTCTCAAGGAAGCCTGCTTGTGAAATCTCTGTTAGCCATGTTGTCACTGTTGGCGCTGCCAGTAATGGCCGCCGAACCTACGATCTACGGCCGGTACGAGAACATCGCCCTGCCCGAGCTGGGCGAAACCCTGAAGGCCAAGATGGACACCGGTGCCTTCACCGCGTCGCTGTCGGCCAAGGACATTGAGCTGTTCAACCGCGATGGCGACGAGTGGGTACGTTTCCGCTTGGCGACCAAGGACTCGGACGGCAAGGTGTACGAGCACAAGGTCTCGCGCATCAGCAAGATCAAGGGCCGTGCCGATGAAGAGGAAGAGGGCGATGCGCCGGAAATTTCCAAGCGCCCGGTGGTGGACCTGGAGCTGTGCCTGGGTGACGTGAAGCGCACCGTGGAAGTGAACTTGGTGGACCGCAGCAGCTTCAACTACCCGCTGCTGGTGGGGTCCAAAGCGCTGCGTGAGTTCAAGGCCGCGGTCAACCCGGCCAAGAAGTTTACCGCTGGCAAGCCTGACTGCTAAGCAGTAGCTGCAAGCTGCAAGTGAGAACAGATCAGTGTAAGTTCACGTGATCCGCTTTTACTTGAAGCTTGCAGCTTGAGGCTTGTAGCTCGATGCCCCATATCCTCATCGTCGAAGACGAAGCCGCCATCGCCGACACCCTGGTCTACGCCCTGCAGGCCGACGGCCACAGTACCGAATGGGTGACCCTGGGCGGCGCTGCACTCGACCAGCAGCGCCAGCGCCCGGCCGACCTGATCATCCTCGACATCGGCCTGCCCGACATCAGTGGCTTCGAAACCTGCCGCCAATTGCGCCGTTTCACCGAGGTGCCAGTGATGTTCCTCAGCGCCCGTGACGGTGAAATCGACCGGGTGGTGGGCCTGGAAATTGGTGCCGACGACTACGTCGTTAAACCCTTCAGCCCGCGTGAAGTGGCTGCGCGGGTGCGCGCGATCCTCAAACGCATGGGCCCCAGGGCCGACCCGGCTATCGATGCGGCGTTGTTCCAGCTCGACACCCTGCGCATGCAGATCACCTATCGCGGCCAGCCACTCACGCTGACCCGCCACGAATTCCGCCTGCTGCAATCCCTGCTGGAGCAGCCGCAGCGGGTGTTCAGCCGAGAACAGCTGCTTGATGCCCTGGGGGTGGCCTCCGATGCAGGGTACGAGCGCACCATCGACAGCCATATCAAAAGCCTGCGCGCCAAGCTGCGCCAGGTCGCGGGTGACGCCGAGCCGATCCAGACCCACCGCGGCCTTGGCTACAGCTACAGCCCGGACCATGCCTGATGCGCCTGGGCATCCGGATCTTCCTGGTGTATTTCCTGTTCGTCGGCCTGGCGGGCTACTTTCTGCTCAACACGGTGCGTGAACAGATCCGCCCGGTGGTACGCCAGTCTTCCGAAGAAACACTGGTCGACACCGCCAACCTGCTGGCCGAGATCCTGCGCGATGACGTCAAGGCCGGCACCTTGAGCCAGAGCCGCCTGCCGCAAGTACTCAGGGCCTACGGCTCGCGCAGCCCGGGCGCGCAGATCTGGGGCCTGGCCAAGAACCAGGTCAGCCACCGCATCTATGTGACTGACGCCAAGGGCATCGTGCTGCTGGACTCCAGCGGTGAGGCGCTGGGCAAGGATTACTCGCGGTGGAATGACGTGCTGCTTACCCTGCGTGGCCAGTACGGCGCCCGCTCCACCCGCAGCGACCCCAATGATGAAAGCACCTCGGTGATGCACGTTGGCGCACCGATCATCGACGACGGCAAGGTCATCGGCGTGGTCACCGTGGCCAAACCCAACAGCTCGCTGCAGCCGTACATCGACCGTTCCGAGCGGCGCCTGCTCACGCTGGGCCTGGGGCTGATCGGCCTCGGCTTGCTGATCGGTGCGGCGTTATCCTGGTGGCTGGCGCGCTCGCTGCGCCGGCTGGCGCGTTATGCCCAGGCGGTCAGTGAGGGTGAGCGGACTGCGTTGCCGCACTACAAGGGCGGCGAGCTGGCGCACCTGGCCCAGGCGGTGGAACGCATGCGCACCCAGCTGGAGGGCAAGGCTTATGTAGAGCGCTATGTGCATACCCTGACGCACGAACTGAAAAGCCCGCTGGCGGCCATTCGTGGGGCTTGCGAGCTGCTGCAGGACGAGGGCATGCCCGCCGACCAGCGCACGCGCTTTGCCGGCAATATCGAGCGCGAGAGCGAGCGCTTGCAGCAGATGGTCGAGCGCCTGCTCAACCTGGCCAGGGTCGAGCAGATGCAGGCCCTGGAGGATGAACAGCAGGTGGCGCTGGCGGCACTGGTGGACGAGTTGCTGTTGGCTCACGGGGCGCGAATCGAAGGCGCCGGTTTGCACGTGCGTCAGCGGGTGCCGGCTGGCTTGCGCTTGCTGTGTGATCCGTTCCTGATGCGCCAGGCGCTGGCCAACCTGCTGGATAACGCACTGGATTTCACCCCCGCAGGTGGCGCACTGCTGTTTGACCTGGAGCGCGACGGCGATCGGGTGGCATTGAGCCTGTTCAACCAGGGGCAGGCGATACCGGCGTATGCCATCGGGCGGGTCAGCGAGCGCTTCTACTCGCTGCCGCGGCCAGGGAGCGGGCGCAAGAGCACCGGGCTGGGGCTGAATTTTGTGGCCGAGGTAATGCAACTGCATGGCGGGGCGTTGGCGGTGGATAACGTCGATGGCGGGGTGCGGGTGCGGTTGTGGTTGCCGGTGCGGCGTATCAGCTGAGATAGCCGGGGCTGCTTTGCAGCCCATCGCCGGCAAGCCAGCTCCCACAGGTACTGGGCCTTGCGCTGGACCTGTGGGAGCTGGGTTGTCGGCAATTTGGCCCTTGAAAGTACACACGATCTCCACACAAGCTCCCCAAAGCCTCCACGCAAGGCGCAGACACTGCGCCCACTGCCAAAGGAGGCCCCATGACCAAGACCCTCGGTTACAAACTCGGCATGATCGCCGTGCTCATGTTGCTGCTGCTCATCCCGCTGCTGCTGATCAACGGCCTGATCGATGAACGCCAGGCCCTGCGCGACAACGTGCTGCGCGACATCGCCCAAAGTGCCAGCTTCGACCAACAGCTCAGCGGCCCGCTGCTGGTGGTGCCGTACCGCAAGTACCAGCGCCGCTGGATCGAAAAGGACGGCGAGCGCACCCAGGAAACCAGCACCATCGCCGGCCACTTGTACTTCCTGCCGGACACCTTCGCCGCCGACCTGGGCGTGGACACCGAACTGCGTGCCCGCGGCATCTATCAGGCCCGGCTGTTCCACGCCAAGGGGCGTATCAGCGGCCGCTTCAAGCTCCCGGAGCGTTGGGGCATCGACAAAGACTTCGACGACTACCGCTTCGACAAACCCTTCCTGGTGGTGGGCATCAGCGATATCCGCGGCATCGAGAATGGCCTGGAACTGAGCCTGGACGAACAGAAGGTGCCGTTCGAGGCCGGCACCCAGCTCGACTGGATGCGCGGTGGCGTGCATGCCAGCCTGCCGGGTTTGGACGGTATGCAGGCACGGGAATTCAGCTACGGCTTCGACCTTGCTTTGCAAGGCACCGGCCAGTTGCACATCGTGCCGGTGGGCCGCACCAGCAGCGTTGACATGCGTGCCAACTGGCCGCATCCGAGCTTTGTCGGCAGCTATCTGCCCAACCGCCGCGACATCGATGCGCAAGGCTTCAGCGCCCACTGGCAGACGTCGTTCTTCGCCACCAACCTTGAAGATGCCCTGCGCCAATGCGCCACTGCCGGCCAGTGCGAAGACTTCAGCGAGCGTAGCTTCGGCGTGAGCTTTGTCGACCCGGTGGACCAGTACCTGAAGAGTGAGCGGGCGATCAAGTACGCGTTGCTGTTCATCGCGCTGACCTTTGCTGGCTTCTTCCTGTTCGAAGTGTTGAAAAACCTGAGCGTGCACCCGGTGCAGTACATCCTGGTGGGTGTGGCGCTGGCGTTCTTCTACCTGCTGCTGTTGTCATTGTCCGAGCACATAGGCTTTGGCCTGGCGTACGGGCTGTCGGCTTCGGCGTGTGTGCTGCTGATCGGCTTCTACCTCAGCCATGTGTTGCGCAGCCTGGGACGAGGGATCGGGTTTGCGGCGGGGCTGGCGGCGCTGTATGCGCTGCTGTACGGGCTGCTGAGTGCCGAAGACTATGCGCTGCTGATGGGGTCGCTGCTGTGCTTTGGCTTGCTGGGGGTGTTCATGGTGCTGACCCGGCGGCTGGACTGGGCGCGGGTGGGGAGGTCGGCATGAGGGAGGATAGAGAGATCGGGCGGTGGTTGGCCTTCAGGATCGGGCTGTTGTTTCCTGTGACAGCCAAGTGAGGCATTCGCAGCGCAAGGCTGCTCCTACAGGCGGTCGCATCCCCTGTAGGAGCAGCCTTGTGCTGCGAATGTCCCTGTCAGGCTGTCGGCGCTGTGGCGACCATCGACGGCCGCTTGGCCACCTCGGCATACCATGCCGCCAGGCCTGGTTGGCGTTCACGCCAGCCAAACTCCGGCTGACGCAAATCCAGATACCCCAGCGCACAGGCCACGCCAATCGCCGCCAGGTCGAACCCGGACACCAGCTCGGGCAGGTGCTCCTGCTCCAGGTTGGCCAGGCTACGGCGGATCTTGTCGCCCTGCGCCTGCAACCAGCCGTCCCAGCGTTTGTCTTCTGGGCGCAGGAAGCTTTCATAGCGCGACGACACTGCTGCGTCCATGATCGCATCGGCCTGCGACACCAGGGTCAGGCGCCGCCAGCGCGCCGAGCCTTCGCGGGGCAGCAATGGCAGGCCGACATGTTGCAGATCGAGGTATTCGCAGATCACCCGGCTGTCATGCAGCACGGTGCCGTCGTCCAGGCGCAGGGCCGGGATCTTGCCGATCGGGTTGTCGTGGTTGAGCTGCGGGTCGCCGCTGACCGGGCTGATGTTGACCGGTTGCAGCGTCACGCGCTCAAGCTGGGCGGTCTCGTGCAGCACCACCATGACCTTGCGCACGAAAGGCGACAATGGCGAGTGGAACAGGGTCATCGTGGCCATGGTTCAGTTGCCCTGCAGGCTGGGTGGCAGGCATACACCGGTGCCGCCGATGCCGCAGTAGCCGTCCGGGTTCTTGGCCAGGTACTGCTGGTGGTAGGCCTCGGCAAAGTACACGGTCGGTGCCTGGTCGATTTCGGTGGTGATCTCACCGAAGCCGGCCTTGGTCAGTTCGGCCTGGAAGGCGTCGCGGCTGGCCTTGGCCTGTTCCAGCTGTTCAGGGCTGGTGCAGTAGATGGCCGAGCGGTACTGGGTGCCGACGTCGTTGCCCTGGCGCATGCCTTGGGTCGGGTTGTGCAGTTCCCAGAACATCGCCAGCAGCTCGCGGTAGCTGACCTTGTCTTTGTCGAACACCACCAGCACCACTTCAGTGTGGCCGGTCAGGCCCGAGCAGACTTCTTCGTAGGTCGGGTTCGGGGTGTAACCGCCGGCGTAGCCGACCACGGTGCTGACCACACCTTCACGCTGCCAGAAGCGCCGCTCCGCCCCCCAGAAGCAACCCAGGCCGAAGATGGCGAAGTCGATGGCGCCCTCAAAGAAGGGGCCGAGCAGCGGGGTGCCTTCGAACACGTAGTGGAACTCGGGCAGGCTCATTGGCGTTTCGCGGCCAGGCAGGGCCTGTTCCGCAGTTGGCATGACGTTTTTGTTCACCAGGATTTCCGAACGCAGGACCATGGCCGTTCCTCTGTGTTAATTCAGTGGGATAGGTGTTGGGGCATTCGCAGCACAAGGCTGCTCCTACAGGGGACGCGCTTTTCTGTAGGAGCAGCCTTGCGCTGCGAAAGGGCCCGAATGACCTCTATAGTGCCCGAGGTTTGAGCTGCTGTCAGGCCACCGGGCCACGTGGATAACGCTTCAGCCGCTCGGCCAGCTCGCGCCCCGGAATCGGCCGGTCGAACAGGTAGCCCTGGCCCACGTCGCAGCGGTGCCGGCGCAGGAACGCCAGCTGCTCCGGCGTCTCTATACCTTCGGCCACCACCTTCAGCTTGAGGTTATGGGCCATGGCCACCACCGCCGAGGTGATTTCCATGTCGTCCTGGTTATCCGGGATTTCGTTGATGAAGCTGCGGTCGATCTTGAGGATGTCGATCGGAAACTTCTTCAGGTAGCTCAGCGACGAATAGCCGGTGCCGAAGTCGTCCATGGCCAGGGTCAGGCCCAGGGCCTTCAGTTCGTCCAGCTGGCGGTGGGTGTCTTCGCTGGCTTCCAGCAGCAGGCCTTCGGTCAGCTCCAGCTCAAGCAAGTGCGGGGGCAGGGCTTCTTCGTTGAGGATGGTGCTGATGGACGCCACCAGGTCCGGGTCGGAGAACTGCTTGGGCGACAGGTTGATGGCCACGTGCAGGTTGCCCAGCCCGGCCTCGCGCAGTTGCTTGCTCATGCGGCACGACTGGCGTACCACCCACTTGCCGATGGGTATGATCAGGCCGGTTTCTTCTGCCACGCTGATGAACTGGTCCGGGCGGATCATGCCGCGCTCGGGGTGGTTCCAGCGCAGCAATGCCTCCAGCCCCAGCAGGCGGCCGCTGCGCAGGCAGATCTTGGGCTGGTAGAACACCTCCAGCTCGTTCTGGGTCAGGGCGCGGCGCAGGTTGTTCTCGACGAACAGCTTGTAGCTGGCCTCGGCGTTCAGCACCTCGGTAAACACCTGTACCTGGTGCTTGCCGTTGGCCTTGGCCTTGTGCAGCGCAAGGCCGGCGTTTTTCATCAGGCTGGCGGGGTCGACGCCGTGCAGTGGTGCACAAGCCAGGCCTACCGAGGCGGTGACGTTGATCAGCTGGTTGTCGACGAACATCGGCTTGTCGAGTGTGCTCAGCAACTGCAGCGCAACGCCCTGGCCATCTTCCAGGCTGGTGTCATCGAGCAGCACGGCGAACTCGTTACTGGCAAAGCGCGCCAGGATGCCACCGCTGTGCAGGCTGTTGCGCAGGCGCCGGGCCAGGCTGATCAGCAGCTTGTCGCCGGTCTGATGGCCGAGGCTGTCGTTGATGCGCTTGAAGTTGTCGATGTCCACCAGCAGCAGGCACATCGCGCTTTCGCCATCGCGGACGAAGCGCTCGTCCAGGCTGCGGATGAACGCCGGGCGGTTGCCCAGGTTGGTCAGGTTGTCGGTGTAGGCCAGGCGCTCGATGCGCTGCTGGGCCAGCTTGGTCTGGGTGACGTCTTCGTAGATGCCGATGTAATGGGTCAGCTCACGGTTGTCGCCGTACACCTTGGAAATCGACAACTGGCCCCAGTAGGGCTCCAGGTTTTTACGCCGGCTCTTGAATTCACCCTGCCAGCTATTGCCCATGGCCAGGCTGGAGGGCGAGTCGAACAGCAGTTCGCTCAGGTTTTCCAGTGCAGGCAGCTCGCCCAACTGGCGGCCTTGCACTTCGTCGGTGCTGTACTGGGTGATGGCGGTGAAGCTTGGGTTGACGTACTCCACCCGGCCATCGCGGTTGACCAGCAGGAAGGCGCTGGCGCTTTGCTCCACCGCACGCTGGAACAGGTGCAGTGCGCTGGCCGCCGCGCGCCGGTTGTGGTTGGTGATGACCTGGGCGAACTGGTCGGCCAGCTCGCCGGCAAAGGCTATCTCGTCCGATTGCCAGGCCCGTGGCTGGCCGCTCTGCTCCAGGCACAACACGCCGACCACCTGGCCATCGACGCGGATACTGGCATCGAGCATGGCCTTGTTTTCCGGGCGCAGGCTTTGCGTGAGGGCGCGGGTGCGCGGGTCGTGGCCGGCGTTGTGGGCGTCGATGGCGCGGCTGGCGTGCAGTGCTTCAAGGTAGTCGGGGAAGCGGCTTGCATCGATGGCCTCGGGCTGGCGATGCTCCTGCGCGTCGCGGTACCAGGCGGTGATCGGTTCCAGGCGCTGGTCGTCCAGGTGCCAGATGCTGGCGCTGTCGACCTTGTAAATTTCGCAGGCGCTTTGGGTGATCAGCTGGGCGGCTTCCAGCAGGGAGTTCTCGGCGCTGTAGCGCTGGCGTGCCAGGCGCAGGATCAGGTCTTGCTGGCCGCGTACCCGCTCCAGGTGTTCCAGTTGTTCCTGCTGGGCACGCTGGTTCAGTTGCAGGGCCAGTTGCAGGCGGTTGTTGCGCGACTCCAGGTCGCTGGCACTCTCGCCTGCGTCGTCGGGCTGGTCGTCGAGCACGCTCAGGTAACCGCGCAACAGCTGGCGGTTGTGCTGCTTGTAGGCTTCACCGGTTTCCAGCAGGCGCAGCGAGGTGGTTGGCGTGTGCAGGGAGTAGCGCACGCGGTAGTAGCCGCGCTGGGCCAGTTGCAGCTGGATCTCGTCGTGCAGCCGGTAGCGGGCCTCGGGCTCCATCAGGCTGGCGTAGGGCGCGTCCACCAGGGCACACAGGTCGGCGGCGTGCAGGCCAAACTGGCGCTCGCAGGCCGGGTCAAGGTAGAGCATGGACCAGGTGGCTTCGTTGAGCCTTTCGAAACGCAGCATACCGAGCCGCGAGGGCACGGGTAACGGCGTGACGACCTCGGCCGCCACACGGCTGGCGGCATCGGGTTGGCTTTTCATCGAAGACTCGCTTGAACAGGGAGCGCGGCCTTGGAGCGGCGGCGGATTCGGCAAGGTTGCATCATGTCCCGAGGGCTGGCAAGCGGCCATGCTTGATGCTGTGGACAGGTTATCGGCGGGTGGGGCGGAAAACTTAGATCGCGTTGGGATTTTTGCCGCCTGGGAGATCGAGCGCCGCGCGGGCGGCGGTCGATCTCCCAGGCGGCAAAACCCTATCGGCGGACAAAAAAAGCCCCGCCAATTGGCGGGGTTGAGGTACGAGCGTGGCAGCTCGAAAAGGGTACTGCCCCTCGCAAGGAGGGGCAGCGGGCTGCCTTACAGCAGCATGGTACGGATATCGCCCAGCACGTCGCCCAGGCGCTTGGTGAAGCGCGCGGCGGCAGCGCCGTTGATCACACGGTGATCGTAGGACAGCGACAGCGGCAGCATCAGCTTCGGCTGGAAGGCCTTGCCATCCCACACTGGCTGCATGGTCGCCTTCGAGACGCCCAGGATAGCCACTTCCGGCGCGTTGACGATCGGCGTGAAGCCGGTGCCGCCAATGTGACCGAGGCTGGAGATGGTGAAGCAGGCACCTTGCATGTCGTCGGCCGACAGCTTTTTGGTACGCGCCTTCTCGGCCAGTGCAGCGGCTTCGGCAGCCAGTTGCAGCAGGCTCTTCTGGTCGACGTTCTTGATCACAGGGACCAGCAGGCCGTCCGGGGTGTCCACGGCGAAGCCGATGTGCACGTACTTCTTGCGGATGATGGCCTTGCCGCTTGGCGCCAGTGAGCTGTTGAAGTCCGGCAGTTCCTTGAGCAGGAAGGCGCAGGCCTTGAGCAGCAATGGCAGCACGGTCAGTTTCACGCCAGCTTTTTCGGCCACGGCCTTCTGCGCAACGCGGAAGGCTTCCAGCTCGGTGATGTCGGCGGAGTCGAACTGGGTCACGTGCGGCACGTTCAGCCAGCTGCGGTGCAGGTTGGCGGCACCGACCTGCATCAGGCGGGTCAGGGCCACTTCTTCCACTTCACCGAACTTGCTGAAGTCCACCACCGGGATCGGCGGGATGCCAGCGCCACCGGTTGCACCGGCGGCTGCCGGGGCTTCCTTGGCCTTTTGCATCATCGCCTTGACGTAAACCTGCACGTCTTCCTTCAGGATACGGCCGTGCGGGCCGGTGGCAGCCACTGCGCCCAGCTCGACACCGAATTCACGGGCCAGCTGACGAACAGCCGGGCCTGCGTGAACCTTGGCATTGTTGCCAGCAGCCGGTGCGGTAGCAGCCGGTGCAGGGGCAGCAGCAGGGGCAGCAGCGGCAGGCGCGGCGGCCGGAGCAGCCTCAGCCTTGGCTGGCGCCGGTGCAGCAGCAGGTGCTGGCGCAGCAGCCGGGGCAGCGCCCGCGACTTTCAGCTTGAAGATCAGGTCGCCAGTGCCGACTTCGTCTTCCAGCTTGCACAGTACTTCTTCGACAACGCCGGCAGCCGGCGACGGGATTTCCATGGAGGCCTTGTCGGACTCCAGGGTAATCAGCGACTGGTCGGCTTCGACGGTGTCGCCGACCTTGACCAGCACTTCGATGATCTTGGCCTTGCCCGACGAGCCGATGTCCGGCACGTGGATGTCCTGCACGCTGGCAGCAGCCGGGGCTGCGGCAGGAGCAGGGGCGGCTTCGGCGGCAGGCGCTGGAGCAGCAGCCGGGGCAGCGGCCGCGGCCGGAGCCTCAGGCGCCGCAGCAGCGGCACCTTCGACTTCCAGCACCAGCAGCTCGTCGCCTTCTTTCAGGCGATCGCCCAGCTTGACCTTGAGTTCCTTGACGATACCGGCCTTCGGGGCCGGGATCTCCATGGAGGCCTTGTCGGACTCCAGGGTCAGCAGGCTCTGGTCAGCCTCGATACGGTCACCGACCTTGACGAACAGCTCGATGATTTCACCTTCACCGCTGCCGATGTCAGGTACGCGAATGAGTTCGCTCACTTAAAAATACTCCTCAGCAGTCCAGTGGGTTGCGCTTGTCCGGGTCGATGCCGAACTTGACGATGGCGTCAGCCACAACCTTGGGTTCGATCTCGCCACGGTCAGCCAGGGCTTCCAGGGCAGCCAGTACCACGAAGTGGCGGTCGACTTCAAAGAAGTGACGCAGCTTCTTGCGGCTGTCGCTGCGACCGTAACCGTCGGTACCCAGGACTTTGAACTCTTTGCTCGGCACCCACTGGCGAATCTGCTCGGCGAACAGCTTCATGTAGTCGGTAGAGGCGATGACCGGGCCTTTGCGGCCGTTCAGGCACTGCTCGACGTAGGTCTGCTGTGGCTTCTGGCCAGGCTTCAGGCGGTTGGCGCGCTCTACGGCCAGGCCGTCGCGACGCAGTTCGTTGAAGCTGGTGACGCTCCATACGTCGGCACCGACGTTGAACTCTTCACGCAGGATCTTCGCCGCTTCGCGGACTTCGCGCAGGATGGTGCCGGAGCCCATCAGCTGTACGTGGTGCGCGGCTTCGCGGGTGTCTTCTTCCAGCAGGTACATGCCCTTGATGATGCCTTCCTCGACACCGGCCGGCATGGCAGGCTGCTGGTAGGATTCGTTCATCACGGTGATGTAGTAGAAGATGTCCTGTTGCTCTTCGGTCATCTTCTTCATGCCGTCCTGGATGATCACCGCCAGCTCGTAGCCGTAGGTTGGATCGTAGGTGCGGCAGTTCGGGATGGTACCCGCCATCATGTGGCTGTGACCGTCTTCGTGCTGCAGACCTTCACCGTTCAGGGTGGTGCGGCCGGCGGTACCGCCGATCAGGAAGCCACGGGTGCGGCTGTCGCCAGCGGCCCAGGCCAGGTCGCCAATGCGCTGGAAGCCGAACATCGAGTAGAAGATGTAGAACGGCAGCATCGGCTGGTTGTGGCAGCTGTACGAAGTACCGGCAGCGATGAACGACGACATGGCGCCGGCTTCGTTGATGCCTTCCTCGAGAATCTGGCCCTTCTTGTCTTCGCGGTAGAACATCACCTGGTCTTTATCGACTGGCTCGTAGAGCTGGCCGACCGACGAGTAGATGCCCAGCTGGCGGAACATGCCTTCCATACCGAAGGTACGGGCTTCGTCCGGGATGATCGGCACGATGCGCTGGCCGATTTCCTTGTCCTTGACCAGCTGCGCCAGAATACGCACGAAGGCCATGGTGGTGGAGATTTCGCGGTCGCCCGAGCCGTCCAGGATCGCTTTCAGCGTTTCCAGGGATGGGGTCGGTACGCTGAAGCTCTTGGCACGGCGCTGTGGTACGAAGCCGCCCAGGGCAGCGCGACGCTCGGCCAGGTACTTGGCTTCGGCAGAACCTTCTTCCGGCTTGAAGAACGGCAGGTTCTCCAGGTCGGCATCCTTGACCGGGATGTCGAAGCGGTCACGGAAGTGACGCAGGCTGTCGACGTCGACCTTCTTGGTGTTGTGCGCGGTGTTCTTGGCTTCGCCAGCACCGGTGCCGTAACCCTTGATGGTCTTGGCCAGGATGACGGTCGGCTGCTCTTTGTGGTTCACAGCCTGGTGGTACGCCGCGTAGACCTTGTACGGGTCGTGGCCGCCACGGTTGAGCTTCCAGATCTCGTCGTCGGACAGGTCTTCGACCATGGCCTTGAGTTCTGGCGTGTTGAAGAAGTTCTCACGAACGTACGCGCCGTCTTTGGCTTTGTAGTTCTGGTACTCGCCGTCGATGACTTCGTCCATGCGGCGCTGCAGGGCACCGTTGGTGTCCTTGGCCAGCAGTGGGTCCCAGAAACGGCCCCAGACCACTTTGTTGACGTTCCAGCCACCGCCACGGAACACGCCTTCGAGTTCCTGGATGATCTTGCCGTTGCCGCGAACCGGGCCGTCGAGGCGCTGCAGGTTGCAGTTGATGACGAAGATCAGGTTGTCCAGCTTCTCGCGGCCGGCCAGGGCGATTGCGCCCAGGGATTCCGGCTCGTCGCACTCGCCGTCGCCCATGAAGCACCAGACCTTCTGCTTGCCGGCCGGGATGAAGCCACGGGCTTCCAGGTACTTCATGAAGCGCGCCTGGTAGATGGCCTGGATCGGGCCCAGACCCATCGATACGGTCGGGAACTGCCAGAAGTCAGGCATCAGCCATGGGTGCGGGTACGAAGACAGGCCGTTGCCGTCCACTTCCTGACGGAAGTTGTTCATCTGGTCTTCGTTGATGCGGCCTTCCATGAAGGCGCGGGCGTAGACGCCTGGCGAAGCGTGGCCCTGGAAGAAGATCAGGTCGCCGCCGTGTTCTTCGGTTGGGGCCTGGAAGAAGTAGTTGAAGCCGATGTCGTACAGGGTGGCGCTGGAGGCGAAGCTGGAGATGTGTCCGCCCAGGTCCGAGTCTTTCAGGTTGGTGCGCATGACCATGGCCAAGGCGTTCCAACGCACCATCGAGCGAATGCGGCGTTCCATGAACAGGTCGCCAGGCATGCGTGCTTCGTGGGTGACAGGGATGGTGTTGCGGTATGGCGTGGTGATCGCATACGGCAGCTGGGAGCCACTGCGGGTGGCCAGCTCGCCCATACGGGTCATCAGGTAATGAGCGCGGTCTTCGCCTTCTTTGTCGAGGACCGACTCCAGGGCATCCAGCCATTCCTGGGTTTCGATTGGATCGAGGTCTTGCATGGCTTGCTCCAGGGCGGAAAGGCAACCAGAATCGATTGCCTGAAGTTGCGACTGGCCTTATGGGCAGACGTCGTGAATTCTTGGATTACCGGGGTGTCTTCCGGCGCCGTGTAGTTTTACTACATTTGCTTGCGCATTTCATGCTTTTACACGACATGAGTAGTAGTAAAACTACATTTCTGCGACGTTTGGTCGCACCTTGGCTTGTGAGGAAAAACGTTCATGGTGGTTGGCATTGTGACGCGAACGGGTGCTTCTTGATGTTTGTTGCCAAGTTTTCGTTTTTTTCAGCTATTTCCAACTTTTGTACGACAGTCCAACCGTGGTCCGGCTTCCCCTTGGCCGCTTTTTCCCTTCTATTTCACGCCGATCAAGGATAGACCATGCGCCTGCCTTTGCCGTCCGATCTACCCGCCACCCTCCAGCCATTGCTGGCCCGCAACCGGCAATTCCTCAGTGATGCAGTGGCCGCTCACGCCGACCTCGACCTGAATGCCTGGATCCCGGTGCACCGGCAACAATTCGACCAGGTTGCCGCCGCCAGCGACTTTGTTCTGGGCCTGGCCCAGCGCGAGCCGGCCATGCTGTTCGAGCTGCTGGCCAGTGGCGAGCTGGAGCGGCGTTATGCGCCGGGTGAGCTGCGTGGGCAAATCGCGGCGGCCGCCCAGGCTGCGCAGAGCGACGACGAGCTGGCGCGCAACCTGCGCCGCGCGCGCAACCGCCAGCAACTGCGCATCATCTGGCGCGACATCACCCGCCAGGCAGAGCTTGGCGAAACCTGCCGCGACCTGTCGGACCTTGCCGATGCCGCCATCGACGAAGCCTACCAATGGTTATACCCGCGCCATTGCCAGCAGTTCGGCACGCCCATCGGCAACCGCAGCGGCCAGCCGCAGCACATGGTGGTGCTGGGCATGGGCAAGCTGGGGGCGGTGGAGCTGAACCTGTCGTCGGACATCGACCTGATCTTCGGCTTCCCCGAAGGTGGCGAAACCGAAGGGGTGAAGCGCTCGCTGGAAAACCAGGAGTTCTTCACCCGGCTTGGCCAGCGGCTGATCAAGGCGCTGGACCCCGTGACCGTCGATGGCTTCGTGTTCCGCGTCGACATGCGCCTGCGCCCCTATGGCTCGGCCGGCGCACTGGTGCTCAGCTTCAATGCCCTGGAGCAGTATTACCAGGACCAGGGCCGCGACTGGGAACGCTACGCCATGATCAAGGCGCGGGTGGTGGCGGGCGACCAGGTGGCCGGGGCGCAGTTGCAGGAGGTGCTGCGGCCGTTCGTGTACCGCCGTTATCTGGACTTTTCCGCGATCGAAGCGCTGCGCACCATGAAGCAGCTGATCCAGCAGGAAGTGCGGCGCAAGGGCATGGCCGACAACATCAAGCTGGGTGCCGGTGGCATCCGCGAGGTGGAGTTTATCGCCCAGGCCTTCCAGCTGATCCACGGCGGGCGCGACCTCAGCCTGCAGCAGCGGCCGTTGCTCAAGGTGCTGGCCACCCTCGAGGGCCAGGGTTACCTGCCGCCGGCGGTGGTCGCCGAGCTGCGCGAGGGCTATGAGTTCCTGCGCTATACCGAGCACGCCATCCAGGCCATCGCCGACCGCCAGACGCAAATGCTGCCGGAAGGTGAGACCGACCAGGCGCGTGTGGCCTACATGCTCGGCTTTGCCGACTGGCAGAGCTTCCACGACCAGCTGATGTACTGGCGTGGCCGTATCGACTGGCACTTCCGCCAGGTGATCGCCGACCCGGATGACGAAGATGGCGAGGGCGAACTTGTGGTGGGCGGCGAATGGTCGCCGCTGTGGGAGCAGGCACAGGACGAGGAAGCCGCTGGCCGGCAGCTGGAGGAGGCCGGTTTCAAGCAGCCCGTCGAAGCCCTGCGGCGCTTGGCCGGGTTGCGCTCCAGCCCGCAGCTGCGCTCGATGCAGCGTATCGGCCGTGAGCGCCTGGATGCCTTCATCCCACGCCTGCTGGCCCAGGCGGTGGAGCATGACAACCCTGACCTGGTGCTTGAGCGCGTGTTGCCGCTGGTCGAGGCCGTGGCGCGGCGTTCTGCCTATCTGGTACTGCTGACCGAAAACCCCGGCGCCTTGCGCCGCCTGCTGACGTTGTGCGCCGCCAGCCCGTGGATTGCCGAGCAAATTGCGCTCTACCCGCTGCTGCTCGACGAACTGCTCAATGAAGGCCGCTTGTTCAGCCCGCCACTGGCCCCAGAGCTGGCCAGCGAGTTGCGCGAGCGCCTGACGCGCATCCCCGAGGACGACCTGGAGCAGCAGATGGAAGCGCTGCGCCACTTCAAGCTGGCGCACAGCCTGCGCGTGGCGGCTTCGGAAATCAGCGGCAACCTGCCGTTGATGAAGGTCAGCGACTACCTGACCTGGCTGGCCGAAGCCATCCTCGACCAGGTGTTGGCCCTGGCCTGGCGCCAGACCGTGGCCCGCCACGGCCAGCCCAGGCGCAGCGACGGCAGCCTGTGCGACCCAGGGTTCATCATCATTGGCTACGGCAAGGTCGGCGGCCTGGAGCTGGGCCATGGCTCGGACCTGGACCTGGTGTTCATCCACGACGGCGACCCGCACGCAGAAACCGACGGCAGCAAGCCCATCGACAGTGCGCAGTTCTTCACCCGCCTGGGCCAGCGCATCATTCACTTGCTGACCACCCAGACCAACTCGGGCCAGCTGTATGACGTGGACATGCGCCTGCGCCCGTCCGGTGCTTCCGGCCTGCTGGTCAGTTCGCTGGGCGCATTCGAGCGCTACCAGCAGAACGAAGCGTGGACCTGGGAGCACCAGGCGCTGGTGCGAGCCCGCGTGCTGGTGGGTTGCAAGCAGGTGGGCGCGGCGTTCGAAGGCGTGCGCGCCAAGGTGCTGGGCCAGGCGCGAGACCTGGAAAAACTGCGCACAGAAGTAAGTGAAATGCGCGCCAAGATGCGCGGCAACCTCGGTACCAAGGCCACGGCTGCCGGTACCGCGGCCAATGCCTTCGAGGCCGGTGTGCCGTTTGATATCAAGCAGGATGCCGGCGGTATCGTCGATATCGAATTTATGGTGCAATACGCCGCTTTGGCCTGGTCTCACGACCATCCGGCCATACTCCGATGGACCGATAACATCCGCATTCTGGAAGAGCTGGAGCAGGCGAACCTGATGCCGGCCAGTGACGCGGTGCTGTTGCGTGAAGTGTACAAGGCGTTCCGCTCGGCCTCGCACCGCCAGGCCCTGCAGAAGCAGGCCGGGGTGATCGATGCGACGCAATTTGCCGATGAACGCCGTGAAGTGCGGCGGATCTGGGGTGAATTGGGTTTGACTTGATATTGCTGGGGCCGCTTTGCGGCCCATTCGCAGCACAAGGCTGTTCCTACAGGGGAACGCGATTCCTTGTAGGAGCAGCCTTGTGCTGCGAATGGGCTGCAAAGCAGCCCTAAAGGCTCATGCCTCACCACCGGTGGTACACTGTCCGCCACATAGCCTGAATATAAAGAGGGGAGGCCAGGCTGTACCGCAGCCTGTAGCCTCCCCGAGCGTTTCTGGACTAAGCATGAGAATACTGATCATTGGCCCCAGCTGGGTCGGCGACATGGTGATGGCGCAGACCTTGTTCCAGTGCCTGAAACAGCACCACCCCGACTGCGTGATCGACGTGCTGGCCCCCGAGTGGAGCCGGCCGATCCTGGAGCGTATGCCTGAAGTACGTCAGGCCTTGAGCTTCCCGCTCGGCCACGGCGCACTGGAGCTGGCTACGCGGCGGCGCATCGGCAAATCCCTGGCCGGCCAGTACGACCAGGCCATCTTGCTGCCCAACTCGCTGAAGTCGGCGTTGGTGCCGTTCTTCGCTGGCATCCCCAAGCGTACCGGCTGGCGCGGTGAACTGCGCTTCGGCCTGCTGAACGATGTGCGCAAGCTGGACAAGGCCCGCTACCCGCTGATGATCGAGCGCTTCATGGCCTTGGCCTACGCGCCCGGCGCCGAGCTGCCGCAGCCGTACCCGCGCCCCAGCCTGCAGATCGAAGCGCAAAGCCGCGATGCTGCACTGGCCAAGTTCGGCCTGGAGCTGGACCGCCCGGTGCTGGCGCTGTGCCCTGGCGCCGAGTTCGGGGAGGCCAAGCGTTGGCCGGTCGAGCATTACGCTGCGGTGGCCGACGCGATGGTTCGCCAGGGCTGGCAGGTATGGCTGTTCGGCTCGAAGAACGACCACCCGGTCGGTGAGCAGATCCGCGACCGGCTGATCCCGGGTTTGCGTGAAGAATCGTCCAACCTCGCCGGTGAAACCTCGCTGGCCGAGGCCATCGACCTGATGTCCTGTGCCCATGCCGTGGTGTCCAACGACTCCGGCCTGATGCACGTGGCCGCCGCGCTGAACCGCCCGCTGGTGGCGGTGTACGGCTCGACGTCGCCCGGCTTCACCCCGCCGCTGGCCGACCAGGTAGAGGTGGTGCGTACCGGTATCGAGTGCAGCCCATGCTTCGACCGTACCTGCCGTTTCGGCCACTACAACTGCCTGCGCCTGCTGGAACCGGGCAAAGTCATCGCCGCCCTGCACAGCCTGAGCGGGCCGGACCTGATCGATACCGTGGCTGAGGTCGACTAAGTGCGGGTACTGATCATCAAGACCTCGTCGCTGGGTGATGTGATCCACACCCTGCCGGCGCTCACCGATGCCGCCCACGCCATCCCGGGCATTCGTTTCGACTGGGTAGTGGAGGAAGGCTTCGCCGAAATCCCCAGCTGGCACCCTGCGGTCGACCAGGTTATCCCGGTGGCCATTCGCCGCTGGCGCAAGAACCTTTGGCAAACCCTCAAGAGCGGCGAGTGGAAGGCGTTCAAGCAGCGTGTGCGCGAGCGCAAGTACGACCTGGTGATTGACGCCCAGGGCCTGGTCAAGTCGGCTTGGCTGACCCGCTACGTGAAGGCCCCGGTCGCCGGCCTGGACCGCTATTCGGCCCGTGAAGGCTGGGCCAGCCGCTTCTATGACCGGCGCCTGTCGGTTGCCACCGGCCAGCACGCGGTGGAGCGGGTGCGCCAGCTGTTCGCCATGGCCCTGGCCTACGACTTGCCAGAAGGCATTGGCGACTACGGGCTGGACCTGGAGCGCCTGCAATTGCCGCCCGCCGCGCCTTACGTGGTGTTCTTGCATGGCACCACCTGGGCGACCAAGCACTGGCCCGAAGCCTACTGGCGCGAACTGGCCGAGCGCATGGGCCGGCGCAAGCTGGAAGTGCGCCTGCCATGGGGCAACCCTGCCGAGAAGGCACGGGCCGAGCGCATTGCCCAGGGCTTGAACAACTGCCAGGTACTCCCCAAATTGAACCTTGCCGGCGTTGCACGTGTATTGGCGGCGGCAAAAGCCTGTGTGGCGGTCGATACCGGCCTTGGCCACCTGGCAGCGGCACTCGATGTGCCGACCATTTCGCTGTTCGGCCCGACCAACCCGGGCCTGACGGGTGCCTACGGACGGACCCAGATTCACCAAGCCAGTGACTGGCCTTGCGCTCCCTGCCTGCAGAAGAAGTGCACCTATAAACCGAGCGCCGACGACCTGCGCCGGTTCGATCTGAAACGCGAGTGGCCGCTGTGCTTCACTCGCCTGAATCCCGAGCATGTGGCGGGCCGCTTGAGCGCGTTGCTGCTGGCTGAGGATGTCCGTTGATGCAACTGGCTTTCGTGCTTTACAAATATTTCCCCTTTGGCGGGCTGCAGCGCGATTTTATGCGCATTGCCCTGGAATGCCAGAAGCGGGGCCACCAGATCCGTGTGTACACGCTGATCTGGGAGGGTGACATTCCGCCGGGCTTCGAAGTGCTGGTGGCGCCGGTGAAGGCGATTTTCAACCACCGTCGCAACGAGAAGCTCAGCGCCTGGATGGCCGCCGACCTGGCCAAGCGCCCGGTCGACCGCCTGATCGGCTTCAACAAGATGCCGGGGCTGGACGTGTACTACGCCGCCGACGGCTGCTTCGAAGACAAGGCGCAAACCCTGCGTGGCGGCCTGTACCGCCGCTGGGGCCGCTACCGGCACTTTGCCGAGTACGAGCGTGCGGTGTTCGCCAAGGACGCCCACACCGAAGTGTTGATGATTTCCGAGGTGCAGCAGCCGCTGTTCATCAAGCATTACGGCACCCCGGTGGAGCGCTTCCACCTGCTGCCGCCGGGCATTTCCCAGGATCGCCGTGCGCCGGCCAACGCTGCCGATATACGCGCCGAGTTCCGCAAGGAATTCAACCTGGGCGATGACGACCTGTTGCTGGTACAGATTGGCTCGGGCTTCAAGACCAAGGGTGTGGACCGTAGCCTCAAGGCGCTGGCCGCGCTGCCATCGGCCCTGCGCAAACGCACGAAGCTGATGGTGATCGGCCAGGACGACCCCAAGGTGTTCCAGCTGCAAAGCGCCACCCTGGGGCTGGGCGACCAAGTGCAGTTCCTCAAGGGCCGCAGCGACATCCCGCGCTTCCTGCTGGGTGCCGACGTGCTGATTCACCCGGCGTACAACGAGAACACCGGCACCGTGCTGCTTGAAGCGCTGGTGGCCGGCCTGCCAGTACTGGTGTCCAAAGTGTGCGGTTACGCCCACTACATTGCCGAGGCCGACTGCGGCCTGGTGCTGGACGAACCGTTCGAACAGGACCAGCTCGACGGTTACCTGCAACGCATGCTCGAAGACCCGCAGGCCCGCGCCAGCTGGTCGCGCAACGGCCTGGCGTTTGCTGAAACCGCCGATCTGTACAGCATGCCGCAGCATGCTGCCGACGTGATCCTGGGGCAGAAAACCGTATGAAGCTGATACTGGCCGAACCGTTCAAGCGCCTGTGGGCCGGGCGTGATGCCTTCGATGCCGTAGAAGCGCTGCAAGGCGAGGTTTATCGCGAGCTGGAAGGGCGCCGCACGCTGCGCACCGTAGTGGCTGGCGAGGGTTTTTTCGTCAAGATCCACCGCGGCATCGGCTGGGGCGAGATCTTCAAGAACCTGTTCACCGCCAAGCTGCCGGTGCTCGGTGCCGGCCAGGAATGGCGGGCTATCCAGCGCCTGCACGAGGTGGGTGTGCCGACCATGACCGCTGTCGCCTATGGCGAGCGGGGCAGCAACCCGGCCACGCAGCACTCGTTCATCATCACCGAAGAATTGGCGCCCACCATCAGCCTGGAAGACTTCAGTATCGACTGGGTCAAGCAGCCGCCAGAGCCGCGCCTGAAGCGTGCGCTGATCGCCGAAGTGGCGAAGATGACTGGCGGCATGCACCGCGCCGGGGTCAACCACCGCGACTGTTACATCTGCCATTTCTTGCTGCACACCGACCGCCCGGTGACGGCGGACGATTTCAAACTGTCGGTGATCGACCTGCACCGCGCCCAGACCCGTGTAACCATCAGCCGCCGCTGGCGCGACAAGGACCTGGCCGCGCTGTACTTCTCGGCGCTGGACATCGGCCTGACCCAACGCGACAAGCTGCGCTTCCTGCGGGGTTACTTCCAGCGCCCGCTGCGCCAAGTGCTGAAGGACGAAGCCCAGTTGCTCGCCTGGCTGGAGCGCAAGGCGCAGAAACTCTACGACCGCAAACAACGCTACGGGGATGCGCTCTGATGGCGGGCTGGACACTGGCGCCGGGTTACGAACACCTGGCGACGGACTTCGGCAGCCTCGATGCGGTATTTGCCCTGCAAGGCGAGCGCCTGACCCGCGACCCGCTCAGCGAGGTGGTGCGCATCGAGCGTGATGGGGTCAACTACTACGTCAAGCGCTACACCGGCGCCGGCAAGCACATGCGCCGCTATCTGGGCCGGCCGCGCATCAAGGCCGAATGGCAGAACCTCAAGCAATTCGCCAAGTGGGGCATCCCTACCGCGGAAGTGGTGGCCTGGGGGCTGGAGCGCAAGGGCCTGGCCTTTGGTCGTGGGGCGATGATCACCCGCGAGCTGCCGAACACCGAAGACCTGTCGGCACTCGCCGAGCGCAACGATGCGCGCCTGGCCGACCGCGCCTGGGTCGACCACCTCAGCCGCCAGCTGGCGCGCCATACCCGGGTCATGCACGAGCACCGCTTTGCTCACAACGACCTGAAGTGGCGCAACCTGCTGGTCGATGACCAAGGCACGCTATTCTTCATCGACTGCCCCACCGGCGACTTCTGGCGCGGCTTCATGTGGCGGCACCGGATGATCAAGGACCTGGCGTGCCTGGACAAAGTGGCCAAATACCACCTGTCGGCCACCCAGCGCCTGCGTTTCTATCTGCAATACCGTGGCCGCGACCGGCTGAATGAGCGTGACAAGAAGCGCATTCGCCAGGTGCTGGGCTTTTTCGAGGGAAGGGAATGACCGATTACCTGGCCAGCGCGGACCTCGCGCTGCTCAAACGCCATGGCCTGGACGACTTCGAGGCGCTGTGGGCCTTGCAACTTGAGGCAGTGGATGAACCCAACACCGGCCGTGGCGGCTGGAGCAGCGTGTTCCGCCTGGAACTCGAAGGCAAGGGCTACTATCTCAAGCGCCAGAGCGACTACCTGACCCGCACCCTGCACCGACCGTTTGGCGAGCCCACCTTCGCCCGCGAATTCCGCAACATCAGCCGCTACCAGAAGCTGCACATTCCGGCCTTGCAGGCGGTGTTCTATGGCGAGCGCAAGCAGGGCGGCAAGCACCGGGCCATCCTGATGACCCGCGCGCTGGACGAGTGGGCCGACCTCGACAGCCTGCTGGCCCAGTGGCCACAGCTGGGCGATGCGGAACGCAATGGCATCCTCAAGGCATGCGGCCAGCTGGCGCGCACCCTGCACAGCGCCGGCCAGGTGCATGGCTGCTTTTACCCCAAGCACATTTTCCTGCGCCAGCGCCGTGAAGGCTGGGACGCGCAACTGATCGACCTGGAAAAGACCCGGCCATTGCTGTTCGGCATGCGTGACCGCCTCAAGGACCTGGAGCCGCTGCTGCGCCGCGCCCCGGTCTGGAGCGAGGCCGATGTGCGCACAATGCTGGCGACCTACCTGGCGCAGCCGGCTGACAGCACGCTGGTCAACAACTGGTTGCAACGCCTGACGCAACGCCGTCGTGAAAAAGAGGCCCGCTGATGCGTTTGTCCGAACTGAAAGATGCCGGGCGCAGCCCGTCGTTGCCCCTGAGCATCACCCTGGCGGATGCCGCCGGCAGCGCCGAGTTGCAACTGCTCAGCCTGCTGCGCGTGTTGCCGGGCCAGCGCTATGTTGGCGCCGGAGTGTGGCGCGGGACCCCGGTGCTGGCCAAGCTGCTGGTGGGCGGTAACGCCGCCCGGCATTTCCAGCGCGAACTGCAAGGTGTGAAGCTGCTGGCCGAGCAAGGCCTGACCACGCCAAAACTGTTGGCCGATGGCCTCAAGGAAGGCGAGGGCGGCTGGCTGCTGTTCGAATTCCTCGACGGCGCCGAAAGCCTGGCCGATGCCTGGGCGGCGGTGGAAAACCTGCCGGTGCTGGCTGACGAGCAACATCTGGTATTGGGTGAAGCGCTGACTGCTGTCGCGCACATGCACGCCCAGGGCCTTTGGCAGGAAGACCTGCACCTGGACAACCTGCTGCGCCATGGCGGCAAGCTGTACCTGATCGACGGCGCCGGTATCAAGGCCGAAACGCCTGGCCAGCAGCTGTCACGCCCGCGCGTGCTGGAAAACCTCGGGGTGTTCTTCGCCCAGCTGCCCAAGCGCCTGGAACCGTTCATCGAAGAGCTGCTGGTGCACTATCTGCTGGCCAACGCCGAGCATGCGTTGCCCCTGGAAGCCCTGCAAAAGCAGGTGGACAAGGTGCGCAACTGGCGCCAGAAGGACTACCTGGACAAAGCGGGCCGCGAGTGCAGCCTGTTCAGCGTCCAGCGCAGCCTCTCGGGCTTGCAGGCGATCCGCCGCAGCGAAGTCGACGCCATGCAGCCGGTGCTGGAGCAGGCCGATGCGCTGATCGACAAGGGCCACCTGTACAAGACCGGTGGCGCCGCCAGCGTGGCGCGTATCGAGGTGAACGGTCGCAAGCTGGTGCTCAAGCGCTACAACATCAAGAACACCGCGCACTGGTTCAAGCGCTTCTGGCGCCCGAGCCGGGCCTGGCATTCGTGGATCGAAGGCCACCGCCTGGAATTCCTTGGCATCGCCACGCCTCGCCCTCTCGCGGTGCTGGAACAGCGGGTGCTGGGCCTGCGTAGCCGTGCCTATCTGGTCACCGAGTATGTCGACGGCCCGGACCTGACGGCATGCTTCGCGCCCTACGTCGAAAGTGGCGATGCACCCGAGGAGCAAGTGGATGCCCTGGTCCATGTGATGCAGCAGCTGATTCGCGAGCGTATCAGCCACGGTGACTTCAAAGGCCATAACCTGTTCTGGCACAACGGCCAGTGGTCGCTGATCGACCTTGATGCCATGTGCCAGCACGCCACCCAGCTCAGCTTCGCCCCGGCCTATGCCCGCGACCGGGCACGGCTGCTGCGCAACTGGCCGAGTGGCAGTGCCTTGCATCAGCGACTGGACCGGCTTTTGCCAAAACTGGTCGAGTAAGGCCGCCAGTTCGGGCTTTTATTGGGCTGGTGGTGGTTGGTCTGGCAGTGTCAGCCAGTCACTGCTGCGCCCTGCCTGGCGAACGCGTATCAGCCACTGGCCGTTTTCGTGACGCATCACCGCCCACGGCACCACCCCGGCGTTGTCGGGGCTAGCCATCTGCAAGTGGTAATGATCCGGCAGCAGGTGGCGGCGCACCGGCAACTGCCCGTTCTCGAGCCCCAGGTACAACTGATCGTCAGCCTCGAAAAGCCCTTGTTCGATGTTCAGTGGCAGGCCAGCCACAGGCACCTGCAGGTAGCAGTCTTGCAGTAACTGCTTAAGGTCGGGCAGCCCGTCGTACCAGAGTACCGGTGAGTCGATGACCCACTGCCCGTCGGCCTTGCGCTTGAGCGGCTGCTGCAGGTAGGCGTCTGGCTGGGCAGGGTCGATGGCCCGCCAGCGGTAGCCATCGAAGCTGACCTGGTAATACCGGTTGTCTTTGTCCTTGACGAAGTACAGCGATTGCCCGCCAAACACCGAGCTTTGCTCGTATACACCTTCACCGTATATACCGTCTATGCGATAGCGCAGGCTGCTGCTGCCCGGTTGTACCTGTTGGCGTGCGGGCAGCGGCAGTGGCGGTTGTTTGGGGATCCCGCGCAGGGATCGGCGTAGCACTCTGGAACCCAGAAAACTGGTACCCGCATCGTTGAGGTGGCTAAGCGCCTGATACGCATGCCGCATCACCCCTTCGACATCCTCTTGCTTGAAAGCCTCGGCGCCGTCCCAGATATCGATTGCCATGCGGCCGATCGACAGCACCAGCAGCGGACGGTTCGGCAGCAGCAGGCTGATGAAGTCCAGTAAGCGCCAGCTCAGCGCTATGACCGATTCCACGTTCACTTCCCTGGTCGTCATGCTGTCGGCATCGGCCTGAGCGATCAGCGCCCGGGCTTCGGCCATGTAGTAAACGAAGAAAAGGTCGTCCTTGATCTCAGGTGTCGTCAAATGCGTGCTCATGCGCCCCTTGTCCAGCAGCCGCTGCACCGTGACGGCAGGTAGCAATGGCAGGCGCTGGGCTACGTATGCTCTCAATGCGGGCTGTTGGCGCAATGTGCGAAGCAGTTCGCGGGTTGTTCGGAAACGCCGCCAGGCCCTGCGGTCCGGGGCATCCGGGGTGTACAGCACACATGCCGGAGACTTGTAGGTGATGCTGTTGAGCAGAAGTACGCCCTGCAGGGTATGGCCCATGATGTTCAGCTGCCGGACAGTGACCGGGTAGCCTGCTACCGGCGCACGCAAGGCATTGTGTGGTTGGTCCAGCACTGCGCGCACCCAGTTGTAGCCGTGTTCGAAAGGGTCTTCGCCAAAGTGCCCTGCGTAGCGCGCCTTGACTGCTTCAGCGTGCATGCGTGCACGGTTGACCTTGCTGTGCGCAGTGAGGCGCCATTTGCCCGCTCTGGAACTGATGAGTTGGGTGCGCAGGTACTCTGCGTAACTGTCACCCACGTTCAGTTCCCGGACCATGTGCTTGACATACTGCGGCGTGAGCCCGGCGGGCATGGCTTTGCCATGGGCATGGATCACCCGGGCAGTAAGCCAGTAGTCGGTATCGAACCACGGCAAGTTCTTGAGGGCGATCTCTTCGAAGGTGTTTATTTCCTCGACCATTTCGACCATCTCGTCGCCCACGCGTCGCATGCCTGCATAGGTGACATAGGACGAGATGGCGAAGGGATGCATGACGGCGCCAGTGCGGCGGGTACGCACGACCACGATCTTGATATCGCGGGGATCTGCGGCGTACCCCAGGTCATGGCGCAGTCGCTCGCGAAGGCGTGCGTTGGCCCAGCCCAGCAGGCTATTGCGTTGCTTGAAGTCGTTGAAGCTCAGCACTCCCGGGGCGGCAGCCTGCTCGGCGATTGCCACCAGCTCTTGCATCGCCTGCATCATATGGCTCAGGCCTTGCGCAGATGTATTGCGCAGCCAGTTCGGCAGGTTCTTCTCAAGCAATCGGGAGTAACGTGTCTGCAGGATGGGTTTGGCGCCGACTTCGTGCCAGAGCTCCATGGCTTTATGTATTCGGGTGTGCTGGTGGGGTGAGCTGCTCCACAAGCCGGTGTCACTCAAGCGTTGGCGCTGGGCTTCTATCACACTGTCGATCTGGGCCTCCAGCAGGCTATCGGCGTACCAGTCATAGCGCAGGCGCTGTGACAGCCGCACGCGGTCCGCCTGCGCGTCAGTGTACAGATGCAGCAGCGGTTTGCTCTGGAGTGGGTCTTCCAGGCGTTCGCAAAGCTCCTGGTGCAGCGCGGCAAGGGACTCGAAGGCTTCAATGCCTTGTGAGAGGCTGCACAGCAAGGCCATGCCTGCGGCATCCTCGGGTGTGAGCATAGGGCCCTCGGCGGTGCCGGCAACGATGATCAGTGTGCCTGGCAGGTAGCTTCGCCAGTTGGGCCGTAGGCCTTCCAGCAGCACGCGGTAGACCTGTGGCCTTTTGGCCAGGGGCATATGCCTGCGCTGGGAGGGTAGTGGCTGTTGCAGGCAGGCCCATAGTTGATCGGCTGAGCGGTAGCCCAAGGTCTCGTCGCCCAGGCGCAATTCAACCTCGGCCAGCATCAGCGCCTTGCGCAGTGCCAGCAGCTTTTGTCTTGGGGTTTCGCCTTGCTCATCGGCCGTGGTCCAGAAGCTGGCCAGTTCGCCGTGCAACCAGGTGCGTGTGTCGGGGTTGATGGGGTGCTGAAGGTCAATCGTCGGAAGGCCGCCGAGCAGGTCACTGATCTGTCGGTCGATCTGTTCCAGTTGTTCGAGGGGGCGCATGGGGCGGGTCCTTGGTTGAGGAAAACCCCATGCTTGGCAATACCTGCGGTTGCGTGGCGGTAGCGGGCTAGCGCCCCCGACGCCAGAGCAGCCCGCGCAGGCTCAACAGGGCCGGCAGGCCCAGGCCGGCCCATGCCAGAACGTCCCAGCCACCGTCGCCGAGCAGTGCGGCGAACAGGCCCAGGAACCCAAACATGGCCATCAACGCCGGCCAGGCGAAGAGGCGTGCAGTGGATTGCGACCTGTGGCTCATGCGCGCACCTCCCTGGGTTTGCGCTGCTTGCCCCACCACAGGTAGAGGCCGCTGCCGAGCACGATGATTGTCAGCACGTCCAGCAAAGCCCAGAGGATTTGCATCGGTCGCCCGCCGTAATCGCCGAAATGCAACGGCTGCGACAGGCCCATGGCATCCATGTACCAGGGACGGTCGCCTACGGCAGTCACAGCAAGGGTGCGAGCATCGATCAATACCGGCGTGAACAGGTGAGAACTCAGGTGTGTGGCACCGTTCATGAATACCGCATAGTGGTGCTCGCTGGAGAACCGTGTGCCTGGAAAAGCGATGAAGTCCGGGCGCATGCCGGGGGCGGCCTGTTCGGCAATTTCCAGCAGGCGAGTGGCTGGGGCGCGATCGACGAGCGGCGGCGCGTCGCGGTAGGGGGCAACCATCGCTGCCAGGCTGTCGTTGCGCCAGGCCGCGATGACCAGGTCGGACAGGGCACTGATCACGCCCGTCACGCCCACGGTCAACGCCCAGGCCAGGGTAACTGCGCCGATCAGGTTATGCAGGTCGAGCCAGCGCAGGCGGCGGGACTTTTCGTGGCGCACGGTGCCGAACGCCAGACGGCGCATGAACGGCGCATAGAGCACGGTGCCGGAGACAATCGCGACGATGAACAGCACGCCCATGAAGGCCAGCAGCAGCTTGCCAGGCAGGCCGGCGAACATGTCCACGTGCAGGCGCAGCATGATCATCATGAAGCCGCCATTGGCAGCCGGCATGGCCACTGCTTCGCCGGTGCGGGCGTCGAGCATGAAGGTGTGCGACAGGTTGGGGTCGGTGCCAGCGGTAGCGGCGGTGATGGCCACCACGCCGTTGGGTTCGTCCTCCTCGTAGCCGAAGTACTGCACCACCTCGCCGGGACGGTGTTGTTCGGCTTTCAGTACAAGCTGCTGCAGGTCGAGGTGCGGGGTGCCAGCTGGCATTTCACGCAGTTCGGGGGCGTCGCCGAGCAGGTGTTCGAGTTCGTGGTGGAAGATCAGCGGCAGGCCGGTGAGTGCCAGCAACAACAGGAACAGGGTACAGACCAGGCTGCTCCAGGTATGGATCACGGACCAGCGGCGGATGGTTGGGCTTTTCATCACGGTACCGATTTTTGTCTGTTGGATCGAGGGCCGCAAAGCGGCCCCCGCTCACTCAGAACTTGTAAGTGGCGCTGGCGACAACACTGCGCTCATCGCCGTAGTAGCAGTAGTACGAGTCACAGGTAGAGAGGTAATCCTTGTTCAGCAAGTTGGTGGCATTGACCGCCACCGACGCGCCCTTCAGGCTGCTGTCCAGGCGACCCAGGTCGTAATGCACCGATGCGTCGAACACGGTGTAGGCCTTGGCCTTGCCCAGGTAGGTATTGCCCTGGTCACCGTAGGTATTGCCGGTATAGCGCGCGCCCAGGCCGATGCCGAAGCCGTCGAGCACGCCGGCGTGCCAGGTGTAGTCACTCCATACCGAGGCTTGCTGGTTAGGCATCAATTGCAGGCGGTTACCTTTGTAGAGGCCGTCCTGCACTTCAGATTTGGCCAAGGTGTAAGCGGCAATCACTTTCAGGTTTTCGGTAACGTCGGAAACTGCTTCAAGCTCAAGGCCGTGGACTTTCACTTCGCCGCTCTGGCTGGTGACGGTTACGCCACCCACGTTGTTGGTGACCGAGACGTTCTTCTGGGTCAGGTCATACACAGCTGCCGACAGCAGCGTGTTGGAGCCCGGTGGCTGGTACTTGACGCCCAACTCCCACTGCTGGCCCTCGGTCGGCTTGAACGACTCGGTCGCAGAGGCGCTGGCATTGCTGGCAGGTTGGAAGGACTCGGCATACGAGAGGTACGGCACGAAGCCCGAATCGAACACGTAGCTGAGAGCCGCGTTGCCGCTGAACTTCTTGTCGCGCTGGGTATTGGTGGCATCACCCTGGTTGAGATACCTGGTACCGGTATGTACCCAGTCCTCACGACCGCCCAAGGTCAGGCGCCAATTGCCGAGCGCCATCTGGTCCTGAACATACAAGCCGGTCTGGCGGGATTTCTGGTTGTAGTCGTAGAACGCCGTCGAGCGGTCCGGGCGGGTGATCGGCACCCCGTAGACCGGGTTGTTGACGTTGCTGTCCGGCACGTTGAAGCCGAAGATCGACAGGTAATTGGTGTTGATGCGCTGGTGGTCCAGGCCGAGCAGCAGGGTGTGGGTGATGTCACCGGTGGCGAAATCTGCCTGGAAGTTGTTGTCCACGGCGAACTGGCTGATGTCTTCGTCAGTGTTGGTGGACATGCGGCTTACCGTGCCATCGTCTTTCACCGGGCCGCCGGGCTGGTAGTAGCTGCCTGGTGTGATGGTCTGGAACGCCAGGTCTGTCTTGGTGTAACGCAAATTCTGACGGAACTGCCACACGTCGTTGATGCGGTGTTCGAAGGCGTAGCCCAGGGCGTAGTAGGTACGGTCGTAGAATTCGTAGTCCGGGTCACCCAGGTTCTTGTGGTGCGAGATCTTGCCGAACGGCATGTCGATCTTGGTGCCCTGGATTGGCCGGAACTGGCTGGTGGCGCCGGTATCGTCGCGGGTGAACTGGGTGAGGAAGGTCAGCGTGGTGTCTTCGTCAATGTTCCAGGTCAGGCTCGGGGCGATGTTGTAGCGCTTGTCGTCGATGTGGTCGATCTGCGTGCCGCCGTCGCGGATCACACCGCTGACGCCGTACAGGAAGCGGCCTTCATCGTCGATCTTGCCAGTGCTGGCAAAGTTGATCTGGCGATGGTTGTCGCTGCCGTACTGCAGTTCGATCTCGTGCTCGCTTTCGGCTTGCGGGCGACGGCTGACCATGTCCAGCAGGCCGCCGGGCGGGGTTTGGCCATAGATCGAGGAGGCCGGGCCACGCAGCAGGGCGAGGCGGTCGAGGTTCCAGGTTTCGGCTTTCGGGTTGGCGTACACGCCGCGTGGCAGCGGCAGGCCATCGAGGAACTGGGTGGGCTCGAAGCCGCGAACGCGCATCCAGTCATAGCGCGTGTCGCTGCCGAAGCTGGCCGACACGATGCCGGGCATGTAGCGCACGGCGTCATCCAGGCTGTGCACACCGCGGTCTTTCATCTGCTCGCGGGTGGCGATGGAGATGGAGCGGGGGGCCTCCACCAGCGCGGTGTCGGTCTTGGTGCCAGCGGCGGTGCGCTTGGCCAGGTAACCCTCTACCGGGCCCCAGGCACTTTCAGAAACGCTGGCGGCGTCCACGGTGGTTTCCGGTAGCGCCAGGGTGCCGTCCGGCACGGCCACCAGGCTGTAGCTACCCACGCTGCTCTGTTGCAACTGCAGGCCGGTACCGCGCAGGGCCGCTTGCAGGGCGCCGAGGCCGTCGTACTGGCCGCTTACCGGGGCCGAGGTGCGGCCGCTTACCAGTGCCGGGTCGATGGCCAGGGCAATGCCGGCCTGGCTGGCGATCTGGTTGAGGGTGGTGGCTAGCGGCGCGCTGGGCAGGTTGTAGGCGCGCGGCGTGGATAGCTCGGCGGCGAACAAGGCGGAGCTTGCCAGCGGGGCAGCCAGGCCGATGGCCAGGGCCATCAGGCTGGGGCGCAGGATACGATCAACGGCACGGGACATGCGGCGGTTCCTCGACGGGTAAGTGCTTGCTGCTTCCTTGCCGAGCGAGAATTGAAAAGTGACAGGGGAAATCTGAAAAATATTGAGAATTATTTGGTATGTGTATTTGCCTGCACTGGCCTCTTCGCGGGTTCACCCGCGAAGAGGCCGTTACAGGTCTACTTGGGAACGACGTTGACCCACCACTGGGTATGCCGCTCGATTTTCACCGGCAAGGCCGGCACCAGCGACTCCAGCGCCAAGTCGGTGTTGGTCAGCGGGAAGCTGCCAGTCACGCGCAAATCGGCGACCTGCTCGGCTACCCCGAGGTGGCCGCTGCGGTACTTGCCCAGTGCGGCCAGCAAGTCGCCCAGCCGCACGTTGTCCACCACCAGCATGCCGCGGGTCCAGGCATCGGCCCCGACCGGTACTGCGCCGACCTGGCCGAGGCCGTTGGCGTTCATCAGTACCTGCTGGCCTTCGCGCAGCACATGCTCGTCGCCACTGTTGTGCGGCATGGCTGCAACCGAGGCTTGCAGTACTTCCAGGCGGGTACCGTCGGCTTCGCGGCGCACCAAAAAGCGCGTGCCTAAAGGCCGCAGGCGGCCATCGTCGGTGCGTACCAGCAGCGGGCGCGGGTCCTGGTGGCCGGTTTCAACCGAGATCTCGCCCTGATGCAGCACGATTACCCGCTGCTCGCCGGCGTAGTCGATGTCTACGGCGGTGTGGGTGTTCAGGCTCAGCAGTGTGCCGTCTTCCAGACGCAGGGTACGCAGCTCGCCGGTAGCGGTACGCTGGTCGGCCAGCCAGTAGCTTGGGGCCAGCGACGGTGCGCCGACCCAGGCCAGCAGCGAGCCGAGCAGGAACATGCCGGCCAGCCCGCCGCCCACATTGCCGATGCGTCGACGCAGGCTGGCGCGTGATTGCAGCAACGCCTGGCGTGCCGGGCCGGCCGCGGCGCTGACGCGCTGGTCCATGGCGCCGAGCTGGCGCCAGGCACGCGCGTGTTCTTCGCTGGCGGCATGCCAGCGCATGAATTCGTTGCGTTCATCGGGCGTGCCGCTGGCGTCGCCGAGGCTGAGTTTCCAGGCGATGGCGGCTTCCAGTACCTGAGACGAAACCGGTGCATTGCTCACGTCGGTTCCCCGTACAGGGCCACATAGCACTGGCGCATGCCTTGGGCGATGTACTGGCGCACCCGCGACACCGACACACCCAGGCGCTCGGCGATTTCGCCATGGCCCATGCCGTCCAGGCGGTTGTGCAGGAATGCCGCGCGGGCCTTGCTCGATAGCTTGCCGAGCAGCCGGTCGATGGCCTTGAGGTCTTCGAGGATCAGCAACTGCACTTCCGGGGAAGGTTGTTCGGCTTCCGGGATCAGCGCCAGCTCGGCCAAATAGGCCTGTTCCAGCGCGGCGCGGCGAAAGTGGTCGAACATCAGCCCTTTGGCCACGGCGGCCAGAAACGCACGGGGTTCGCGGGGCGTGTCCAGCTGCTCACGGCCGAGCAGGCGCACGAAGGTGTCCTGGCTCAGATCTTCGGCACGTTGGCGGCAGGCCATGCTGCGTTGCAGCCAGGCGAGCAGCCAGCCGCGGTGGTCGCGGTACAGCGCACCGACCAGATCGGCGTGTGGGCTCTGTGCTGAAAACAAGCAGCGTCCCCCCGGAACGAATGCATTAACTAACGATAATTATTCGCGATTGTTGCAGAGGGGAGGGGGTGGGTGCAATGGACGCTTATCGGATTGCCACCATGGAAAAGGCTGATGGCCCAATGCAAAGCTACAGGCCATGACTCTGTGCTTTGCGCCGCCGCCACCCACGCAACCGCTGCTCCAGCTGCAATGGGCTGTCCAGCTGCTGGCGCCGGGCCTGGCTCAACAGGATCAGCGCCAGCTCTGCGGTCACTTGGGCATCGGCACTGGCATGGTGGCGCTCTTCAACCTGCAAACCAAACCGCGCCACCCAGTCATCCAGCCCGGCCTCGCGCAGCACCGTGTCGGGGTTTAGCATCGGCGCCAGTTCGGCAACGTCGAGGAACAGTGACTGCAGACGATGCCCAAGGCTCTCCTTCAGCGCACGGGCCAGCATGCGCTGGTCGAAGGGCGCATGAAACGCCAGCACCGGGCTGTTGCCAATGAAATCGAGCAAGTCGAGCAGGGCCTCGGCCGGGTCGCAACCGGCGGCCAGGGCGCCAGGGCCCAGGCCATGAATCAGCACGCTGGCGTTGGTCTTCTGCAAAGGCCTGTGCAGGGTGCGTTCGAACTGCTGGGCAAAATCGATGGCGCCGTCTTCGATGGCCACTGCGCCAATCGACAATACCTGGTCCCGGTTGGGGTTGAGCCCGCTGGTTTCGAGGTCCAGCACCACCCAGCGCTGTTCACGCAGGGTGCATACCCCCAGCGGCGTGGGCTTGGGTAACCGGCTCAGGCGCTGGCGTGTGGCGGGGTCCAGTTCGGGCGCGCTGGGGCGCAGCCAGGTGAACAGGCTCATAGCTGGTACCGCAGGGCCAGGCTGCTTTGCAGGCGCTGGGCCTGGCGCAGCGCCTCGCGCAGGATGCGCCGGTCCAGGTGGTTGAGGCTGTCCGGGTCGAGGCGGTTGGAGTAAGGCAGGTTGTCGCGAGCCTGGCGCTGGTGCTGCTGCATGCGGGTTTGCTGGATGAAGTGGTAAGCCTCTTCATAGGCCGCGCCATCCAGTGGCTCGATCACGCCCTTGGCCACCAGCTGGCGCAGCCGCTCCAGGGTGTTGCACGCACCGACGCCATTGGCCAACGCCAATAGCCGGGCACCGTCGACGAAGGGCGTCAGGCCCTGAACCTTGAGGTCGAGGGTGGCGGCCTTGTCATTGCCCTGGCGGGTCAGCACGAACTCGCGCAGGCGGCCCACCGGCGGGCGCTGGCGCAAGGCGTTTTCGGCCAGCATGCGCTGGAAGATGCGGTTGTCGGCCACTTGGTCCAACAGGCGTTGGCGCAGTTGTTCGCAACCTTGCTCATCGCCCCACACCACGCGCAGGTCGAAGTAGATGCTCGAACCCAGCAGGTTCTCCGGGCTGGCTTCACGAACAAAGCCGGCAAAGCGCCGTGCCCACTCGCTGCGCGACAGGCACAGGTCAGGGTTGCCGGCCATGACGTTGCCCTTGCACAGGGTAAAGCCGCACTGGGCCAGGCACTGGTTGATGTACTGCGCCAGCGGCAGCAGGCGGGCACGGATGGCGTCGGCTTCAGCGCTGTCGGCCGCCTCGAAGAGGATGCCGTTGTCCTGGTCGGTGTGCAGGGTCTGCTCGCGGCGCCCTTCGCTGCCAAAGCACAACCAGCTGAACGGCACGCCCGGGTCGCCGCGCTCGGCCAGCGCCAGCTCGATTACCCGGCACACGGTGTGGTCGTTGAGCAGGGTGATGATCTGGGTGATCTGCGTGGACGATGCGCCATGGGCCAGCATGCGCTCCACAAGCTGGCTGATTTCCCCGCGCAGCGAGACCAGGGTGTCCAGCCGAGGCGCATGGCGGATGGTGCGCGCCAGGTGCACCAGGTCGACCCGTTGCAGCGAGAACAGGTCACGCTCGGAAACCACCCCGCACAAGCGCCGGTTTTCCACCAGGCACACGTGGGCGATATGCCGCTCGGTCATGGCCATGGCCGCGTCGAAGGCGCTGGCCTGAGGGCTGAGGTAGAAGGGTTTGACCGTCATGTGCCGCTCGATGGGCGCGCCCAGGTCGGCATCCGCCGAGGCCACCACCTGGCGCAGGTCGCGCAGGGTGAAGATGCCGGTGGGGTAGCGCTGCGCGTCGACCACCACGATGCTGCCGACCTGCTGCTCGTGCATCAGCCGCACGGCTTCGCGCAGCGGGGTTTGTGCCGTGCACACCACCGGGTGACGCATGGCCAGCTCACCCAAGGGCGTGTTCAGCGAATACTGGGTGCCGAGGGTTTCCACAGCGCGCTGTCGCACCTGCTGGTTGACCTGGTCGAGCAGGCTGCTGACCCCGCGCAGGGCAAAATCCCGAAACACTTCAGACATCGAGAACACGCGGATGAACGCGGCCTTGTTCAACTGCAGGCAGAAGGTATCTTCACCGGCCAGGTGCTCGGTGCGGGTGGCTCGCTCGCCCAGCAGGGCGGCCAGCGGGAAGCACTCGCCACTGGTGATTTCGAAGGTGGTTTCCACCCCAGGCTTGACCAGGTGCTGGCGCTCGCCAACCACGCGGCCCTGCTTGACGATGTAGAAGTGCTCGACCGGCCCGTCGGCAGGTTTGACGATGCTTTCGCCGCAGGCATAGAAGCGCAGCTGGCACTGCTCGACCAGGTAGGCCAGGTGGCTGTGCTCCATCTGGTTGAACGGCGGAAAGCGCTGCAGGAACTGCAGGGTGCCTTGAATGTTCTGCAGTACTGCTGTCCTGCCCGCCTGGCTGTAGGCGTCCTTTTTGCTCATGAAACTGACCGTATCGCTACGCCGAACTATATATATCTATATATAGGTGCCGGCCTTGTTGTTCTCTGCCTCCATGGTCGGCTTGCGGCGGGGTGGTGCCCATTGGACGTAAGTCTATGAACGCCCCTGTCAAAGACCCGACGAAAGGCGAAACGGGTTACGCGAGTAATGTGGTCCTAAGGCTGAAGCGGAATTTTTTTGACGAGATGAGCATGCCTGAGCACACCGACATCCTGAGCGACGCCGAGCGTGAGGCCTTGGCCGTGGTAAGTGCGCCTGTGGCACCTAGGCCGTTGGTGCTGGTGGTGGATGACAACGCGGTCAACCGTGAGGCGCTGATCCTGTACCTGAAAAGCCGGGGCATCGATGCGGTGGGGGCGGACGGGGCGGAGGAAGCCAGGTTGTACCTGCATTATCAGCAGCGGATCAGTTTGATGATCACGGATTTACGCATGCAGCCAGAGGATGGCCTGGATTTGATCCGCACGATTCGTGAGTCGGAGCGCGCAGCGTTGTCGATCATCGTGGTGTCGGGCGACACCGATGTAGAAGAGGCGGTGGACGTGATGCACCTGGGGGTGGTGGATTTCCTGCTCAAGCCGGTGGACCTGGGCAAGCTGCTGGAACTGGTGAAGAAGGAATTGAAAATAGAGTGATGCACAAAGGGGCTGCTTTGCAGCCCATTCGCGGCACAAGGCCGCTCCTACAAGGGTTATGCGTTCCCCTGTAGGAGCGGCCTTGTGCCGCGAATGGGCCGCAAAGCGGCCCCTTGCGGTTTACAACCCGTTACGCGCCTTGAACTCGCGGCGACGGCGGTGCAGCACCGGCTCGGTGTAGCCGTTCGGCTGCTTGCCACCTTCCACCACCAACTCTACAGCCGCCTGGAACGCGACGTTGTCGTCGAAGTTCGGCGCCATCGGGCGGTACAGGGCGTCACCGGCGTTCTGCTGGTCCACCACCACGGCCATGCGCTTGAGGCTTTCCAGCACCTGATCCTGGCTGACCACGCCATGGCGCAGCCAGTTGGCCAGCAACTGGGCAGAAATGCGCAGGGTGGCACGGTCTTCCATCAGGCCGACGTTGTTGATGTCCGGCACCTTCGAGCAACCCACACCCTGGTCGATCCAGCGCACCACGTAGCCGAGGATGCCCTGAGCGTTGTTGTCCAGCTCGTTGCGGATTTCTTCGTCCGACCAGTTCGTGTCGGCGGCCAGCGGGATGGCGAGGATGTCGTCCACCGACGCCGGGGTACGCGAAGCCAGCTCACGCTGGCGCGCCTGCACGTCCACCTTGTGGTAGTGCAGGGCGTGCAGGGTGGCGGCAGTCGGCGACGGCACCCAGGCGGTGTTGGCACCGGCCAGCGGGTGGGCGATCTTCTGCTCGAGCATGGCAGCCATCAGGTCGGGCATGGCCCACATGCCTTTGCCGATTTGCGCACGGCCTTGCAGGCCGGTGGCCAGGCCAACGTCGACGTTGTTGTTCTCGTAGGCGCCGATCCACTTCTCGTTTTTCATGGCGCCTTTGCGCACCACGGCGCCGGCTTCCATCGAGGTGTGGATTTCATCGCCAGTGCGGTCGAGGAAACCGGTGTTGATGAACGCTACGCGCTCGGCGGCAGCCTTGATGCAGGACTTGAGGTTGACCGTGGTACGGCGCTCCTCGTCCATGATGCCGACCTTGACGGTGTTGCGTGGCATGCCCAGCAGGTCTTCGACCTGGCTGAAGATTTCGGCGGCGAAAGCGACTTCTTCCGGGCCATGCATCTTCGGCTTGACGATGTACACGCTGCCGGTGCGGGTGTTCTTGCGGCTGGTGTTGCCGTTGAGGTTGTGCAGGGCGATCAGGTTGGTGAACAGGCCGTCCTGGATACCTTCGGGGATTTCGTTGCCCTGGGCATCGAGGATCGCCGGGTTGGTCATCAGGTGGCCAACGTTGCGTACGAACAGCAGCGAACGGCCATGCAGGGTGACGCTGCCGCCATTGGGCGCGGCGTACTCGCGGTCCGGGTTCATGGTGCGGGTGAAGGTTTTGCCACCCTTGCTCACGCTTTCGGCCAAGTCGCCTTTCATCAGGCCCAGCCAGTTGCGGTAGACGATAACCTTGTCGTCAGCGTCGACGGCGGCAACCGAGTCTTCGCAGTCCATGATGGTGGTCAGTGCCGATTCCATCAGGATGTCTTTCACGCTGGCGGCGTCGGTGCTGCCAACCGGGGTGTTGGCATCGACCTGGATTTCGAAGTGCAGGCCGTTGTGCTTGAGCAGCACGGCGGTTGGTGCGGCGGCGTCACCGTGGAAGCCGATGAGCTGGGCATCGTCACGCAGGCCGCTGTTGCTGCCGCCTTTCAGGGCAACAACCAGCTTGCCGCCTTCGATGCGGTAGCCGGTGGAGTCGACGTGCGAGCCGGCAGCCAGTGGCGCAGCTTCGTCGAGGAAGGCGCGGGCGAAGGCGATGACCTTGTCGCCACGGACCTTGTTGTAACCCTGGCCTTTTTCGGCGCCGCCTTCATCGCTGATGGCGTCGGTGCCGTACAGGGCGTCATACAGCGAACCCCAGCGTGCATTGGCGGCGTTCAGGGCGAAGCGGGCATTCATTACCGGCACCACCAGCTGCGGGCCGGCCATGTGGGCGATTTCTTCGTCCACGTTCTGGGTGGTGGCCTGGAAATCGTCGGCTTGTGGCAGCAGGTAGCCGATTTCCTGGAGGAATGCTTTATAGGCGACGGCGTCGTGGGCCTGGCCTTTGCGTGCCTGATGGTAGGCGTCGATCTTGGCTTGCAGCTCGTCGCGCTTGGCGAGCAGGGCTTTGTTCTTTGGAGCGAGGTCATTGATGATCTTCTCTGCACCCGCCCAGAACTGCTCGGCGACGATGCCGGTCCCGGGGATGGCTTCGTTGTTCACGAAGTCGTACAGGACCTTGGCGACCTGAAGGCCACCGACTTGAACGTATCCAGTCATTGCTTGCCTCACTCTGCTCAGCTATTTCGCTCTTCTGTATTAAGCCTGTAGCGCTTCTCTAAACACGGCACCAGTGCGTGCCCCCGGGTTGTACCGGGCGCGGCTGGGTGCGGCTTGCCAGACATGCCGGCAGGCAGTGTGCGTATTTTCACAGGCGCCTTGGCAGACATCCAAACGACGTTTTGTAGTCCGCGCCACGGGATACTACATGAAGCAGTAGGCGGGGCAAAATCAGACTAAAAGCGCCGTTATGCGACCCGTTGGTCGCGTATGGTCACGCTGGGAGTGGGTATGTTCGCAAAAAACAGGTGGATTGTTCCAGATAAATCTTGAAACAGTACACGATTCGTTGTGCAGGACGCCCTGCGGCAGGTTGCCGCGCCTTGCCTATACTGACTCGATCCCCCGATTTTCTGCCGCCGGGCGCGGTCCGACACGAGGAAGGGCTTGTGGATCATCTTGTACTGACTGTTATCGCCCCTGACAAGGCCGGCCAGGTCGAACGCATTGCCCAGTGCATCGCCGACCACAGTGGCAACTGGCTGGAAAGCCGCATGTCGCGTATGGCCGGGCAGTTTGCCGGCATCTTGCGGGTGGCGGTGCCGGCTGAGAATTACGCTGAACTGGTGGCATCGTTGCAGGGGCTGGCCCGGTATGACATTCGCGTGCTGATTGCCGAGAGCGGCATCGAGCCGTCGTGTACCTGGAAGCCGATTGCCATGGAACTGGTGGGGAATGACCGGCCGGGGATCGTGCGGGACATTACCCGGTTGCTGGCGGATCTTGGGGTGAACCTTGAGCGGTTTACCACTGAGGTGCGGCCGGCACCGATGAGCAGCGAGGCGCTGTTTCATGCCGATGCATTGCTGGCGCTGCCGTTGACCCTTTCGCTGGATGAACTGCAGCAGAAGCTGGAGAGCCTGGCGGACGATTTGATGGTGGAGTTGCAGTTGCGGGCGGAGGATTGATTCGGGATCGCCGGGGCCGCTTTGCGGCGCATTCGCAGCACAAGGCTGCTCCTACAGGGAATTGCATAACTCCTGTAGGAGCAGCCTTGTGCTGCGAACGGGCTGCATCGCAGCCCCTTGCGGTTATCCCGATATCACGGGGAAGGCCCTGTGGATAACCTGGGGGTGTACCTCTCCACCCCAGGCCCTCTGTGCCCTGCGCAGTTTTGATCAAAAAACACCCAATAATCAGCAGCTTGTGCACAAAGCACGGGGACGAGGGTGTGGATAACCTTTGGAGATGTCGCTGCAGGCCTCGAACCGCATGGCCTGCAGAGTTTTGATCGTTTTTTGATCAGCTGCGCTTGCGCAAATTCATCCACGCATCGACGCTGTAGATCGCCAAACCCGCCCAGATGAACATGAACGCCACCAATGTGCTCGACGACAAATGCTCATCGAACAACAGCACTGCCTGCAGCAATACCAGCGTCGGCGCCAGGTACTGCAGGAAGCCCAGGGTGGTATATGGCAGGTGCCGGGCCGCAGCGTTGAAGCACACCAGCGGTATCAGCGTCACCGGCCCGGCCGCCATCAACCACAGTGCTTCGCTGCTGGTGTAAAACGCCCCCTGGGCACTCATCGCCGCCGGGTGCAGTAGCAGCCAGCCAAGGGCCAGCGGCACCAGCATCCAGGTTTCCACCACCAGGCCCGGCAATGCCGCCACTGGCGCCTGTTTGCGAATCAGCCCGTAGAAGCCGAAGCTCAGCGCCAGCACCAGCGACACCCAAGGCAGGCTGCCTACCTGCCACACCTGCTGGGCTACGCCTACGGCGGCCATGCCCACCGCCAGCCATTGCAGGCGGCGCAGGCGCTCGCCAAGAATCAGCATGCCCAGTACCACATTGATCAGCGGGTTGATGTAGTAACCCAGGCTGGCTTCGAGCATGCGGCCGTTGTTTACCGACCAAACATAGGTCAGCCAGTTACCCGCAATCAATGCTCCGCTCAGCGCCAGGATGCCCAGCCGGCGCGGGTTGTCGCGCAGTTCGCGCCACCAGCCCGGGTGTTTCCACACCAGTAGCAGCAGCGAGCCGAACAGCGCCGACCAGAGCACCCGGTGGACAATGATCTCGACCGCCGGGACGTTCTGGATTGCCTTGAAATAGATGGGGAACAGGCCCCAGATGATGTAGGCGCTCAGGCCCAGGATGTACCCGCGACGCGGGTTTGCGGCGTGCATGCAGAATCCTTGCTTAGGTAGCTAAATAAAGCGACGCCTATTGTAGACAGACGTAGGCATGCTTCTAGAACAATTTCAGCGGTGCTTCATCCAGCGCGGCCATTTGTTCGCGCAAGGCGAGAATCTGGTCCCCCCAGTAGCGGGGTTGGCCGAACCACGGGAAGCTGGGCGGGAACGCCGGGTCGCTCCAGCGCCGTGCCAGCCACGCGCTGTAGTGAAGCTGGCGCAGGGCGCGCAGGGGCTCGATCAGGGCCAGTTCGCGCGGGTCGAAGTCGTGGAACTCGTTGTAGCCGTCGATCAGCTCGGCCAGTTGCCCCAGGCGCTCCTCGCGGCTGCCGGCCAGCATCATCCACAGGTCTTGCACCGCCGGGCCCATACGGCAGTCGTCGAGGTCGACCACGTGGTACACCTCGTCACGGTGCATCAGGTTGCCGGGGTGCAGGTCGCCGTGCAGGCGGATCAGCTGGTGCGGAGTGCGGGCGTAGATATCCTCGACACGTTTTAGCAGGTCGCGGGCCACGGACTCGAAGGCGGGCAACAGTTCGCGAGGGACAAAACCACCGTCCAGCAGGGTGTTCAGCGAGGCGTGGCCGAAGTTGTCCACAGCCAGGGCCTCACGGTGCTCGAATGGTTTGGTGGCGCCCACGGCATGCAGGCGGCCGAGCAACTGGCCAAGGCGGTAGAGCTGGTCGAGGTTGCCCGGCTCCGGAGCGTGGCCGCCGCGGCGCGGGAACAGAGTGAAACGGAAGCCTTGATGCTCGAACAAGGTGCGGCCGTCGTGCTGCATCGGCGCAACCACCGGCACCTCGCAGTCGGCGAGTTCGGCGGTGAAGCTGTGTTCTTCGAGGATCGCCGCATCGCTCCAGCGGCCTGGGCGGTAGAACTTGGCGATCAGCGGCTGCGCGTCTTCGATGCCCACCTGATAGACGCGGTTCTCGTAGCTGTTCAGTGCCAGCACCCGGGCGTCGCTGAGAAAGCCGATGCTTTCCACTGCGTCCAGGACCAGGTCGGGGGTGAGGGTGTCGAAGGGGTGGGACATGGTGACTCCGGAGGGTAAGCAGCGTGGGGCCATGGTAACGCGTTATGCCTGTACCGGCCTCTTCGCGGGCATGCCCGCTCCCACAGGTACAGCGCACGTTTCAGGATTTGTGGGAGCGGGCGCGCCCGCGAACCGCGCAATGCGCGGCCAGGCTATGCAGGAACCCCGATCAACACATAGGACGGATGAAACTGCACCTGCACCGCACTGCCCGCCGCCACCGGATGACCAGCCAACCAGCCCGCCTCCGCGATGGCACACAATGTCTGCCCATTGCCCAACGCCAGCCGCACCTCACTGGGCCCCTCATCCTCTGCCAACACTTCTTCCACCGTTGCACTCAAGCAGTTGCTGCCCGCGTCGGCTGCTTCCCCCTCCGGCAGCAACCGTACCCACCCGGCCTTGAGCAGCGCCACCACCATCGTCCCCAGTGTCAGCTCCAGCCGCGCGGTGCTGTCGTGGGTGATCAGCGCATCAATCTCCAGCCCACCGCCCAATGCCAGGCTGACGCGGTCATACCGGCCCTCGCGGCGCAAGCCGCTGACCTGGCCCTGGAGTTGGTTGCGCGCACTGGTACGCAGCATCAGGCGGCCGAGCAGGTCGAGGTCACTGGATTCTTCGGCGGCCTCAAGAATTTCCGCCTGCAGGGCCTGCAACCTTTGATACAGACGCAACACCCGCTCGCCTTCCGGCGACAAACGCGCACCGCCACCGCCACGGCCACCGGTACTGCGCTCGACCAAGGGCTGGCTGGCCAGGTTGTTGAGCTCGTCGATGGCATCCCAGGCAGCTTTGTAGCTAATGCCTGCGGCTTTGGCGGCTCGGGTGATCGAGCCTTGCTCGGCAATGTGCTGCAGCAGGGCGATGCGCTGGGGGCGGCGGGCGATGTGCTGGGTAAGCAGGGTGGGTAGGGGCATGGGTATTGAGTCGTTATATTTGAAGGTCCTGAAAGCGGATTGTGGAGGACTGCGCAGGGTCATGCATACCCCGGCTTGGGCGTGCGTGCCAGGCAATACACATCCACCCGCCGCGCTCCGGCCTTGCGCAGCACCTCGGCGATTGCCTGCGCGGTGGCACCGGTGGTGAACACATCATCGACAATAGCGACATGTTTGCCCGTCAGTTCACCCGAGAGCGCAAACGCTTGTCGCAAATTGCGCCGCCTTGCCCGGGCATCCAGCTGTTGCTGCGCAGGCGTCTCGCGCGTGCGCAGCAACAATCGCTCATCGCACGGTAGCCCAAGTTGCGTGGACAACCACCGCCCGAGCATCCCGGCCTGGTTGAACCCGCGCTCGCGCAGTCGACGCTTGGCCAAGGGCACAGGCAACAGCAGGTCAGGGCGGGGTAGCCCTTCGGCAAAGCGATGCAGCAGCCCAAACCCCAGCAGTTCAGCCATCAAACGCCCCAGAGGCCACTGCCGGTTGTGCTTGAAGCGGCTGACCAGCGTGTCGACCGGAAAGCCGAATTGCCATGGTGCAATCACGCTCTCGAACGGCGGCAAGTGCCGGCAACAGTGGGCGCAGGTCAGGCCAGCCATAGGCAGCGGCAGGGCGCAGCGCAGGCATTGATCGCCCAGCCAAGGCAGTTCCTGCTCGCAGGCGATGCACATCGGGTAGGCCTGATCGGCAGGCTCGTCACACAATAAACACATCTGATTAATAAGTGAGCACTTGTAAACCAGTCTTTTCCAGTGTGGTTGACAGTTCATGGGCCTTCCGTAACTATGCGGGCTATCCGTGATGCGCTTGTGGGCTTTCCTGTCCCGGCGCCAGCTACAGCCTAAACAAGGAAACGCCGATGAGCGCCAGCACAACTGCAACAACACGTCACGACTGGTCCCTGGCCGAGGTCAAGGCGCTGTTCCAGCAACCGTTCAATGACTTGCTGTTCCAGGCGCAGACTGTGCACCGCGCGCATTTCGACCCTAACCGGGTGCAGGTTTCGACCCTGCTGTCGATCAAGACCGGCGCCTGCCCGGAAGATTGCAAATATTGTCCACAGTCCGGCCACTACAACACCGGGCTGGAAAAACAGAAGCTGATGGAAGTGCAGAAGGTGCTGGAAGAGGCTGCTCGCGCCAAAGCCATCGGTTCCACCCGCTTCTGCATGGGCGCGGCGTGGAAGCACCCGTCTGCCAAAGACATGCCTTACGTGCTGGAGATGGTCAAAGGGGTGAAGGCCATGGGCCTGGAAACCTGCATGACCCTCGGCAAGCTCGACCAGGAGCAGACCGCAGCCCTGGCCCAGGCTGGCCTGGATTACTACAACCACAACCTCGACACCTCGCCGGAGTTCTACGGCAGCATCATCACCACCCGCACCTACAGCGAGCGCCTGCAGACCCTGGCCTACGTGCGCGATGCGGGGATGAAGATCTGCTCCGGAGGCATCCTGGGCATGGGCGAATCGCTGGACGACCGCGCCGGCCTGCTGATCCAGTTGGCCAACCTGCCCGAGCACCCCGAGTCGGTGCCGATCAACATGCTGGTCAAGGTTGCCGGCACGCCGCTGGCCGAGGAAGAGGACGTCGACCCATTCGATTTTATCCGCATGCTGGCCGTCGCCCGCCTGTTGATGCCCAAGTCGCACGTGCGGCTGTCCGCCGGCCGCGAGCAGATGAACGAGCAGATGCAGGCCCTGGCGTTCATGGCGGGTGCCAACTCGATCTTCTACGGCGAAAAACTGCTGACCACCGCCAACCCGCAGGCCGACAAGGACATGCAGTTGTTCGCACGCCTGGGCATCAAGCCCGAAGCGCGTGAAGAGCACGCCGACGAAGTGCATCAGGCGGCCATCGAGCAGGCGTTGGTCGAACAGCGCAGCAGTGAGATGTTCTACAACGCTGCATCGGCCTGACATGGCCTTCGACCTGGCGGCGCGCCTGGCCGAACGGCGCGCCGCAGACCTGTATCGGCAGCGGCCACTGCTGGAGAGCCCGCAGGGGCCGGAAGTGGTGGTCGACGGCCAGCGGTTGCTGGCCTTCTGCAGCAATGACTACCTTGGCCTGGCCAACCACCCCGAAGTTATCGCCGCCTGGCAGGCTGGCGCCGAGCGCTGGGGTGTCGGTGGCGGTGCCTCGCACCTGGTGGTCGGCCACAGCACGCCACACCACCAGGTTGAAGAAGCGTTGGCCGAACTCACTGGCCGCCCGCGTGCGTTGCTCTTCTCTACGGGCTACATGGCCAACCTGGGCGCCATCACCGCGCTCGTGGGGCAGGGCGATACCGTGCTGCAAGACCGCCTGAACCACGCCTCGCTGCTGGATGGCGGGCTGCTCAGCGGTGCACGCTTCAATCGCTACCTGCATAACGATGCGGCCAGCCTGGCCAGCCGCCTGGACAAGGCGGTCGGTAATACGCTGGTGGTGACCGATGGCGTGTTCAGCATGGACGGCGACCTGGCCGACCTGCCGGCACTGGCCGATGTCGCTCGCGCCCGCGGTGCCTGGCTGATGGTCGATGACGCCCATGGCCTGGGCACACTCGGCGCACAGGGCGGCGGCATCGTCGAGCACTTCGGCCTGAGCGTGGATGACGTACCGGTGCTGATCGGCACGCTGGGCAAGGCTTGCGGTACTGCGGGTGCCTTTGTTGCCGGCAGCGAAGAGCTGATCGAGGCGCTGGTGCAGTTCGCCCGCCCTTACATCTACACCACCAGCCAGCCACCGGCGCTGGCCTGTGCCACGCTCAAGAGCCTGGAACTGTTGCGTCACGAAACCTGGCGCCGCGAGCACCTGGCGGCGTTGATTCGCCAGTTCCGCGAAGGCGCACAGCAGATCGGGCTGGCGTTGATGGACAGCCCGACGCCGATCCAGCCGATCATGATCGGCGACAGCGCACAGGCCCTGCGCCTGTCGCGCATGCTGCGCGAGCGCGGCTTGCTGGTGACGGCCATCCGCCCACCCACCGTGCCAGCGGGCGGCGCACGCCTGCGGGTGACCCTGAGCGCCGCGCACAGCGAGGCGCAGGTGCAGCTATTGTTGAATGCATTGGCCGAGTGTTATCCACAGTTGGAGAACGCCGATGCGTAATCGTCTTGTATTGCTGCCTGGCTGGGGCCTGGGCACTGCCTCACTGGAGCCGCTGGCAGCCAGCCTGCGCGCCCAGGATGCCCGCTTGCAGGTAGAGCTGATGCCCTTGCCCGAATTGGACCACAGCGATGTGCAGGGTTGGGTCGACCACCTGGACCGCAAGCTGCCCAGCGATGTCTGGCTGGGTGGCTGGTCGTTGGGTGGCATGCTTGCCAGCGCGCTGGCGCACCAGCGCGGCGACCACTGCTGTGGCCTGCTGACCCTGGCCAGCAACCCCAGCTTCGTCGCCCGGCCAGACTGGCCCCACGGCATGCCCGAAGACACCTTCGGCACCTTCCTCGACGGCTGCCGCAGCCATACCCAGGTCACCCTCAAACGCTTCCGTACCTTGTGCAGTGATGGCGCCCAGCAGCCACGTACGTTGCTGCGCCAACTGGGTGTGGGGGTGCCGGACACCGACCCGCTGTACCTGGCAACCGGCCTTGAGGTGCTGGCCAAGCTGGACACCCGCGAAGCCCTGCAGGCATACGCCGGCCCGCAATTGCACCTGTTTGCCGGCAGCGATGCGCTGGTGCCGGCAGAGGCAGCCAAGGCGTTGAGCGAGCTGCTGCCGGATGTGGAAGTGGGCCTGGTCGAAGACAGTTCCCACGCGTTCCTGCTGGAGTACCCGCAGGAGCTGGCGGCGGGCATCAAGAGTTTCCTGCATGAGAGTGGCGATGACTGACCTTTCCCGTCCAACCCTGCCCGGCGCGTTGCCCGACAAACGCCAGGTGGCGGCTTCGTTCTCCCGCGCTGCGGCCAGCTACGACAGCGTGGCGGCCTTGCAGCGCGCTGTAGGGTTGAACCTGCTGGAGCAGTTGCCGGCAGGCTTGCAGCCGTCGCACTGGCTGGATCTGGGCAGCGGAACCGGCCATTTCAGCCGAAAACTGGCCGAGTGTTTCGCACAGGCCAGCGGTGTGGCAGTGGACATTGCCGAAGGCATGCTGCGCCACGCGCGGGATGAACAAGGTGGGGCGCACTACCACGTGGCCGGTGACGCCGAGCGCTTGCCGCTGCGCGATGCCAGTGTCGACCTTGTGTTCACCAGCCTGGCCGTGCAGTGGTGCGACCAGTTCGCCTGTGTGCTGGCAGAGGCGTTGCGAGTACTGCGCCCGGGTGGCGTGCTGGCTTTCAGCAGCCTGTGCGTGGGTACCCTCGACGAGTTGCGTGCCAGCTGGCAGGCCGTGGATGGCCTGGTGCATGTGAACCGCTTCCGCCGGTTCGAGGATTACCAACGCCTGTGTGCCGGCAGCGGCTTTGAACAACTTGGGCTGCAGCGCTGCCCGCATGTGCTGCACTACCCGGATGTTCGCAGCCTGACCCATGAGCTGAAGGCACTGGGCGCGCACAACCTCAACCCGGGCCGCCCTTCAGGCCTCACCGGTCGGGCCCGCATGCAGGGCCTGTTGCAGGCCTACGAAGCATTTCGCCAGCCCGAGGGGCTGCCAGCCACCTATCAGGTGGTCTATGGTGTGTTGCGCAAGCCACAGGCGTAAGGGGAGCGAGATGAGCCAGGCCTATTTCATTGCCGGTACCGATACCGATGTCGGCAAGACCACCATCGCCGCCGGGCTTTTGCACGCGGCGCGCTTGCAGGGCATGAGCACTCTGGGTGCCAAACCGGTGGCCTCCGGCTGCACCATGACACCTAAGGGCTTGCGCAACAGTGATGCGCAGGCGCTGATCGACGAAAGCACGATCAAGTTGCCATACGAGCAGGTCAACCCGTTTGCCTTCGAGCCTGCCATTGCCCCGCATGTGGCGGCGCGTGAGGCGGGGGTGACGCTGGCTGTTCCGGAGTTGCTGGCGGCAATGCGCAATGTGCTGCAACAAAATGCCGATTTCACTTTGGTCGAAGGGGCCGGTGGCTGGCGTGTGCCGCTGTCGGGCCTGGAGAACCTTTCCGACCTCGCCGTTGCCCTGCAGTTGCCGGTGATTCTTGTTGTGGGGGTGCGGTTGGGTTGCATCAGCCATGCCTTGCTCAGCGCCGAGGCGATCGAGCGGGATGGGCTGCAATTGGCCGGGTGGGTGGCGAACATCATCGAGCCCCGTACTTCGCGTCTTGAAGAGAACCTTGCCAGCCTGGCAGAGCGCTTGCCTGCGCCTTGCCTTGGGCGGGTGCCCAAACTGAAGCAAGCCAGTGCCGATATGGTGGCTGAACACCTTCAGCTGGATCTGCTGGATTAGCCGGCGATGGGGCCAGAGCAGGAATACCCAAGGCCTATCAACTGGCACCAGGCCATTAGGGTTTTAAACGGGCCTTTTCGCGCCCAGCCTGCTTTAATTGGGGCTGTTCGTTATCCAGCGTCAATGGAGTCCTGACATGGAAATCACCGGTAGCTCCGCCTATTACGCGGGCCTGAGTGCGATTCAAACCGGCCAGAACCGCGTCGATCAGGCCGCAGGCCAGATCGCCAACACCACAGCCGAACGTACCGCCACCAGCCAGTCCAGCGATTTTCAGGCTGAACGCCTGCGCGCAGTAGATCGCAGCCAGCAGATGGACCTGGCCACCAGCACCGTGCAAATGGTTGTTGGCAAAACCGAAGTCGAGCTTGGTGCAAAGGTGGTCAAGGCATCCGACGAAATGCTCGGTCGGATCATCGACACCTACGCCTGACGGGTCACCCCTCCCATTAAACACAGCCCCTGTGGGAGCGGGGCGTGCCCGCGAAAGCGTCAGGTCAGGCATCTCTGTTGTCTGGCCGGGCCCTTTCGCGGGCACGCCCGCTCCCACAGGGCCGGCGGTTTTTCTGGGTGTGGCGTAAACGCCATTTTTCGTGGCGTAAATGGCACCATAGTCCCTCCTTGACATAAGCCGGAGCTAAACGTAAGTTTCAAACAACTGTTTGATAGACGGCCGCCAAGAGCTGGTCACCCCCACAGAACTGACCCAGAGGTTCATCGCAATGCCTGATTACAAAGCCCCCTTGCGTGATATCCGCTTCGTTCGCGACGAACTGCTTGGCTATGAGGCGCACTATCAGAGCCTGCCGGGCTGCCAGGACGCCACGCCCGACATGGTCGATGCGATCCTCGAAGAAGGCGCGAAGTTCTGTGAGCAGGTGCTGGCCCCGCTGAACCGTGTCGGTGACTTGGAAGGCTGCACCTGGAGCGAATCGGGCGTTAAAACCCCGACTGGCTTCAAGGCAGCCTACGAGCAGTTCGTCGAAGGCGGCTGGCCGAGCCTCGCCCATGACGTCGCCCATGGCGGTCAAGGCCTGCCGGAGTCGCTGGGCCTTGCGTTGAGCGAGATGGTGGGTGAGTCGAACTGGTCGTGGGGCATGTACCCAGGCCTGTCGCATGGCGCGATGAACACCATTTCCGCGCACGGTACCCATGAGCAGCAAGAGACCTACCTGACCAAACTGGTTTCCGGTGAGTGGACCGGCACCATGTGCCTGACCGAACCGCACTGCGGTACCGATCTGGGCATGCTGCGCACCAAGGCCGAGCCACAGGCCGACGGCAGCTACAAAGTGTCGGGCACCAAGATCTTCATTTCGGCCGGTGAACACGACATGGCCGACAACATCGTCCATATCGTCCTGGCCCGCCTGCCGGACGCACCAGCCGGCACGAAAGGCATTTCGCTGTTCATCGTGCCGAAGTTCCTGCCCAATGCCGAAGGCGGCGTGGGCGAGCGCAACGGCGTGAGCTGCGGTTCCATCGAGCACAAGATGGGCATCCACGGCAACGCTACCTGCGTGATGAACTTCGATGCGGCAACCGGCTACCTGATCGGCCCGGCCAACAAAGGCCTGAACTGCATGTTCACCTTCATGAACACTGCTCGCCTGGGTACCGCGCTGCAAGGCCTGGCGCATGCCGAGGTGGCCTTCCAGGGTGGCCTGAAGTACGCCCGTGAGCGCCTGCAGATGCGTTCCCTGACTGGCCCGAAAGCGCCGGACAAGGCTGCCGACCCGATCATCGTCCACCCGGACGTGCGCCGCATGCTGCTGACCATGAAGGCCTTCGCCGAAGGCAACCGTGCGATGGTGTACTTCACTGCCAAGCAGGTGGACATCGTCAAGTACAGCCAGGACGAAGAAGAGCGCAAAAAGGCTGACGCCCTGCTGGCGTTCCTGACCCCGATCGCCAAGGCGTTCATGACCGAAGTCGGTTTCGAAGCGGCCAACCACGGCGTGCAGATCTACGGCGGCCATGGCTTCATCGCCGAGTGGGGCATGGAGCAGAACGTGCGCGACAGCCGTATCTCCATGCTGTACGAAGGCACCACCGGCATCCAGGCCCTCGACCTGCTCGGCCGTAAAGTGCTGATGACCCAGGGCGAGGCTCTGAAGGGCTTCACCAAGATCGTGCACAAGTTCTGCCAGGCGCAGGAAGGCAATGAAGCGGTCAAGGAGTTCGTTGAACCGCTGGCGGCAATCAACAAGGAGTGGGGCGAGCTGACCATGAAAGTGGGCATGGCCGCCATGAAGGACCGCGAAGAAGTGGGGGCGGCGTCGGTGGATTACCTGATGTACTCCGGCTACGCCTGCCTGGCCTACTTCTGGGCCGACATCGCCCGCCTGGCGGCCGAGAAGCTGGCAGCCGGCACCAGCGAAGAGGCGTTCTACACCGCCAAGCTGCAGACTGCGCGCTTCTACTTCCAGCGCATCTTGCCGCGTACCCGTACGCATGTGGCGACCATGCTGTCGGGTGCCAACAACCTGATGGCGATGGACGAAGAGCACTTCGGCCTGTCGTACTGATTCACCCGCTGTACCCAAAACCCGCCTGCCGTCATCGGCAGGCGGGTTTTTTCATTCTGCGGGCGGATGCCTATCCCTGGTAGGAGCAGCCTCGTGCTGCGAAGAGGGCATAACTGCCAAAGCAAACCTTCTGTCATACCGGACCATTCGCAGCACAAGGCTGCTCCTACAGGGGCCGTGGCGGAACGGAAATTCAACTGTTCATGTGCACTGCCGATGAAGTAAGGGCACAATGCCACTATTGATCTGCCGGGTTGGAGATTACCCTTGTTTCGTCTTAACGCTGTTCGCGCAAGCCACTTCCTGCCTTCGCTGTTTCTGTTGCTGGCAGGGCTCGCCGCAGCCTATGTGAGAGACCTCAGTGTCTTTTTCACATCGCTGTTCAACGTCCTGCCCACCTTGGTCCTGTTGCTGGGCGGTGCCTACTGCGCGGTTTACCGCCGCCAGCGTGAGCTGTTCATGATGCTCACGGTGTACATCGCGTACTACCTGCTCGATACCCAGACCGACTTCTACCGTGACCATGGCCGCGTGCGCGAGGACGCGGCAGTGATCTTCCACCTGGTGTGCCTGCTGCTGCCCGCCCTGTTCGGGCTGTATGGCGCCTGGCAGGAACGCACCCACCTGCTGCAGGACATGGTCGCCCGCGGTGCCGTGCTGTTCGCCGTGGGCAGCGTGGCGGTAGCCCTCGAACAAAGCTACCCCGAAGCGCTGCTGACCTGGCTGGCGGAGATCCGCTGGCCAACCTTGCATGGCCAGTGGATGAGCCTGATCCAGATCGTCTACCCCTTGTTCCTCGGCGTGTTCATCCTGCTGGTGGTGCAATACCTGCGCGCACCGCGGCCGCTGCACGCTGCCTTGATAACCGGCCTGCTGGGCATTTTCTGGATGCTGCCGCAAACCTTCATCCTGCCGTTCACCCTGAACATCATGTGCAGCCAGGTGATGTTGATGATCGCCGCAGCGGTTGCGCACGAGGCCTACCAGATGGCCTTCCGTGACGAGCTGACCGGCCTGCCGGGGCGCCGTGCGCTTAACGAGCGCATGCAGCGCCTGGGGCGCAACTACGTGATCGCCATGACCGATGTCGACCACTTCAAGAAATTCAACGATACCCACGGGCACGACGTGGGCGATCAGGTGTTGCGCCTGGTCGCCAGCCGCTTGTCCAAGGTGACCGGCGGTGGCCGCGCTTATCGATATGGTGGCGAGGAGTTCGCCCTGGTGTTCGCCGGCAAGACCGCCGAGGAATGCGTGCCCCACGTGGAGGCCGTGCGCGAGGTGATTGCCAACTATGTGATGCACCTGCGCGACCAGAGCAGCCGCCCACAGGACGATACAAGCGGGCGCCAGCGCCGGGCGGGCAACAGCGGCGGGACGGTGTCGGTCACCATCAGCATCGGTGTGGCCGAGCGCCAGGTTGACCACCGTAACCCTGAGGCGGTGCTCAAATCCGCTGACCAGGCGCTGTACAGCGCCAAGGGCGCAGGGCGCAATTGTGTCATGGTGCATGGGCAACAATCGCAGCGCGGAGCAGTGCGCACGGCGTGACTGGGCAAGACTGTGCGGTCAGTTGATGACCCTATGTCTCGTAAAAGTTGTTCGGTTACACTGCCGGTAACCCCAGTGTCGCGGTTCCCCGAGACCGCCCCGACCCGACTAGCGAGAGGTTGTCATGGCTGACTATAAAGCGCCCCTGCGCGACATGCGCTTCGTACTGAATGAAGTCTTCAATGTGGCCGAGCAGTGGGCGCAGTTGCCCGGGCTGGCTGAGGTAGTCGATGCCGAGACGGCCATGGCCGTGCTGGAAGAAGCCGGCAAGGTCACCGCCAAGACCATCGCGCCGCTCAGCCGCGGCGCCGATGAAGAAGGCTGCCACTGGGACAACGGTGCGGTAAGCACACCGGCCGGTTTCATCGAGGCCTACAACACCTACGCCGAAGGCGGCTGGGTAGGCGTGGGCGGCGACCCGGTGTTCGGCGGCATGGGCATGCCCAAGGCCATCTCGGCCCAGGTCGAGGAAATGGTCAACGCCTCCAGCCTGGCGTTTGGCCTGTACCCGATGCTGACCGCTGGCGCCTGCCTGTCGATCAATGCCCACGCCAGCGAAGCGCTGAAGGCCAAGTACCTGCCGAACATGTACGCCGGCGTTTGGGCAGGTTCAATGTGCCTGACCGAGCCGCATGCCGGTACCGATCTGGGCATCATCCGCACCAAGGCCGAGCCGCAGGCCGACGGCAGCTACAAGGTCAGCGGCACCAAGATCTTCATCACCGGTGGCGAGCACGACCTGACCGAGAACATCATTCACCTGGTGCTGGCCAAGCTGCCGGATGCACCGGCAGGGGCGAAAGGCATTTCGCTGTTTCTGGTGCCGAAGTTCCTGGTCAACGAAGACGGCAGCCTGGGGGCGCGCAACCCGGCTACTTGCGGCTCGATCGAGCACAAGATGGGCATCCAGGCCTCGGCTACTTGCGTGATGAACTTCGACGAGGCAGTCGGCTACATCGTCGGTGAGCCGAACAAGGGCCTGGCGGCCATGTTCACCATGATGAACTACGAGCGCCTGGGCGTTGGCATCCAAGGCCTGGCCTCCGCCGAACGCTCCTACCAGAACGCGGTGGAATACGCTCGCGACCGGCTGCAGAGCCGCGCCCCGACCGGCCCGCATGCCAAGGACAAGGCCGCCGACCCGATCATCGTCCACCCGGACGTGCGCCGCATGCTGCTGACCATGAAGGCGCAGATCGAGGGTGGCCGCGCCTTCTCCACTTATGTAGCCATGCAACTGGACAGTGCCAAGTACAGCGAAGACGCCGCCGTGCGCAAGCGCAGCGAAGAGCTGGTGGCACTGCTGACACCGGTGGCCAAGGCGTTCCTCACCGACCTGGGGCTGGAGAGCACGGTGCATGGCCAGCAGGTGTTCGGTGGGCATGGTTATATCCGTGAGTGGGGGCAGGAGCAGCTGGTGCGTGATGTGCGCATTACGCAGATCTACGAAGGCACCAACGGTATCCAGGCCCTCGACCTGATGGGGCGCAAGGTGGTGGCCAGCGGTGGCGCGTACTACCGGTTGTTCTCCGACGAAATTCGCCAGTTCATAGCCGGCGCGGGTGGCGAGCTGGGCGAATTTGCCAAGCCGTTGGCGGCCAGCCTCGACCAGCTCGATGGCTTGACCGAGTGGGTGCTGGAGCAGGCCAAGGGCAACCCGAATGAGATCGGAGCTGCGTCGGTTGAGTACCTGCATGCCTTTGGTTATGTGGCCTATGCCTACATGTGGGCACTGATGGCGCGGGCGGCCAAGGCGGGTGAAGGGGACGAGGCGTTCTACTCGGGCAAGCTGGGGACGGCGCGGTTCTACTTTGCGCGGCTGCTGCCACGGGTGGATTCGCTGGTGGCTTCGGTGAAGGCGGGGAGCGAGTCGCTTTACCTGCTGGATGCCGAGCAGTTCTGACAGATTTTAGGGCCGCTTTGCGGCCCATTCGCGGCGCAAGGCCGCTCCTACAGTCACCGCGCGCGTCGTAAGGATTGTGCGGTCGCTGTAGGAGCGGCCTTGTGCCGCGATGGGCTGCGCAGCAGCCCCAATTCACGGCATGAATCCTCTTTGTAAGCTTTTTCCTACACGACGTGGTGACTTTTCACCACTGTTCTCAGATTGGATCCACGGTTAATCTTTACCACATGGACGTTGCGCAGGAAGTGCAAAGGACAGATCAAGGAAGACGACGAAGGACCACCTGCCAGGATGGCGGGGCGATACGGATGTCACAGGGAAACAGTCTGGAAAACCCCGCTTCGGCGGGGTTTTCTTTGTGCGCGTGTTTTTCAGGCCAGCACATCCAGCGGCGATGCGCCCAACAGGCGGGCGTCCGTCTCTTCCTCCAGCAGGGTGCGCAGCAGCTCCACAGACGCCTGCTGGCGCTGGGCATCGCGAAACACCAGGCCAACCTTCAGCGGCACCCGCGGCTCGCTCAACGGCTTCCACAGCAGGCCCTGATCATCCTCGGCGGCTTCTTTGGCCCGGCCCGGCAGAATGGTGGCCAGTGCCGTGTGCGCCAGGCTGTCGAGAATCCCTGCCATGTTGTTCATCTCTGCCTGTACGTGTGGCCGCCGCCCCTGGCTGGCCAGCTGCGCCTGCCAGATCTGGCGGATCTGGAACTCTTCGCCCAGCATCAGCATGGGCAACTCGGCGGCCTGGCGGATGGACACCTTCTTGAAATCCTTCAGCGGGTGGGTATCGGGGATCACAAGCTGCAGCTCGTCTTCGTACAGCAGCAGGCCATGCAGCCCAGGTTGGCGCGGTGGCAGGTAGCTGATGCCGATATCCAGGCTGCCGTTGAGCAGCCGCCGTTCGATTTCCAGCCCCGACAACTCGTAGATCTGCACGACAAGGTGCGGCTGTGCCTTGCGCAGCCGTTCGAGCAGCTGTGGCACCAGGCTCGGCCGCACGGTCTGCAACACGCCGATAGCCAAGGTGCGAAGCGACTGGCCCTTGAAGTTGCGCATGGCCTCGTGGGCGCGCTGCAGGCCATCGAGCAATGGCAAGGCGTGGTTGTACAGGGTGTGGGCAGCCAGGGTGGGCAGCAGGCGCTTGTTGCTGCGCTCGAACAGGCTCAGGTCGAGGCTGTGTTCCAGCTGGCGGATCTGCTGGGAGAGTGCCGGCTGGGACAGTGACAGGCGCTCGGCGGCGCGGCCCACGTGGCCTTCTTCATACACCGCGACGAAATAACGCAGTTGGCGGAAATCCATAAGTAACACTTATCGAAAATGCTGGAAAAACGAAATGGTCGAAAACCGTCGCGAAGCCTAGTCTATCGCCGTATTCCAACGGGTTACAGCGATCATTGAGTCGATTGTTACCCCGGATGAAAAACACTTTTGATAGGCAAGGCAAAATATCGAGTGTCGGCACCAAGACCGCCCCGTAGCCGCCCTTTACCGTGATAGGTTGGAGCCCTGATGAACCTGTTCAACCTGCGCCGCTCGGCCCCTGCCGCTGTCGCCGAGCCCAAGCGCGCGCCGGTGATCGTGCCGCACGCTGATGAGTTGTCGCGTGATCGCCTGATGCCCAGCGCCGAACGGGCAGCGCAGGTGTTCGTACGTGGTCAGGGCTCCTGGTTGTGGGATAACGAAGGGCGTGCCTATCTGGACTTTACCCAGGGTGGTGCAGTCAACAGCCTGGGCCATAGCCCCAGCGTGCTGGTGAAGGCACTGGGAAACCAGGCCCAGGCGCTGATCAACCCGGGCTCGGGCTTCCACAGCCGGGGCCTGCTGGGGCTGGTCAACCGCCTGTGCCAGAGCACCGGCAGCGAGCAGGCCTACCTGCTGAACAGCGGTGCGGAGGCCTGTGAAGGTGCGATCAAACTGGCGCGCAAGTGGGGCCAGCTGCACCGCAACGGCGCCTACCACATCATCACTGCCACCCAGGCCTGCCATGGCCGTAGCCTGGGCGCCCTGTCGGCGTCCGACCCGCTGCCGTGCAACCGCTGCGAGCCTGGCCTGCCGGGCTTCAGCAAAGTGCCGTTCAACGACCTGGCCGCCCTGCACGCCGCCGTGGATTCGCGCACCGTGGCCATCATGCTTGAGCCAATCCAGGGCGAGGCGGGTGTTATCCCCGCCACCCAGGAATACCTCAAGGGCGTGGAAACACTGTGCCGTGAACTGGGCATCCTGTTGATCCTCGATGAAGTGCAGACCGGCATTGGCCGCTGTGGTGCGCTGCTGGCCGAGGAGCTGTATGGCGTGCGCGCCGACATCATCACCTTGGGCAAGGGCCTTGGCGGCGGTGTGCCCCTGGCTGCCTTGCTCGCCCGGGGCACGGCATGCTGCGCCGAGCCTGGCGAACTGGAAGGCAGCCACCATGGCAATGCGCTTATGTGCGCCGCCGGCCTGGCTGTGCTGGACACCGTGCTGGAGCCTGGCTTCTTCGCCCAGGTGCAGGATAACGGTCGCCATCTGCGTGAAGGCCTGAGCCGCCTGGCTGGGCGCTATGGGCAGGGTGAGGTGCGCGGGCAAGGCTTGCTGTGGGCACTGCAACTGAAAGAAAACCTGGCCAAAGAGCTGGTGGCTGCGGCCCTGCATGAAGGCCTGCTGCTCAATGCACCGCAAGCGGATGTGGTGCGTTTGTCGCCAGCGCTGACCGTGAGCAAGGGCAACATCGATGAAATGCTGTTGCGCCTGGCCCGCGCCTTTGCCCGCCTGCATGCCCAGCAGCAGGCCCGCCGCGAGGTGCCGGCTTAGCGGTATAGCAATACTGAGAATTCTACGAACCGTCTGGCGTTCCTGCGCATCGCCCCTGGCCTGTTTCATTCGGCCTGGGGCGTTTTTTTTTGCCTGTGGAACCTCTGTGGCGGGCGGCTAGTCTTTGATGTAACCCTTCAGGAGAGACTCGCATGGACTTTATTCGCATCATCATCGCCATTCTTCTGCCACCGCTGGGCGTGTTTCTGCAGGTGGGGTTTGGCGGGGCGTTCTGGCTGAATATTCTGCTGACCTTGCTGGGTTACATTCCGGGGATCGTGCACGCGGTGTACATCATCGCCAAACGGTAAGCGGCGTACACGGTCCCTGTAGGAGCAGCCTTGTGCTGCGAAGAGGCCATTACAGGCGCAGCAAATGCGCTGCCTGTGACGGCCCTTTCGCAGCACAAGGCTGCTCCTACAAAGGGCTAGCTCGGCTTACTGCGCCAAAACCCGGCAGTAGAACTTCCACTCTTCTTCCAACGCATGCGCCAGGTTCTGAGCCTGGCGGAACCCATGCCGCTCACCCGCATAGAAGTGCCCTTCAGCCTCGATGCCGTTAGCCTGCAACGCCGCCAGCATGGCGCGGGTCTGCTCTGGCACCACCACAGCATCCAGCTCACCCTGAAAGAAAATCACCGGCACCTTGATCTGCCCTGCACGCAGCAGCGGCGTGCGCTGGCGATAGCGTTCGGCATCCTGCTGCGGGTCGCCGATCAGCCAGTCCAGGTAATCCCCTTCGAACTTGTGGGTGGCACGGCCCAGGGCAACCGGGTCGCTGACCCCGTACAGGCTGGCGCCGGCGCGGAACACGTCATGGAACGCCAACGCGCACAGGGTGGTGTAGCCACCGGCGCTACCGCCGCGGATAAACGCCTTGTGCTTGTCGACCAGGCCTTGAGCAGCCAGGTATTCGACCGCCGCGCAGGCATCGGCCACATCGCTCTCGCCCCAGCGCAGGTGCAGTGCCTGGCGGTATTCCCGGCCATAGCCGGTGCTGCCCCGGTAGTTCAGGTCGGCCACGGCAAAGCCGCGTTGGGTCCAGTACTGGATGCGAGGGTCGAGCACGGGATAGCAGGCCGACGTCGGCCCGCCGTGGATGAACACCACCAGCGGTGCGCCTTGCGCCTGCGCTGGCGGGTAGAAGAAACCATGGGCCTGCTCGCCATCACTGCCATAGTGGATCGACTGCGGCAGGCTGATCTGCTCCGCCGGCAGCATCTCGACACCACCGGCCAGCACGCGGACCTCGTGGTTGCGGCGGTCGATGGCAATCACTGCCGGCGGGCTGATGGGCGAGGCGGCAATGGCATACAGGTTTTCGCTGTCCATGGCCAGGCTGCGAAAGCGTGTGTAGGCACTGGCGTAACGCGCCATGCGGCCATCTTCATGACGCAGCCCGAGTTGCCCGAAGCCATCTTTGAACCAGCTCGCTAGATAGCTGTGCGGCCCCAGCGCCAACCAGGTACAGGTGCCCAGTTGCCAAGGCGCAGCCGCGTGGTCGGCAGGCTCGGCAGGCAACGCCTGCCAGCGGCCATCGACTTCCCCCCAGGGCTGCCAGAAGCCATTGCGGTCGGACAGGCAGTAGAGCCGGCCTTCGGCATCGAAGCGCGGCTGTTGCAGCGACTCATCATCGCTGGCTACACACTGCGCGGGCCCCCAGTGGCCACTGCTGTCGCGTACGCGGCCCATCAATCGGGTGAGGGTCCAGGGCTGTGCCGGGCGGTCCCATTCGATCCACGCCAGGCGCATGCCATCGGCACTCACCGTGGGTGAGGCGTAGAAATCGGCGCCCTCGGCGAGCACTTCGCGGCTGCTTTCAGCCAAAGCCACCAGGCGATGCTCTACCTGCTCGGCATGGCGTTCCTCCACGGCCAGCACCTGGCCATGGTGCCACTGCACATCGCCGTAGCGGCAGCTGGCATCCTGGGTCAGCGCACGCGGTGGCACATCGTCCAGCGGCTGGGTGTAGACCTGCTGGTCCTTTTCGTTGACGAACACCAGCCCGTCGCCACCCAGGCAAAAGCTGCCACCGCCATATTCGTAGACCCGGCTGCGCACGCTGAAACCATCCGGGGTCAGGCAGCGGGCCTGGTGGTACAGCCAGTGCCAGATACGGCAAGCACCGTCGGCGGGGCGAAATTCTATCCAGAACAGCCCGTCGGCACTGACTTTGAGTTCGGCGAAGTCGGTACCGGCGGCAACTGCCTGGGCCGCGCTGAATTCAGCCGCGGGCGATGACACGGGAGTTTCGATCATTGCGGAAGGTCATCTGTTCAATGGCGAGCTGGGCGGTTTCCGCCTCCTCGCGGGCCTTGAGGATGATGCCGTGGTCGACCGACTTGGCGCACACAGGGTCGGCGTTGCTGGCATCGCCGGTCAGCATGAAGGCCTGGCAGCGACAGCCGCCGAAGTCCTTTTCTTTTTCGTCACACGAGCGGCACGGTTCGCGCATCCACTCATAACCACGGAAGCGGTTGAAGCCAAACGACTCATACCAGATATGGTGCAGGTCGTGGTCGCGGACATTGGGGAACTGCACGGGCAACTGGCGGGCGCCGTGGCAGGGCAGCGCGGTGCCGTCCGGGGTAATGGTGAGGAACAGGTTGCCCCAGCCATTCATGCAGGCCTTGGGGCGCTCTTCGTAGTAGTCCGGGGTGACGAAGATCAGCTTGCACGGGTTGCCCTCGGCCTTGAGCTTTTCCCGGTACTCGTTGGTGATGCGCTCGGCCCGCTCCAGTTGCTCGCGGGTTGGCAGCAGCCCCAGGCGGTTGAGGTGCGCCCAGCCGTAGAACTGGCAGGTGGCAAGCTCGACGAAGTCGGCTTCCAGGGCAATGCACAGCTCGATGATGCGGTCGATCTTGTCGATGTTGTGCCGATGGGTGACGAAGTTGAGCACCATCGGGTAGCCGTGGGCCTTTACCGCACGGGCCATCTCCAGCTTTTGCGCAAAGGCCTTCTTCGAGCCGGCCAGCAGGTTGTTGACCTGCTCGTCGCTGGCCTGGAAGCTGATCTGGATATGGTCCAGGCCGGCCTTCTTGAAATCGGCGATGCGCGCTTCGGTCAGGCCGATACCCGAGGTGATCAGGTTGGTGTAGTACCCCAGCCGGCGGGCTTCGCCGATCAGCTCGGCAAGGTCCTGGCGCACCAGCGGTTCACCGCCGGAAAAGCCGATTTGCGCGGCGCCCATTTCCCGCGCTTCGGCCATCACCTTGAACCACTGTGCGGTGCTCAGCTCCTGGCCCTGGGCGGCAAAGTCCAGCGGGTTGGAGCAATAGGGGCACTGCAGCGGGCAGCGGTAGGTGAGCTCGGCCAGCAGCCACAGCGGCAGGCCGACCTCGGGCGTAGGCGGCAACTCAGGCGAGGACGATCCAGTGTTCGGCACGGGCCACCTCCATGAACTGCTCGATGTCATCGGCGACTTCCGGGACATCGGGGAATTGCTGTTCGAGTTCGCTGATGATGGCTGCCACGTCACGCTGGCCGTCGATCAGGCCACCGATCAGGCTGGCGCTTTCGTTGAGCTTGATCATGCCCTCGGGGTACAGCAATACATGGCCCTTTTGTGCCGGCTCGTACTGGAAGCGGTAGCCGGGGCGCCAGCTCGGCACCTGATTGCGATCAAGACTCATAGGGTGATCCCCTTGTGCCACACCCGGTCCTGGGTGACGGAGTGATAAGGCGGGCGGTTCAACTCGTAGGCCATGCTCATGGCGTCGAGCATGCTCCAGAGAATATCCAGCTTGAACTGAAGTATCTCCAGCATACGCTCCTGGCCCGCGCGGGTGGTGTAGTGCTGCAGGGTAATCGCCAGGCCGTGCTCCACGTCACGCCGGGCTTGGCCCAGGCGGGTGCGGAAGTACTCGTAGCCGGCCGGGTCGATCCACGGGTAGTGCTGTGGCCAGCTGTCCAGCCGCGACTGGTGGATTTGCGGGGCGAACAGTTCGGTCAGCGAGCTGCTGGCCGCTTCCTGCCAGCTGGCGCGGCGGGCGAAGTTGACGTAGGCATCCACGGCAAAGCGTACGCCGGGCAGTACCAGCTCCTGGGAGCGCAGCTGGTCCGGGTCGAGGCCGACCGCCTGGCCAAGGCGCAGCCAGGCTTCGATGCCACCGTCCTCGCCGGGTGCGCCGTCGTGGTCGAGCAGGCGCTGGATCCACTCGCGGCGTACTTCGCGGTCCGGGCAGTTGGCCAGGATCGCGGCATCCTTCATCGGGATGTTGACCTGGTAGTAGAAGCGGTTGGCTACCCAGCCCTGGATCTGCTCGCGGGTGGCGCGCCCTTGGTACATCGCCACGTGGTACGGGTGATGGATGTGGTAATAGGCGCCCTTGGCGCGCAGGGCCTGCTCGAATTCGGCAGGGGACATTGGCAGTGCGTCGCTCATTCGGCTGGCTCCTGTAAAGCTGAGTCTCGGCTCGATCCCTGTGGGAGCGGGTTTACCCGCGAACACCGGCGAAGCCGGTGCCATACACTGTGTTGGATTCTTCGCGGGTGAACCCGCTCCCACAGGGGAACTGTGTTGCTTGTGCGATCTCGGTTTTACAACTCGATGCTCATGCCATCGAAGGCAACTTCGACGCCCCGGCGCAGGACTTCGGCGCGCTCGGGTGAGTCTTCGTCGAGAATCGGGTTGGTGTTGTTGATGTGGATAAGTACCTTGCGCTGGCGCGGGAAGCCGTCGAGCACTTCCAGCATGCCGCCAGGGCCGTTCTGGGCCAGGTGACCCATCTCGCGGCCGGTGCGGGTGCCCACGCCACGGCGCTGCATTTCGTCGTCTTCCCACAGGGTGCCGTCGACCAGCAGGCAGTCGGCACCGTGCATCATCGCCAGCAGCTTTTCGTCTACCTGGCCCAGGCCCGGTGCGTAGAACAGCTTGCCGCCGGTGCGGGTGTCTTCGACCATCAAACCCAGGTTATCGCCCGGGTGCGGGTCGAAGCGGTGCGGGGAGTAGGGCGGCGCGGCGCTGCGCAGCGGGAACGGGGTGAACTTGAGGTTTGGGCAGGCGTCGATCACGAAGCTGCCTTCCAGCTCGATGCGGTTCCACTGCAGGCCACCGTTCCAGTGGCTGAGCATGTTGAACAGCGGGAAACCGGTGCTCAGGTCCTGGTGGACCATGTCGGTGCACCACACCTGGTGCGGGCAACCTTCGCGCAGGCTGAGCAGGCCGGTGGTGTGATCGATCTGGCTGTCCAGCAGGACGATGGCGTTGATGCCGGTGTCGCGCAGGGCACGGGCCGGCTGCATCGGCGCAAAGGCCTGGAGCTGGGCGCGGATGTCGGGCGAGGCATTGCACAGCACCCAGTGCACGCCGTCGTCGGACAGGGCGATGGACGATTGGGTGCGCGCCGTGGCCCGCAGGGTGCCGTCACGGTAGCCCTTGCAGTTGACGCAGTTGCAGTTCCACTGCGGGAACCCGCCACCGGCGGCGGAGCCGAGAACCTGGATGTACATGGCCACTCTCTATGCAGAAAACCGTGTCGTAAAAACGAAAACGCCCCGGCGGGCCGAGGCGTTGAGGCGCAAGCCTGGCTTAGCGGCTTGCGAAGTACATGGTGACTTCGAAACCGATACGCAGGTCAGTGTAAGCAGGTTTGGTCCACATGGAATTACTCCTTCCGAATGAGGGTTGGGTTGCTCAGCTACTACTTGGGTACCGCCATGGGCCGGCAGTTCCCTGAAACTGGGATTGCGCTATCTTACAAGAAAAATTTGTACCGAAAGGTTAATTATTCGAAAAGCGCCGTTGTAATTGGCGTAACAATCGCGAGGTTGTTCACGGCCATTCAAGGGCTGGCGCGGCAGCGTTGGCCAAGCAGAGCCAAGGGCAGTCCTTATCGAGCAGGGTGCCCAGCAGCTGGTCCAGATCCGTCTGCCGCGTCTTCAAGATAGCCCGGCGCAGCTCATCCAACGTGCCCGGTTGTGTAGCCAGGTGTGTCTGCCATGCCCATTCGGCAACGTCGGCGTTGGCCATGGCGGGCTCGTCGAATTGCTCGGCCAACGCCACCCGAGCGCGCGGATCCAGCGTGATGCCTTGCCGCAGCAGGGTGAGCAGGTGGTCGAGGATCTGCGCTGGGCGGGTATTTGGCGACTGCACCCCGAACACCAGGCCGCCGACACCCTCGACCTGACGAAAGGTACTGAACACCGCGTAGCCGAGTTGCAGCTCTACCCGCAGCCGTTGGTAAACCGGCCCTTGCAGCAATTGCGCAAACACGCGGCCGCTGGCTTCGCTGGTCGCAGGGAGCGGGCAGAACAGCAACAGGGCGTGTTCACTGCCGGGTACTTCGGCGTGCTGCCAACGGTGGCTGGCCCATGTAGGCGGGGGGGCAGGCAGCGAGCCTTGCCCAGGGCAGTGCTGTAACGCAGTGCCCAAAGCGCTCAGCGCAGCAGCGTCGAAACCTGTGGCAAGGCCATGCCAGCGGGCGTGCTGCCACAGGCTGTCGAGTTGTGACTGCGTCGGCATGCCGGCAGGCGCACTTGCGGGGTGGGCGCCCAGTACCGCGTCGGGCAGTTGCTTGAGCAAGGCCCTGATGGGGATCAGTGGCGGTGGCGTCGCCGTGCTGGGCTGCCAGCAACTGGTTGCTGGCTTGAGCATCAGGGCCAAGGCCTGCTCCAATGCCCGAAGCACCGCTGCCGGTTGCCCGGCGCAGCGCAATTGCCAGTATTCGCCAACGGCACTGAACAGCAGTTGCACCGACGCGCGCTCGCAGCGCTCCTGTAGTGGGGCCAGCGCCTGTTCCAGCACGGCCTGCAAACGCTGGCGCAGGGTCGATGGCACGTGCCAGCGCAGGTAAAGCGCGGCGTACTGACGGGTGCCAGGCAGCAGGTCGCTGGTCTTCAAGGCCGCCGGTAGAGGTTGTGCCGGGGCATTGGGCAAATCTGCCATCAGCAAGGGGTCGACGGGGGGCAGTTGCCATTGCCCATGCGCTTGGCCCGGCAGGCCCTGGAGCAGTGCGCCCAGGGCCTGCAGGCCTTGCGCATCCAGCTTGGCGAACGGCTGGCCCGTGCTGTCCCGGCGAGCCAGCTCAAGCGCGCCGGCGCTGCGTTCACGGCTGAGCTGCAGCAGGCCGAATGCGTGGTTCATCTGCTCAAGGTCGGCCTGGCGGATGAAGCTGAACCAACCCTGCAGCAGGGCATCTGCTTCGTCCGGTTTGGCGCTTGCGCTGAGCTGCAGGTCGATGTGCCAAAGTAACTGCCCGGAGAAGCTGTACAGCCTCTCGGCCTTGAAGCTTTGCAGCCAGCCGCGTTGGCGCAGCGCATGCAGCCAGGTACCCGGGCGGTTGTCGCCCAGGCAACTGATCAGTAATTCCAGGGCCTGCTCGGCACCTGCCGGGAGCTTTTCATGGGTGAACACCAGGCGCGCGTTCGGTGGCGACAGTGGCGGCGGCAGCGTTTGTGGCGCATGCGTGCCCGCGGCGAACAGGCTGGCATGTTGCCTGCCTAGCTGCTCCATTTCATCCAGCGACTGTGGGCCACACAGGCTCAGGGTCATCTGGCCGCCCTGGTAATACCGTTGGTGAAAGCCTTTGAGGGCGTGCTGGAAGGCAGCATTCTGCAAGGCCAGGGTGTGCCGGTTACCAGCGTGAAAAGCGCCTAGCGGATGGCCCGGCGAAACCGATTGCAGCAAGGCGAACTGCTGCTGAGCCTGCGGGTTGCGCGACCAGGCAATGAATTCGGCGTGGATCACTTCGCGTTCGCGGCGTTGGCGCTCGATGCCCAGGTCCGGTTCGGCCAGCATCTGGCACAGGCGCTCAAGGCCCCCGGCCAATGCATTGGTCGGCACTTCGAAGAAAAAATCGGTGGCGCGTTCCCGGGTGCTGGCGTTGACCTGGCCACCGAGGGCCTGGACGTAGCGCATCAGGCCGTCGTTCAGGGGGAACTGCGCGGTGCCAAGGAAGAAAAGGTGTTCAAGGAAGTGGGCCAGGCCGGGCCACCTGGCGGGAGCGTCATGGCTGCCCGCGTGCACCCGCAATGCGGCGGCCGAGCGCTTAAGGCGCGGGGCGTGGCGCAGGGTCAGCTGCAGGCCGTTGGCGAGGGTGAGGTGGCGGGTGGTGTCAGGCATGGAAACTCCGGGTAGGTGTTCATGCTAACCCATTTGTATGAGCAGGCCCGGCCTCTTCGCGGGCGCGCCCGCTCCTACAGGTATGGTGTGGCTTGCAGACTGACACCAATCCTGTGGGAGCGGGCATGCCCGCGAATGGGACGTCAGCTTTTACGCAGGTGCAGTTCCTGGCGCAGGTCTGTCAGGTAAGGAAATGCCTCCCGCCCCTGCACCACCTGTTCATGCTCCAGTTCCGCCAGCAACAGGCATTCATCCCGCCCACCCATGGCCAGCAGGCTGCCATCAGGGCCGATGATGCTGCTCTGCCCGCAATACTGGATCTCGTCTTCCGAGCCGCAATAATTGGCATACACCAGGTAGCACTGGTTTTCCTGCGCCCGCGCCCTCACGGTCACCTGGCAGACGAAGTCGTACGGGGCCATGTTCGCCGTCGGCACCAGGATCAGTTCGGCACCACCCAGCGCCAGGCGTCGGGCGTTCTCCGGGAACTCGATGTCGTAACAGATCAGCAGGCCGACTTTCCAGCCGTCCAGTTCCACCACCGGGAAGTGGTCTGGGCCTGCGCTGAACATCGCGCGGTCCAGCTCACCGAACAGGTGAGTCTTGCGGTAGTTACACAGGCTGCGCCCGTGCGCGTCGATCAACTGCACACTGTTGTAGATCGCCCCATCATCACCACGCTCGGGGTAGCCATAGACGATCGCGATGCGGTGCGCCTGGGCTATTTCCACCACGTCCATCGCCGCCGGGCCATCGTCGGCTTCGGCCAACCGCTCGACCTGGGCCAGGCCGATGTTGTAGCCGGTCAGGAACATTTCCGGGCACACCAGCAACTGGGCGCCGCGGTCGGCTGCCAGCTGCGCCTGGTGGCGCAGCCGTTGCAAGTTGCCGGGCACGTCCAGTGGCTTGGGGGCGCCCTGGAACAGAGCAATGCGCATGGTGCCTCCTTGTGTCAGTCTGCCAGGGCGATCGGGCCGATCTCGTCAAACACATCGCCCGGGCCGGGGTTGTCCGGGTGGGTCTGGCCACCGAAGTGGTTCATGATACCCCACACCGCATTCAGCGACGTCTGCACCGCGCCTTCCACCCACGCCGGGGTCCACGACACGTCGTCACCGGCGATGAACATGCCGCGCTGCTCGGCAGGCATGTCTTGCTGCATGAAGTGCGCGTACATGCGCTGGTTGTAGCGGTAGTGGCCCGGCAGGGCGCCCTTGAAGGCGCCGAGGAAGTGCGGGTCGGCCTCCCAGGAAATGGTGATCGGGTCGCCGATGATGTGCCCGGCGATATCGGTCTTGGGGTAGATCTTCTTCAGCGCATCCAGGGCCAGCTGCACGCGCTTTTCCACCGGGTGCGGCAGCATCTTCAGCGCGTCGCTCATCCAGGCGTAGGACAGGCAGATGACCCCCGGCTTGTCGTCGCCGTTGTCGAACAGGTAGGTGCCGCGGGTGAGGCGGTCGGTGAGGGTCATGCTCATCAGGTCACGGCCGGTTTGCGGGTCCTTGTCCTTCCAGAACGGCCGGTCGACCATGACGAACGTCTTCGACGATTGCATGTAGCGGGTGCGGTCCAGGGCCATCCACATTTTTTGCGAGAACAGCGATTCCTCGCAGTCGATCTGGGTGGTCAGCAGCCAGGTCTGGCAGGTGGCGAGCACGGCGCCGTAGTGCCGGGTGTCGCCCCAGTTGTCGGTGACCGCCAGGCGGCCATCGGCGGCACGGGCAATGCGCTTGACCCCGGTGCGCGGCGCGCCGCCATGCAGGCCGCTGAGGCTGGTGCCCTCCGGCCAGTGGGCGCAGCGCTCGGGCACATGGCGCCAGATACCTTGCGGCACCTGCTCCACACCGCCGACGACCAGGTGCTGGTGGTCGTCGCAGTTGGTCATCACCACGCGGAAGATTTCCAGCATCGAGTTGGGGAAGTCCGAGTCCCATCCGCCGGTGCCAAAGCCGACCTGGCCGAACACTTCGCGGTGCTGGAAGCTCAGTTTGGCGAACGAGCGCGAGGTGGCCACGAAGTCGTAGAAGGTGCGGTCGTCCCACAGCGGCACCAGCTTGTTCCACAACTCCTTGAGCCGCGGTACATCGCGGTCGCGGATAGCTTGCTGGATGTCGGCGAACTGGGCGCCACTTTCCAGGGCGTCGGCCCAGGCGTCGGCCACTTCGTGGAACAGCTTAGGCAGGTCGGTGGTTTTTTCGGCGTAGTAGGTCTGGCCTTCCAGGTCGATCACTGTGCTGCCCGAGGCCGGGGTCAGGGGGTTGGGGAAGGGCTTGGTCTCCAGGCCCAGCTTGTCCACGTAGTGATAGAACGCCGTGGACGACACCGGGAAACGCATGCCGCCGAGTTCGGCGATGATCCCGTCGGTGCCGTTGAAGGCTTGCGAACGCAGCCGGCCACCCAGCTTGGAGGCCTCGTACACCACCGGCTTCAAGCCCAGTTTCATCAGCTCGTAGGCCGCCACCAGGCCGGCGATACCGGCACCCACGATGGCCACTTCTTCACCCTGGCGCTCGGCTGGAATGCTGCCCAGGCCTGCGGGGTGTTCCAGCCAGTCGTCGAAGGCGAAGGGGAAGTCCGGACCAAAGATGGTGATGGGCTGCTTGCCGTCGGCGGGGTGGCGGTTTTTCTTGTTCATGAAGTGACCTTGCCAGAGAGGCTGCGCGGGGAGCGGAGCCTGAGTATAGGAGATGCCTGGTGGTCATTTTAGGGAGTAGGGCGTTCGTAATTAAGGTTCAGAGTGGTGTCTGAATGTAGCTTTATTCGTCATATTTACTAATAAAAGATCAATTATGATGAATCAGATAAGGGATGCGAGGTGATCCACGGTCTCGGGGTATTTCTGCACAAGGCGAATGAGCGCAACAGCCTGCGCATTAGGTCTGGAACGGCCTTGCTCCCAGTTCTCCAGTGTTCTGGCGTTGGTCCGTAGACAGTTCGCGAACAGTGCCCTGGACATGTTGAGGCGCTGGCGCAGTTCCAACAGTTCATTAGGCGCCAAGGGGGCCAGTTCGATGGAGCTGACTTTGTGCGAGCGCAGGGTCTTCTTGCCTTGGCGTTCTTCGGCCAAGGCGTCGAAGCCTTCAGTGAGTTCAGTGAACAGGTTGCGTGGCATGGTGGGTCCTCGACAGGTATTCGCGTTCGAGCATGGTTCTCAGAGCTTTTCGCTGGGAGTCGGTCAAGTCATCCTGCATGCCTTTGCCGTATAGGGTAAACAGCCAGAATTGAGTCCCCGGAAGCCAGAAGTAGTAGATGACGCGGATACCGCCCCGCTTGCCCTTTTGGCGTTGGGAGTCCGAAAATCGCAGCTTCCGGAGGCCACCTGTACCTTGGATCAAATCTCCAGCAAGCGGATTCTTCAACAAAAACTGTTACAAGGAGCGAAAGTCTTCGTCGCTCAGGTAACTGGGACGATGACGTTCGAACGGGGGAAGCTCAACAAAAACGGCGTCCATGCTGTGTACGTTATCTGCGTATAGTTTGGAAGAGGTGGTGAGGCCTGTCAATCCGGCCTCTAACCAGCCTATTACGCATTGACGCTACGCCTCAGCACGAATGAATTGCAGCAAGTAACGCAGGTATAGGCCTCGATCGGTCGATACAGCGTTTCACTCAAGATATTGACGGTGCTGGAGGATGTCGCTCAGATTGGCTGACCGCGATCCACCTTGCTGCTGAGAATGATCGACGTGGTGGTTTTTTCCACCCCGTCGACACTGCCGATCTGGTCGAGCAGCTGGTCCAGTTGCTCGGGCGAGTCCGTACGCAGCCAGGCCACATAGTCGAATTCGCCGCTTACTGCACACAGCTGCTGCACCTGGCCCATGGCACTCAGACGGCGTACCACTTCCTTCCCGGAGCGCGGCTGCACCTTGATCCCCACGTACGCTTGCAGCCCGCCACCCATCACACTCTGACCCAAGCGCACGCCATAGCCTGAGATGACCTTGTTCTTCTCCAGCCGTTCCAGGCGCGAGTTGACGGTGGTGCGGGCGATGCCCAGCTGGCGCGCGAGGGTGGCGACGCTTTCGCGGGCGTTGATTTGCAGCAGGGCGATCAGCTGGCGATCGATTTCATCCAGCGTGATAGAGCGGGAATCCGACATGGCGAGTCTCTACGGTTGGCCTGCTAGCCTAGCCAGCGAGTGCCAATCAGGGCAAGGCCGGGCACAGCTGAACAATCCGACGCGCTCCTACAACGACTGCGCTGGCCTGGTGGCTGTGCCTTCGGCATGATGAAGCGCTAGCTCAACGGGAACCTCAGCGTGAACCTCGACCACCTGCTCGAATGCTGGCGACTGGAAGTCGCCAACAAGAAAAGGCCCGGGCGCCGTATAAGCCTGCTGTTCAACGTGCTGCGCCGTGCGCGCAAGGACAACAAACTGCGTTTCCTCTTTGCCTACCGCCTGGCCCAGTACCTCGACGCCCGCGGCGGCCTGGCGCGGCGTCACGCCCGGCGCATGCAACAGCGGCTCAACCTCAAGTACGCGCTGGACATCGACATCGGCGCACAGATCGCGCCCGGCCTGCGCATCGCACACCTGCCGGGGGTAGTAATTACCCGACACGTGAGCATCGGGCGCAACTTCTTCGTCCGGCAGAACTGCTCGATCGGTATCAAGACACTAGGGTTGGACGATTACGCGCTGCGCATTGGCGACAACGTGAGCATGGGGGCTAACAGTTGCATCGTTGCCGACTGCATCGATATTGGCGACGACGTGGTGATTGGCGCGATGTCGTTGGTTACGCGGGATATTCCGGCTGGCATGACCTTCTACAACCCGCGGCAGGTCGAGATGCGGTCAAGAGGTGAGTAAGAAGAGTTACATTTCCGGAGCTGTGGGCGGGATGCTCGAATAATACTGTCTGGTGCAACCATTGCACTGTACCCATTGACGGCCTCGGTGGGTCGCAAGTAAGGCACTTGAATGGGCTTTGCGAAACAGGGCTCGACTGGTAGCAATGTGGGAGGAGTTGAATCCATGACCAACAAGCATTTCCAGCTGACCGAGGTAACCGTGGTGGGCCCCGCTTCATTGCTGCTCACCTTCGCGGACGGGGGAGTGTTCACACGAGCTCATCTGGAGCTGGATGGCCAAACATGAGCTGACGTTGGATCGAGCAGCTGAAGAGCTAGGGCTGAGCAGGCGTATGTTGGCTTATTACCGTAAGGGCGAAAAACCGGTGCCGAAGACAGTTGGCCTGGCCATGAAGGGTTGGGAAGCACTTCGGTTGCCTGAGACGCAGGCAAATAGCGTATCGAAGAAGCGGGCATAACGGCGCGGCTGATCGATAGGCATGAAAAAGCCGCGGAATCGCGCGGCTTTCTGGTATTTGGTGGGCCCACACGGACTTGAACCGTGGACCAAAGGATTATGAGGCCCAAACAATGCTGTTCCCTCATGTCCCCTAGTGTTCTTTAGACCAGAAGAATCCTTTGAAAATCACAGGCCGGCGCCCATCCTTTGTTTGTGCCTGTTCGCTTATGTGCGCCAGTGACCGGGCCCTATATAGATTTTTGTAGACACGGGAGAAACGGCCATGGGCGACTTCACCAACGTGACTGTAGATGCAGCGAAGAAGGAGGCCTGCAAACTCGGCGCCGATGTGTGGAAAACCGAGGGTGGTACGCGGGGCACAGGCCGTTTGCGGCTGCGCGCTTCACCGCATGGCATCGTCACCTACTTTTTCCGCTACAGCCTGAACGGTAAACAGATTCAACTGCGTATCTATGAAGAGGGACTGGCCGAAGCCCGGCTGGAAGCGGATCGCCTGTCGCTGCTGTACCGCCAAGGCATCACCGATCTGCACCAGCATGCCAAGCTGGAAGCTAAGGCAGAGCAGGCACGGCTGGCGGTGGAAGCTGCCCAGTTGGATGTGCTGAAGCAGGCAGAAGCAGCAAGGGCCCGTCAAGGCAACTTCGCCCAGTTGCTCGATGCCTACACCGCCGACATGGAACGCCGGGGCAAGACCAGCACCAAAGAGGTTCGCGGCTCGCTCAATCTCAATGTGCTGGCGCCGTTTCCTGAGCTGGTGGCCAAGCCAGCCAAGGAAATTCAGCCTACCGATGTATCTGCGATCCTGCGCCACTGCCTGACGCGACCCGTGGCCAACAAGGGGCGGGGCAAGCGGCTGACCCCCGCCAGCGCCACCAATGGCAAGTTGCGGCAGACTGCGAAGCTGCGCGCCTACCTGCAAGCCGCGTTCGCCTTCGGCCTAGGCTTCGACCTGAACCCCCTGCGCCCTGCCGATGCCGTGTTGTTCGGCCTGACCGCCAACCCGGTGCGGGATGTGCCCACCATCGAAGGTGCCGACCGGGCGGAAACCTGGGCGCTAACCAAGGACGAATTGAAGGTGGTACTCGAAGCCATCGAAGGCCTACCCGAGCGTCACCGTGCCCTCGCCAAGAGCATGCTGTACCTGGCCGGGCAACGGGTCGAGATGCTGTGCCGTGTCACCTGGGCCGACTTCTACGACGACGCAGAGCATGGGGCGGTGATGCAGCTGACGGATCTGAAGGGCGGCAAGGGCACGCCGCCCCGTGCGCATTTATTGCCGATGACAGCACGCTTGACCGAGGTCATGGCGCCGCTGCTGGCGCTTCGAGGGACTGGCGCCCCTGGCCCCTTCAGCCTGCGCGGGGATCGCACCGCCACGCCCGGCAGCCTGCAAGGGATATTCAGCGCCCTGGGTGACCTGCTGGCCGGGCAGGGCAAGACCCGGCGCTTTACCTGGAGGCATATGCGGGCAACTGTGGAGACCCACCTAGCCGGGCTTGGGGTGAATCAGGAACGGCGCGCATGGCTGCTTTCGCATGGCCGGTCCGGTGTCCAAGCCAAGCACTACGACCGCTATAGCTACCTGCCCGAGAAGAAGACGGACCTGGAGAAGTGGGCACGCTACTTGGATCAGTTGGCCAGCGGCGAAGCCGCCAAGGTCGTGCAAATCAGACCAACGGCATAAACCATTAGAATCTCCCACGGATACCAATTTTCGTGGGTGATTTTGTGAATTAATAGGCTGTTTGCAGAATAATTAATCGCATTTCTATTTGGTCTTAAGTAAAGCGTGGTTTTGCACAAGTTTCTTGTGCGGTTACACGTTTTAGCACACATACAACTATTGACGGCCATGTGCAGAGGAGTATTGTTTGAATCACTGCTTCCACGGATGCAGATCGGCAGTCGTAATATTCGAGACGACTTAAAAAGTTTCACAAAATTAAGTCTCTCGGAGTACGCACCATGGCCTCAGAAATCACCCCTATTGTGCTGTCACCAAATGACGCTGCTAAAGCGCTGTCTATCTCCCGCAGTTCAATCTACGCATTAATGCGCAACGGTGCTTTGCCGTGGGTGCAATTCGGTGCTGATCGCCGTATTCATATCGACGAGATAAAACGTCTGGCAATCGAAGGTGTTCCGTCGGCCGTAAAAAAAGCTTAGTGGGTGATATATGACTCTTGACGATATCTTTGGCTACGTCGGGGAATTGAACCGCTGGGTTCCTTTTAAATTGGTCTGGAATTCCAAACGCAACAAGCACGACAAGGTTCCCGATAACGGCCGCCATGGATTATCCACTACCGATCCGCTTGACTGGCGTCCACTAATCACTGCACTGCAAATTGCCAAGGAAGGGTTTGGCCTATCCGGTGTAGGCTTCGTCATGACCGACGGCATCGAAGTAGACGGGCTCACGCTGGTTGGCTTCGACTTCGATGGCGTGGGTGAAGAGTTCAACCTGCCGTTTGAAACGTACACCGAGTGGTCGCCCTCGGGTAAAGGCGTCCGCGCCTTCGCTTGGGCGCCGACGACTTGGTGCAAAAAATATAAGGATTCCAACGACACCAAGCCGCCATTCTGCGAGCACGCCGAAATCTATATTGGCTCGGCGCCACGCTTCCTGACTGTGACCTTCGACACTATCCAGATGCTTGAGTTTAAACAGCTTGAGCCAAAGGATTTAAAAGCTATCGCGTCGTGGGGCATGAAGCCATACGTTGAAAAGTTCGAGGTGCCCATTGCACCGGACACGGCCGGCAAACCAGCTGACTTGGCCCGCATCCGCCTTACCGTCGACATGAAGAAGCTTATCGACGGCACACATTATGGCGATAAGTCCAAGACAATGCAGGGCCTTATTATCCGCTTGCTGGACAGCAACGTATCCAATGAAGACGTGCTGGCCACGTTGGTTAAAACGCCTGCGCTCTGGCAATACCTTTTAGCCCACCGTAGTGACGAGGAAACTAAAGCGCTCAAGTTTGCACACAACGAGATTAATAAAGCGTTCCCTCTATCCATAAAGGGCAAGCGGGCAAAGCTTGTTTCGTTCAACGACAACTGGAGCGACAAGCTTGTGACCGCTGCCGACGAGATCCCCGACTTCGGCCCCCCGACCTTCCCCATGCACATATACGACACCGCGCCCGGTTTGGTGGGTGAGATTGCCCGCTGGATCATGCGTGCATCACGCGCCCCGAGGGAGGAATTCTCCTACGCCGCTGCGCTGTCCGTAGTGGCCTGCCTGATCGGCCCGTACTGCACCGTAGGAGGGGGCATCCTCAATCTCTATATCGCCCTGGTCGGTGGCACCGGCACCGGTAAGACCGAGGCCATCAAGGCCGGGCTCAGGCTGCTGTCGGCCACCGACGCCAAGGATTGCGTGATGGACTTCCCTGCGTCCGAGGCGGCGCTACGGCGCCAGCTGGGCGTGACGCCCAATGTCATTATCCGAATCGACGAGCTGGCGCATAAGATCGACGGCCTCAAGGACACTGCCAACGGCTCTTCCATGAGCCGCGCCATCCTTGAGGGCTACGACGGTGACCGGATGCCGCCGAAGGTCTACGCCGACGAGAAGAAGACCCTGCCGGCAGTGGAAAACCCCTTCATGCAGATACTGGGCGGCACCACGGACAAGGTGTGGGAGACGCTCCAGACCCGGCACCTGGAGGACGGCACGATCAACCGCTTCCTGTTCGTCTGCCTGCCCGACGATGTGCTGTACGTCGAGAATGCATCGCCGTGCCATGCCATTGAGAAGGCCCTACAGGATCGGCTCAATGCGTTTTTCCGCGCCGGTCGGATGCGCGACCTGATCGGCGACGTGCCGGGTCTCAGGTTCGGCCGTCAAGTCGAGTTCAGCCCCGAGGCGAGGGAGGCAATGAGGGCGCTGGGGCCTGAACAGTTCGCTAATCAGCGGGGTGAGTATGGGGCGCTGTACGGCCGGTTCGCACAGCATGTCGGCAAGGTCGCGGCCATCCTCACTGTGAGTGATGGGCGCGTCGAGGTCGGCATGCGAGAGTTCGAGCAGGCCCTGGCATTCGTGACCTGGAGCGTCGAGACCACGTTGAGCAAGATCGGCAGTACGTTGGCCGGGAGTTTGTTCGAAAAGAGCGTGAAACGTGTGACCAGAAAGCTACAGAAGGCCAAGGGCGGCAGGATGACCATGCGCGAGCTGTATCGAGCCTTGACCATCACGCGGCGGGAAATGGACGAAATCGTGGCGGTGATGGAGTTGAGCGGGACGGTCACTCAGGAGGGTGACTGGGTGGTGCTTAGCTGTCAGAAAAAGGGGGCTGACTTGTCAGAAAAAGAGGTCTGACTGTCAGAAAATGTCAGTAGGACACCGGGCAGCTGTCAGCTGACAGTCAGACCTCATTTTCTGACAGCACCAGCCGCTCTACACCGGTGGTTTGAGTACTAGTGTCAAAAAAAACAAATAAATTAATTCTCATGTAAATGAGCATTTTTACGGGTTTTAATGGCGTTTCAACGTGTTTTTATGCCATTCAGCGTCCGCGTGTTTTTTCAGGGAAAAACTCTGACAGCCCTCTGGATGGGGCGGTGAAAATGAAAGCGAAACTTCTCGTGCATGGTAGCCACGCCAGGTCCATTACCTCGCCGGACGAGGTTGAGCGGCTGCTGACCATGGGCTGGCTACTGGCTGCACCGAAGCCCAAAACGCGGATGGCAGCCAAAATGCGTGCGCTGAACAGCCGCCGCCGGGCTCAAGGTTGGACGACGAGAACGCTTTGGTTCAGCCCCGAAGACCTCGCTGCTGTGAAGGCGGCGCTGCTCCCAGGCGAAAGCTACGCAGAATTATTTGTTCGATTGGTCAGGAAAAACTCTTTGATGTAAAGAAAACTGTGGCAGCAGGCACACAACTAGAAAAACGGCCAGCATCTTTATCGGAAGGCTGTAACCCGCAAACTATGAGGCCTGGGAGAATGAAAGATCATCTGATGCTTGAGTTTTATAAATCTCAAACAAACTTCGACGACGATATTTTCGCCCGCTGGTGCGCCTGGTGTATCGACCATGCTGAGCCGCATGGTTCCTACAGCGAGTTTGTTGGGCGTCTTAAACGCTGCCATCTGGCGCAGATGCGTGTGCGGTGTGGCAGGTCCGGCGGCGACCAGTTGGTGCGTATAGGACACCGATAAACAGGGCTACAAAGCCACTACAAGAGGATTTATAGTCCCTAGGTTTGGTACTTAGTAACGCGGTCTGTAGAGGTTTCGGAGAGTGGGAATGGCATTTTCGTGTCTACATCGTACCTATTAACAGGTTCGAACCGCCTATCGACCTCCTGTGAGGCTCTAGCAGAAACGCAGGCACGTGGCTTGTAGTCCCAGTTGTCCCAATGTCTCTCGGGTTAAACGCACAGCAGGCTCAGCACCTCCTGGATCAAAGCCCAGCCACACGAGCCCGAGATGCCGCCACTCGACACCGCTCCGCAGATCGACCCGGATAGCCAGCGCCTGGTCGCGGGAAACGCATGTGGCAGCCTAGAACCCTTCCAGGGTAATCAGTAAAAGCTGGGCACTGTACCGCCAGCGTACTGCTCTCTATCGAGAAGCGGTCAGGCTGTTGGTACGGCCCTGAGCAGTTGAACTAAACGCACGAACTCCGCGTTGTCACTGTCACTTTTCCAGCGATTGGCGAACCAGCATACTATTTGCAAATTACTCGGTTCGTAGTGGCCATCGCTGTCTATACGATCCAGGGAACAAACCAGTTCCCGATCCAATTCCGACCCCAAATGCTGCAGCGGTATGCCTGTAAGCGCGCACAAGCCTTCCTGCAGGGTGAAGAGCTCTTCCAGGTAGGCGCGTAGCTCATCTTCATCAAGGAAGCCAAAGCTTTTGATTTTGACCGTGCGTTTTTCTTCCTGACCGTTGGCAGCTTGCGTCGTTTGCCAGGCTGTTCGCGCCATATTGAACGCTGACCGCTGGAGGTCTCCAAAGGATGTCACTGGGCTGGCTTTGTGTAAGCTCGGTTTGTCCTTCCACTCTTTGCGGTCATGCCAAGGGCTCAGATCTTTACCAAATACAAGCGCCAGAGCGTACTCGGCGTAGTCTGGGGACAATTGCTGAAGCGTGGCCTCGGTTGAGAGGAAGTCGCGCGCCTTGGGGTGAAGGCCGTTCCACTCTAAAGGGCTGCCGTTCAGGCTCTTGCTTGACCAAGGCTTGCACGGTTTATGGCAAACATAGACCGGCTTGGGCGTTTTCCCGGTTGGGTCTTCACTCAGTTCAAAAGTTGGAGAGTCGGGCAACGACTCGGTCCACCAGAGTGTGTTCTTTTCCCGGTGAATCCAGATATCGCTAGAGGTTTCGGCGATGGTGGTCATCAGGTTGAACCAACGGGAAGCGACGGAGCGTGTTGGAGCCACACCGAGTGCCGTTCGCTCGACATTCATTGACGTCAGTATGAATGCCTCGCGGTTGCCGGCTAACCAAAGGTCGTGGGTTTTAAAGGAGTTCATGGTCGCCACCGTCGAGCGGCGAAGGCAGTTGGGCCACTCGTAGTTTTCCCGTCCGAAGTTGGCAATGAACACTCGCTTCATACGTTTTTCCGCCCGCGCTTGGCTTTTGGGACGGTGGCACGCTGGTCTTTGATTCGCTCCAGCAACACAACGGCAGGTTCGTCGTTCGGGTCTTGTGGCACCAGTTCTCCACGGAAGGCTTTGGCTAAGATGCTTTGTGTAAGACGATCGATACGAGTTTTGGCCGAGACGACTCTGGCTTCCAGTTGATCGGCGAAGGAGAAGAGTTGTTCGACGCGACGGACGATTTCTATCTGCTCTTCCAATGTTGGCAGCGGAACTTGCATTGCCTTTAGCTCTTTAACCCCCTTCAAATTAGGGATTGCGGAGCCTGTACTGTTATCGAGCAAATCCTTCTGGAAGCTTGGTGATCTAAAAATTATTTTGAAGAATGCATCGCTGTATAGTGATGGATTTAAACGTACCCGCAGCAAGGCCTGATTTATTATTCCCGGCTCACTTCCAGGAGGCACTTGAGTGATACGACCAAGACTTACACCCGAACAGCTAATCAGAAAGTCTCCAGGCTCAACAGCGAAAGCCTCCATTTCCTCAAATTTTTGGGGGGAGATGTAGTATCTCGCAAATGTACAGTCGTCATTAATTGGGCAATATTGCTCGTAGACCTTATATCCATGCGCAATAAACATACTTTTCGTAAGGGAACTTCCGAAGGGCCCTCGTTTGAACGCATCTTTATTATTTTTGAGAATTTCTGCCCACGAGGTACTCGACCAAACATCTAAGCAAAGCTTTTCTCGCCACTCTTCCGTCAACCGCCCAGTAACCGCTGCGGCGAGTACAGATTGGCGGAAGCATTTGAGCAACGCGGGCATGGCGTCGATGCGGGCTTTGAGGGTATCGACCTGGGCCAGCAGCTCATCAACTTTTTGAGCAATGCGGGTTTGTTCAGCGAGAGGTGGCAGCACAAATGGAGCAGATTTAGCTTGCTGAGTGCCCAAGCGCGGCATCCGCATCCCATGCGAAACATTGCTTACATACTCAATGAAGCCAGGGGAACGCATTGAGTAAAAAAGGTAATTCTTGTCGAGTAGCCCCGGCGATATGGCAATGACTTCGCTGGAGCAAAAGCCATCCCGATCAGCCCTTACAACCTTGTTCAGGTAGGGCCGCAGTTTCCCGTAGAGTACATCCCCGGCATAGAAACGATTTTTAGAGCTTTTCGGTGCGCGCTCTCCAACAGTTTTCCGGTCCAGCACCTTGCCTGAGTCGCGCTCAATGTCCTCAAGTTCAAGAAGCCAGACATCTGCTGGCAAATCAGTCGGGCTAACTGTTTCGTTGTCGGCGTAGCTCACAACCTGCCCCAAGGTGGTTCTGATCCAGCCTTTGGGCAGCTCACTCATTGCCATTCTCCTGAGCCACCATCAACCCCATCACCTCCGCCATTAACTGCTTCTGCGCCGCCACTTCATCCCCAGCCCCCAGCGCCTTCATCAGTTCTTCCAGCTCATGCAGGGCTTCGGTCAGTTCGGCCATGGCTTCACCGGCCAGCACCTCAGGGGCGGGTAGGTCTGCGGCGTCCAGGCTGTCGGCATCTTTTAGCCAACTGATGTCCAGTGAGTCACCGCGTTCGCGGATCTGCTCGCGGGTAAACACGCGGAAGCGGCTGGTTTCGCCGATACCTTCGACATTTTCGGCGCGTGGGCTATTGCCGTTGGCATCCTTGCCATAGGCCTCTTCGAAGGGTTTGAGGTGAGCGGTACCGAATGGGGTGCGCTTGCCGAAGCTGGGCATATTGCTGCGCAGGTCATATACCCATACACGGTGGGTGCAGCCTTGCTCCTGACGCGGGTTGTCGGTGGTGCCCTTCTGGAAGAACAGTACGTTGGTCTTCACGCCCTGGGCGTAGAAGATGCCGGTGGGTAGACGCAGGATGGTGTGTAGGTTGCACTTGTCCATCAGGTCGCGGCGTACGTCGGTGCCGACGCCGGCTTCGAACAAGACGTTGTCCGGCAGCACCACGGCGGCCCGGCCGCCGGGCTTGAGGCCCCGGTAGATATGCTGGAGAAAGGCCAGTTGCTTGTTGCTTGTCTTGTAGGTGAGGTCGTCGCGGGTTGGGCCGCCGCCGCCCTTGGCCGTGCCGAAGGGCGGGTTGGAGAGGATCACGTCGACCTTTGGCAGTTTGGCGCCGGTTTGGCCGAGAGCGTTGCCCAGGTGAACCACGCCTTCCTCGTCGCCTTCCATGCCGTGCAGCAGGGTGTTCATCAGGGCCAGACGGCGGGTGCCAGGCACCAGTTCAACGCCTACAAAAGCGCGGTTGCGCTGGAAGGTCTGGGCCTTGGCGTCGAGGTCGTAGTGGTCGTCGGTGTGGCTTTTGATATAGGCGTCGGCGGCAATCAGGAAGCCGGCGGTGCCGGCGGCCGGGTCTTGAATGACTTCGCCAGGTTGTGGGCGGATGACGCGGATGATGCTGTCGATCAGCGGGCGCGGGGTGAAGTACTGGCCGGCACCGGATTTGGTTTCGCTGGCGTTCTTTTCCAGCAGGCCTTCGTAGAGGTCGCCGAGGCCGTCCTGGCGGGCGCTGAACCAGTCGATACCGTCCAGGCTCTTGATCAGTTGCTCCAAGTGGCGCGGCTCTTTCAGGCGAGTCTGGGCGTCGGCATATATGGCGGCTATCAGCGGGTCGCTGTTCTTGCCAAGATCCAGCAGCATCTGCCGGTAGTGATCAAGCAGGTTGAGCCCGGACTTACCGGCCAGGTCCGGCCAGCGCGCACCCTCGGGCAGCTTGTGGGCGAAGCTGTCGTTATTCTGCACCTGCTCGTATTCCATCTTGATGAACAGAAGCAAAACCAGCTCGGTGACGTAGTCGCTGTAGTTGATGCCGTCGTCGCGTAGGACGTCGCAGAGGTTCCAGAGTTTCTGGACGATGTCGGAGTTGGTCATGGGACACTCTTAGTGGGGCAGGGCGCAAGCCGAATAAGTCGGCTATTCGGCTCACAGGATTGAATGGGTGGTGTGCTCAGCTAGGCGCTTGCCAGAACGGGTCGTTCTGCCAGTCGGGCGGGAAGCCCATGGCTGCCAGATTGATTTCCGCGAACTCGTTCAACAGCTCATGCAAACGCCTATCCCAACTTGTATGCGGGCTGACTTGGCGCATCAGCAAGTTGAGGATGCACAGCACCGTGAACATGCGAGCGTGTTGTCCAGGATTTTGCAGGTGTTGCGGCCAAGGGAAGTTGGCCGTTTTGGGTAGTTCGGGACGGATACCCAGTTCGCGGTTCCACAGCCGGGCGTGATGCGCGCAGATGTTGCGAATGGTGGTCAGGGTGTGCAGCCAGGACTGCAGCAGTGGTCCGGGCAAGGCCATGCGTCGGGCGATGGCTTTTTTGTCGGCATCGCGTGCCAGACCTTTGAACAGGTGCGAGAGCTCGCCCAGGGTGATTTCTTCCATGGCGGCCCAGGCGGGCATGAGGTCGGGTGCGTCGTAAGTCAGCGTGTAATGGCGTGCATAGCTTTCCTTGGCGCGCAGGCCTTTGAGTTGCGCTTTGCGGGCATCAGGCGCTTGTGAGGCGTCGATGCGCCGGCATTCGCGCACATGGTCCTGACGCGCCTTGTCCTGTTTGCTGCGAATACTGTCGAGCAGCACCTGGTGACGATAATCGCGCTGGAAGAAACGACTCTCCAGATACCAGTGAGCGCCATATTGTGGCCCCATGTGGTTGCTGATGGCCGCTCTTGCCGCGACTTCAATGCGTTCAATTGCATCGATGACCAGCAGGCGCAGGCGTCGGTCGAAATCGTACAGGCGAGTGAGTGCTAGTAGACGCGTACCGGGTTTGAAACCGTGCTCGGCATCCTCCGAGAGTTGGAAAGGGCGCATGTAAGGCGTGAGGCGAAAGAAGCTCACAGCTTCGAGAAAACAGTGCGCCTTGCCTTCGTCCTGAATGGTAAGCCCACGTTGTTTGAGTAGGGCCAACTGCGCAGGAATATCAATGGCTGGCTTGCTGAAGGGCTTCATGCGGAAAAACTACCGGGCATAAAAAACCCGCTCAATTTGTGCGTAGCTGCCGAAGCAACCATAGGCATGGCGGGTGTGTTGCGTGAGAGGTTATGCACAGCTGCATCGTTTTGCAAGATATTTGGCACTGCAGTGATGAGCGGATACGCCGTTTTGTAGGTCGTTTTGGCGGCCAGCGGACATAGCTTGTTGCTCAGGTGTGGCGAATGCTCAGGCGCGAGAGCAGGTGTCCTCTGTCCCAGGACTGCGGACACTGACGGCCGGAAAATCATTGAGTGGCCAAGGGTCATCCCGCAGCCGACCACAGGTTGTCATTCAAGGCTTCCAATACTCGATCCAGGTTGCCGCCAAGGTTGCGGTCCAGGCCTTTGAGGCCGCCATCATTCCTGAAGGCATCATTAACCTGTTGCGGGTCGATGATCACTTCGTGCACCAATTGCTTGGCCAGGCGCTCCAGCCAACGACGCTGCACAGGCGTCCAAGATTGCAAGGCATAGATCTTTTGCATGGCATGCGTCACTCGCTGGTCGAACGGCAGCAGCGCTTCGCCGATGGCGGCCTTGCGGATAAAACCGATGATGCTAGCAGCGACTTCCTGGTTAGTCTGGTTGCGCCAGGCGCTTTTCAGGCTGGCTTCGCTGAAACCGTGCTGGTCGAGCAGCAGACGCACCTCACGCAGCTGTTCGCGGGTTAGATCCTTGGGGCGGTTGACCACCACGCCAAGCGCGGCGGACTGGTTGAGTTGATTGTGGATGAAGTCTTGGAAGCTCTCCAGATAGTCGGCGGGCTTTTTGTTCTGTCCGTAATCCTGTCTGCGCTCTTTTAGCTCGTCGGCGTGGGTCGAGATAACGGGGTGGTTCTCCGAACCGAGCAGGGCGCTGACGGTGGCTAGCTGGTTGATCAGTTGGCTGTGCTGGCGAATAAAGTTGGCTGCTTGCTGCGGGCCGAGCTCATGCAGGTGGCTGTGCAGCTTGGCCGGTTCGACGCCCCAGGCATCTTGCAACTCATCGAGCTTTTGCTTGAGGTTCGGTTTGCTCTCGGCCTTGTGTTGGGCTTTGCGCAGGATGCGCATGACGCGCTGGCCCAGTTGTTCGAGTACGTCATGGGCGTGGCTGCTGTCATCCTGGCTGCCAGGCGCATCGTGGCTGGCACTGCCAGTGAGTTCGCTGACCAGTTGCTCTAGGGAGATGTTGGGGTTCTTCACTAGGGGCTTCATGGTGTCGACTGCTTCCAGGCTGGCGTAGAGGTCGACGGGGTCGTAAATGCGGAAAACGGTCTTGCCGATTTCGTCGCAACGACGGGTAGCGCGACCTTTCATCTGCTCATAGAGGATGCGCGAGCGCACGCGGCGCATAAACACTAGATTACAGATTTTCGGCACGTCAATGCCGGTGGTTAGCAGGTCGACGGTTATGGCGATGCTGGGGTTCGGCTCGTTCTTGTAGCGGCGAATCAGCTGCTCAACCTTGTCGCTCTGGCCGGTGATGATGCGCACCGTCGCTTCGTTGTATTGCTCGCCGTAGGCCGCCTTGAAAGCATCATCGAGCAGGGTTTTCACCCGTTCGGCATGAGCCTGGTTGACGCAGAAGATCATGGTCTTTTCCTCGCCGAACGGGTCTAGCTCCTTGGCCAGTTCGTCACAGATGACCTTGTCAAAAGCTGGCGTGATGACGCGGCGGTTGAACGACTCGATATTGAAGGTGAGTTCGTCCTCCAGTTCGGCTACGTCGACTTCGCCAGTCTGGGTGTTGATGACGCTGACCGACTCGCCTTTTTCAAAGCGGATACCGTGCTGGCTGAGCTGGGTTTCGTAGCGGATCGGCGGTTCGTGATCGATCAACCAGTCGTCGGCCACGGCTTCCCGGTAACTGTAGGTGAATACCGGTTTGCCGAAAATTTCGCTGGTGTGTTTGGCTGGCGTGGCCGTGAGGCCAATGCGGCAGGAATCGAAGTGATCGAGCACGCGGCGGTATTGCGAGAGGTATTGGCTGTGATCGCGCACGGCCAGCTCGCCTTCGGTCATCTCCTGGTCGAGCGTGTAACCCCGGTGCGCTTCGTCGACGATGATGCAGTCGAACTCCCCCACGGGTGGTGGGGTATCTGAGCGGAAAATACGGCTGACCATGGCTTGCACGGTGGCCACCTGGACGCGGGTTTCCGCCTCAGATGCCATATCGCCCAGCTCTTTGATGTCGTAGATCTGCGCCAGGGTATGGTTCTGCTCAAGTGTGGTGTCGTTGAATGAGTCGATGGCCTGTTGGCCGAGTGCGCTGCGGTCGACCAGAAACAGAATGCGCTTGAAGCGTTCGGCCTTGAGGAAGCGATACATTAGGCCAATGATAGTGCGGGTTTTACCTGTGCCGGTGGCCATGGCCAGCAGGCAGTCGCGCTGGTTGTTGGCCAGCGCCAGTTCCACGGCCTGGATGGCTTTCTCTTGATAGTCGCGCAGTTTGAGGTAGCTAAAACCTTCTGCTTTGAGCTTGGCCTCCGCTTCCACCTGGCTGCGTTTAAGCAGGTCAAGCAGATCACCCGGCGTGTGGAAGTCTGGCAGCGGCCGGCGTGTGTTGGGCGGGCTGCGCAGGTCACGGAACCAGGTGCCGGACTGCTCGGCGAGCTGCTTGATAAAGGGCCGGCCATTGCAGGCGAACGCAAAGGGCACGCGGAAGTGGCCACCTTGACCGTCGCTCCAGGGCTGTGTTTGACCAGCCTGCAGCCAGGGCAGTTGATGCTCGGTGGAGAGGTTGAACTCGCGTGAATAACGCTCTGCCTGGGGAATGTGGTCGGCAATATTGATGCGTTTACGCTTGGCCTCGACGATGGCGATGGGCGTGAGGCCGGCAAACAGTACGTAGTCGGCACAGGCTTTGGAGCTGCTGGTGGGCCACTCGGCGATGGCCTTGTTCTTACCTTTTTCGGGGCGTGCGCCTTTGCTGTAAGTGAGGTCAAGGGAGTCGGCTTCCCAGCCTGCATCGATCAGCTGCTGGTCGATCAGGATACGGGTGAGATCTTCGCTCAGGTCAAAGCTATTACTGGCCTGCTGGGTCTTCTTGGCAACCTGTTTGCTGGCCTGCGGCTGGGCGGTCAGTCGCTGCTGCAGTGCTTTGAGGCTTTGCTCGTGCTCAGTGCGCAGCTTGTGTAAAGCGGCTTCGTGTTCTGCGGCCAACTGCTTATGGCTGCGTGATTCGGCATCCATCTGCTCGGCGAGTACGGCGTATTCCTCGGCTTCGCGCTTGAGCAGGTCGGCAAGCTGCTGGTTGCTCTCCAACTGCTGGTTGGATTCGCTGAGTTGCGCCTTGAGCTGTTCGATCTGGCTTTGTAGGTCGCGTAGTGGGGCGCTGGGGTCGCTGGGCGTCACAAAGGGGCCGGGCTTGAAGGCGTGGGCGTTCTTGCCGAAGGACTGGTGATACCAGATGGCCAAGGCGCGAGCGACCTTCAGTCCATCCATGGCTTCGCGATGTTGGGTGCAGAACTCGTGAGTAGCTCTATTGCCCTCGACACGCAGGGTATGGAACAGGCTGCGGATGTTCTGATCAAGCTGGATCTCACGGCTGAGCTTATAGAGCAGATCGGACTGGGTGGTGTTGGTGTCGAATTCGATTCCGGCGCGGCTGGCCAAGTCCTGGGCCAGGGCTTCGCCGAGTTGACGCAGTTTGATCAGGGTTGTGTTGGGATCGTTGGCGAACACCTGCTCGGCCATGCTCGCAAGCTGGAGGAAGACGGGATCGTGGTCCTGGAGAAAGTCGAAGTTACTGCTAGCTGCCATGGTCGATCCTTCGGTTGCGTGTCCACTCAGTGCGCAAAGCTTGGCTTCACTATGCGTAAGTTTCAGTAGCTTAACCAAGGTAAGCCAAGTTTGACCATGGCACTGCACTATTAAATAGGCCAATACGTGGCTTGTCCCGGACTCTGCGTGAAATCTGTAATGGCCATCAGTAGGAGGCCGCTTGTGTCGTGTAGCAGGTTTAGCAGATTGTTTTACGTAGCGTGCAAGGGGGAAATCAGCACGAATTCCGTGCTACACAGAGCCCCCAAGTGCCCCTTGGCCGTGGCTGACCAGTGGCCGATGCTTGGCCTCGTGGCACTGTTGCTGGATATGCAACCGTGCTGAGGACAGGACTGGAACGGCATCCCTCACCGCTTGCGGGGCGAATCCACATCCTCATTTGGCATAGAGAGCCAAGCTGCGGCGCCAGATATTAAAAGAATTGGCCCGGCAACATAGGTTACATATACACCCACGTAAGATGCCGTAAGTAATATAAGTACATATATAGCTATTGTGATAAAAAATATTATTGATGCTTTGTCGTGAATCCATTTTTTCATTGTGGAAGCCCTAATCTACTGTCAGTTGTTGCATGGGTAATGTGTCTTGAGCGCCTGAAGCATTACCACTTCCACAGGGGTGTCTGGTGCGTAGGGATGGCCGCTAGACGGGTTGGCGACTTCGTTACTCAGCGCAGAAATTGAGCCTCCATATGCTTCATCCATCTTATTTTTCGGGATGCAAAATAGCCTTGCCGCATACTCCTGCTCAATGTACATGCTTGCCAATACTAGTCCGCGCGAAACACCTATCAGATAGGATGCGTCTCGCTCTTTCTCAGCGGAATTCAGGCTCCTGAAAGATTGAAATCTTTGTACGTCATATCCGGTGGCGTGGGCGGAACCGGTGACGAAGATCAGTAGCAGTGAAAGGATTGTGCTTGTCGGTGACAAGAATTTTTCTCCTTGATTAGGCGACATGCCATGTCGCCACGGCATGCCATACAACGTTCCTTGTCGTCCTAGTCCTTGACCCATCTATCGAGGGGAAACGTAACTGGGGTGATGGCAAGTCCTGCTGCGTTAGAGAATCAGCGCAGCATCGGTGACCCTATCAATTGGCCACTACCATGTCCACCGGTGGCTCGTGACTGGTCTGGGACATCCACCAGCACGGCGGAATCTCCGCCCCCACCTGTGCCGCTCAGCGTACCCCTTGCCTGAAACGCCAAGGGCTTGCATCGCTGCCTTGGCGACCGGCGTACACGAGGACTAGCGCGTAAAGTTGATGCCCCCGAAGTAGTAGCGCTTGATCATGTCGATCGTGTTGGCGGCCCGCTCATTGAGCGGTGCGAAGCGTGGTTCAATTTGAGTGAAGAACTGCTTCGTGACTTCCATGAAGTGCTCTGGGGCATCCGGGTGTGCGAGGTTTTCGAAGACCCCTCCGCGTTTGAACTGCTTCTCAAGGTAAATCGCAACTCCGCCGAGCTTCGATTGCCAGGTGTATGGGTACTCATCCTTCATATCCTCAGGCATCTTCGAGGTGGGCTGGATCAGGGTTGTGCCGTGTGCCAGGACGTTACGGAGAACAAACAGTGCCAGGATTCCCTCTTTAATCTCCGGAGTTACATCCTGATCCAGCCGCGTTCCGTAGTACGACACGCCGCTGTTCTTCACGAGGTTGTCCCAGCCCCCAGAGCTTTCGAGGTCCACCAAGAATTTCTGCAGTAGGCGGGTTGGGGAATCATGCTCCGTCCTGCCCTCGCGCTTGCCTCGCTCTACTGCTGCGTCAAGGTCAGATCTGACCTTCTCGGTCAGAATGGTGCGCACAGTCCCCTCAATGATGGACGCATTGAGTATGAACAGCCCGAAGCCGTGCATATAGCTGAAATACGGGTGGGCTTCTTCGCCTTCTGTTGTTGCCCTGCGCAGGGTTCTTTTGTGCGCGATAGCAAGGCTTTCGTAGGCGAGAAGCAGCGAAGTGGCGGTTTCCCAGCCTCGGTAGCTAGTCATTTCGAGGTTCCATCATGACGGTCGGCCGCTGAGAGTAGCAGAACGCCATTGCATTGATGGGCCAAACACGGCGTATAGGCTCCCTGACTCACCGCAGTTCGATTAGACTCGTGGCGCCTAGCCACCCTCCAGATCGGGACATACCGAATGACTACACCTTTTGACTTGATCACCCAATACAATCGTCCACCGATCATGGACTACACCGATCCAAACCTTGCTAGCGAGTTTTACCGGCGACTTGTGAAGTGGATTAATGACTTTCACAGAGAGCTTGAGGATGAGTACGAGGTTGGCGGACAGCTGGTTAGCTTCGGTAATGAAATCACTTTTTCGTTCACTGAGCTGACCTATTGGAATCCTTCGCTGATTGGGTTCTACGGCAGTAGACCTGATGGCTCACCAGTGAAGCTCATCCAGCACGTTAGTCAGATTAACGTACTGCTGGTTCGCCAGAAGCGCGTTCACCCGGAAGAACCGAAACGTCCCATTGGGTTTGCCAGTTGGGAAGAGTATGACCAGAAGGTGGCTGAAAGGGGTTAGCGCGATCTCTCCACGCTCTCAGTGCGAGCTGGTGTAACCCGACCAGAATCGAAAAAGCCTTGCGATCATGTAAGGCTTTTTATGCCCAAACGGTCTATAGACCTCAAACAGACACGAAAGGCCCAGAAACGAAAAAGCCCCACCCGAAAGGTGAGGCTAAGTCGTTGATTTCATTGGTGGGCCCACACGGACTCGAACCGTGGACCAAAGGATTATGAGTCCTCTGCTCTAACCAACTGAGCTATAGGCCCTCAGTAAGTGGCCGGATTATAACGAGGGTTTCGCACCTGTGCCATCTGAAAGATCCGATAGTGCTATGCGAAGAAACGTTGCCGCGAACTCGCCTGGCGGCAGCGGCAGGCTGACGATGTAGCCCTGGATCTGCTCGCAGCCCTCGGCCGCCAGGAAGCGTTGCTGAGCCTGGTTTTCCACGCCCTCGGCAATGATGGTCAGTTGCATGCTGCGGCCCAGGGCAATGATCGCACGGGCGATGGCGGCGTCGTGGGGGTCGTCGGGCAGGCCGCGGATGAACGACTTGTCGATCTTGAGAATGTCCAGTGGCAGGCGCTTGAGATAGCTCAGCGATGAATAGCCGGTGCCAAAGTCGTCGATGGCCAGCTGCACGCCCAGCTTTTTCAGCTGGTACAGCACGGCCAGTGCTTCTTCCGCCTGGCTCATGATGAAGTTTTCGGTGATCTCCAGTTGCAGGTCACCCGCCTTGAGCTGGTAGTGCTTGAGCAACTGTTCGATGCGCCGGGCCAGGTGTGGCTGGCGAAGCTGGGCGCCGGCGAGGTTGATCGACAATGGGCCGAAGGGTTCGTAGTGCTGCTTCCAGGCCTGCATCTGCCGGCAGGCTTGTTCCAGTACCCAGTCGCCGAGCTGGAGGATGGTGCCGTTCTCTTCTGCCAGGTGGATGAAGTGCTCTGGCGGCACTTCACCAAAGGTCGGGTGGCTCCAGCGGATCAGCGCCTCGGCGCCTACCAGGTTCTGGGTCTTGAGGCTGAGCTTGGGCTGGAAGCACAGGCTCATTTCGTTGCGTTCGACGGCGCGGCGTAGCTCGTGCTCCAGGGCGATGCGCTCGCTGGCCTGGGCGGTCAGGTCGCGGGTGTAGGCTTCGACGCGGTTGCGGCCTTTGGCTTTGGAGCGGTACATGGCAGCGTCGGCGTTGCGGATCAGCGTGGCCACGTCGGTGCCGTCCTGCGGATACAGGCTGATGCCAATGCTGGCGCTGGTGAAGAACTCGTGCTCACCGGCCTGGAACGGTGCGACAAAGCAGGCCAGCAGCTTGTTGGCGATGGTGCTGGCGTCACTGGGCTTGTGCAGGCCGGGCAGCAGGATGATGAACTCGTCGCCGCCCAGGCGGGCCACGGTGTCGACGTCCCGCACCTGTTCTTTCAGGCGCTGTGCAATGCCCTTGAGCAGCAGGTCGCCGACCGGGTGGCCAAGGCTGTCGTTGATGTGCTTGAAGCGGTCGAGGTCAAGGAACAGCACCGCGCCCTGGCGGTTGGACACCTGCGCGCAAGTGAGCACGGCCTGCAGGCGGTTCTCGAACAAGGCACGGTTCGGCAGGCCGGTGAGCGGGTCGTGGTGGGCCTGGTAGTCGAGCTTGGCCTGGGCGTGCTTGAGGCTGGAAATGTCGGCGAACACGGCAACGAAGTGGGTGATCTCGCGTTCGCTGTTGCGCACCGCACTGATGGTCAGCCAGCCGGGGTACAGTTCGCCGTTCTTGCGCTTGTTGTAGATCTCACCTTGCCAGTGGCCCTCGGCAGTAAGCTGGTGCCACATGGCGGCATAGAAGGCGCTGTCGTGCTGGCCGGAGGCAAGCAGGCGCGGGGTCTGGCCGAGGGCTTCGATCTCGCTGTAGCCGGTGATTTCGCTGAAGGCGCGGTTGACGGCACTGATGCGTTGGTCGATGTCGGTGATCAGCACGCCTTCGGCGGTGTTCTCGAACACGGTGGCGGCCAGCTGCAGTTTTTCCTGCATCAGGTGGCGCTCGGTGATGTCGCGGGCGATGGTCAGCATGCAGTCGACACCGGCAATCGGCAGCGGCCTGGCGGACAGCTCGCACAGGCGGATCTGCCCGTCGCTGCGGCGGATGTGGCAGGTGAAGTCGCGCACGAAGCCGTCGCGGTTGAGCTGGTCGACCATGCGTTTGCGTTCGTTGAGGTCGACCCAGATACCCAGGTCAAGCGAGGTCTGGTCGATGGTCGGGTTGAGGTCGTAGCCTGTGAGGCGGCAGAAGCCTTCGTTCACCTCAAGCAGCAAACCGTCGCTCTGGCGCGACAGCAGCAGGCCGTCGGGCGAAGCGTGGAACGCCTTGGCGAATTTCTCTTCCGAGGTTTGCAACTGCCCCTGGGTTTCCTTGAGCTGGCTGATGTCGCGCACCGCCACCACCAGTGCCGGGGTGCCGTCGAGTTCGAAGGTTTCGGCCGAGGTGAGGCCGGTGAACAGTTGGCCATTGCTGCGCCGGAAGCTCATTTCCAGGTTGCGGATGCCGCCTTGGTGCAGGCGCTCAAGCAGCGGGGGGCCGGAGCCTTCGACACCCCACAGGTGCAGATCCGTAGCGCTGCGGCCAAGCACCTGTCCCGCGGTCAGGCCGATCTGCTCTTCGAAGGCTTCGTTCACCTCCAGCAGGCAGCCGTCGCTGTGGCGGGCGATCAGCAGAATGTCGGGGCACTGCTGGAACACCGAGGCAAACTTTTGTTCGGAAAGGCGCAGGGCGTCCTCGGTACGCTTGGTTTCGCTGATGTCGATCATCAGCCCGCGCATCACCGGCTGGTGCCCGTGTTCGATCATGCTGACGATATTGCGTACCCACAGGGGCTGGCCGTCAGCCCGGATTACCCGATAGTCCAGGCTATGGTCGCGTCCGGCTGCGGTTTCGCTGTCGCAGTAGGCCTGGGCCCAGAGGGCGTCCTCCGGGTGCAGGATGCTGCGCCAGAAGCCCGGCCTGAGCCAGTCGCTCAGCGGGTAGCCAAGCAAGTCTTCGGCATGTGGGGAGACGTAGCTGTAGGTAAAGTCGTTGGCATCGGCTTCCCAGGCGATGGCGGACAGGCTCTCGACCAGTCCGCGGTAGTGGTACTCGCTGCTGCGCAGCTCCTGCTCCAGTGCGATACGCCGGGAAATTTCCGAGCTGAGCCGACGGTTGATTCGGATCACCACGGCCAGCACGGCCATCAGCAACAGCACCGTTGGCAGGCCATACACCAGCAGGTCAGACCAGAACATCCGCTGGTCGACCACATTACCCACCCAGCGCTGCTGGATCTGGCTGACTTCGCCGCTGCTCATGTCGGCCATGACTTTGTCCAGAATGCCCACCAGCACTTTGTTGTCGCGTGGTGCGGCCATGGCCAACTGGTAGCGGTAGGGCGTTTCGCCACTGACGTAGAGCCCATCGAGCTTGAGCTGGCGCAGGCTCCAGATGCTTGAAGCGAGGTCGCCGACCACGGCGTCCACCTGATCGGTGGCCAAGGCCTGCAAGGTGGAGCTCACATTGGGCAGTGCCACCAGATTGAGGTCGGGGTGATGGGTACGCAGCAGTTCGTGCGGGGCGTAGTTTTCGACCACGGCTATCTTCAGGCCGTACAGGTCGTCCAGTTTGCGCGGTTGTGCGCCGCCTTTGTGGGCGAGGATGACGATGGGGAAGTCGAGGTACGGGCGGGTGAAGGCCAGATAGCCTTGGCGTTCGGGGGTGGACATGATACCGGGCAGCAGGTCGATGCGGTTTTCCCGCGCTTGCGCCAGTACCTCGGTCCAGCTGCTGGGCTCGACCGGTTTGAGCGTCACGCCCAGGCGTTGCTGGATCGCGGCGATGTAATCGGCGGCCAATCCCTGGTACCGGCCCTCCTGGTCGCGAAACTCGAACGGTGGCCAAGAGGCGTCTACGCCCAGGCTCAGCTGTTGGTGGGCAGCCAGCCAGGCTTTCTCCTCGTCTGTCAGGGTCAGGGCGCCGGCCGTTGTGTTCCACAAAATCAGGAGCAGCAGCAGAATGGCCGGCATGAGCGGCATAGCGGCCTCGCACTTTTTGGGGTCTGACGTCGAGTGTAGACGGGCATTGCGCAAGCGTGGGGTAAGCGAGATATGTGTAGGAGCAGCCTTGTGCTGCGAAAGCGCCGTATGGGCGGAGGTGTACGGTGACCCGGATGGCTTCTTCGCAGCACAAGGCTGCTCCTACAGGGACCGCGAGTGTTTCAAAAGGCAGAAAAGAAAAACCCCGGCCTGGGCCGGGGTTTTGTCATCACTCGTCGAGGAAGGAGCGCAGATGCTCGCTGCGAGTGGGGTGGCGCAGTTTGCGCAACGCCTTCGCTTCGATCTGACGGATCCGCTCACGCGTTACGTCAAACTGCTTACCCACCTCTTCGAGGGTGTGGTCGGTGTTCATGTCGATACCGAAGCGCATGCGCAGCACCTTGGCTTCGCGTGCAGTCAGGCCCGAGAGCACGTCACGGGTGGCTTCCTTGAGGCTTTCGACCGTGGCCACGTCGATCGGGGACTGCATGGTCGAGTCCTCGATGAAGTCGCCCAGGTGCGAATCTTCGTCGTCACCGATCGGGGTTTCCATGGAGATCGGCTCTTTGGCGATCTTCAGTACCTTGCGGATCTTGTCCTCAGGCATTTCCATGCGCTCGCCCAGCTCTTCCGGGGTTGGTTCGCGACCCATTTCCTGCAGCATCTGGCGGGAAATACGGTTGAGCTTGTTGATCGTCTCGATCATGTGCACCGGAATACGGATGGTGCGTGCCTGGTCGGCGATCGAACGGGTGATCGCCTGACGGATCCACCAGGTGGCGTAGGTCGAGAACTTGTAGCCGCGACGGTATTCGAACTTGTCCACCGCCTTCATCAAGCCGATGTTGCCTTCCTGGATCAGGTCGAGGAACTGCAGGCCACGGTTGGTGTACTTCTTGGCGATGGAGATCACCAGACGCAGGTTCGCCTCGACCATTTCTTTCTTGGCGCGACGGGCCTTGGCTTCACCGATCGACATGCGACGGTTGATGTCCTTGATCTCGGCAACGGTCAGGCCGGTTTCGGTCTCAAGGTCGATCAGCTTCTGCTGGCAAGCGACGATGGCGGCGTCCTTTTCACCCAGGGCAGCAGCCCATTTGGTGTTGCGCTTGGCCAGGTCACCGCTCCAGGTCTGGTCGGTTTCGTTGCTCGGGAACATGCGCAGGAAGTCGGCACGCGGCATGCGGGCATCACGCACGCACAGCTGCATGATGGCGCGCTCTTGCTGACGCAGACGGTTCAGGGCATCACGAACACGCTCTACCAGGACCTCGAACTGCTTGGGTACCAGCTTGATCGGCATGAACAGGTCGGCGAGGGCTTGCAGGGCCGCGATGCTTTCCTTGTGGGCACGACCGTGCTTCTTCACGACCTTGAAGGTCGCCTGAAGCTGGTCGGATACCGCACCGAAACGTTGGGCTGCGACTACCGGGTCCGGACCGCTCTCGGTCTCTTCCTCGTCGTCACTGCTCTCGGCTTCTTCCTCTTCGTCGTCAGACTCTTCCTTCGCAGCTGCGGCCTTGGCGCCAGGGATCGGCACCTCTTCGGTCGGCGCGGCGATGTTGTCGTCAGGGTCGATGTAACCGCTGAGCACGTCCGACAGGCGGCCGCCCTCGGTGGTGACGCGGTCATATTCGCCGAGAATGTAATCGACAGTGCCCGGGAAGTGAGCGATGGCGCCCATGACTTCACGGATGCCTTCCTCGATACGCTTGGCGATTTCGATCTCGCCCTCGCGGGTCAGAAGCTCGACGGTACCCATTTCACGCATGTACATGCGCACCGGGTCGGTCGTGCGGCCGATATCGGTTTCAACTGCCGCCAACGCAGCAGCGGCTTCTTCGGCCGCGGCTTCGTCAGTGTCGGCTTCCGCCAACAGAAGGGCATCCGCATCCGGAGCACTCTCGAATACGTTGATCCCCATGTCGTTGATCATGCGGATGATGTCTTCCACCTGTTCAGGATCTGAAATATCCTCAGGCAGGTGGTCGTTGACCTCCGCGTAAGTCAGGTAGCCCTGCTCACGACCGCGGGTGATCAACTCTTTGATACGAGACTGCTGTTGCGCTTTTCCGGACATAACACCCTATCCACTGAAGGTCTTGGCGGGCAAAAAACAAGCCGAGGATTATACCCGAGCATGGGCCTCACGCGCCAGATGAGGTCGGCGTTTGTGCGGGAACATTCCGGCTCAGCAGGGCGAGGAGCTGGGTTTTTTCCTCGCTGGTCAACTCACTTTGACGTGATTTCCTGAGCAGTTGTTCCAGGCTGCGCTCGCGTTGGCGGGCGGACAAGCTAGTTATAGTGTCGAAAAACTGTTGTTCAAGGTTGTCGGCTACGATCAGCCATTCCTTTTCCGCCAGGGCCCGCAGCAGGCGGCCCTGTTCGGTGCCATGCCAGCGTGCGATCAACTGCATTGAGCTTAGCCCAGGATTTTTCTGTGCGGCTTCGATCAATGACACCAGCAGCTGGCTGTACAGGTGTTCTTCGTCGGCAAAGTGGCTGGCATCTTCCACCTTGCCGGCCAGCAACGGGTGGTGCAGCAGAGTGCGCAGGGCGGCCAGGGTAGGCGGCTCGACCGGGGCTGGCACGCGCGGTGGCGCTTCATCTCGTTGCTGCCAGGCTTTGCCGCCTTTGCGATTCTTGTCCCAGGGTTTGTCGCTCCACTGCTTTTTGCCCCCGCCCTTGTTCGGCTTCCACGCCTGCTCCTGCTGAGCGGGGACGAAGTCGTGCTGCGGCATGTCGCCGTAGTCAGGGGTGTAGCTGGCCATGGCGTCGTAGTCGTAGCCAGGGTCGTAGTCCGGCACACCGCTGGCCGCTGGCGCTTGTTGAGCCAGTTGCTCGACCTGCTGCGGGGCCAGGCCGGTGATTTCCTTCAGGCGGTTGCGCATCAGTTGGCGCAGGTTGGCGCCAGGGATCTTTTCGATCAACGGTGCGGCCAGGGTCGCCATGTGCGCCTTGCCTTCCAGCGATCGCGGGTCGGCTTCAACGCCCAGTTGCTCGAAGAAGTAGTCGGCCAGCGGCTGGGCGTGCTGGTTGATGCGGGCCCTGAAGGCATCGGTACCTTCGGCGCGCACCAGGCTGTCCGGGTCTTCGCCTTCGGGCAGGAACAGGAAGCGGGCGCGGCGGCCGTCCTGCAGGTTCGACAGGGTCGACTCCAGTGCACGCCAGGCGGCCTTGCGCCCGGCCTGGTCGCCGTCGAAGCAGAACAGCACGCTGGGCACTACCCGGAACAGGCGCTTGAGGTGCTCTTCGCTGGTGGCGGTGCCAAGGGTCGCCACGGCATTGCGCAGGCCCTGTTGAGCCAGGGCGATGACGTCCATGTAGCCCTCGACGACGATGATTTCGTCGAGGTTGCGGTTGTGCTTGCGCGCCTCGTACAGCCCGTACAGTTCCTGGCCCTTGTGGAACACCGGGGTTTCCGGGGAGTTCAGGTACTTGGGCTTGTCGTCGCCCAGTACCCTGCCACCGAAGGCGATGATGCGCCCGCGGCTGTCGCGAATGGGGAACATCACCCGGTCGCGGAAGCGGTCGTAGCGCTTGCCGCTTTCGGCGTTTTCGATCAGCAGGCCGGCATCGATCATCACCTTTTGCTGCAGGGCGTCAGCACCCAGGTGCTTGAGCAGGTTGTCCCAGCCGGGCGGGGCGAAGCCCAGGCAGAAATCGCGAGCGATCTCCCCGGACAGGCCGCGGCCCTTGAGATAGTCCACCGCGGCCTTGCGGGTCGGGTGGCTGCGCAGGGCCTGGCGGTAGAACTCCGAGGCGGCGTCCAGCAGCGGGTACAGCGGCGAGTCGGTTGGCTGGCGAGGCTTCTGGTCGCGGCGGCCTTGCTCGCGGGGCACTTCCATGCCAGCGGCGCGGGCCAGTTCTTCGACAGCCTGGGGGAAGTCCAGGTTGTCGTGGTCCATGACGAAGCCCAGGGCGTTGCCGCCAGCCCCGCAGCCGAAGCAGTAGTAGAACTGCTTGTCGGGGCTGACCGTGAAGGAAGGTGTCTTCTCTTTATGGAACGGGCAGCAGGCCGAGTAGTTTTTGCCGGTTTTTTTCAACTGGACGCGCGAACTCACCACGTCGACGATGTCGAGGCGGTTGATCAGGTCGTCAATGAAACTCTGGGGAATCAGCCCGGCCATGGCAGTCTCGTCATCTGGCAACTGGCAAGTCTAATCGCTCACGCGCCGAACGGGGCAGGTGATGCTTGGGGAAGTGCGAGGGAAATGTGTGCTCGTCGCCAGCCCCTAAGGGCCCGTCAGTCGGACGTGCACGTCTGGTCATACAGCAAGAAAGACCAGCTCTGACGTTTCAGGCAGGTTGCCCTGTGCACTTCGCGTGAAGCTTGTGCGGGGCCTTGAGCTAGCTGCTCAAGTTTGAAACGACCGCTGCCATCACCCGGCGGTTAGCCGGGCAGGGCAGAAGCTTTGCGTAGAACGTCTGTATTAGTACAGACGAACGGCGCGGCGCTGTTCGCGCTGTACTTTCTTGGCGTGACGCTTAACAGCAGCAGCTGCTTTGCGCTTACGCTCGGCGGTCGGCTTCTCGTAAAACTCGCGGCTACGAACTTCAGCCAGTACACCGGCTTTTTCGCAGGAGCGCTTGAAACGACGCAGAGCTACGTCGAAGGGTTCGTTCTCTTTAACTTTGACGGCTGGCATCCAGGGCTACCTTAATTCATTACCGGGGTAGACGTGCTCCTGGCAAAACAAAGGTGTGCTGGAGAACGTCGGTTTTCAAGGGTTGCGGATGTTAACCCTTAGCAAGCCGGAATGCAAAGCCTCTGATCGAAAACCGCTGGTCGGCATCCGACACGGGGACTATCATGCGCGCCTTCGAATTCAGCCCCCACAAGGGACGAACCCATGCTAGTACTGGGATTGGAAACATCCTGCGACGAAACTGGCGTCGCATTATACGACAGTGAGCGCGGCTTGTTGGCCGACGCACTGTTCAGCCAGATTGACCTGCATCGCGTGTTTGGCGGTGTGGTGCCCGAGCTTGCCTCGCGTGACCACGTGAAGCGCATGTTGCCGCTGATTCGCCAGGTGCTGGAGGAGGCGGGCTGCGTCGCCACCGAGATCGACGCCATTGCCTACACCGCGGGCCCTGGCCTGGTCGGCGCATTGCTGGTGGGCGCCTCCTGCGCCCAGGCGCTGGCCTTTGCCTGGGACATTCCGGCGATTGGCGTGCACCACATGGAAGGCCACTTGCTGGCGCCCATGCTGGAAGAAAACCCCCCTGAGTTTCCGTTCGTCGCTTTGTTGGTTTCAGGCGGACACACCCAGCTGGTACGCGTCGATGGCATCGGTCAGTACGAACTGCTGGGCGAAAGCCTGGACGATGCCGCCGGCGAAGCGTTCGACAAGACCGCCAAGCTGATCGGCCTCAACTACCCCGGCGGCCCGGAAATCGCGCGCCTGGCCGAGCAGGGCGTACCTGGGCGCTTCGTGTTCCCGCGGCCGATGACCGACCGCCCGGGCCTGGAATTCAGCTTCAGTGGCCTCAAGACCTTCGCCCTCAACACCTGGCAGCAATGCAAGAACGCTGGCGACGACAGTGAGCAAACCCGTTGCGACCTGTCCCTGGCATTCCAGCAGGCGGTGGTGGAGACTTTGACCATCAAGTGCAAGCGGGCGCTCAAGCAGACCGGCCTCAAACGCCTGGTCATCGCGGGTGGTGTGAGTGCCAACAAGGCTTTGCGCGCGTCCCTCGAAGACATGCTCGGCAGCATCAAGGGCAATGTGTACTACGCGCGCCCGCAGTTCTGTACCGACAACGGCGCGATGATCGCCTACGCCGGTTGCCAGCGCCTGTTGGCGGGGCAGCACCAGGACCTGGCGATCAGCGTGCAGGCGCGCTGGCCGATGGAGCAGTTGCCGCCGCTGTAACGTGTGAAGCCGAACGGTCAGAAGTGCCGTTCGCGCCCGGCGAACAGGTCGCGCAGGTTTTTGCGGTGGCGCCATACGATCATCACGGTCAGCACGGTGATCGGCAGCAGGGCTTCGGGCTCGCGCCAGGCCAGCAATGGCAAGGTCAGCGGCGTGGCAATCAGCGCCGCCAGCGAGCTGGTGCGGGTGAGGTAGAACGTCAGCAGCCAAGCGCCGATGGCCAGCAGCGCGGCCGGGAAATACAGGCCCATGAGCATGCCGGCAGCCGTCGCCACGCCCTTGCCACCCCGGAAGCGGAAGTACAGGGGAAACAGGTGGCCCAGCACCGCGCACACGCCCACCCAGGCTTGCGCGTGCAGGTCCAGCCCGGCAAGGCGGGCGAGCAATACCGGCAAAAGGCCCTTGCACAGGTCGCCAAGCAGGGTCAGGATCGCCAGTTTACGGCCTGCCAGGCGTAGCATGTTGGTGGCGCCGGCATTGCCTGAACCACTGGAACGCGGGTCCGGGCTGCCCGAAAGGCGGCTGAGGAGAATGGCGAAGGACAGTGAGCCGAGCAGGTAGGCGAGCAACGCCAGTAACCAAAACATGCTAACTATTCCGGGCGAGGACGCCCTGATTCTAACGGCGCCAGTCGCCCTTGTCGTGCTGTGGAGAGAAGTGCTTGGACAGAGTGTTCATCGAAGGCCTGGAAGTCGATACCGTCATCGGTGCCTATGACTGGGAGCGGGATATTCGCCAGTGCTTGCGCCTGGACCTGAGCTTTGCCTGGGACAACCGCCCGGCCGCAGCGGGTGACGACCTGAACCTGGCGCTGGACTACGCCAGCGTCTCGGCACGCATCCAGGCGTTTGCCGAGCAGGCCCGTTTCGAGTTGGTGGAAACCTTTGCCGAGCGCCTGGTGGCAACCTTGATGGAAGAATTCCATATCCCCTGGGTGCGGTTGAAACTGACCAAGCCAGGTGCGGTACCGGCGGCCCGTGGCGGTGTAGGCGTGGAGATCGAGCGCGGATGTCTCTGAGCACGGTTTACCTTGGCCTCGGCAGCAACATCGACCGTGAGGCGCACTTGTGCGCCGGGCTAGATGCGTTGGCGGGCATCCTCACCGACATGCGCTGCTCGCCGGTGTTCGAAAGCCAGCCGGTGGGTATCAAGAGCGGGCCGTTCATCAATTTCGTGGTGACCGGGCAAACCGCACTGCCGCTGATCGAACTGGACCGTCGGCTGAAGTTCATCGAGGCCGAAAATGGCCGATACGCGCCGGACCGCAAAGGGCTGCCGCTGGATATCGATGTGCTGATGTATGACGATCTGCACGGCACCTTCGATGGGCTGGTACTGCCCCGGGCCGAGATCATGAAGAATGCGTTTGTGCTGTGGCCGCTGTCGTTGCTGGCGCCTGAGCTGGTGCATCCGGGGGCAGGCAAGAGCATGGCCCGGTTGTGGCAAGAGGCACAGATTGACCAGGTGCTGGCCCCGGTCGCCTTCGAGTGGCGTGGGTTGCAGCTGACACCCGCTTAAGCCTGTTCCGGCCCTTTTGCGGTCAAAGCCACTCCCACAAGTACTACGCAGGTTTCTGGCCCACGTTGTACCTGCGGGAGCGGCTTTAGCCGCGAAGAGGCCGTATGGTCAGTCGAGTTGGTAAGCCTCAAGCGCTTTCAGCCGCTCAGCCTTGAGCGCTTCGCCCAGTGCCTGCCCAGTCAGCCCGGCCTGCACCAACGGCTTCACATCCACCGCTCGCGCCGCTGCTGCTGCGCCACGCAGGTAATCGGCCTGTGGATAACCTGGCTGGCCATCACCTAGCGCCGCCATCTCGCAAGCGACCACAAAATCCTCGAACCGCTGCGGCCTTCGGTAAACATCGAACTTCTGCAACAGCTCCAGTAGCGCCGTGGCTGGCAGCTCCAGTGCCTGATTACCTTGTGCCAGGCACTCTCCCGTCAGTAAGGCCAGCTCCTGGCAATCCCTTGGGGCCTTGAGGCGCTGGTTGACGGCTTTGATCGATGCCGGTGCCAGCCCGCGCAACAGGCACGCCCAGCGCACGTGCAGGGGCTGTTCATGCGCCGCTGCCTGCTCCAGCGCCGCCAGGGCCTGGGCACCGTCAACAAGCTCAGGCAGCAGGGCCTGCAGGGCGTCGCAATCGCGCAGCACCTGGAAGAACACCTGGGGCTGTGCCTCCATCAGCGCCCGCTCGATTTCCTTCCAGCTGCGCTCTGCAGTCAGCGCCTGCAGCTCGCCAGAGGCGCTGATCTGGCGCATCAGCTCAAGCGTTTCTTCGGCAACCCGGAAACCAAGCGGTGCATAGCGGGCAGCAAAGCGCGCAACGCGCAGCACGCGCAAAGGATCTTCGGCGAATGCCGGTGAAACGTGGCGTAAAATTCGCCTTTCGAGATCGTCTTTGCCGTGGTAGGGATCGTACACCGTGCCTGCTTCGTCCTCGGCCATCGCGTTGATGGTCAGGTCACGGCGAATCAGGTCTTCCTCCAGTGTCACGTCAGGGCTGGCGTGAAAAGTGAACCCGCCATACCCGCGCCCGCTCTTGCGCTCGGTGCGCGCCAAGGCATATTCCTCGCCGGTTTTCGGGTGCAGGAATACCGGAAAATCAGCGCCCACCGGCCGATAACCCTTGGCGTGCATTTCTTCAACGGTGGCGCCTACCACCAGCCAGTCGATATCGCTGACAGGAAGGCCGAGCAGGCGGTCGCGCACGGCGCCGCCGACTTTGTAGATGTGCATGTGCAGCTCTCCATAACTGCCGACAGGATAACCCGTCGGCAGTTATGGTGTAGCACTAGAGGTGGTGAATGACAGCCAGGTCCATGCGCCCGTAGTCGGCGCTTTCGCCGTGCTCGCCACGGGGTGGCATGTGGTGGGTTTTCATCACTTGCTCGCCCTGTACGGTCTCCAGGTGGATATCGAAGCCCCACAGGCGATGCAGGTGCTTGAGCACTTCATCGGTTGAGTCGCCCAGCGGTTTGCGGTTGTGTTGCTGGTGGCGCAGCGTCAGCGAGCGGTCACCGCGACGGTCGACGCTCCAGATCTGCACGTTCGGTTCACGGTTACCCAGGTTGTACTGCGCGGCCAGCAGTTCACGAATCACCCGGTAGCCGGCTTCATCGTGAATGGCGGGCACCAGCAGGTCGTCGCGCTGGTCGTCGTCGAGGATGCTGAACAGCTTGAGGTCGCGCATCACCTTAGGCGAAAGGTACTGCAGGATGAAGCTCTCGTCCTTGAAGCTGCTCATGGCAAACTTGATGGTAGAAAGCCAGTCACTGCCGGCAATGTCGGGGAACCAGTGGCGATCTTCATCGGTAGGGTTTTCGCACATGCGGCGGATGTCGGTGTACATGGCGAAGCCCAGTGCGTAGGGGTTGATGCCGCTGTAGTAGGGGCTGTCGAAGCCGGGCTGGAACACCACGCTGGTGTGCGAGGTCAAGAACTCCATCATGAAGCCTTCGGTGATCAGCCCCTCGTCGTACAGGTCGTTCATGAGCGTGTAGTGCCAGAAGGTTGCCCAGCCTTCGTTCATGACTTGGGTCTGGCGCTGCGGGTAGAAGTACTGGGCGATCTTGCGCACGATGCGCACCACTTCACGCTGCCAGGGTTCGAGCAGAGGGGCATTCTTCTCGATGAAATACAGGATGTTCTCCTGTGGTTCGGCGGGGAAGCGCCCCTCATCGCGTTCGTTGCCCCTTTCGGCGCTTTTCGGGATGGTGCGCCACAGGTCGTTGATCTGGCGCTGCAGGTGTTCCTCACGCTCCTTCTGGCGCCGCCGTTCCTCTTCTGCGGAGATGGGGTAGGGGCGCTTGTAGCGGTCCACGCCGTAGTTCATCAGGGCATGGCAGGAGTCGATCAGGTCTTCCACGGCATCGATGCCGTGGCGCTCTTCGCACTGGGCGATGTACTGCTTGGCAAACACCAGGTAATCGATAATGGAGCTGGCGTCGGTCCAGGTGCGGAACAGGTAGTTGCCTTTGAAGAAGCTGTTATGGCCATAGCAGGCGTGGGCAATCACCAGTGCCTGCATGCACATGGTGTTTTCTTCCATCAGGTAGGCGATGCAGGGGTCGGAGTTGATCACGATTTCGTAGGCCAGGCCCATCTGGCCACGGCTGTAGGACTTTTCTGTGCTGAGGAACTGTTTGCCGTAGGACCAGTGGTGGTAGCCCAGAGGCATGCCGACCGAGGCATAGGCGTCCATCATCTGCTCGGCCGTGATCACCTCGATCTGGTTGGGGTAAGTGTCCAGGGCGTAACGTTCGGCCAGGCGGCCGATTTCCCGGTCGTAGGTCTGGATCAGCTCGAACGTCCACTCGGACCCGGTGGAAATGGGTTGGCGTCTCTGTGCTCTGGCGGTCATGTGGCTAACCTGCGCTGGAAGAGTTCACGGAAGACCGGGTAGATGTCGCCGGCCGATACCAACTGCTGCTGGGCGAACGTGTCGGGGAAGGCTTCGCCGATGCGTTCGTATTCGTACCACAGCGCCTGGTGCTCACGGGGGGTGATCTCGACGTAAGTGTAGTACTGCACGTGCGGCATGATTTGCTTGGACAGAATCTCGCGGCAGATCGGCGAGTCGTCGTTCCAGTTATCGCCGTCAGAAGCCTGAGCGGCGTAGATGTTCCAGTCGCTGGCCGGGTAGCGTTCGGCCATGATCTCCTGCATCAGCTTGAGCGCGCTGGAGACGATGGTGCCGCCGGTTTCCCGCGAGTAGAAAAACTCTTCCTCGTCGACTTCCCGGGCGCTGGTGTGGTGGCGGATGAACACCACTTCGATGCGGTCGTAGTTACGCTTGAGGAACAGGTACAACAGGATGAAGAAGCGCTTGGCGATGTCCTTGGTGGCCTGGGTCATGGAGCCGGACACGTCCATCAGGCAGAACATCACTGCCTTGGAGCTGGGGTTGGGCTGCTTGACCAGCAGGTTGTACTTGAGGTCGAAGGTGTCGAGGAAGGGCAAGCGGTTGATGCGTGCCTTCAGGCGTTCGATTTCCTGTTCGACTTCCTGGATATCGGTGAAGTTGTCCGGCTCCTCGACCCGCAGGCGGTCGAGTTCCTTTTGTGCTTCGCGCAGCAGTGCGCGGCTGCTGCCGGTCAGGGCGATACGCCGGGCATGGGCCGAGCGCAGGGTGCGCACGATATTGATGCGTGACGGGTTGCCCTCGTTGGCGATGCCCGCACGCACGGTCTTGAAGGTGTCGGTCCCGGTCAGGTGACGTTTGACCAGGTTGGGCAGTTCGAGATCCTCGAACATGAATTCGAGGAACTCTTCCTGGGTGATCTGGAAGACGAAGTCGTCCATGCCGTCGCCGGAATTGCCCGCTTTACCGCGGCCGCCGCCACCCCCGCCACCACCTTGCGGCCTGGGGATATGTTCGCCGGCAGTGAATTCCTTGTTGCCCGGGTGCACGACGGTCTGTTTGCCGCCGCGACCGTGGTGGAGCACGGGTTCGTCAATGTCGCGCCCCGGAATGCTGATCTGCTCGCCATGTTCCATGTCCATGATGGAACGGCGGCTTACCGCCTCTTCGACGGCTTTCTTGATATGTTCACGGTACCGCCGCAGAAAGCGCTGACGGTTGACCGTGCTCTTGTTCTTGCCGTTCAGGCGTCGGTCTATAACGTAGCTCATGGTCCCTCCGGTAGCTGGGAACAGCTGCACGCTTCAAGCTACGGGCTCGCTGCACCTAATGGCAGCAAGGCAGTTGCTGCCGCCCAAGGCTGGCTTGCCAGCCTTGGGCGCGCAGTGTGTAGCTTGTCGCTTTATTGCGATTTCCTGACCCGCAGGTACCATTCCGACAGCAGACGAACCTGTTTGTCGGTGTAGCCACGCTCCACCATGCGCGTGACGAAGTCGTTGTGCTTCTGTTGGTCCTCCTTGCTGGCCTTGGCGTTGAAGCTGATGACCGGCAGCAGGTCCTCGGTGTTGGAGAACATTTTCTTCTCGATCACCACCCGCAGCTTTTCATAGCTGAGCCAGCTCGGGTTCTTGCCGTTGTTGTTGGCACGGGCACGCAGCACGAAGTTGACGATTTCGTTGCGGAAATCTTTCGGGTTGCTGATGCCGGCCGGTTTCTCGATCTTCTCCAGTTCTTCGTTGAGGGCGATGCGGTTGAGGATTTCGCCGGTTTCCGGGTCGCGGTATTCCTGGTCCTGGATCCAGAAGTCGGCGTACAGCACGTAGCGGTCGAAAATGTTCTGGCCGTATTCGCTGTAGGACTCCAGGTAGGCAGTCTGGATTTCCTTGCCGATGAACTCGATATAGCGCGGTGCCAGGTACTCCTTCAGGTAGCGCAGGTAGCGTTCGCGCACTTCGGCCGGGAACTGTTCCTGTTCGATCTGCTGTTCGAGCACGTACAGCAGGTGAACCGGGTTGGCCGCAATCTCGTGTGGGTCGAAGTTGAAGACTTTGGAAAGGATCTTGAAGGCGAAGCGGGTCGACAGGCCGTTCATGCCCTCGTCGACGCCTGCCGAGTCCCGGTACTCCTGGATCGACTTGGCCTTCGGATCGGTGTCCTTGAGGTTCTCGCCGTCGTAGACGCGCATCTTCGAGTAGATGTTGGAGTTCTCTGGCTCCTTGAGGCGCGAGAGTACAGTGAACTGGGCGAGCATCTTGAGGGTGTCTGGCGCGCAATGGGCCTTGGCCAGCGAGCTGTTGATCAGCAACTTGTCGTAGATCTTGATCTCATCGCTGACGCGCAGGCAGTACGGCACCTTGACGATGTAGATCCGGTCGATGAACGCCTCGTTGTTCTTGTTGTTGCGGAAGGTGTGCCACTCCGATTCGTTGGAGTGGGCCAACAGGATACCGGTGTAGGGAATGGCACCCAGTCCTTCGGTACTGTTGTAGTTACCTTCCTGGGTGGCCGTGAGCAGTGGGTGCAGGACCTTGATCGGGGCCTTGAACATCTCGACGAATTCCATCAGGCCCTGGTTGGCACGGCACAGCGCGCCCGAATAGCTGTAGGCATCGGCGTCGTTCTGCGGGAATTCTTCGAGCTTGCGGATATCGACCTTGCCGACCAGGGCGGAAATGTCCTGGTTGTTCTCGTCGCCCGGTTCGGTCTTGGCGATGGCGATCTGGTTGAGGATCGACGGGTACAGCTTGACCACTTTGAACTTGCTGATGTCGCCGCCGAACTCCTGCAGGCGCTTGGTGGCCCAGGGCGACATGATGGTGTTCAGGTAGCGCCGCGAGATGCCGTACTCTTCCTCAAGGATGGCCCCGTCTTCGGTAGCGTTGAAAAGCCCCAGGGGCGACTCGAATACCGGCGAGCCCTTGATGGCATAGAACGGTACCTTTTCCATCAGCTGCTTGAGTTTTTCGGCCAGCGACGATTTACCGCCCCCCACCGGGCCCAGCAGATAGAGGATCTGTTTCTTTTCTTCCAGGCCTTGGGCGGCGTGGCGGAAATAAGACACGATCTGGTCGATGCACTCTTCCATGCCATGGAAGTCGGCAAAGGCCGGATAGCGGCGGATAACCTTGTTGGAGAAGATGCGCGACAGCCTGGAGTTGGTTGAGGTGTCGATCAGCTCTGGCTCACCGATGGCCAGCAACAGCCGTTCGGCCGCCGATGCGTAGGCACTGCGATCCCCTTTGCACAGCTCGAGGTACTCCTGCAGCGAGAGTTCTTCCTGGCGCGTGGACTCGAAACGTTGTTGGAAGTGGCTAAAAATACTCATGACGTCACCTCGCTCGATACGTGGAGACGACGCCGGATCAGTCAGCTGATGCTGGCATGCAACCGGTTTTGACGGTTGCTGTATACCCCCCAGAACACCCTGTAACGCTACCGATGACCCGCACGCCGGTGTACCGGCTCTCCCCTTTTTCTGGATGGCCTGCGCTTAAGAATAGTTGGTTATCGGCAAGTTCAAGGGCGGGGGGCGGAGAAGTTGCGAACGACCGTTCGTCAGATAAGCCGCAAGCCCGCACGTGGCGCGGGCTGCAGTAAAAATGAAAATATTTATTCGGCGATGCCTTGGGCGGTCTCGGCCGGGTAGGTAGCGCGCCACAGTTCAAAGCCACCGTCCACGCTGTACACGTCGGAAAAGCCCTGGCCTACCAGGTAGGCGGCAGCGCTCTGGCTGGAGTTGCCGTGGTAGCAGACCACCAGGGTCGGGGCGTCGAGGTCGGCGTTGCGGATGAAGTCTGCAACCGAATGGTTATCCAGGTGCCGGGCGCCGGTAATGTGGCCTGCGGCGAAGGCTTGCGAGTCACGAATGTCGACGACGACCGCACCTTCTTGCTTGCGAAGCTCCAAGGCCTGCTCGGGAGGGATGCGCTTGAATTCGCTCATGGGTACTACTTCCTTCAGGTGTGGTCGTTGAGTGTAGTGGGTTGTGCCGGCTGGCGCAGGGTGCCGTCGTCGGCGCAGTCGCAGCGGTGGTATTCGCCGCTGTCGACGTTGTACAGGGTCATGGCGCCGCCCCACACGCAACCGGTGTCCAGGGCGATGACGCCCGGCTCGTCGACGCGGCCTTCGAGGGCGGCCCAATGGCCGAAGATGATCTTCACATGCCGCGAGCGGCGGTCCTTGTGTGCAAACCAGGGCTTGTAACCCTTGGGCGCGGTGCCCAGGCCTTCCTTGCTCTTGAGGTCGAGCTTGCCCTCGGCGGTGCAGAAGCGCATGCGTGTGAAGTAGTTGGTAATGACCCGCAGGCGTTCGATGCCGGTGAGGCGCTTGCTCCACTTGTTCGGCTCGTTGCCGTACATACCGTCGAGGTACAGCTTCAGGCGGCCATCGTCGCGCAGTACCTCTTCCACCTCAGCCGCAAGACCAAGGGCCTGGCCGAGCGTCCACTGTGGCGGAATGCCCGCGTGCGCCATGGCAATGCCGCGTGCCTCGTCGTAATGCAGCAGTTTTTGCTGGCGCAGCCAGTGGAACAGCAGGTCGGCGTCCGGTGCTTGGATGATCTCGCGCAGCGTGTCGCTTTTTTTCAGGCGCTCGACGTTGTGCCAGGCGGCCAGCAGGTGCAGGTCATGGTTGCCCAGCACGCAGACCAGCGACTGGCGGATCGAATACAGGAAGCGCAGGGTTTCCAGTGATTCGGGGCCGCGGTTTACCAGGTCACCGACCAGCCACAGGCGGTCGACGGCCGGGTTGAAGCTGACACGTTCGAGCAGGCACTTGAGGGGCTGCAGGCAGCCCTGCACGTCACCGACGGCGTAGGTTGCCATCAGTGCAGTGCCCCGGGCACCGCGAGGCGGAAGGGGGCGATCTCGGCGTCGAAGCGCTTACCGTCTTCGGCGAACATCTGGTAACTGCCCTGCATGGTGCCCACACGGGTGGTGATTACCGCACCGCTGCTATAGGTGTGGCTCTGGCCCGGATCGATGTTGGGTTGTTGGCCGACCACGCCGGAGCCGCGCACTTCCTCGACCTCGCCGTCACCATTGGTGATCAGCCAGTGGCGTGACAGCAGCTTGGCCTTGAGCGAGCCGCTGTTGTGCACGGTGATGGTGTAGGCGAAGGCGAAACGACTGTTTTCGGGGTCGGATTGTTCTTTGAGGTAGCGGGTCACGACGCTGACGTCGATCAGATAGCGAGGATCGGACATGCAATGGCCTTGGGCGAGCTGACGCAATAACGCAGTCTAGGCCATTGGGAGGGGGGAGGGCCAGCGGTGTGGGGGACTTGGGGGGTGTATGGGCTGGCCTCTTCGTCGGCATGCCCGCTCCCACAGGTTTTCACCACATTTGCAGGGGGTGATTTACCGGTGGGAGCGGGCGTGCCCGCGAAGAGGCCAGTGCAGGCTGGATCAGGCTTGTTGCTGATCAGCCAGCTGGTCGGCCAGGCGCACGAAGGCCGCCAGGTCCAGCTGTTCGGGGCGCAGGCTGCCATCCACGCCGGCTGCCTCGATGGCTGCGCTGTCGAGCAGGCCTTTCAGGGTGTTGCGCAGTGTCTTGCGACGCTGGTTGAAGGCTTCACGAACGACGCGCTCCAGCAGCAGGTGATCCTTGGCCGGGAATGGCAGCACTTCGTGCGGTACCAGGCGGACGATGGCCGAGTCCACTTTCGGCGGCGGGTTGAAGGCCCCAGGGCCTACGTTGAACAGGTGTTCGACGCGGCAGTGGTACTGCACCATGATCGACAAACGGCCCCAGTCACCACCACCAGGGCCGGCGGCCATGCGCTCTACCACTTCCTTTTGCAGCATGAAGTGCATGTCGCGGATCAGGCCGGCATGGCTGAGCAGGTGGAAGATCAGCGGGGTGGAGATGTTGTAGGGCAGGTTGCCCACCACCTTGAGGCTGCGCGGTGGCACGCCCAGCTGGTTGAAGTCGAACTTCAGGGCGTCGCCCTGGTGCAGCCGGAAGTTGCTGCGGTTACCGAACTTGTGCTGCAGGATCGGCACCAGGTCCTTGTCCAGCTCCACCACGTCCAGTTGTGCGCCGCTGCCCAGCAGGCCTTCGGTCAGGGCGCCCTGGCCCGGGCCGATTTCCAGCAGGTGTTCGCCGGCCTTGGCGTTGATGGCACGCAGGATGCGGTCGATGATGCCGGCGTCGTGCAGGAAGTTCTGGCCGAAGCGCTTGCGCGCCCGGTGTTGGTATTGCTCGTTCATGGTCGGTTCTCGGCCATCTGGTAGGCGGTTTCCAGCGCGACGCGCAGGCTGCCGGTGTCGACGTTGCCGGTGCCGGCGAGGTCCAGGGCGGTGCCGTGATCGACCGACGTGCGGATGATCGGCAGGCCCAGCGTCACGTTGACTGCAGCGCCGAAGCCTTTGTACTTGAGTACAGGCAGGCCTTGGTCGTGGTACATCGCCAGCACTGCGTCGCAGTGCTCCAGATATTTGGGGGTAAACAGGGTATCGGCCGGCAGCGGCCCGCGCAGGTCCATGCCTTCGGTGCGCAGGCGGGCCAAGGTCGGCTCGATGATGTCGATTTCTTCGCGGCCCAGGTGGCCGCCCTCGCCCGCGTGCGGGTTGAGGCCACACACCAGTATGCGCGGGTTGGCAATGCCGAACTTGTCGCGCATGTCGGCATGCAGGATACGGGTTACACGTTCGACGCGCTCGGCAGTGATGGCGTCGGCAATATCACGCAGCGGCAGGTGCGTGGTCACCAGGGCCACACGCAGGCCGCGGGTGGCCAGCATCATTACCACTTGCGCGGTGTGGGTCAGCTCGGCAAGGAACTCGGTATGCCCGGAGAAGGCGATACCGCTTTCGTTGATCACGCCCTTGTGCACAGGGGCGGTGATCATCCCGGCAAAATGGCCATCGAGGCAGCCTTGCCCGGCGCGGGTCAGGGTTTCCAGCACGAACGCCGCGTTGGCTTTGTCGAGCTGGCCTGGCACTACCGGGGCTGCAAGAGGGGTATCCCATACGTACAGGCTGCCCGCGGGTGCCGGCCGGTCGGGCCATTGGCCCTGGGCGACTGGCAGCAGGCTGACGGCCAGCCCCAGCTGCGTGGCCCGCTCGGCGAGCAGGTCACGGCTGGTGATGGCGATCAGGGGGTGGGGCTGGGCGTCTGCGGCGAGCAGCAGGCACAGGTCGGGACCTATGCCGGCAGGCTCGCCAGGGGTGACGGCGAAGCGCTGGGGCTTCACTGGGCGGCCTGGTCGGCGCCAGGCAGCTTGATTTCAACGTAGGCTTCGTCGCGAATCTGGCGCAGCCAGGTTTGCAGCTCTTCGTCGTACTTGCGATTGCGCAGGACGCTCTGGGCCTGTTGCTCACGTGCCTGTTCGGTGCTGTCGGTGGCGCGGCGGCCCAGCACTTCCAGAACGTGCCAGCCGTACTGGGTCTTGAACGGCTTGGTCACTACGCCTTGCTGGGCGTTGGCCATCTGTTCGCGGAACTCCGGTACCAGGCTGTTCGGGTCTACCCAGTTGAGGTCGCCGCCGTTGAGCGCCGAACCCGGGTCTTCCGAGAAGCTCTTCGCCAGCTCGCCGAAGTCTTCGCCGTTCTTGATGCGATCGTACAGGCGCTCGGCCAGTTGCTCGGTGGCCGCTTCGCTGCGGATTTCACTTGGCTTGATCAGGATGTGGCGTACATGCACTTCGTCACGCAGCACGTTCTCGCTGCCACCGCGCTTCTCCTCGAGCTTGAGGATGATGAAGCCGTTGGGGATGCGAATAGGCTGGGTGATTTCACCGACCGGCATGCTGCTGAGCATCTTGGCGAAGTCTGGTGGCAGTTGGCCGGCTTTACGCCAGCCCATCTCGCCGCCTTCCAGGGCGTTTTCGCTGGCCGAGTTGGCAATCGCCATCTGGCCGAAGTCGGCACCCTGGCGCAGTTGCTGGTACACGTCACCAACCTTGCGCGCAGCCTTCTGGATATCATCCGAGCTGGCGGCTTCCGGGGTAGGGATGAGGATGTTGGCCAGGCGGTACTCTTCCGACATCTGCATCTTGCCCATGTCGGAGTTGAGGAAGTTCTTCACTTCCTGCTCCGACACCTGGATGCGTTCGGCCACGCGACGCTGACGCACGCGGCTGATGATCATCTCGCGCTTGACCTGCTCGCGAGCGTCGTCGAACGACAGGCCGTCATGGGCCAGGGCGGCGCGGAACTGGTCCAGCGACATGCCATTGCGCTGGGCAATGGTGCCGATGGCCTGGTTCAGCTCTTCGTCGGTGATGCGGATGCCGGAGCGCTCGCCGATCTGCAGCTGCAGGTTTTCGACGATCAGGCGTTCCAGTACCTGCTGTTCCAGAGCACCGGTCGGTGGCACGCCGCCGCCGCGCTTGGCGATGGTTTGCTGCACCTCGCGGACGCGCTGGTCCAGCTGGCTTTGCATGACCACGTCGTTGTCGACGATGGCCACCACGCGATCAAGAGGCTGTACCGCGGCATGCACCGCGCCACTCAGCAAAACGGCACCCAGCAGCACTGGGCGCAGACGGTCAATAAGCTTGGTCTTCACGTTCACGGTAACCTTGAATGCCTTGGTCGAGGAAAGATTCGACCTTGTTGCCCACTACGCCACCGAGCCCTTTCAGAACGATCTGAAGGAAGATGCCGTGGTCGCCTTTTTCGTTCGCCGGAAGTGCCTGGCTGAAGTCGTCGTAATCGATCCAGTAACGGTTGATCAGGCGCAGCTTCCAGCAGCAGTTGTCGTACTCGAAACCGCCCATGGCTTCCAGGGTGCGATTGCGGTTGTAGTCATGCTGCCAGCGAGCGATGACGTTCCACTGTGGAACGATCGGCCAGATGACCGAGAAGTCATGCTGCTGGATCTTGTAGTAGTCCTTGATGTAGTTCGGGTTGCCCGGAACACTATAGTCGCCACCGCCCACTTTCCAGGTACCGGTCGTTGAGTCGTAGGAAATGGTGTCGTTGCGGTAGCGATAACCGAGGTTGACCACCTTGTTCGGATTGTCTTCAGGCTGGTAGTGGAACATCGCGCTGCCCGAACGGGTGCTGCGGCTGTCCGGATCCCAGTTGAAGTCCGAATTGAAGCGCCAGTCGCGGTTGAAGAAGTAGTTGTACATCAACGCGTACGGCGACACGTCTGACTGCGAGTCAGCGCGCGTGCGGTAGTCGATACCTGGCAGCTGAACCTTGCGATCCTTGAAGTAATACGCCTGGCCGATGCTGAAGTTCTGGCGTTCGAAGCCGTTCTCTTCAATCCAGCGGGTAGTCACGCCCAGCGACAGTTTGTTCTCGTCGCCGATACGGTCGGTACCGCTGAAGCGGTTGTCGCGGAACAGCGAGTCGTAACTGAACAGGGTCTCGCCCGAGTCAAACAGCGGGATGTCCTTCTGGTCCTTGTACGGGACATAGAGGTAGAACAGGCGCGGTTCGAGGGTTTGTTTGTAGTCGGTGCCAAACAACGAGGTGTTACGGTCGAAGTAGAGGCCGCTGTCCACGCTGAAAATAGGTACATCGCGGTCCAGCGAGCTGTTGTAGCTGCCATACGCCGGGTTTGCCGACTGGGCGATTGCCTGGGCTTTGCCCTGGCTGTCCAGGTCCAGGTCATAATGGGTGTACGCATACTTCAGCTTGGGCGTCAGGTAGCCGTAGCTGGCTTCCATCGGCAGGCTGATCGACGGCGCAACGTTGTAGCGGTTGCCGTTGGCGCGGGCGATGCCGCTGACGTTCTGGTCCAGGCGACGGCCTGCCGCACCGGCAGAGAAGTCAGGGTTGCCGTCTTTGTCCAGGACGAAGTCATCTTTCAGATCGCGATCGAAGCGAACAGCTTCGGTTTCGTAGGCAAGGTTGAGCCCGCCCGGCTCATACGGCAGCTTACCGTTGAAGGTAATTTGCGGCAGGCGATCATATGGCGTGATCTTCGAGATGGTCGCCATCTCGTAGGCATGCACGTTCAACCGCGCGGTGTAGCTGTCACCGCGGTAGGTCAGCGCACCCTGCTGATTGAGCAAGTCCTGGCTTTCAACACCGATCTGGTCGGACTCCAGGTCCTGGAAGTAGAACGGGTCGCTGATGTCGGTGTAGTCCACCTCGGCCATCAGGCGCTCGTCCAGGCCTCCCTTGTGCTGCCAGTTGACCATCCAGCGCTGTTCTTTGTAGTCAGTCTGGTCTTTGCGGTCGTCGTTCTTGTCGTTCAGGTACGCGCCACCGAGCTGGCCTTCGCTGGAAGGGGTCAGGTAGCGGAACTCGCCTTCCATCAGCAGGCCGCGTTTGGTCATGTAACGCGGGTACAACGTGGCGTCGTAGTTGGGCGCCAGGTTGAAGTAGTACGGCGTGACCAGCATGAAGCCGGTGTCGCTGCTGGTGCTGAACGATGGCGGCAGGAAGCCGGACTGGCGACGGTCGTCGATCGGGAAGTAGATGTACGGTGTGTAGAACACCGGGAAATCCTTGACCCGCAGCGTAACGTTGGTCGCAGTACCGAAACCGGTTGCCGGGTTCAGAGTGATGTTATTGCCCTTCAGCTGCCAGGCGTTGCTGCCCGGTTCGCAGGTGGTGTACGTACCGTCCTTGAGGCGGATGATGGCGTTTTCACCACGCTTGGCATACAGGGCACTGCCGCGGATGTGCGACTTGTGCATCACGTATTCGGCGTTGTCGACCTGGGCTTCGCCGGTGTCGAGCTGAATCTGTGCCTCGTCACCGACCACCAGCGAACCGTTGTCACGGATCCGGACGTTGCCCTTGAGCTCGCCACGGTTTTCGGTCTGGTAAAGGTTGGCCTCGTCGGCCTCGGCCTGCATGCTGCCCTGGCGCATCACCACGTCACCGGCGAGGGTAGCGATTTGCTGCTCCTGCTGGTACTTGGACACCTTGGCGTTGATGTAGGTCGGCGACTCGTCCTTCGGCGTGGTGTCGGCCATGCCCGGGCGGGTTGGCTCGACATACGCGCCACCGCAATACGGGCCGGTTTCGGCCAGCTGCGCGGCAGTCAGCTTGTCACGCGGCACCCAGTCCAGGTGGCTGTAGTCTTCGCTGCGCGACTTCAGGGCACGGCCCTTGGCCTCGGTGACCAGCATCGGCCGGTCCGCGGTTTCGGCTTCGCTCGCGGCTTCTGTGCCGGAGCTGACGGCCGCACCTTCGTGCACCGGGCGCGGCGGCAGGTTGTTGACTGGCGCTTTGGGCTTGCAGTCCCAACCACCGGAGGCGGACACTTGGCAGTCGAACTGTTCGGCTGCCACTACGTATGAGGTGGCCAGAGGTTGCAGGGCCAGCAGACCGCCGGTTACCAGCAACGGAAACTTTCTACGAAACGCGGGGGATTTCAATGCCATCTTATTAGTCCGGGCTTCCTGCGTGCCATCTGCCCGCGTGTGGGGCCGCACGCCTCTCGATGGTCTGAAAAAGATGCTGGATAATAAAGCATGACCCGCTTGACGGCTAGGGCCGTCGGAGACCCTTGTAATGCCTGAACACGATGTACGCCTGCAACAACTGACGGTCTGGCTCGATGAGCAGCTCAATGATCTTTTCCTGAACAACGCCTGGGGCGAAGTGCCCGCAGGCAACCTGACCGCGGCCAGCAGCGACGCCAGCTTCCGCCGCTACTTCCGCTGGCAGGGCGCTGGGCGCAGCTTCGTGATCATGGACGCGCCACCCCCGCAGGAAAACTGCCGACCGTTCGTCGCCATTGACCACTTGCTGGCCAGCGCTGGTGTGCATGTGCCGCTGATCCATGCCCAGGACCTGGAGCGCGGCTTCCTGTTGCTGGGGGATCTGGGCCACCAGACATACCTTGATGTAATTGATGCCGACAACGCCGATGGCCTGTTCGCCGACGCCATCGAGGCCTTGCTGGCCTTCCAGCGCCTGCCAATGGATGCGCCGCTGCCCAGCTACGACGATGCCCTGTTGCGCCGTGAAGTAGAGCTGTTTCCCGAGTGGTACGTGGGGCGTGAGCTTGGCCTGGCCCTGAGCGAAGCGCAGAAAGCCACCTGGCAGCGCGTCAGCCAACTGCTGATCGACAGCGCCCTGGCCCAGCCCAAGGTGCTGGTGCACCGCGACTACATGCCGCGCAACCTGATGCAAAGTACCCCCAACCCCGGCGTACTGGACTTCCAGGACGCGGTGTACGGCCCGGTCACCTACGACATCACCTGCCTGTTCAAGGACGCCTTCCTCAGCTGGCCGCAGGCACGGGTCGAAGGCTGGCTGCGAAACTACTGGCAGCAGGCCAAGGCGGCTGGCATCCCGGTGCAGGGCGACTTCGAAGCATTCCAGCGTGCCAGCGACCTGATGGGTGTGCAGCGCCACCTGAAGGTGATCGGCATTTTCGCCCGCATCTGCCACCGCGACGGCAAACCGCGCTATCTGGGCGACGTGCCGCGTTTCTTCGCCTATATAGAAGAAGTGATCGGCCGCCGTCCCGAATTGGCGGAGCTGGGTGAGCTGATCGCCGAGTTGCAGGCCGGAGCGCGTGCATGAAGGCAATGATCCTGGCAGCAGGCAAAGGCGAGCGCATGCGCCCATTGACCCTGCATACCCCCAAACCACTGATCCAGGTCGCTGGCCAGCCGCTGATCGAGTACCACCTGCACGCCCTGGCGGCGGCGGGTATTACCGAGGTGGTGATCAACCATGCCTGGCTCGGCCAGCAGATCGAAGACCACCTGGGCGATGGCAGCCGCTTCGGGCTGAGCATTCGTTATTCACCTGAGGGCGAGCCGCTGGAAACCGGTGGTGGCATCTTCAAGGCCCTGCCATTGCTGGGCGACGCGCCGTTCCTGCTGGTTAATGGCGATGTCTGGAGCGATTACGACTTCACATGCCTGCCGGGCCCCTTGCAAGGTCTTGCTCACCTGGTACTGGTCGATAACCCTGGCCATCACGGCCGTGGTGACTTCCGCCTGGTAGGCGATCAGGTCGTCGATGGCGATGATGCACCGGGCACGCTCACCTTCAGTGGGCTTTCAGTGCTGCACCCGGCATTGTTCGACGGTTGCCAGCCCGGCGCCTTCAAGCTGGCGCCACTGCTGCGTCAGGCCATGGCGGATGGCAAGGTCACTGGCGAACACTACCGTGGGCACTGGGTAGATGTTGGCACGCCTGAGCGCCTGGCCGAGGCTGAGCGTTTGATTGGCGAGCGCGCCTGACATGTGGTGGCCAGGCACGCTGATTGGTGTGAGTGCAGGTTTTGCTGTAGCCAGCATCCCGGGGGCCTTGCTCGGCGGGTTGCTTGGGCAGGCCCTGGACCGCCGCCTGCGCTTGCAGGGCTGGGAAGACATGCGCGAACGCCTGGGCGGTCGCTCGGCCTTGCGTGACGACGAGTTGCTGTTCGTGATGCTCGGGCGCCTGGCCAAGTGCGATGGGCGGGTGGCTGAGCAGCATATCCGCCAGGCGCGCCAGGAAATGCTGCGCCTGGACCTGGCCGAAGCGGCCCGGCTGCGCGCGATAGCCGCGTTCAACCGCGGCAAGGCGGGCAAGGACCGGCTGGGCAGCCATTTGCGCCGCATTCGCCAGCAGCCTCATGCGGCGGAAGGCACCCTGCGCGCCTGTTGGCGCATGGTCTGGGCCGACGGCAAGATGGGCAACAAGGAACGTGAGCTGCTGCTGGACTGGGGACAGAAGCTAGGCCTGAGCCGGCGCCAGGTGCAGGCGATGTCGCTGGAGTACGAGCCGCGCAAGGCAGCCGGAACGGAAGGGGTGGCCATGACCTATGCCGCGGCGTTGCGCTTGCTGGCGGTTGAGGCTGACACCGAGACCGACAAGGTCAAGCAGGCGTATCGCCGGCTGGTCAGCCGGCATCACCCGGACAAGCTGGCAGGTACCGGTGCCAGCGAGGCGCAGGTGCGTGAGGCGACTGAGCGTACCCGTGAGTTGCATCAGGCCTATGCCATGATCCGTAAGCGCCGGGGCCTGTGAAAATGGGGCCGCTGTGCGGCCCATCGATTTCAGCTCAACCCTGAGGGCTCATCCATCCCCGTACCCGGCGGAACAACTGCTCTTGTTCCGCGGCCTTGTTCCCCGGCATGGCAATCAACGACAACTGCCGGTACTGGCTGTCCTTCTGCCGCTTGCTGGCCTGCAGGCGCTGCTCGGCCGCGTTGCGGTCGCTGCTACGGGTGACGTAGTAGATATCGGCAGTCGGCACCTTCAAGGTCGGCGCCAGGCTTTGCAGGTCATGTTCAACCCGCGCCGGTGTCTGCGCGGCGACCATCACCAGTTTTTGTACCTGGGGTGGCTGCTTCTCGCTCAGGTAGCGTGCCGCCCAATACGCACCGCTACCATGGCCGATCAGCACGATGCTGCGGGCGTTGTGTTGCTGTGCGTACGCTACGGCGGCATCCAGGCGGGCGAAGATACGCTCGGCATCTGCCGGGTCGGCCTGCTCGCTGGCCTGTTCAGCGTCAGTGCTTTCTGCGGTGTCGGCATCGGCCGCCGTGGCCTGGGCCACGTTGGCGTTGGCGTCGGCCGGTACGTCCTTGGCCGGTGCGCTTTCGCCTTTGTCTTGCTCAGGCTCGGCGGGCGGTGCGGCCTCGACCCTTGCCTGCGGGCTGTCGGCGAGCAGGTCGGGCAGGCTGACGCTCAGAGTGTGCCAACCGACATCAGGGAATTTCTGCCGCAGTGGGCCGACCGCATTTGGCCAGTCGGCGGTCTCGCCAGCACCGGGAATAATGATGACTGCCCCTTGCGGGTCGTTGTCATTGGCGGGTTTCCAAAGGGCCAGGAAGCTGTCGGCACCGGCCTGCAAGGTCTGCTGCTCGGCCTTGGGCACAAGCCGTTCCAGCGCCTGGGCATCTTCCTGGCTGCGCTCCAGCAGGGGCGGGCGCGGGGCTTCGGCGGCCGGAGCTTCGGTGGTGGTGGTTGGTTTTTCGGCATCGGCAGCCAAGGCGCCGAGTGGAAGGATCGAGGTCAGGCAGCACATTGCCAGCGTCGTGCGATAAAGTGTGGACATGAGTCAACCCAGGGCCAGAATGATATCGGCAGCCTAATAGTATTTGCCCGTGACGGCCATGCTGCATGGCCGCCTTTGCCAAGACGAGCGTGTAGATGAAGCGAGTGCGTAGCCTGTTGGTTATCGGCTGCTTGTGGCTGCCCTTGATTGCATTGGCCCGGCCCGAGGTGGTGCCCACCGTTACGCTGGAGCCTGCGCAACAGCAGTGGCTGGACGCGCACCGCAGCTTGCGCGTCGGCCTGGTGCTGCAGGCGCCCTACGCCCAATTCGACCGGCGCCTGCAGCAACTGTACGGGGCCAACGTAGAACTGGTGAACAGCCTGGCGCAGGCGCTGCGCCTGGACCTTACCTGGCGCAACTTCAGCGACCAGGCCAGCCTGGAACATGCCCTGCAGAGCGGCGAAATCGACTTCGCCCCCGGCCTTACCCAGACGCCGGCCAGCCTGCGGCTGTGGCTGTTCAGCGACCCGTACATGCGCGTGCCGCAACTGGTGGTGGGGCCGCGCACCGGCGCCATGGCCGTGGAGCTGGAAAAGCTTGAAGCCGAGCAGCGGGTGGCCGTGCGCATGCCCAGCCAGCTGGCCGATTACCTGCGCGGCAACTACGGCAACCTCAACCTGCAGGGGGTGCCCAACGAACGTGAGGCCTTGCAACTGGTGGTAGGTGGCCAGGCCAGTTTCGCGGTGCTGGATGAAGCCCAGCTCAGCCGCTTGTCACGCGAAAGCGAGTTCAGTGAGCTGGCGGTGGTCGGCGATATCGGCCTGCCGCAGTTGTTGCGCATCGGCTCGCGGCGCGACTGGCCGCTGCTGGCCGATGTGCTCGAGCGCGGCCTGCAGGCGCTGCCGGCCAAGGAGCTGGAGCAACTGCACCAACGCTGGCTGCAACCCAAATACCCACGGCTGAGCGAGTCGCCTGGCTTCTGGCAGAACCTGGCCTTGCTGTTCGGTATGTTGCTGTTGTGTGCCTTGGCCACCCTGGTGTGGCAACGCCGCCAGCAGCGCCAGCTGGAGCGCAGCCTCCTGACCACGCGGGAAAGCCTGGTGGAGCGACAAGTGCGTGAAGAAGCCCTGCGCCTGAGCCAGTTCGCCATCGACCAGAGCACGGTGGGTATTCTCTGGGTCAACTGGGACAGCCACGTACGCTACGCCAATCACGCCGCCGAGCGCATGCTGGGATATGGCGATGGCGAACTGCTGGAGCGGCCGTTGAGCACCTTCGAGCCCAGCCTGAACATGGACCGCTGGCTGGAGTTATGGAAAGGCGCACGCACGGGGGAGGGCGGTGTTGGCCAGTTCGAGGCACAGTGCCGGCGGGCCGACAACAGCCTGCTGCCGGTCGAGCTATCACTGAGTTTTCTGCGTTTTCGAGATTCCGAATACCTGGTGGTCTACCTCGCCGATGTCACCGAGCGCCACCGCGCCCTGGCGGCACTGCGCGAGAGCGAGGCGAGGCTCAAGGGCATTGCCGGCAACGTGCCCGGGCTGGTGTTCCGCCTGGAGCGTGACCCGGCCGAAGGCGAGCTGGAATTCCCCTATATCAGTGAGGGCAGCGAGGCGTTGGTGGGCTATGCGCCTGTCGAGATCCAGCACCCACAGATGGGCCTGCGCAACCTGGTTCACCCCGAAGACCGCGCCGATTACCACCGGGTCCAGGACCTGGCCTTGGCCAGCGACCAGGACTGGTCCTGGCAGGGGCGTATCCTGACCCGCCACGGTGAACAACGCTGGGCCGACATCAAGGCCAGCACCCGGCGCCTGGCCAACGGCCAGGTGGTGTGGGACGGTGTGGTATGGGACATCACCCAGGGCAAGCGGGCCGAGTTGGCGTTGGCGAAATCCCAGGAGCAGCTGCGCGAGCTGTCGGCCCACCTGGAAAGCGTGCGCGAGGAAGAAAAGGCGCGCATCGCCCGGGAAGTGCATGATGAGCTGGGGCAGATGCTGACCGTGCTCAAGCTGGAGGTGTCGATGTGCGAGCTGGCGTTTGCCGACCTGGACCCGGGCCTGCATGAGCGCCTGGCAAGCATGAAGCGCCTGATTGCCCAGCTGTTCCAGTTGGTGCGTGATGTCGCCACTGCTTTGCGCCCGCCGATTCTCGATGCCGGCATTGCCTCGGCCATCGAATGGCAGGCACGGCGCTTTGAAGCCCGCACGCAGATCCCCTGCCTGGTACAAGTGCCGGATAATCTGCCAGCATTGAGCGATGCCAAGGCCACCGGCCTGTTTCGTATCTTGCAGGAGGCGCTCACCAACGTCATGCGCCACGCCCAGGCGCACAGCGTGGAGATCGAGCTGGTGCGTGAGGAAGGGCAATTGCGCATGACGGTCAGCGATGATGGCCAAGGCTTTTGCCGCGAGCAGACCCGGCCCACTTCATTTGGCCTGGTGGGTGTACGCGAACGGGTGCTGATGCTGGGGGGCAGCATGGCGCTGGACAGTGAACCGGGCGAAGGCACCAGCCTGAGTGTGGCCATTCCATTGGAGTAGGAGAGCAATCGTGATTCGAGTACTGGTGGCCGAAGACCACACCATTGTCCGTGAAGGCATCAAGCAGTTGATTGGCCTGGCCAAGGACATGCAGGTGGTGGGGGAGGCCGGGAATGGTGAGCAGTTGCTCGACACCCTGCGCCACACGCCGTGCGAAGTGGTGCTGCTGGATATCTCGATGCCGGGGGTGAACGGCCTGGAGGCGATCCCGCGGATCCGTGCCCTGCACGATGCGCCGGCAATCCTGATGCTGTCGATGCACGACGAGGCCCAGATGGCGGCGCGGGCGCTGAAGGCTGGGGCGGCGGGCTATGCCACCAAGGACAGTGACCCGGCGCTGCTACTGACCGCGATACGTCGGGTGGCAAGCGGCGGCCGGTACATCGACCCGTCGCTGGCCGACCGCATGGTGTTCGAAGTGGGCCTGACCGAGTCCCGGCCATTGCACACGCTGCTGTCGGAGCGGGAGTTTTCGGTGTTCGAGCGCCTGGCCCAAGGGGCCAACGTCAACGACATCGCCCAGCAACTGGCGCTGTCGAGCAAAACCATCAGCACCCACAAGGCGCGTTTGATGCAAAAGCTGAAAGTGAACTCGCTGGCGGAGCTGGTGAAGTACGCCATGGAACACAAGCTGGTCTGATTGCGACATAGGCGTGCCCGAAACTTGCCGAAGCCTCTGTGGGAGCGGGCATGCCCGCGAACGGGCCTGGCCTGCTGATCTCTATGGCTGAGCCGGCCTCTTCGCGGGCATGCCCGCTCCCACAGGTTTCGTGGCTGGATCGCAAGGGCATTCCAATCCCGCCATTGTTGTAGGGCAATCCCTACAGCAAATCTTCCATCCGGATGATGGCATTCTCTCAGTGCCCCCGATTTTCGTGCGCTTGCGCCTCTTCTACTCTTTTGCCTACGCAGTCATCCAACAAGAAGGTGCAGGCATGAGCGAGGCGAAGTCGAACGCTGCAACCAGCGAAACGCTGGTCAGCTTCCGTGGTGTGCAGAAGAGCTACGACGGCGAGTCGCTGATCGTCAAAGACCTCAACCTGGACATCCGCAAGGGCGAGTTCCTTACCCTGCTTGGCCCGTCCGGCTCCGGCAAGACCACCAGCCTGATGATGCTGGCCGGCTTCGAAACCCCTACCGCCGGTGAAATCCAGCTGGCCGGGCGCTCGATCAACAACGTGCCGCCGCACAAGCGCGACATCGGCATGGTGTTCCAGAACTACGCGTTGTTCCCTCACATGACCGTGGCCGAGAACCTGGCCTTTCCGCTGACCGTACGCAACCTGAGCAAGACCGACGTCAGCGAGCGGGTCAAACGCGTGCTGAACATGGTCCAGCTCGATACTTTCGCCAAGCGCTACCCCGGCCAGCTTTCCGGTGGCCAGCAGCAGCGGGTGGCCTTGGCCCGTGCACTGGTGTTCGAGCCGCAACTGGTGCTGATGGACGAACCGCTCGGCGCGCTGGACAAGCAGCTGCGTGAACACATGCAGATGGAGATCAAGCACATCCACCAGCGCCTGGGCGTGACCGTGGTGTACGTGACCCACGATCAGGGCGAAGCGCTGACCATGTCCGACCGCGTGGCGGTGTTCCACCAGGGCGAGATCCAGCAGATCGCCGACCCGCGCACGCTGTACGAAGAACCCTGCAATACCTTTGTCGCCAACTTCATCGGCGAGAACAACCGTATCAACGGCACCCTGCTGGCCAGCGATGGCAAGCGCTGCCAGGTGCAGCTGCCGCGCGGCGAGCGGGTTGAAGCGCTGGCGGTGAACGTCGGCCAGGCCGGCGAGCCGGTAACCCTGTCGATCCGCCCGGAGCGTGTGCGCCTGAATGGCCACAGCGAGCGCTGCGTCAACCGCTTCTCTGGCCGGGTGGCCGAATTCATTTACCTGGGCGACCACGTGCGGGTGCGCCTGGAAGTTTGCGGCAAGGCCGATTTCTTCGTGAAACAGCCGATTGCCGAGCTCGACCCGGCCCTGGCCGTGGGCGATGTGGTACCGCTGGGCTGGGAGGTGGAGCACGCCCGCGCGCTCGATCCGATTGCCGAAGCCCATTGATGGATTGCTTCACCAACCCTGTACTGTGGAGAGAATAAGAATGCGCAAGCAGTTGAAACTGACCGCCCTGGCCCTGGGGCTGTTCGCCGCTGGCCAGGCCATGGCCGCAGACCTCACCGTGATCTCGTTCGGGGGCGCCAACAAGGCCGCCCAGGTCAAAGCGTTCTACGAGCCATGGGAGAAGGCGGGCAATGGCAAGATCGTCGCCGGCGAGTACAACGGCGAAATGGCCAAGGTCAAGGCGATGGTCGACACCAAGAGCGTGTCGTGGAACCTGGTAGAGGTTGAGTCGCCAGAGCTGGCGCGCGGGTGCGATGAGGGCATGTTCGAAGAGCTCGACCCGGCCCTGTTCGGCAGCGAGGCCGATTACGTGCCTGGTGCCATCCAGCCGTGCGGCGTGGGCTTCTTCGTTTGGTCCACGGTCATGGCTTACAACGCTGACAAGCTCAAGACCGCACCTACCAGCTGGGCCGATTTCTGGGACACCAAGCAGTTCCCAGGCAAGCGTGGCTTGCGCAAGGGCGCCAAGTACACCATGGAATTTGCACTGATGGCCGATGGCGTTGCGCCCAAGGACGTCTACAAGGTGCTGGCCACAAAGGAAGGCCAGGACCGCGCCTTCAAGAAACTTGATGAGCTCAAGCCCAGCATCCAGTGGTGGGAAGCGGGTGCACAGCCACCGCAGTTCCTGGCTTCAGGCGACGTGGTCATGAGCTCTGCCTACAACGGCCGTATTGCCGCTGTGCAGAAAGAGAGCAACCTCAAGGTGGTGTGGAACGGCGGCATCTACGACTTTGACGCCTGGGCGATCCCTAAAGGTGCCAAGAACGTCGAAGAGGCGAAGAAGTTCATCGCCTACAGCGTCAAGCCCGAACAGCAGAAGATCTACTCCGAGAACATTGCCTACGGCCCGGCCAACTCCAAGGCCGTACCCCTGCTGTCGGACGAGGTGAAAAAGGACATGCCGACCACGCCTGAGAACATTGCCAACCAGGTGCAGATCGACGTGGCCTTCTGGGCCGACAACAGCGAGCAGCTGGAGCAACGCTTCAACGCCTGGGCGGCGAAGAAGTAAGGCGCATCAAAGGGGCGCTGGCCATTGGGCCGGCGCTCCCCGTTTCCCTGTTTTGCGGAGTTCGCCATGGCCATTGCAGTGCCCCTCAACGAAGGCGCAGGTCCAAGTCTCAAGCAGCGCCTGAAACACGCCGAGCGGGTCAACCGCTGGAAGGCGCAGGCGTTGATCGCGCCGCTGGCGCTGTTTCTTCTGCTGGTGTTCCTGGTGCCGATTGCGGCGCTGCTGTACAAGAGCGTCGGCAACCCGGAAGTGGTCGCCGGCCTGCCACGCACGGTAGACATCATCAGCCAGTGGGATGGCAAGAGCCTGCCCGGCGAGGATGTGTACAAGGCGCTGAGCCAGGACCTGGCCGAGTCGCGCAAGAACCAGACCCTTGGCGACCTTTCCAAGCGCCTGAACATGGAGCTGGCCGGCTACCGCAGCTTGTTGACCAAGACTGCCCGCGCACTGCCATTCAAGGCAGAGCCTGCCTCTTATAAAGACGCCCTGCAGGCCGTCGACGAGCGTTGGGGCGACCCGGCCTACTGGCAGGCGATACGCCGTAATACCAGTACGGTGACCTCGTTCTACCTGCTGGCTTCTGTGGACCACCGCATCGACGACCTGGGCGAGCTGGCCAAGGCCACGCCGGACCAGGCCATTTACCTGGATATCTTTGCCCGCACCCTGTGGATGGGTGTGGTGATTACCGCCATCTGCCTGGTGCTGGCCTACCCACTGGCCTACCTGCTGGCCAACCTGCCAACCCGGCAGAGCAACCTGCTGATGATTCTGGTGCTGCTGCCGTTCTGGACCTCGATCCTGGTGCGGGTGGCAGCGTGGATCGTGCTGCTGCAGTCGGGTGGCCTGATCAACAGTGCACTGATGGCCATAGGCATCATCGACCAGCCGCTGGAACTGGTGTTCAACCGCACCGGTGTGTACATCTCCATGGTGCACATCCTGCTGCCGTTCATGATCCTGCCGCTGTACAGCGTGATGAAGGGCATTTCGCCCAGCTATATGCGTGCCGCGATCTCGCTGGGCTGCCACCCGTTCGCCAGCTTCTGGCGGGTGTACTTCCCGCAGACCTACGCCGGTGTTGGCGCGGGTTGCCTGCTGGTGTTCATCCTGGCCATCGGCTACTACATCACCCCGGCGCTGCTGGGAAGCCCGAACGACCAGATGGTCAGCTACTTCGTTGCCTTCTATACCAACACCAGCATCAACTGGGGCATGGCTACCGCGCTGGGTGGGCTGTTGCTTTTGGCTACCGTGCTGTTGTACCTGATCTATAGCTGGCTGGTCGGCGCCAGCCGCCTGCGCCTGAGCTGAGGAGCCTTGCCATGTTGAGCCCCTATATGTCGCCCGTGGAGCGGGTCTGGTTCTACAGCCTGCGCATTCTTTGCGGCCTGGTTTTGCTGTTCCTGATCTTGCCGGTGCTGGTGATCGTGCCGCTGTCGTTCAACAGTGGCAGCTTCCTGGTGTACCCGTTGCAGGGCTTTTCGCTGCAGTGGTACCAGGACTTCTTCGGCTCGGCCGAATGGATGCGGGCGCTGAAAAACAGCATCATCGTCGCCCCGGCGGCCACGGTGCTGGCTATGGTGTTCGGTACCCTGGCGGCCATTGGCCTGACCCGTGGCGATTTTCCCGGCAAGTCACTGGTGATGGCGCTGGTGATTTCACCGATGGTGGTGCCGGTGGTGATCATCGGTGTGGCCAGCTACCTGTTCTTCGCCCCGCTGGGTCTGGGTAACAGCTTCACCTCGCTGATTCTGGTGCATGCGGTGCTGGGTGTGCCGTTCGTCATCATTACCGTGTCGGCAACCCTGCAGGGCTTCAACTACAACCTGGTGCGAGCGGCTGCCAGCCTGGGTGCGTCGCCGCTGCTGGCCTTCCGTCGGGTGACCCTGCCGCTGATTGCGCCCGGGGTGATCTCGGGTGCGCTGTTTGCCTTTGCGACGTCGTTTGACGAGGTGGTGGTGACGCTGTTCCTGGCCGGGCCGGAGCAGGCAACCCTGCCAAGGCAGATGTTCAGCGGCATCCGTGAAAACCTGAGCCCCACCATTGCTGCTGCGGCGACCTTGCTGATTGCGTTCTCGGTAGTATTGCTGCTGACCCTGGAGTGGTTGCGTGGGCGCAGCGAGAAGCTGAGAACCCAGCAACCGGCCTGATGATGGGTCGCCTGTGCCGGCCTCATCGCCGGCACAGCCAGTGCAAGGCTCTTGGGTATCGGTCGCGATCATGTGATACCAATCAGCCCTCATCCGTTCGCCTGGGTTACAATGCGCGCCACCGTGATTCTGCCAACAGGTGCGCCATGCAGCCCTACGCTATTGCCCCCTCCATCCTCTCCGCCGATTTCGCCCGCCTGGGTGAAGACGTCGACAAGGTATTGGCTGCGGGTGCCGACATCGTCCACTTCGATGTCATGGACAACCACTACGTTCCCAACCTGACCATTGGCCCGATGGTCTGCACGGCCCTGCGCAAGTACGGTGTTACCGCGCCGATCGACGTGCACCTGATGGTCAGCCCGGTCGACCGCATCATCGGCGACTTCATCGAAGCCGGCGCCACCTACATCACCTTCCACCCGGAAGCCTCCCAGCACGTCGACCGTTCGCTGCAACTGATCAAGGACGGCGGCTGCAAGGCCGGCCTGGTGTTCAACCCGGCCACCAGCCTGGATGCCCTGAAGTACGTGATGGACAAGATCGACATGGTGCTGCTGATGAGCGTCAACCCAGGCTTTGGCGGGCAGAAGTTCATCCCGGGCACCCTCGACAAGCTGCGCGAGGCGCGGGCGCTGATCGACGCCAGTGGCCGTGATATCCGCCTGGAAATCGACGGTGGCGTGAACGTCAACAACATCCGCGAGATCGCTGCCGCTGGCGCCGACACCTTCGTGGCCGGTTCGGCTATCTTCAACGCCCCGGACTACCAGGAAGTCATCGCCAAGATGCGCGCCGAACTGGCTCAGGCCCGCCCATGAGTGGCTTCGAGCAGCTGTTCCCGGGGACGCTGCCCAGGCTGGTGATGTTCGATCTGGACGGTACCCTGATCGATTCCGTGCCAGACCTTGCCGCCGCCGTGGACCGCATGCTGCTCGAACTGGGGCGCCCGCCTGCCGGCCTTGAGGCAGTACGCCATTGGGTCGGCAACGGCGCCCAGGTGCTGGTGCGTCGGGCGCTGGCGGGTGGCATCGAGCACGCCGCCGTGGACGACGCGCTGGCTGATCAGGCGCTGGCGCTGTTCATGGACGCCTATGCGCAAAGCCATGAGCTGACCGTGGTCTATCCCGGTGTGCAGGACACCCTGCGCTGGCTGCGCAAGCAGGGCGTGGAAATGGCGCTGATCACCAACAAGCCCGAGCGCTTCGTCGGCCCGTTGCTGGACCAGATGAAAATCGGCCGCTACTTCCGCTGGATCATTGGCGGCGACACCCTGCCACAGAAAAAGCCAGACCCGGCGGCTTTGCTGTTTGTCATGCAGATGGCCAGCGTTACCCCGCAGCAGTCGCTGTTTGTCGGCGATTCGCGCAGTGACGTATTGGCCGCCAAGGCGGCTGGCGTGCAGTGCGTGGGGCTGACCTACGGCTACAACCATGGCCGGCCGATCCACGACGAATCCCCTAACCTGGTGATCGACGATCTGCGCGCGTTGCTGCCCGGTTGCGCAGACCCGGCCACTGGGATAACGTTGGCCAACCTTCAAGCCTCACAAGACAGAGAGCCCACCGTGGTGGTTACTGGCAAATTCTGGATGAAAGTCATCAAGGCCCTGGCCCGTTGGCGTTGGCGCGCCTGACTTCAGCCTGCCGGCGCGTGCCGGCCCGTCCGTTTGCCTGACCTATTGCTGCTTGCCACGAGGCTACTCATGAACCGCGAAGAATTCCTGCGCCTGGCCGCTGCCGGCTACAACCGCATTCCCCTGGCCTGCGAAACCCTGGCCGACTTCGACACGCCGTTGTCGATCTACCTGAAACTGGCTGACCAGCCCAACTCGTACCTGCTCGAGTCGGTGCAGGGTGGCGAGAAATGGGGCCGTTACTCGATGATCGGCCTGCCGTCGCGCACCGTGATGCGTGTGCACGGCTACCACGTCAGCATCCTGCAGGATGGCGTCGAGGTTGAAAGCCACGATGTCGAAGACCCGCTGGCCTTTGTCGAAAGTTTCAAGGACCGTTACAAGGTCGCTGACATCCCTGGTCTGCCGCGCTTCAACGGCGGCCTGGTCGGCTACTTTGGCTATGATTGCGTGCGTTATGTGGAAAAACGCCTTGGCGCCAGCCCCAACCCGGACCCGCTGGGCGTGCCGGATATCCTGCTGATGGTGTCCGATGCGGTGGTGGTGTTCGACAACCTGGCAGGCAAGATGCACGCCATCGTGCTGGTCGACCCGGCTGAAGATCAGGCCTTTGAACAGGGCCAGGCACGCCTGCAAGGCCTGCTGGAAACCCTGCGTCAGCCGATCACCCCGCGCCGCGGCCTGGACCTGAGTGGCCCGCAGGCCGCCGAGCCGGAATTCCGCTCCAGCTATACCCGCGACGACTACGAGAGCGCGGTCGGCCGTATCAAGGAGTACATCCTGGCCGGCGACTGCATGCAGGTGGTGCCGTCGCAACGCATGTCGATCGACTTCAAGGCTGCGCCCATCGACCTGTACCGTGCGCTGCGCTGCTTCAACCCGACGCCGTACATGTACTTCTTCAACTTCGGCGACTTCCATGTGGTCGGTAGTTCGCCCGAGGTGCTGGTGCGGGTCGAGGATAACCTGGTCACCGTGCGCCCGATTGCCGGTACCCGCCCGCGTGGCGCGTCCGAAGAAGCCGACCGCGCGCTGGAAGACGACCTGCTGTCGGACGACAAGGAAATCGCCGAACACCTGATGCTGATCGACCTGGGCCGCAACGACGTCGGCCGTGTGTCCTCGACCGGCAGCGTGCGCCTGACCGAGAAGATGGTGATCGAGCGCTACTCCAACGTGATGCACATTGTCTCCAACGTCACCGGCCAGCTGCGTGAAGGGCTGACAGCGATGGATGCACTGCGGGCAATCCTGCCGGCAGGCACCCTGTCGGGTGCGCCGAAGATTCGCGCGATGGAGATCATCGACGAGCTGGAGCCGGTCAAGCGTGGGGTTTACGGTGGTGCAGTCGGCTACTTTGCCTGGAACGGCAACATGGACACCGCGATTGCGATCCGTACTGCCGTGATCAAGGATGGTGAACTGCATGTGCAGGCCGGGGGCGGCATCGTTGCCGACTCGGTGCCGGCGCTGGAGTGGGAAGAAACCATCAACAAGCGCCGCGCCATGTTCCGTGCCGTGGCGCTTGCAGAGCAGACGTTGGCTAAATAAACAGATTGGGGCTGCTTTGCAGCCCTTCGCGGCACAAGGATCGCGCAAATCCCGAGACCTGCGCGGTCCCCTGTAGGAGCGGCCTTGTGCCGCGAAGGGCCGCTAAGCGGCCCCACCAATTCAAAAGTCCACGCTCACCCCCAGGCTAACCCCCTGCTGCGTCAACTCATCGCTCTTGCGCCAGTTGTAGTTCCCACGCAAATGCACCCCTGCCACCACTTCATGGCTCACCCCCAGGCTCGCCCGGGTCAGGTCGCTGTGCGGCGTATAACCGGTCAGGGTGAAGTCATTGGCCGGCAAGCTGGTCAGGTGCATCGTTACATCCTGCTGGTCATCCTCGAATTCATGCTCCTGTGCCACCTCGGCGAACAGCCGGGTACCTGGCAGCACCTGCACGCTGCCCAGCAACCCCAGGCCCAAGCGGCGTGACGTGCGTTCCTGGTCATCGAAGCCCAGTGCCGTCGAGCGCCCGCTCTTCTCGTTGTACCCATCCACTTTCACACGTGCATAGTCGGCACTGATGAATGGCGCCAGCTGCCAATTGCTGCTGTCTGCCGCCAGGTTGTAGCCCAGCCGCCCGGACATCGCCCAGGCCTCGCCGTCGGTGTCGCCCTTTTCGCTGCGCTCGTTCACGCCAAGGGCAAAGGTGCGCTTGAGGTCGCTGTAGTCGACGTGCCCGGCGGTCAATGCAGCATCGGCCCACCAGCGGTCCTGGCTGTACTGGGCGAAGGCGCTGGCCAGGTAGCTGTTCAGTTTGTAGTCCGAATCATTGGCGCCGGCCTCCAGCTTTTGCCGATACGCGCCGCCGGCCAGGCCCAAACGCCAGGCATCGTTCAGGCGATAGCTGCCGCCCACGGTCAGGTTATAGCCGCGGCCATCGCCGCTGGCCGCGCTGCGCTGGCTGTCGAAGTCCAAGTCCTGGGCACCGGTGGCGACGAAGGCCTGCCATTGGCCAACGGCCTGCCAGGGCGTCTGCCATTGGTTGCGCAGTTCGTCCTGGTGGGCGCGCAGGCTGGCGTGGGCCATTTCCGGTAGTAGCGTCAGTTCCCACGGGGCGGAGATGATCGAATAGGCGTAGTCGGCAATCAGTTGCTGGCCAGCAATGGTCGGGTGGACCGAGTCGTTGAACAGCAGTTTTGTCGGGTCTGGGTTTGTGCCATTGATGCCGTACACCGGGTTTTCCACGCAGCTGGCGCCGCTGTAGCAGGTACCGACCAGGTTCTGGTCGCTGGCCAGGCCGAACTGGTTGGGGCTGGCCAGTGCCTCGCCCAGCAGCACCGGGATGTTCAGCGGGATGATCTCGGCATCGATCTGACCGAGTTGGCTGATCAGTGACTGGTTGAACGCGCCAGACAGCAGGGACAGCGGGTTTTGCTGCGGCGTGCCGCTGAAGTTGGGCGTTTGGCCGAGGTCGGGCAGCAGCCAGACCATGATGTAGCGGGCGCCACCTTGTTGCAGGGCCTGGGCGCTGGCCGCCAGGCGGGCACCGGCGGCCACGGCGTCGGCTGGGCTGTTCACCAGGCCTTGCAGGAAGTCGTTGCCGCCGCCCGTCAGGTAGTAAAGCGCATTGGGGTCGGCACGCAGGCCGTTGGCCAGGTAGCCCGCCTTTTCACGCAGCACCCGGCCGGCGCCGGGGTTTCCTGGCGGGATGACGGTCTCGGAAGTTGTCGTGATCGAATCCAGGATCTGCTGGGTTGTATAGCCACCGACAGCCCAGTTGTTGCCATCGGGCTGGATGCCCACCGACGTGGAGGGGTTCAGCTCATCCGGGTTTATACCCAGCCTTCCACCCAGGATCATGGGCGACACAGGTGCAAAGTTGCCATCGGCATCGCGGTTTGTGAACCGTGCGCCGGGTGTGCCGCCGGTCAGGTCGGGGAACTGCCCCGCATCGGCGAGGCTGTCGCCAAACACGATCAGCGTGGAATAGGGCGAGGGTGCAGCGAACGCCTGGCTGCAGGCCAGGGCCAGTGAGGCAAGGGTAAAGCGCAATAACGGGGCTTTTCGCATCTGGGAACATCCTTTTCTTTGTTTTTATCTGGACAACCTGATCGACCTTAGCAAATCGCAGTGCATCCCTCCCAAGTCCATTCGTTTCCCCGTGTTTACAGGCATATTGCGCCCGCCGCCCCGGTAAGCTACTGTGCCGGGACGTATGAGCGAGACCTATCCTGTGTTGATCGTCAGTAAACTCTTGATGCGCGTAATCAAGGCCCACGCCCGTTGGCGTTGGCGCGCCTGACTTTATCCCCTGCCGGCCCGCCCGGCCCGCCCCCGTTTGCCTTCTTCTTTACTGCCCTTTGTGGCGAAGCCGTGCCTGTAGCGGCTGCAAGAAGGTTCGAATTCTCAAGTCAGTAAATTCAAGAGGTTCAACACCATGTTACTGATGATCGACAATTACGACTCATTCACTTACAACGTCGTTCAGTACCTTGGCGAGCTGGGTGCCGAGGTCAAGGTCATTCGCAATGACGAAATGACCATCGCTCAGATCGAAGCCCTCAACCCCGAGCGCATCGTCGTGTCCCCGGGCCCGTGCACGCCAAGCGAGGCTGGCGTGTCCATCGAGGCCATCCTGCATTTTGCTGGCAAGCTGCCGATTCTGGGTGTGTGCCTGGGCCATCAGTCCATCGGCCAGGCCTTCGGCGGTGACGTGGTGCGTGCCCGCCAGGTGATGCACGGCAAGACCAGCCCGGTACACCACCGTGACCTGGGCGTGTTCGCCGGCCTCAACAACCCGCTGACCGTGACCCGCTACCATTCGCTGGTGGTCAAGCGCGAAACCTTGCCCGATTGCCTGGAGGTCACTGCCTGGACCGCTCATGCAGACGGTTCGGTAGACGAGATCATGGGCCTGCGCCACAAAACGCTGAATATCGAAGGGGTGCAGTTCCACCCCGAGTCGATCCTGACCGAGCAGGGCCACGAGCTGTTCGCCAACTTCCTCAAGCAGACCGGCGGCCACCGCTAAGGATCGAACATGGATATCAAGAGCGCGTTGAGCCGTATTGTCGGCCAGCTGGACCTTTCTACCGAAGAAATGCGCGACGTCATGCGTCAGATAATGACCGGCCAGTGCAGCGAGGCGCAGATCGGCGCCTTCCTGATGGGCATGCGCATGAAGAGTGAAAGCATCGACGAAATCGTCGGCGCGGTGTCGGTGATGCGTGAGCTAGCCGACAAGGTTGAACTGAAAAGCCTGGATGGCGTCGTTGATATCGTCGGCACCGGCGGTGACGGGGCCAATATTTTCAACGTGTCCACCGCGTCTTCGTTCGTCCTGGCGGCGGCGGGCTGCACCGTGGCCAAGCACGGCAACCGCGCAGTGTCGGGCAAGAGCGGCAGTGCCGACCTGTTGGAAGCTGCCGGCATCTATCTGAACCTGACGCCAGTTCAGGTGGCCCGCTGCATTGACAGCCTGGGCATCGGCTTCATGTTCGCGCAAAGCCATCACTCGGCCATGAAATATGCTGCCGGCCCGCGCCGCGATCTGGGGTTGCGTACCCTGTTCAACATGCTCGGCCCGCTTACGAATCCGGCCGGAGTAAAGCATCAGGTGGTCGGCGTGTTTGCCCAGGCCCTGTGCCGCCCGTTGGCTGAGGTACTGCAACGCCTGGGTAGCAAGCATGTGCTGGTGGTGCACTCGAAGGATGGCCTGGATGAGTTCAGCCTGGCTGCCCCCACCTTCGTTGCCGAACTGAAAAACGACGCAATTACTGAATACTGGGTCGAGCCGGAAGACCTCGGCATGAAGAGCCAGAGCTTGCATGGCCTTGCCGTCGAGAACCCGCAGGCGTCGCTGGAGTTGATCCGCGATGCGCTGGGCCGGCGTAAGACCGAAAACGGCCAGAAGGCCGCCGAGATGATCGTGCTTAATGCTGGCGCGGCACTGTATGCAGCCGACCATGCAATGACCCTGGCTCAAGGTGTGGAATTGGCCCACGACGTACTGCACACCGGCCTGGCCTGGGAAAAGCTGCAGGAACTGGGTGCCTTTACTGCAGTATTCAAGGTGGAGAACGAAGCATGAGTGTGCCGACGGTGCTGGAAAGGATCATTGCCCGCAAGTTCCAGGAAGTGGCCGAGCGCAGCGCCCGCGTCAGCCTCGCCGAGCTGGAAGGCCTGGCCAAGGTTGCCGATGCCCCGCGTGGCTTCGCCAATGCGCTGATCGAGCAGGCCAAGCGCAAGCAGCCAGCGGTGATCGCCGAGATCAAGAAGGCTTCGCCGAGCAAGGGCGTGATCCGCGAGCACTTCGTGCCGGCGGAAATCGCTGTCAGCTACGAGAAGGGCGGCGCTACCTGCCTCTCGGTGCTGACCGATGTCGATTACTTCCAGGGTGCCGATGAGTACCTGCAGCAGGCACGTGCTGCCGTTTCGCTGCCGGTGATCCGCAAGGACTTCATGGTCGACCCTTACCAGATCGTCGAAGCCCGGGCCTTGGGCGCGGACTGCGTGCTGCTGATCGTCTCGGCGCTGGACGACGTGAAGATGGCCGAACTGGCCGCGACCGCAAAAGACGTCGGCCTCGACGTGCTGGTGGAAGTGCACGATGGCGATGAGCTGGAGCGCGCGTTGAAAACCCTGGATACGCCGCTGGTGGGGGTGAACAACCGCAACCTGCACACCTTCGAGGTCAGCCTGGAAACCACCCTTGACCTGCTGCCGCGCATTCCGCGTGATCGCCTGGCGATTACCGAGAGCGGTATTCTCAACCGGGCCGATGTCGAACTGATGGCAATCAACGAGGTTTACTCGTTCCTGGTGGGCGAGGCGTTCATGCGCGCTGAGCAGCCTGGGCTGGAGTTGCAGCGGTTGTTCTTCCCCGAACAAGTGAAGAAGACTGTTCAGCACCTGGACTGATCAAATGAAGCCGGCGTTTTTGCCGGCTTTTTTGTATGCCTGCCAGGGCCTCTTAAAAACAACATCAAAGGTGGATCAATGACCGATCAACCCCTGGCCCTGACCGTCGAGCAAGGCCTGCACGCCGAACAGGACCTGCTGGCCGCGGTGTGCCGCGGCGAACGCGAAAGTGGCGTGCTGTTCTGGCGCCCTACCGACCATGCCCTGGTCATGCCCCGGCGAATGAGCCGCCTGGACAACTTCGAAGCCGCCTGTTCGGAGCTGGCGATTGCCGGCTGGCCGGTGCTGCTGCGCGAGACTGGCGGTGAGCCGGTTCCCCAATCCCATTCCACCGTCAACGTCGCACTGGTCTACGTTGCCCCGCGCAGCGAAGGCGATCACGGCCGCATCGAAAGCGCCTACGAGCGCCTGTGCCTGCCGCTGTGCGATGTACTGCGCGAGTGGGGCGGGGTGGCGTCGGTGGGTGAAATCGACGGGGCGTTCTGCGATGGCCGTTACAACGTCAACCTCAATGGCCGCAAGCTGGTGGGCACCGCCCAGCGCTGGCGTCAGGGCCTGGGTGGCAAGCGCCCGGTAGTGCTGGTGCACGGTGCGTTGCTGCTGGACAACGAGCGTGAGTCGATGGTGGCGGCGGTCAACCGCTTCAACGAGTGCTGTGATCTGGAGCAACGCTGCCGCGCCGATGCACACATCGCCTTGCATGAAGTGGCGCCTGCGGCGCCCTGGTTCGAGCGCTTGTCGCAGGCCTACGCCAAGGTGCTTGCAGACCTGCCCAAGGACTAGGCGTTGTCCCTAGCGGGTACCGTAGACCACCATGGTCTTGCCCTTTACCTGCACCAGGCTGCGCTCTTCAAGGTCCTTGAGGACGCGGCCGACCATTTCCCGGGAGCAACCGACGATTCGCCCGATTTCCTGGCGGGTGATCTTGATCTGCATGCCGTCGGGGTGGGTCATGGCATCGGGTTGCTTGCACAGTTCCAGCAGGCAACGGGCAACGCGCCCGGTGACGTCGAAAAATGCCAGGTCGCCGACCTTGCGTGTTGTGTTGCGCAGGCGCTGGGCCATCTGGCTGCCCAGGGCATAGAGGATTTCCGGGTCCTGGCGGGCCAGTTCGCGGAACTTCTCGTAGCTGATCTCGGCCACTTCGCACTCAGTCTTGGCTCGCACCCAGGCACTGCGCTGCTGTTCGCCGTCAACCGGCTCGAACAACCCCAGCTCGCCAAAGAAATCGCCATTGTTGAGATAGGCAATGATCATTTCACGGCCGTCGTCGTCTTCGATGAGGATGGTCACCGAACCCTTGATGATGAATGACAGTGTCTCGGCCCGGTCGCCGGCGCAGATGATGTTGCTCTTGGCGGTATAACGGCGGCGCTGGCAGTGTACCAGCAGCTTGTCGATGTTCTTGATCTTGGCGGGTAGGGCGGAGGCAACCATCACGAAATCCTGTTCGATACGACCCGTAGGCTTTTTATAAGGCTGTCTGGCGCAAGCGCCATTCATTTGGCGCCAGCTTATCAGACGTCACCGGATGTTTCGGTACTAAACCGACACGTCTCGTGCTTTTCCCACAGCCGCACAAGGTCTAAGCTGACACCCTTTTCCGAATATCAGGAGTCCGGGTAGATGAAGGCACGTATCCAGTGGGCCGGTGAGGCCATGTTCCTTGGCGAATCGGGGAGTGGTCATGTCGTCGTGATGGACGGCCCGCCCGAGGCCGGCGGCCGCAACCTGGGTGTGCGCCCTATGGAAATGTTGCTGTTGGGCCTCGGTGGCTGCAGTAGCTTTGACGTGGTGAGCATTCTGAAGAAATCGCGGCAGGCGGTGGAAAGCTGCGAGGCGTTTCTGGAAGCCGAGCGCGCCAGCGAAGACCCGAAGGTGTTCACCAAGATTCACATGAACTTCGTGGTGAAAGGGCGTGGGCTGAAAGAAGCACAGGTCAAGCGGGCGGTGGAGCTGTCGGCAGAGAAGTACTGCTCGGCTTCGATCATGCTCGAGCGCGCCGGGGTTGAGATTACCCACGGGTATGAAATCGTAGAGCTCGGTTAACGCAACGTTTTTTGGGGCTGCTTCGCAGCCCATCGCCGGCAATATCAGCTCCGAAGCGCAGGCAGTGCAGCTTGCACCCACCCTGGCAGCCATCCCCGCATTACTTGGCTCAACCGCTCCCGCCGCTTCTGGTAAACCAGCCCCAGCCAGATAACCCCCAGCCCGATCAAGGTCACCACCACCGGGAACAGCAGCGACTCGGCGAACACCTCGTATGACAGGTACCCCAGGTAAGCCGCCACCCCCAGCGCACCAAACACCATGAACACCGGCCGGCGCAGCAGCACCGCCATGCCCATCAGCACGATGTTGATCAGGCAGTACAGGGCCTTGCCCAACTCACTGCCACTGTCCACCAGCGTCAGCCCGCCCCAGAATGCCGCCAGCCCGGCCAGGTAGCCCCAGCGGGCATAGTCCTCTTGCGTGCGGCCGTCTATCACAAGGAACACCACCAGCAAAGCCAACCCGAACCACAGCGAAACCTCGCGGCGCTGCTCCCAGCTGAACGGCGAGCCGAAGAACCATTCGCTCAGATCCATCGACATGAACCACAAGGCCACGGCTATCGGCATCACGACGAACGGGTAGGGGATCAGCCGCAGCATCAGCAGCCCGGCGAGCACCGTGGCCGCTTCCATCGCCAGCCAGCCGCCCTGCACGTAGGTGTAGTACTGGTGATAGTTGGCTTGCGCGTCGTCCAGTGGCCACCAGCCCACCAGGCGTTCGATGGCGAACACTGCCAGTGGCACTATGCTGACCGCGACGGCCGCCAGCACCCCGGCAGCAACAGGCTGGGCGCGGCGTTGCAGATGCAGGGCGAACAAGGTGATCACCAGGATATAGAGGCTGGCGATGACCAGCAGAGCGCCGTCGCCAATGCTCATCCAGGCTTCGGTGAGCAACCAGCCCATGGCCGCCATGATCAGCATGGCGCCGAAGTAGAAGGCGACATGGGCCAGCTGGAAGCTGCCCCGTTGGGCCGGTTGCTGGCGCAGGAATACCAACAGGGCCTGGTCCTGGCCCGGCTGGAGAATGCCGGCTTGCACGGCGCGCGCCAGGTCCTTGGCGTCGAATCGATCCGTCATGGCGATGCCTTCAGATGCGGTAGGTGCTCTTGGTCATGACCTTGGCCAGCAAGCTCATGCCAAAGCGGACCGGTGCCGGGAAGCGATAACCACCGGCTTCCAGTGCTGACTCGGCATGCTGCTCTTCATCGATGCGCATCTGCTCGAGAATGGCCCGGGACTTTTCGTCTTCGTGCGGGATCTGCTCCAGGTGCTCGTCGAGGTGCTTGCACACCTGGTGTTCGGTGGCGGCGACGAAGCCCAGGCTGACCTTGTCGCTGACCAGGCCGGCGAGTGCGCCGATGCCGAACGACATGCCATAGAACAGGGGGTTGAGCACGCTTGGGTGGCTGTTCAGCTGGCGAATGCGCTGTTCGCACCAGGCCAGGTGGTCCACTTCTTCCTCGGCAGCATGCTCCATGGCCTTGCGTACCTGGGGCAGTTTGGCGGTCAGCGCCTGGCCTTGGTACAACGCCTGGGCACACACTTCGCCGGTGTGGTTGATACGCATCAGCCCGGCGATGTGGCGGCTCTGCTGCTCGTCCAGGTCGACGTCCGGCTGGACAATGGCCGGCGATGGCCGGGCGGGTTGGCCGCTGAAGGGCAGCAAGGTGCGCATGGCGGTATCGGCCTGCAGCAACAAGCGGTCGAGCGGCGAGTAGTGACGTTCGGTAGCCATCGGGCACCTCCGCAAGAATGTGCCCGACAGTTTACCGCAATAGCGGCGGGGTCGCTTGCCGTGGATCAGCCCGGTGGCCAGTGCATCTGGCGCTGGCCAAGCACGTGCATATGGATGTGGTAGACGGTCTGGCCACCTTGCTCGTTGCAGTTCATGACCACGCGGAAGCCATCATCGCAGCCAAGTTCTTTGGCCAGGCGCTGGGCGGTGAACAGGATATGACCGGCAAGGCCCTTATCGTCCTCGGTCAGGTCATTGAGGGTACGGATGTGTTTTTTCGGGATGACCAGAAAATGCACCGGCGCCTGGGGCGCGATATCGTGGAACGCCAGAACCTGGTCGTCCTCGTAGATGATCTTGGCCGGGATCTCCCGGTTGATGATCTTGATGAATAAATCGTCCACAGCACTTGCTCCATGGTGAGGGTCCCGGCCGAGTGTACTGAGCCAGGCGCCACTCGCCCAGTGGCTATTCCATTCCGACCGGGCAGTAGCGGCGGTGGATGAAGCCTGCAAGCTTGCGCGTCAGCCAGCGGGGCAACAGGCGCGGAGCGAATGCCAGCCACTGGTTACGCCGCACCGGCATGATCAGTGCACGGTTCTTGGCCAGCGCGCGTACGGTATACAGCGCCACTTCCTCAGGGCTCAGGCAGCGGCTGTTGCCGTCTAGTCTGCGAATGGGCCGGCGCGAAGCGCGCACCGGGCCTGGGCACAGGACCGAAACCTTGATGCCGGTGGGCTTGAGCTCTTCGCGCAAGGCTTCGCTGAAGTTCAGCACGTAAGCTTTGCTGGCAGCATAGGTGGCCATCGAGGGGCCGGGTGCGAAGGCGGCCAGGCCTGCGACATTGAGGATCTGCCCGCCACCCTGTACGGCCATCAGGTTGCCGATGGCGTGGCACAGGCGGCTCAGGGCCAGGACGTTGACCTCCAGCAGGTCCTGTTCGTCGGCCCACTCATGCGCCAGGAACGGCCCGTAGGTGCGCAAGCCGGCACAGTTGACCAGCAGGTCGATACGCCGTTCGCCTTCTTCCAGTTCGAGTACGAAGCCAGACAGGCGCAGCGGCTGGCTGAGGTCGCAGGCGCGGAACAGCACCTCGACACCAAAGCGCTGGGTCAGCTCGATGGCCACGGGTTCCAGCGTTTCACGCTGACGTGCCACCAGGATCAGGTTGCGCCCGCGCCGTGCCAGAGCTTCCGCCAGGGCCAGGCCCAGGCCGCTGGAAGCACCAGTGATCATGGCGTAACGGGTCATGCAAGGCTCCTGGGGGCGGAAGAGGGCGCCTAGTGTACAGCTTGGCCGGGCAAGGTGTTGCGTTTTGCTACAAGGTGCGGGCGCGCAGAATCTGGCAGCGCTCCAGGGCTTCCCGATACTCACGGTGGAGCCGTTCGATCAATGCACTCGCACTGGGCAGGTCATGGATTTCGCCGACGCCCTGGCCCGCCGACCATACGGTCTTCCAGGCTTTGGCTTCGTCGTCGATAGGTTTGAGCTTGCCTTGCTCGTGGCTGCCTTTGAGGGCGTTCATGTCGTAGCCAGCCTGTTCCAGGCTCGAACGCAGGAAGCTTGCAGGGATGCCGGACACTGCCGGGGTGTGAATGATGTCGGCGGCGTGGGCATCGAGCAGCATCTGCTTGTAGGCATCCTGAGCCTTGCTTTCTGTAGTAGCGATAAAGCGCGTGCCCATGTAGGCCAGGTCGGCGCCCAGCAATTGTGCGGCGAGGATTTCATGGCCATGGTTGAGACAGCCGGCCAGCAGCAGGGTCTTGTCGAAGAACTGGCGAATCTCTGCGGCCAGGGCGAACGGGCTCCAGGTGCCTGCATGGCCGCCTGCGCCGGCAGCGACGGCGATCAGCCCGTCGACACCCGCTTCGGCGGCTTTCTCGGCATGGCGGCGGGTGGTGACGTCGTGGAACACCAGGCCGCCGTAGCCATGCACGGCATCGACCACTTCCTTGACGGCCCCCAAGCTGGTGATGACGATCGGCACGCGATGTTCCACGCACAAGGCCAGGTCGGCCTGCAGGCGTGGGTTGGTCGGGTGCACGATCAGGTTGACTGCATAGGGGGCTGGCGCCTGCAATTGCGCCAGGCCTGCCTCGATCTCCTCCAGCCAGGCCTTGAAGCCGGCGCTGTCGCGCTGGTTAAGGGCCGGAAAACTGCCGACCACGCCGCTGGCGCAGCATGCCAGCACCAGTGTGGGGTTGGAGATCAGGAACATCGGCGCCGCAACCACAGGCAGGCGCAGGCGTTGTTCGAGCGAGGCAGGTAGCGACATGGCAAGGCTCCTTGAACGGGTGGCTATGTCAGAACGGTTTGACCACCACCAGAATTACGATGCCCAGCAGGAACAGCACGGGCACTTCGTTGAACCACCGGTAGTAGATGTGGCTGCGGGTGTTGTTGCCGCCGGCGAAGCGTTTGCGCTGGGCTCCGCACATGTGATGGTAGCCGGTCAGCAGGATGACCAAGGTCAGCTTGGCGTGTAGCCAGCCCTGGCTGAGCCAGCCGGGTGTGAGGTAAAGCATCCACGCGCCGAACACGTAGGTGGCGATCATTGCCGGGTTCATGATGCCGCGGTACAGCTTGCGTTCCATGGTGACGAAGCGATCCTTGCTGATGCTGTCCTCGCTCTGGGCGTGGTAGACGAACAGCCGCGGCAGGTAGAACAGGCCGGCGAACCAGCAGACCACGCTGACGATATGCAGCGCTTTGATCCATAGGTAAAGCATGGAGGGAGTTCCTTCAGGTATTCACGGTCGTCAGATAGTAGTGGTCAAGCGCCCGAAGGGTCACCCGAAGAGTTGTTACAGGCGCTTCGCGCCCCTATTATCGTGCGCTTTCCAGACGGCTCGTTGATAAGGGGCAAGCGTTATGATCAAGGTCGGTATCGTCGGCGGCACGGGTTACACCGGCGTCGAACTGTTGCGTCTGCTGGCACAGCATCCACAGGCCGAAGTGGCGGTCATCACTTCGCGCTCCGAGGCGGGCGTGGCGGTGGCGGACATGTACCCGAACCTGCGCGGCCACTATGACGGGCTGGCGTTCAGCGTGCCGGACAGCAAAGCCCTGGCCGCCTGCGATGTGGTGTTCTTCGCCACTCCGCACGGTGTTGCCCATGCCCTGGCTGGCGAACTGCTGGCGGCCGGTACCAAGGTGATCGACCTGTCGGCCGACTTCCGCCTGCAGGATGCTACCGAGTGGGGCAAGTGGTATGGCCAGCCGCACGGCGCGCCAGAACTGCTCAAGGACGCGGTATATGGCTTGCCTGAAGTCAACCGCGAGAAGATTCGCCATGCGCGCCTGATCGCCGTGCCGGGTTGCTACCCGACCGCCACCCAGCTGGGCTTCCTGCCGCTGCTGGACGCGGGCCTGGCCGACCCGTCGCGCCTGATTGCCGACTGCAAGTCGGGTGTCAGTGGCGCTGGTCGTGGTGCTGCAGTCGGTTCGCTGTTCTGCGAGGCCGGCGAAAGCATGAAGGCCTATGCGGTCAAGGGCCATCGTCACCTGCCGGAAATCAGCCAAGGCCTGCGCCTGGCCGCTGGCAAGGACATCGGCCTGACCTTCGTGCCGCACTTGACGCCAATGATCCGTGGCATCCACGCCACCCTGTACGCGAACGTTGTCGACACCTCGGTCGACTTGCAGGCGCTGTTCGAAAAGCGCTACGCCGACGAACCGTTCGTCGATGTGATGCCAGCGGGCAGCCACCCGGAGACCCGCAGTGTGCGCGGCGCCAACGTCTGCCGCATTGCCGTTCATCGCCCGCAGGGTGGTGACCTGGTGGTGGTGCTGTCGGTGATCGACAACCTGGTCAAGGGCGCGTCGGGCCAGGCGGTACAGAACCTGAACATCCTGTTTGGTCTGGATGAGCGCATGGGCCTGTCCCACGCGGGCTTGTTGCCGTAAGCAAGCCCCTATCGAAATGGCCCGCCTCGTGCGGGCCTTTTTGTTTGTCGCGACTAAAGCCGCACAATTGTTGACCGATTTTCTCGGGAAAGCGGATAATGCGCGTCATCGAGTTTTAAGGCGGCAACTGCGCCGGGAGAGTCAACATGAGCGTCGAAACCTTCACCCCTACCGGTCTGGAATTCACCCATGGGGCAGCCCAGAAAGTGAAGAACCTGGTCGATGAGGAAGGCAATGAGCGTCTGAAGCTGCGGGTGTTCGTGACCGGTGGTGGTTGCTCGGGCTTCCAGTACGGCTTCACTTTCGATGAGGATGTGGCCGAAGACGACACCATCGTCGAGCGCGAAGGCGTGGCGCTGGTGGTCGACCCGATGAGCTTCCAGTATCTGGCTGGTGCTGAGGTGGACTATCAGGAAGGCCTGGAGGGTTCGCGCTTTGTGATCAAGAACCCGAACGCTGCCACTACGTGCGGTTGCGGCTCCTCGTTCTCGATCTGAAGTCTGGCCTTACGAAAACGCCGCGCTATTGCGCGGCGTTTTGCTTTCTGGCGTAGCGGTTATGCCGGGTAGATTGCGCCCAGTACTCGCAGGCCTTTGGCCGCTGTCACGCTTGGGCGGTTGGCACAGATGCCTTCCAGGCAGCAGTGAGCCAGCCAGGCGAAGGCCATGGCCTCTACCCAGTCAGGGTCTACGCCATGGGCACCGGTGCTGGCGACACGGGCCTCGGGTAGCAGCTGGCCGAGGCGAGCCATCAGGGCGCCGTTACGCGCGCCACCACCACACACCAACAACGCCTTGGTGCCTTGCTGGGCATTGCTCAGCGAGTCGATGATGCTGCGAGCGGTAAGCTCCAGCAGCGTCGCCTGGACATCCTCGTCCTGGTAAGTGGGCAGGCCCGCCAGGTGACCATCCAGCCAAGGCAGGTTGAACACCTCGCGGCCTGTACTTTTCGGGCCGCTACCAGCGAAGAACGGGTCGGCCAGCAATACACCGAGCAAGCCCGCCTGCACCACGCCCGAGGCCGCCCAGGCACCATCGGCATCGTAGGCCTGGCCGCGCTTGCGCTCTATCCAGGCATCCAGCAGCACGTTACCCGGGCCGCAATCGAAGCCGCGGACCGGCTTGTCCTGCTCGATCAGGCTGAGGTTGCTGAAACCGCCTACGTTCAGGACTGCCAGGCGCTGGCCAAGGTGGCCGAACAGGGTTTCATGGAAGGCCGGTACCAAGGGCGCACCTTGGCCCCCAGCAGCCACATCGCGCCGGCGGAAGTCGGCAACCACGCTGATGCCGGTAAGCTCGGCGAGCAGCGCCGGGTTGCCGATCTGCACGGTAAAACCGCGTGCGGGTTCGTGGCGGATGGTCTGGCCGTGGCTGCCGATGGCGCGGATGGCATCGGCCTGCAGACCCTGACGGGCCAGCAGTTCACGGATACCTTCGGCTGCCAGGCTGGCCCAGCGGTTTTCTGCCAGCGCCGCGCGCGCGATCTCGTCAGCGCCGCTGCTGCACAGGGCAAGCAGGTCCTGACGCAGGTCGCTGGGCATGGGCAGGTAATGGGTGGCGAGCAGTTCAAGCTGCTCGCCTTGTTTGATCAAGGCGATGTCCAGGCCATCAAGGCTGGTGCCGGACATCACCCCCAGGTAGAGCGCCATGGGCTTAGCGCTTGTTCGCTGCGAGCAGGGTGGCTTTTTCCTGATCCATACGGGCGATCAGGGGTTGGCTCTGCTGCTGGAAGCGCTGGCGCTCGTTTTTGGCGATCGGGTCGGCCATCGGAACTTTCTGGCTGAGTGGATCGACGTGCACACCGTTGACCTGGAACTCGTAGTGCAGGTGCGGGCCGGTGGACAGGCCGGTGGTGCCGATGTAGCCGATGATCTGGCCCTGCTTCACTGAGCTGCCAGTCTTGATGCCCTTGGCAAAGCCTTGCATGTGACCGTACAGCGTCTTGTAGCGGTTGCCGTGCTGGATGATCACGGTGTTGCCGTAACCGCCACGGCGCCCGGCCAGTTCGATGCGGCCGTCACCGGCTGCCTTGATCGGCGTACCGCGCGGGGCGGCGTAGTCGACGCCTTTGTGGGCGCGGATCTTGTTCAGGATCGGGTGCTTGCGGCCGGCGGAAAAGCGCGAGCTGATGCGGGCGAAGTCTACCGGAGTACGGATGAAGGCCTTGCGCAGGCTGTTGCCGTCGGCGGTGTAGTAGGTGGTGTTGCCCTGCTTGTTGGTGTAACGCACGGCGGTGTAGGTCTTGCCGCGGTTGGTGAAGCGGGCGGACAGTATGTTGCCGGTGCCGACCACCTTGCCGTCCATCACCTTCTGCTCGTAGACCACGTCGAACTCGTCGCCTGGGCGAATATCCTGGGCGAAGTCGATGTCGTAACCCAGCACCCGGGCCATGTCCATGGTCATGCTGTGGGACAGGCCGGCGCGCTGGGCCGAGGCCGACAGCGAGCTCTTGATCACGCCGTGGGCGTAGGCGGTACGCACCACCGGTTTGCTGATTTCACGGTTGAAGGTGTAGCCCTTGGCGGACTTGGTCAGGCGAATGGTTTCGAGGGTGCTGACCTTGCTGTGCAGGCTGGCCAGTTGGCCATCCTTGTCGAGCTCGAACTGCAGCACCTGGCCGTGCTTGAGCTGGCTGAACTGCTTGGCCTGCTTGTTACTGGCCAGCAGGTCGTGCACCGCATTGCTCGGCAAGCCGACCTTGGCGAACAGGGTGGACAGAGTGTCGCCACGGGCCACGGTGACCTCGCGATGGCCAGGCTCCTTGGCGGCTTCGGCGACAGGCTCGGCGGCAGGGGTTGATTGCTCGGCCTTCTGGGTCTCGGGGGTAGCCTCTTCGATCTGCGCGAATGGCGAGCCTTGGTCGCCTTCGGCCTGCACCAGGGGCGCAGCACGGGATTCGTCTTTCAGCTGCTCGGCAGGGCTCTCCAGCTCGAGGTTGAGGGTGGTTTTCTTGGCTTCCACTTCGCTGGACGGAAATACCAGCAGAGCCAGACTGAGCAGGGCGGCAATGCCGCTGGCGGCCAACAGATGGCTTTTCGGATAAAGCGGGGGCGCTTTAGGCGGTTCGTTGGTCATGGGTAAGGTGACTTTGAAAAAAGTGAAATGGAAAAGATGAATGACATGATGAAGATGAAATAACTGTATAAAATATAACCAAATCCATTTTCACGCAAGGGCGCGTAGACGCCGCAAGCCGGTGCCCGGGTCACATTCCTTTGCGAAACTTGTATTTGACGGCCGATCTTGTATGGTTGGCTCCCCCTGAATCTGAGCCTTGCGGGTTTGTCTATGAAGTCGGTTGAAGAGCAGCTGGCGCTTATAAAGCGCGGCGCGGAAGAAGTACTGGTCGAGTCTGAACTGGTGGAGAAGCTCAAGCGCGGCCAGCCTCTGCGCATCAAGGCCGGCTTTGACCCGACTGCGCCTGACCTGCACCTGGGGCACACGGTGCTGATCAACAAGCTGCGTCAGTTCCAGGAGCTGGGCCATCAGGTCATCTTCCTGATCGGTGACTTCACCGGCATGATCGGTGACCCCAGCGGCAAGAGCGCCACGCGCCCACCGCTGACCCGTGAGCAAGTGCTGGACAACGCCGAGACCTATAAGCAGCAGGTGTTCAAGATTCTGGACCCGGTCAAGACCGAGGTCGCGTTCAACTCCACCTGGATGGACAAGCTGACCCCGGCCGACTTCATTCGCCTGGCGTCGCAGTACACCGTGGCGCGCATGCTTGAGCGCGACGACTTCGACAAGCGCTACACCACCAACCAGCCGATTGCCATTCACGAGTTCCTCTACCCGCTGGTGCAGGGTTATGACTCGGTGGCGCTGAAGGCGGATGTCGAGTTGGGTGGTACCGATCAGAAGTTCAACCTTCTGATGGGGCGCGAGTTGCAGCGCGCCTATGGCCAGGAAGCGCAGAACATCGTGACCATGCCGCTGCTCGAAGGCCTCGACGGTGTGAAGAAGATGTCCAAGTCGCTGGGCAACTATGTAGGCATCCAGGAAGCGCCGGGGGTGATGTACAGCAAGCTGGTCTCGATCCCGGATACCTTGATGTGGCGTTACTTCGAACTGCTGAGCTTCCGTTCGATGGAAGAGATCGAGCAGTTCCGTGCCGACGTCGCCAAGGGTGCCAACCCGCGCGACATCAAGATCAAGCTGGCCGAAGAGATCGTTGCGCGCTTCCATGGTGAAGAGGCTGCGGCCAGCGCTCACCGTGGTGCAGGTAACCGCATGAAAGAAGGCGAGTTGCCGGAAGACCTGCCAGAAGTCGAAGTGGCTGCAGCGGAAGACTTGCCGATTGCGGCCGTGTTGAACCGGGCTGGCCTGGTGAAGAACTCGGCTCAGGCGCGGGACCTGTTGAGTGGCGGTGCTGTTAAGGTCGACGGTGCGGTAGTTGATCGTGACTTCGTGTTTGCGCTGGGTGCGACCCATGTGTGCCAGGCGGGTAAGAAGTCGTTTGCGCGGGTTACCCTCAAGGCTGAGTGAGTGTTTGCAGGTGTAGCTATATAGAAGCGGGGAGGCCGGAAGGCCTCCCCGCTTTGTTTTTGGGGGTGTTCGCCTTAGGGTGTTCAGCGCTCGATCTCCTAGGCGCTGAATGTGTTGTGGCGGACACCTGGTGGCCTTTCTAGGGTATTTCCCGCTTATATTTCAGTTTCTTGAAATTAAAGGTTGACGCCCTTCCGAATCCCCTTATAATGCGCCCCACTTCCAGCGACATCGGAACGACAAACTCCTTGAGATTCAATGAGTTAGGTAGTTAAGATGCTGCTGAAAGGGCTACGATCGAAAGATCGCAAGCGGTTGAAATGGTGGTTGACAGCGCTTCTAAACGCTGTATGATTCACCTCCCGCTACGAGAGATCGCAGCGAGTTAAGTGTTTGAAGCTAAACGAGTTTCTCGCAAAAAACTTCAAAATAAACGCTTGACAGGCCCTGAGGAAAGCGTAGAATGCGCGCCTCGGTTGAGACGAAAGGCTCTTAACCAAACGCTCTTTAACAAATTGAATCAAGCAATTCGTGTGGGTGCTTGTGAGTACGGACTGATAGTCAACAAGATTATCAGCATCACAAGTGGCCATGCGAGAAATCACATAGTCATTTGAGATTGCTGAGCCAAGTTTAGGGTTTCTTAAAAACCCAAGCAGTATTGAACTGAAGAGTTTGATCATGGCTCAGATTGAACGCTGGCGGCAGGCCTAACACATGCAAGTCGAGCGGATGAGAAGAGCTTGCTCTTCGATTCAGCGGCGGACGGGTGAGTAATGCCTAGGAATCTGCCTGGTAGTGGGGGACAACGTTTCG